>JAFKLT010000056.1 GCA_017309275.1 Sphingomonadales bacterium | reverse complement strand
CGATCATCTTCCCGCCAACAAGCAGCGCGAACTCGAGCGCGTGTAGCAAATCATATTCGAAGAATTTGCCGACAGCATAGCGCTGGCGACAATGAACTGGAAGAAGAAGGGCCGGATCGACAAGATCATCCTCTACGGCAGCTATGCGCGTGGCGGTTGGGTCGATGAGCCGCACACCGCCAAAGGCTATCGCTCGGACTTCGATCTGCTGATCATCGTCAGCGACAAGCGGCTGACCGAAAAGGTCGATTACTGGCTGAAAGTCGAGGACCGGCTCAACCGCGAGCTGGCGATCGACAAGACGCTCCATACGCCGGTCAATTTCATCGTCCACACCATCCAGGAAGTGAACGACGGACTCGCGCACGGGCGCTATTTCTTCATGGACGTCGCGCGCGATGGGATCGCGCTCTACGAGTTTGACGACAAGGAATTGCACAAGCCGAAGCCGAAGACGCCCGAGCAGGCGCTCGCCATGGCGCAGGAATATTTCGGAGAATGGTACCCCACCGCTGGCCAGTTTCACGGTTCAGCGCTGCATTCTCTGCAACAAGGCTGGCTGAAGAAAGCAGCTTTCGACATGCATCAGGCGACAGAGAGGCTTTACCATACCGTGCTTCTCGTTTGTACCTTCTATACTCCTCACGTTCACAATCTGGGCTTTCTGCGCACCCAGGCCGAGCGCATCGACATGCGGCTCGTCGATGCCTGGCCGCGCGAACTGAAAGCAGATCGCAAGCACTTCGAAAAGCTCAAGGAAGCTTATGTAAAGGCGCGCTATTCAAAACATTACCGGATCACCGAAGACGAATTGCGCTGGCTTGGCGAGCGCGTCGAAGAATTGGGCCGCGCCGTGCACGCGATCTGTTCGGAGCGGATCGCCCAGCTTGAAGCGGCCGCACAGGCTGGTCGCTGATCTATGCCCCGGCGCATGACCATTGCGGGGCAAATCGAGGCACTGATCCAGCGCCTCGAAGGCGTGGCAATCTGTGACGACTGCGTCACCGATCGCCTCAATCTGTCAGTGCGTTCGCAGGCCAATGTTGTGACGCGCGGTCTCGGCGGTGCAAACGGCTTTCGGCGCGAGAAGCAGCCGTGCGGTTTTTGCAGCTCTATCAAAGTTTCGACATCGCATCAGCGCTAATGTCGCTGTTGAAGGCGCGCCGCCCCCGGCGGCGCCACAGAAGAATTTGCTGCTCACGGCTTTCGCCGCGCAGCTTCGCAGCGGCTTCGACGAGCAGCCCGAGGATGATCGCCCGATCATCGCCGGTCAGCTCGATCAGATCGGCCTTGGCAACGAGGCCGCCCAACTCGATTAGCTGACGCGTGCGCTCGCGGCGCTTCACCTGCCAGGCTCGCGTGTCATGCCGCGCCCGCTTCGCCTGAAGGCGGTTGCGCGCCTGCACCGATCGCCGATGCGCCGCCCGCGTTGCGGCGAGCGTCTTGGCGAGTACCGGTGCTGCTTCCGCGAAAGAAGGCCGCGCCGCTTTTGCGCCACGCTTCCTTCCGTGCCCCGTCTGCGCCGACAGCCTCGATCAATGCGCCCGCGAGCTGTTCGATCGACAGCGCATCGGCGCCGGTGGCGATCACCAGCTCGCCGAGCTGACCTTGCTTCTTTGTCTTGAGCGCCTTGGCTTTGTCGGTGAGCACCTGGAGTTCGGCGTCGAAATCGCGCAGTTTACGCATCGTCTGTCCTTCCGTTTGATGGGGTCGGACGAACCAATTATGCCGAGTCTCATCGCCATTCAAGCAGCTGAAATCTCTTGCGACTTTGTGATCCCGAGCGCGATGAAATCGTGTGAGGGCGCGCTTATACGTCGTGCCGACGTGCTCGTTTTGCTGTAAATGGATTGCCGCCATGGCGATCTATCATTTCTCGGCAAAAGTGATTTCCCGCGCCGTAGGCAGCAGCGCGGTTGCCGCCGCGGCCTATCGTTCGGCCGACCGGCTGCACGACGAGCGGCTTGGACGAAGCCACGACTTCTCGAACAAGGCGGGTGTCGTCCACAGCGAAGTGCTGCTGCCGGAGAATGCGCCAGAGGAATGGCGCGACCGCGAAAAGCTCTGGAATGACGTCGAGGCCGCGGAGATCCGCAAAGACGCGCAGCTCGCTCGCGAGATCGAGTTCGCGATCCCGCGCGAGATGACCAAGGAGCAGGGCATCGAGCTGGCCCGCGACTTCGTCCGAGACGAGTTCGTCGAACGCGGCATGATCGCGGACCTCAATGTTCACTGGGACATCGGCGCCGACGGGCTGGCGCGGCCTCACGCCCATGTCATGCTGACGATGCGCGAGATCCGCATCGGCGAAGACGGATCGGCCGAGTTCGGCGCCAAGGTCCGCGACTGGAACCGCACCGAGCTGCTGACGCGTTGGCGCGAAGCCTGGGCCGATCATGTCAACGAACGGCTCGCCGCGCTCGATATCGATGCACGCATCGATCATCGCACCTTGGAAGCGCAGGGGATCGAGCTCGAACCCCAGCACAAGATCGGTCCCGCTGCTGCGCGGATGGTGGAGCAGGGGCTCGAAGTCGACCGCGCCGAAGAGCATCTCGATATTGCGCGGCGGAACGGCGAGAAAATCCTCGCCAACCCGTCGATCGCTCTCGACACCATTACCCACGGGCAGGCCACCTTCACCAACCGCGACCTCGCGATGTTCGTGCATCGACATAGCGCGGGAACGATCCAGTTCGATGCCGTCATGGGTGCGGTGAAAGCGTCGCCCGAATTGGTCGCACTCGGCAAGGACGGGCGCGGCGAAGATCGGTTCACCTCGCGCGCCATGATCGAGACCGAGCAAAGGCTTGAACGCGCGACCGCGACGCTCGACGCGCGCCGCAACCATGGCGTCGCCGATCGTCATCGCGAACGGGCGCTTGCGCGCGCGTCAGCACGCGGCCTTGATCTATCGATTGAGCAACGCGGCGCGCTTGAGCATGTCACATCGGCGCGCGGTGTGAGCAATGTCATTGGCTATGCCGGCACGGGCAAAAGCGCGATGCTTGGCGTGGCGCGCGAAGCTTGGGAGGCGGCGGGCTATCAGGTGCAGGGCGCTGCGCTGTCGGGCATCGCCGCCGAGGGTTTGGAACATGGTTCCGGCATCGGCTCGCGGACCTTGGCGAGCCTCGAACATCAATGGGCCAATGACCGCGAACGGCTGACCAGCAAACATATTCTCGTCATCGACGAGGCCGGTATGATCGGAACGCGCCAGCTTGAGCGTGTCGTGACCGAAGCCGAAAAGCAGGGCGCCAAGGTCGTCTTGGTCGGCGATCCAGAGCAGTTGCAGGCGATCGAAGCGGGCGCGGCATTCCGCGCCGCCGCCGAGCGCCACGGGGCGGTGGAGATTACATCCATCCGTCGCCAGCATGAAGAATGGCAGCGCGACGCGACGCGCGAGCTTGCCACCGGGCGGACCGGCGATGCGGTCGGTCGCTATGCCGAGGCCGGGCATGTCCACGCCGCCGTTACCCGCGATGCGGCGCGCACCGAACTTGTCGATGCGTGGGATCGCGATCGGCAGCGTCATCCCGATGCGAGCCGTATTATTCTTACCCACACCAATGACGAAGTGCGCCAGCTCAATGACGATGCCCGAGACAGACTGCGCGCCGGCGGGGCGCTTGGCGCAGATGTCGCGATCAATGTCGAGCGTGGCGGCCGCAGCTTTGCGGAAGGCGACCGCGTCATGTTCCTGCGGAACGAGCGCGATCTGGGCGTCAAGAACGGCTCGCTCGGCACGGTCCGAAATGTCGATCGAATGCGCATGGCTGTCATGCTCGACGACGGGCGCAACGTCGCGTTCGACCTCAAGGACTATGCTCATATCGATCATGGCTACGCCGCGACCATCCATAAGGCCCAGGGCATGACGGTCGACCGGGTGCAGGTGCTCGCGACGCCGGGAATGGATCGGCACGGAGCCTATGTTGCCATGTCGCGCCACCGCGAATCCGTCGATCTCCATTATGGCCGCGATGATTTTGCCAATCAGTCCAAACTCGTCCGCACGCTCAGCCGCGAGCGCGGCAAGGATATGGCCAGCGATTATCGCGTGCGTGCGCCGGAACCGGCAAAAACCGCCGAGCCCAAACGCGGCATGTTCGACGGGCTGAAGCTTACCGTCTCGCGCAAAGCACTGGAAGAGGCTCCGCCTCAGCGGCTGCGGCAGGTCAAACTATCGGAGGTCCGCGTCAGCGGCCGATTCCTTGATCGCGCCCCTGCACAACCCCCACTCGACAAGGCGGTCGAGCGCTTTGCGCAGATGACGAAGGACATCGTCGATGTCCGGCGCGCCGGAGGGAAGGAGCTGCCGCACGAGCTCGACGCCTATCGCAAGGCCCGGCAGGAACTCGATACGCTGCGTCCGGGCGGCGCAAACGATCTGCGCGAGGCGTTCGGGAAAAGCTATAAGCTCACCAGCGAGGCCGCCGCAGGGCGGACGGCGGGCGCGATCGCGGCGATGGAACGGCAGGAAGCGGCACGCGTCGCCGAGCGCGCGGCGGCGGACCGTGCAGCGCGCGATCGCGCGCGGCTCGCCGTCGACACGAAGAGGCTCGCCGCCGAGACCGAGAAGCGCGCCGACCAGTTTGTTGAGACATGGAAGAAGGAGAGCACGATAGCCCGCAAGGCGCCGACATATGCGGCGCGTGACGAGGCGCGCGCCAACCTCACGAGCATGGCGAAGAGCCTTCACCGCGATCCGCAGCTCGAGTCGCTCCTTGAAAATCGCCGCGCTCAGCTCGGGCTGGACGCTATGAGAGGGAAAACGCTGTCTCAGGATCTCCAGCTAAGTCTAGGCGCTGGACGCGGGCTGGGGATCTCGATGTAGGCTGCGTCCATGACACGCAAACTCACCCCCGCCGCCCCGCCCTCCAACGACGCCGCCAAAGCCTTTGATGATCTGCGCAGTGAGATTTCTCTGCAACGGACCGCGATCGAGGGACTCACGTCTGCAAAGGAAAAGCTGCCCGACTATTCGCTGACCCTTCGTGACATGAACGCGCGGCTCGATCAGATCGATCAGCACATCGCGAGCATCCACGACAAACCCGCGATGCGCCTTACGCCGCTGACCCTTGCCGCCGAAAGTCACCAAGCGTCGATGGCTTTTAGTGCGGAGTATCGCAAATCTGTCGGCGAGGCCCGCGACGCGCTTTCACACTCACTTGGCCGCGTCGAGGGTATGATCAAGCAGCGACGGTCAAACGACGAGCAGGACTGGTGGGTGACGTGGGCGGCAACCGGGGGTGTTCTGTTTGGCGCGTTCATGGCCCTGATCGGGGTCGCGACTTGGAGTTGACGTCGGCTAGGGTTGTCTGCGGTTTTTACGCGGACAGCAAAATGTTCAACGCGTTATGTCCGGAACGCGCCTGATTTCGGCCATTCGATCCAAAGCTACTAAGGCCAGAAAGCAGACGTTGGTCCTTTGCCGCCATTTGCAGGCGCGAACGCGCTTGAACCTATTCGATGGGAATGGGCATCAGGTCGAGTGCACCCCATCCGCGCATCCGCAGCTGCCTGAAGTCGTGGTTGCCGAGGTCGATCTCAAGCTCTGACGTAAAGGGGGCGAGGTAGGTTCTGGCGTCGAATCGATTGAAGCCTATCCCCGCGTGCTTCATCGCCTTGAAGACCTTGCACACGGCCGAGACGAAGATCGGCATCAGATCGACATAGGCCTGGTCGTCGGGAAATCGGTGCCGATCGCGGAACCGGCGGATCGCCGGAAGCGCGAGCTGCCGGTCGATCAACTCGAACCTGCCGGCGATCTTCGCCATGCCCGCTCCGGTGTCGAGATAGGGTGAAGCACGGGACGGGTCGAGGCGCGAATCCATGTCGTCCAACCGAACATGATGGGACATCCAAACTGGGGCGCCATGAAGAGTCGGGTGACTTGCAAGCAGAAACGACGCGCCCAGCCAGCGATCCACGCCACACTCATCAAGATAAAGGCGTCGCCTGAGACTTCGAAACAGCGGGTGGTCGCGATGATGTATCGCGTTTCGTATCGCGATGATCAGCGCGGTGTCGCCATCATCGAAATATGCAAAGAGCGTCTTCGATACGTCGTACAGCGAATGGAAGGCCTCGAGCTTCGCCTCGAAGGCGCGATCTATATTGTCGATCGCCTCTTCGGGATCGACCTTGAACAGATCGCCGAAGCGAAGATGCGCCTCGACATAGAGTCTCATCGTATTTGCAAGCGTGCTGACCGCGTCTTCGATTATCGCGCTGCTATGCAAAGGCTTGTCTCGCTGCCGTCGTCCAAAAGGCAGGAAGCGATACGAAATCCGCTCAAAGCTGTCTCGACCTTCTTGAGGAACTCGCAAGCCAGGGGCGGGACTGCTCAGGCTTCGGCGAAGCCGATATAGGAATAGGGCTCGTGCCAGCGCGACGTGTCGCGGCCGATCATCAGGCATCGATGGCGTCCGCTGGTCTCAAGCGCCCATGCGCCGAGCTTGGCACCCAATTGATGGCGTTCCGCGGCATATTCCTGCGGGTAGACATGGAAGAGGATGGCGGTGCGCCGGTTGGCTGGCGGCGTGACGAGCAGGGTCGCGGTCCGCTCGCGATCATTACGCCGCCGGATGGCCTCCTTACGCAGCTGGCCGAGCGATTTGACGACCTCGGCCTGCTCGTCGCAGTCGAAGGCACGCAGCAGATCGAGCGTGATCGTCAGCCATCCTGGTTCCCCATGGCGCCGCACAGCATCCATCACCTTTGCAAAGTAATGATCGATCGCAAATCGAGGCGGCGGTTGCATCCGCCCGATCTCGCGATTGATGAACCAGCGGTCGATCTCGGCCGACATGCCGCTGATCGAAAGCCGCGGCCTGTTGCGTTCGATCGCAGCGATGTTGAAGCCCGTCTCGAGATAGAAACCGAGGAAATCCATCTCGTCCCCGAGTATCTGGAGCGTCTTCTGAATCCGTTGCCGCTCGGCGAGATAGTGAATTATCCGCGCCGGGTCGCCGAGAATTTCCACGACCGCGGCGAGGTCGGCGATCCCCATTGTGCAGCCGAGCGGCACATCCTCGGGTAACCAGCCGGCTAGCCGCAGTTCGGGTTCGGAAGATGCGATGATCGAGAAATCGTCGAGCGTCACCGACAGGCGGACGACTTCGTCGACGTCGAAAAAATCGTCGCCGAACGGCGTCAGGATGGCGCGGGCATCAGCATCGCCGCCGCTGGCTCGCTCGATCAGGCCGGCGAGCCTCAGCGACTGCTGCGACGGCTCGACGATCAACTCGCCGACATGCTTGCGGACGCGCTCTGGGGCACCGCGCAGCGCGGCCTCCGTAAGCGCTGCCGATTTGGCTTCGGCAATCACCACGACGCGGTCGAGCTTCGCCACCACATCGGTCTGGTAGCGACGGCCGTCGAGCGACCATGCGATATCCGATTGCACTTGCGCGCCGGGCAGCGCCTCAGCGAGCAGCTCGGCCAGTTCTGTCTCGAGAAATTCAGCGCGGCGACGTTCGAGCGCCTTTTTTAGCTCGGGCGTGGTTGCCAGCCGCCGCATAATCGCGTGGATAAAGCTAAAAATCGACTGCGGCGCCGGGACGAAATAGTCCGATCCGAGGTCGATCGCGGGCACTGTCCAGACCGGATTACCGAGGAACAGATGCTCGCGGTCCATCGACGCGAGAGCGCCCGGCGCAAAGGCGAGTGCGCCAAGGACGGCGTTGACCACCCCGGCAGGGAGCCCCGTCGTCGCCGCTAGATCGTCCGGCGCATAGGAGGCCTGTCTAGCAAGCTGCGTGTCGGCATGAGCAAGGAGGCGCTGCCGCACGGTATCAAGCGGCCATTCGGCGGGAAGCATGGCAAGGAAAGGTGCCGGATCCTCGCTGGGCATGAAGAGCGCATAGTAGCGGCTGACCGCGCCGCGAACGGTCTGTTCGGCGAACACGCGCTGGAGCTGTTGAAAGCGCGCGCTCGATCGCTTTTGATGCAGGTCCAGCATCGCCTTGGCGACCGAGATGAGCTCGGTCCCCGCGAAACCGTGCGCCTCGCGCAGGAGCGGATCGAGAGGCAAATAGAGGCGGCGCGTGATGTCGACGACTTGGCCGAAATGCCCCCAGTTGCGGATCATCTGGGTATGAAGACGAATCTTCTCGCGCAACATCAGGCGATACCGCTCGCTCTTCTCCTCAACATTCTCGGCCTCGAGAAACCGGCGCGCGTGGAACGCGTCAGCCAGTGCCTTCACAGTGTCAACGGCCTGTTCCACATCCTTTGGCGTCGCCGGCGAAACGCCCCATTCGGCGTCGGATAGGGCCAAGGCGAAGGCTTGCATCAGCTCGACATGATGCTGCTGAATTCCTTCCATGAGTGTGCCGTCGGCGATGCCTTGATTAGAAACCGGTGCGAACAGCCCATATTGCCCGACGATCGCGATGAGATGAAGCGGGTGCACGCGGCGGAAAAGCGTCAGCAGGTCGGCCTGCAACTGTGGGAAGGCTTCGACCTGAAAGGCCGCATTGGCGACGAGTTCGTCCTTGATCGCCGCCTGATCGGCCATCGAAACCGGATGCACGGCGAGCCGGTCGGCCACGGGACGGCCGCCCCTTCTACCCTTGCCTTTGGGCGTCGGCGCCTTCCTTTTCCGCGTCACTGTCGATCCTCGTCTCGCTGGGAGCGCATCCGGTTAGGTCCATCAGGACGCCGCATCGAAAATCTCGGCCTCGGTTTCGCGGAGCCGCCGCGAGGCGTGAAGACTGTCGAGATAGCGCCTGCCGAGGCGATAGACTTGCGCATCGCTGCGATCGAGCGCCTTGCCGCCGACTTCACGCAGAATGGCATCGAGAATGTCAAAGCGCCGTGTGACTGCGATCAGTGCGAGGAAACGCGAAGCCGGAATGCGCTGCCCGCGCCGCGCCTCGCTCGCGTAGGCGTCGAGCATCATCACCGAGACTCGCTCGCCGAGCACCAGCGACACAAGGTCTGCGAGTTCGGCGCGATTATCCTCATCGTCAGCGAGGCACCGGCTCACCGCCGACGAGATCAGCCTGTCGAAGCCGGCGAGTTCGCCCTCTGCGTAGTCGATGCCGCGAACATTCCAGATATCGGCGAGGCGCTCATCCGACAGCGTAGGCTTTCGTTTTGCCACTCTCGTTCCTCCATACGTTCCAGTCATGGCTCAGGGCCCCTCGTGGGGCGCGCGGGCATCGGCTTAGCCCAGTTGGGCAAATGGTCGAGATCGATCAGCTCCGCACGGAGCAATCCGTCGAATATTTCGGGAAACAACCGCGCAGCAGCTTCCCAGATCGGATGCTCCTGCCCAACCTGTGCCGTGTGGCCTCTCGCCTCCGCAAGCGCGTTATGGAGCGATGGACGTCCCAGACAATGTGCCATAGCGCTTCTGGCAAGCATGGTCTCGACGAGGTCAGCATAGGGTTTGTAGCTTGAGTTTGAGAGGCGCGCGTTAAGCATCGCGGCCAACCGGCTCTTGTCCTTGTAGCGCGAAACATAAACGCGCTCTTCGCCAACGGCCGCGCTCCGCGCGATCGAAAAGAGCATCGCGGCGACCTCGAAAAAATGCGGACGGCCGCGCGCATTATGCGCGCGCCAGAACTCATTCTTCCATTCCGAAAGTGCGGGCACATACTTTTTGATTGAGTCCCAGGCGGGACCGAACTGTTTGTCCACAATAGGATCAGTGAAATCGAACGGCTTGCCGGTCTTGAGCGCCTGCCACCACTTCTCGCGCACTTCCTGGCCGCGCGAGAGCAGGCGCGGCGTCCGGCGATCCTCGAGAAACACCGAGCGGCCGTTGCCGCGGTCAAGATCGTCGAGCCCCACCAGCCGTGGTTTAAGCCAGCCACCACGACTATCCCCGAGCCACGCCGAGAGCATCAGCCGTCCGCGGTCGTTCGAAGCCTCAAATGCCGCCTGGTCGAACAGAAAGGCATTGCCGCGCTGGAAGGCGATCACGTCGCGAAACCCTTGCGGCAGTTCGGTCGCGATATCGCGGAACAACCAGATAAGTGCGACGCCTTCGGCCCTGTAGTGTAAGTGCCGCGCGGCGATTTCGAAGGCGAAGGGCTTGGAAAGCTGAACCTCGAAAGCAAATTTTCCGGCTTGGCCCAGCTCGGCATAGACATCGGGATAGCGGCCGCGCTCCTCGATATGCGGCTTGAGATAGCGATCGACCGCGACGTGGGTGCAGCGCGGATCGGCCTTCAAAAACGCCGCAATCGTGTCACACATCGAACGATGGAGCGCGCATTCCTGATGGCCACGATATTGCGCGGCGCGCGCGTCGTCGGGGACGAGATTGGCGCCCTGATACCACGGGCAGTCGGCTGGGCTTCCGGCGTAGTGGGCGAACAGCGGGATATGGCCCGCGCGTGTCACCTGCGCCTTGATATAGACGCCGGCGCGGCACAGCCGGCAGCGCGCGAGCGGATTATCGGGATCGGCCTTGTGGCGGAGGTTGATTTCGGCGCGCAGATGTTCCCAGCCTGCCCGGTCCATCGCCATCAGCTCGGAAATCGAAACGGCGCCGCGCGGGAGCTCGAAATCGGCAATCTCGACGGTTCGCTGCATGACCCCGCTTCTTGGCTTTCGCGCGCCGGTCAGGCCGGCAGCGATCGGATCTGCCGCTCGGTGCTCGTGTAGATCGGCGGCGCCCACTGATAGCCCGCGCGCTTCGAGCGGACCTTCCTGAAGGCCGCGGCGACCGTCTCGGCATCGATTCCGGGCGCCAGCGCCGCGATGCGCGCCTGGATATCGTCGCGCGCCGCTTTCTTCGGCTTGTCGTCGGCGTGGAGGTATACTGTGCCGAGCGACATGCCGACCCCGAGCGCATTGCCCTCGGCAACGTCGAGGAAAGTCGTCGCGGCCTTAACGCGCGTCGCGATCCGTTTGGCATGGTCCTCGACGCGGTGCCAGGATTTCTGGCTCTTTCTCTTCTTGTTGCAGCCGACGCGGACCTTGCCGAGGCTCTTGCCGATGACCGCTTGATCGGCGTCATCGAGAAGTTGGATCACGCGCCGTTCTACGATGCGCAGGATCACCTCGATCTGATCGGTATCCTCCTGCGCCATCCATCCGACCTCGCCATAGATCAGCTCGATATAGTCCCACAGGAAGGAACCGTAATAGCCGAGCTCGAGCGCCGCGAGCAGCCGCTCCTTGTTGACGTGAGTCGGCGCGGGCAGGTGTATCTGCGGGTAGAAATTCTTCATAACCTGCGGGTTCAGCGCGAGCCCGTCTACGATCTCGTCCCAGAAGATTATCGCGACCGCGAACTTGTCCAACGCAACGCGCGCTTCGGATAGAAGGCGCACCTCCTGCTGGAGCTTCGAGTCGTGATCGGCCGATGTCGCAATGTACAGCGTACCCAGCTTGCCCTTATACGCCCCGGCGTTCGCGATCTCTTTCTTGATCAGCGCGAGCTTCGGCGCCTGCGCGTAATTCTTGCATTGGATCGCGACCGGGCGGCCGATCTCGTCGACGCCGTAGATATCGACCCCCGCCTGCTTCTGACCCTTGCGGCCGTTCTTCTGAAGATTGGGCGATTGCCAGCGCTGCGCGAGGGCGGCGAGCGTCACGCGCTCGAACTCCTCGAAGTCATTGGGGCGCGGGAGGGTCATCGAGGAGATTACAGGCATGATCGGGATATAGCGCCGCGCTTGTCGTTTTTCATTTTTTATTGGCGCCGCATGGCTATCATCGTCTCATGTTCCAACTGACCAACCGCGATTACGCGCATTTCTATTTCGAAGAGTTCGACCTCGACGCCCAGCTGATCGCGATCCGCGGCGCGCTCGCCGCCGCACGCACCGCAGCGACGCAGCAATCTGACGAAATCGAACGGCTTGCGCAGCGCGCGAAAGAGATCGGTAGCGATCATCTCGTCGGCATGTGGACCGACGAGGTCCATACCTCGGTCTATCATGATGCTGCGCGCAGCGCCGCCGCCGTGGGCATGCTCGCGCCCTTCGTCGAGAATCTGTTCGTCGGTATCTATCGCGGGATCGGTAAGATGGGCGAGGATGTTCTCGGCCACGATCCGGATTCCGAGCGCTCGGTCCGCGCGGTCGCGCGCTTCTGGGATGCGCACTATTATTATGGGAAGAGCGAGGTCCGCGACGATATCGTCACCGGAATCCTCCAGCTCGCCGCGGCGTCGGGTCTCGAGCCGCATTTTCCCACCGATCTGAAAGCCGTGCTCGAAGCGCTGTTCGGCTACCGTAACAAGATTCTCCACAACGGATTCGAGTGGCCGGTTGAGGAGCGTGAGTCCTTCGGAAACCGCGTCAAAAACTGGCCGGCGGGCTGGTTCCAGTCGGCGACGACAAATGGCCGGCCTTGGGTCTGGTACATGTCGGATACCTTCGTCGCCCGCATCTTCACACTCATTGACGAGGTGCTTGAAGCGGCTGGGCAGCACGCGCGACTACACTTCGAGCGGGACGCCGATTCATAAGAGCGGTCCGGGATCGGTGGCGCAATGACCTCCCGCCCGACGCTTCAGGCGACGGGAATCTTAGGCTGACGGCGGAGTGCAAGATCGGCGGCGTTGATCTCGAGCGCCTTTGGAAGTTGATCGAACTTGTCGATCGTCGTCTCGGGGAGCGGGCTGCTCCGGATCGCATACGCCTTTACGCGTGACCTACATTTCGATCCAAAGGTGATCGATGAGGATTGGCGCTAGGCCAGGCTTCCGGACATGGTTGGACTGCAGAGCGGCAAGACGCGCTCCGGCGTCATGGTCGTGCAATGTGATCTTGTCGCTTTCGGACCATCCTTCCACCGGCTCCGCCACAATGCCGTTGATCCAACTATCGAGCTGCGTTCGCCAGAAGGCGCAATCTTCGGCCTGCAAGTACCCGATCATCGCCGCGCGATTGTGCGCAGCCCCATGGTGGCCCGCCTTGAACCGCTGGATTCCGCCCGCGCTGCTGAAACGGCTGATCAGATATTCGCGCTCGTCGCGGTCAGAGCCAGGAGGCGTGGGGAGGCGCTTGCATTCCACGGGCAGCAGGGTCTGATACTCGGTGTAGGCCCGCCCTTCGATCCATATGACATCGCCGCAGGGCGCGACGGCGAGATCGATTGCGCGATTGCCGCTGGTTTCGTCGGGCTCCTCGCGCCGGAACTGAAGAAAATCCCATCCCGGAGTGTGCCTTGTCAGGCTGGCCAGGCGCGCGCAGAGTTGCGCGGTCAACTTCGTCTCCCCTGTCGCCGTTTCGCGGGCAGGATCGTCGCGCCATCCCGGAAGGGCATCGCGTAGGAAGCGGATCAGGGATGAGAACCATTCGCCGGGAAGATGCACGCCGGCGTCAAGCGAACCCGCATGACCAACGCTTTCACCGTCGTCGGCCAGCATATCAGAAACCCTGACCTCGCAGATCGGCGAGAACATCGTCGGCATCGCGAAGAGCGACCGATCGGGTCCAGAAACGGTGCCGGTCGGGTTTAAGCAGAAAAACGAATTCCTTGTCGTACAGTCGCGTAATCCGCGTGATCGTCAGGCTCGAGCCCCGCCGCTCGCGCAGCAAGCTGTCGAGTTTGATGCGTAGTTCATCGGCACCCGTCCAATCGACTTGGCCATCACCGAACGCAAAGGCCCGGCAAATCGCGCCGGACCATTTTTGTGCGGGAAGCGCGCGCAGCGGCTTACGCGAATAGATCGAATTCAACTGCCGCGTGAACACCTTGTCGAAGGCTTCAAGGGCCGCCGGCGGGGCTGCCTGCATGATGGCGGCACCCGTACCAAGCCGAATGAAATCGCGCTGATGCTCGACGATGTCTTCAGCAATGATCCTTTCGTTATCGCTGAGATCCAGATTCCCGCTTTCGGGATAGGGTAGGGCAAGCACGTCTGCGTTCAGGATCGCCGTCGCACGCTGCGTAAACAGGCGGGGGCTGATGCCCGCGATATAGGCTCGCAGAGCTACCGACTCCCGTTCAAGCCACTCGCCGATCGCCGCGAGTTGAGGGAGCTGACCGCGTGGTGCCGCAAGGCCGACGATCTCGTGCTTATAGGTAAGATAGTGACCCGTCCACATCCCGTGGTGCAGATCTTCATGCTCTTTGATGAGCAGGAGCGGCGGCGTAAACCGACGCTCCGTCTTCGTATCCTTGATTGGCTGCTTGGGCACGACAGCAAGATTGCTCGTGTCGAGACCGGCGCTGGATAGCGCGCTGGTGGGAAGGAGCGGTTTGCCGATGAGATGGGTGGCGGGGCGCGAGATACCCTTTTGTCCCGCAATATAGCCCTCGCCGAAATCCCATTGCCGCTGTTCGGCGAATTGCCGCAGCGTGGGATAGGTGCGCAGCCGCTTGATCAGATCGTGCGCCCGGCTGCCGCCCAGCAGATTGGCCCGCCAGATGTCCCGCGACTGTTGGGCATCGATGTTGCGGATCCAGTGAAGATCGTAATAATCAATGTCGAATCCCTGCTCTGCGGTGGCCCGGCCGTTGCGTCGGAAAACTGCGTGCAGGAGGCGGCCGTCGACTTCGGGATCTTCCGCCTCTGCGATTACAACGACAATCTTCGGATCGGCGTTTCCCTTTTTAAATAGTCCCCGGACGGACACAAAGTCCAATAGCTCGCGGACACGCCAGGTTTTGAAGAACGCTTGGCGGACCGAATGGGCATTCTGGTTGTACAGGAACCCCGACGGCTCGATCATTGCTAGAATGCCACCCTTCGTCGCCATCGCCATAGCTTCGTGGAGAAACAGGTAGGCGAGCTGCTTGTCGGCGAGGGGGCCGTATTCCTTCGCGTACGACGCGGCGCAATCGCGAGCACCCTTGGTCGTCAGCGACGAGGCGAAGGGCGGGTTGCCGACAATGATCGCGACCTTCTGCGCGACAAGGCCATTTTTCTTCGCGTCGAAAAAGCAGCTCCAATGGAGCGTCTCGCCGGCAAGGCGTGGGAATAGTTTTACGCTTGCGCGAATATCCTCCGGCTTCAAGGCGTCGCACAGGCTGAGGCAGAGGCTGAATGCTGCGAGTTCGACCGCGCCTTCTTCGAGATCGACGCCATGAATGCGCTGGAGCAGCCCGCGAAGAATTTCCACGCCGGGATGCACCCATCCGTTGCGCGAACGCCAATGGAGCACGAGCCGCTTGTACGCCTCGACGAGGAAAACGCCCGAACCACATGCCGGATCGAGGATGACTCCCTCGCTTTCCATCAGCGCGTCGATCCGATCCCAATCGAGAACCTCCTCGAGCATCAGTCGAACAAGCGCCGGCGGCGTGTAGATGGAGCTGGCCTCGTCTTTCACGAAGAGCTGGTAGATGTTGCTGATCAGCTCGACCGGCAGGTCTCGGAACGAATACAGCCGCCAGAAGCTGAGCTGGCCTGTTTCATCTTCAGAGCCCTGCACCAATCGCGCATAGCGGGCGAGATCGGAAGTTTTGACCAAGGCGGCCCGTTCGCTGTCGCGAAGTCGAAAGACATGGCCGTTGAATCTTGCCTCGAGCGATTCGAGTAGCCTGATCAGCGCCGGACCGTCGGCAAGAACCTCGAAGAAGCGAGAAGCACCGGGCAGGGCGCTCGCGAAATCATGGGGGAGCAAGACCAGTCGCTCTTCGAGATATGCGATAAGCAGTGACAGGATGAGCAGCCGGCGGCGCAGCGCCGGGTCAAGCAATTCGCTGTCCGAAAGCTGTATGGCGAGCGCGCGGACCCCGGCGACCAGTTTGCGGTGAGCAGACTTGGTCGCGGACAGCATGAGCAGGCAGGCGTCGGGGTCATCCCAGATCGCGCCATTGCGGATTCGTTGCGCGTCCCACCAGACGTCTTGCTCCGCGATCGCCGCGCCCAATTCCAGCGTGCGGATCGGATTGCATATAGGACGATCGTCCGTGCCGACGAAATCCGGCTCGTGTGCGCAGCGAAACAACTGTATGACGCCCGGTCCTGCGCGATAGACTAGCGGCACGCCGCCCCAGCTCCATAGTCGCTTGTGAAGCTCGGCAAATTTTTCGTCGTCGGGATGGTCCTTGGTATCGAAGACGAACGCCTGCGCGACCGGGGCCCGTCCTTGTCGCTGCGCCTCGAAGAAGACCGCGCGTGCCCCATAGCTGGCCGCACGCTCGATCATGGCTACGACATCCGGATTCTGCCCTTCGCGATCGAACGAGGCAACCGGAACCAATCCTTCGACGGCCGGGACATCCCCGCGGCCGATCGAAAACAACCATTCGGCGCCAGCGAACGCCGCATCGGGCGCGTGCGCTGTCATCGCCGGAGTCCGGTCAGCCGCGACGGCGCCGTCAGCATCACTTCTGCCGCTTTTTCTTCGTTAGCGCGAAGCCTTCCTTGAGAAGGTCTGTCATCGTCATGCCTTGCGCGACGGCGAACCCTTTGAAGTCCTTCTTGAAGTCGGCGCTCACCTTGAAATTGAGCGACTTGTTTTCGCCATCCGCGGTACCACCGTCCACGATCTGCTTGTCGACCATCAGGCGCCCCCTCCCCATTGCGGCCCGCCCTGGGCGGTTCGCATCTGGCGGAGAAATACAGAAATCGGCCTTTCTTGCAATCCACAAATGTGGATTGCAAGAAATCTGGATATCCAGAAATAAGGAACCCGGGAATGGTGAGCACGCGTCGTCCTCGAATTTGGTCTCCGATTCAAATGCCGGAATAGAACAAATAGGGAACAAATGCACTAAGGAACCTGCTCGGTGCAAATTGTGGCTAAGGGCTCATTGCCGCCTCCGCGATCGCCATTTGGCGATGCTTGGGATAACGGTAAGCCCTTCTAACCTAAGGTCGGAACAACGCTAATGATGGTAGGTCGGCGACAGAAGCCGTTCTTCGAAATGGTAAGGCTGCTCCGCACAATTGAAGCGGATCACGACGATTTTGCTTCGGTCAAAGCCCTAAACCTCCTCGTCTTGAAGGAGATCATTCGCGCAGAGCGGATGCAAGACAAGCATCGCGCTGCGCACAAGGAACTGATCCGGCAATTGAAAACAGGCCGGGGATCGAAGGAAATCAGCAAGGCGCTTAGAACAAAGGTCAAGCGCACAGCGGGATTCATCAACGGATACGCCAAGCAGATTTACATCTGGAAATGCTGTGGGGACGCGCTGGCGTTCATCTATCTCGACAAGTTCGCGATCAAGCACGCCTACTATGACACCGACCACTTCGCCATAAAACGCGATGCCGGGATGATCCGCGGCAAAGAGGGATTGGTTAGCGAGTTGAAGTGCCTATTCAGTGCCCTTGAGCATCAGGTGCCGGCAGTCCTTTCCGACATTACCAACACCATCCGCTATGGCGATGTTTGTCTACTTGGTGCTTCCGATCCCGTGCCTATCGAGGTGAAAAGCAGCCCGAAGCAAGGGGGTCGAGGGAGGCGGCAAGCCGAGAAGATGGAGAAGCTACGCAGCTTCTTGGAGACTGATCGTGCGGTGGGCTACCGAGGAGCGCCTGGTGAGACGATGCGGCAAGCGGTCACCCTCCCTGAGCGCACTAATGTCGAAGCGCTGAACGAGTGCATCGCTGAAGCCAAAAGGACAGGTTTTGCGATTTCTCGCCCGGAACCGGGCATTGCTTACGCGGTAATAGCTGGTGCGCGGCCCGACTATTCAGCGATCTTCGAGCCGTTCGCCCACGAGCGGTGGGTGTTCTGGACTCTGAACGGCGACAAGAACGATTTTGCTTGGGCACCCTACACGCCCTTCATCCTCACCATCCGGGAGTCCCATCACCTTTTAGATTTTATCGAGGGCAACATCTTTATCATCGTCGGGGCGAGCATGGACGAACTGTGCAGGCAGATGGCCGCGCCCGGTTGGCAGATCGAATTTGACCCAGCGAGCGACTATGCTCTTCATTGCATTCACGAAGCCGGGGGCGTGGTTGGCATCGCTCAGCAGTTGGTCGCGCGCGTCGCGTATGAGTTTGTATCGTTGTCTTGGATCGCGGACAGCCAACGAGAGGGTTTGGAATCATCTCGCGCGATGATGATGGACACCTTCGGCCCGTTCCAGCAGTTCGATGTCGAGCAGATCCACAATTACATGTTTGGCGAACGTCGTTGGCTTCGCAGCGATTCCGAGGTGCTGTTCCTACAGGATTCGTCAGCTAGCTAGCGCAGGATGCCCAACCCAACTGACCAAACCAAAGACCTTCGGCGCTGCTTGACGGGTCAGCTATTCGCCTGATCAGCGGGATGCTCTGAGGATTGATGTTGAGATTGATAGACGGCCGTGTTGTGCGCATTGCCAATCCGCCACTTCTCGCGGCCTCTCCGCCAGCTTTCGGCGCAAGCGACATCCCGAGCGCTAAATCGGGACGGCGTATTGTGGTTGGCAGCTGACCCCGAGTTAACGTCAGTTATCCTAGAGAGCGAGCGTTCCAGACTGCATCGGAACGTCAGCTCTCTTTGTTTGGCACCTAAAAGCTGCCTGTCTCCAAACGGCCAGAAATGTTCAACGGGTGCCCGGAATTCCAGCTAATTCGGCTGGCGTCACCACTTGCTCTTTCCGATCCTTGCGCTCCGAATAGCGGTCAACGAGCTGGTCGGCATGCCCGCGGGTGAGGACGGTGAAGCGGACAAGCTCCTCAGCAACGTCGACAATCCGGTCATAATAGCTCGATGGCAGCATGCGCCCGGCTTCGTCGAACTCCTGGTACGCCTTTGCGACGCTCGACTGGTTGGGGATGGTGATCATCCGCATCCAGCGGCCGAGGATGCGGAGCGTATTGACGCTGTTGAACGACTGTGACCCGGCCGACACCTGCATCACCGCGAGCGTACGCCCCTGCGTCGGGCGGAGGCCCTTGTAGGCGAGCGGAAGATGGTCGACCTGTGCCTTCATGATGCCCGTGATCTGTCCATGGCGCTCGGGGCTGCACCAGACCTGGCCTTCGGACCAGAGCGAGTGTCGGCGAAGTTCCTCCACGGCAGGATGGTCGTCGTCGGCAATCAGGTCGGGCAGAGGGAGATCGGACGGGTCGAAGATGCGTGTCTCGCAGCCGAAGAACTGGAGCAGGCGCGCTGTCTCCTCGACGACGAGCCGCGAATAAGAACGCTCGCGCAAACTGCCATAGAGCAAAAGGATGCGCGGCGCGGGATCGAGCGGTCCGAGGCCGCGCGCGGGCTGCGCGCGAAGATATTCGGGGCTGAGCGCCGGGAGATGGTCCGGGTCGGAGAGTGTCCGCAAGCGGTGATGGGTCTGTTCTGTCATGATACTCGGGCTTCTGAAGGCGTGGTCGCCGGGAACCATCGGCGTCCGAGGCGGAGGGCGACGTTGACGAGGAGGATGAGGACTGGAACTTCGACGAGCGGGCCGATAACCGCGGCGAAGGCCACCGGCGAAGCAAGGCCGAAGGCAGCGATGGCGACCGCTATCGCGAGCTCGAAATTATTGCCCGCCGCGGTGAAGGCGACTGCCGTCGTGCGGGGATAATCGGCCTCGATCAGCTTCCCCATCCAGAAGCTGATAAGGAATTGCACGACGAAGTAGATGGTGAGCGGGATTGCGATCCGGAAGACGTCGGCAGGGATGGTGACGATCTCGCCGCCCTTGAGGCTGAACATCGCGACGATCGTGAACAGCAGCGCGACGAGCGTGATCGGGCCGATCCTGGGCAGGAAGCGCGTCTCGTACCATTCGTCACCTTTCGCGCGGGCGAGGAAGCGGCGCGTGAGATATCCTGCGAGGAAGGGGATGCCGAGATAGATGAGGACCGCCTCGGCGATGGTCCAGAAGCTCACGTCGATCACGCTGCCTTCGAGGCCGAACAGCGGCGGGAGGACGGTCAGGAAGAACCAGGCGTAAATGCTGAAGAAGAGGATCTGGAAGATTGAGTTGAAGGCGACGAGCGCGGCGACATATTGATTGTCGCCCTTGGCGAGCTGGTTCCACACGATCACCATCGCGATGCAGCGGGCGAGACCGATCAGGATCAGGCCGGTCATATATTCGGGTTTATCCGCGAGGAAGATGACCGCGAGCGCGAACATGAGCACGGGTCCGATAATCCAGTTCTGTATCAGCGAAATCGCGAGTACGCGCTTGTCCTCGAACACGCGCGGCAGCTCATCGTAGCGCACCCGGGCGAGCGGCGGATACATCATCAGGATCAGGCCGATGGCGATCGGGATGTTCGTCGTGCCGATCGACATGGCGTCGATCACGGCGGGCAGCCCCTTGAAGACCGACCCGAGCAACACGCCGAGGCCCATGGCAAGAAAGATCCAGAGCGTCAGATAGCGGTCGAGGAACGACAGGCGTTCGCGTTTCGCGGCAGTGGTCATGTTGCTGCCCTCATTCTTGGACGAGATTGCCGGCGGCATCGACGACCTGCTCGCCGTTTTCCTTGGCGAAGGCGCCGTGCTGGCGGGCCGGAAGGATGTCGAGCACGGCTTCGGACGGGCGGCAGAGCTTGACCCCGAGCGGCGACACCACGAGTGGGCGATTGATGAGGACAGGGTGGGCCATCATTGCATCGATAAGCGCGGCGTCGCTGAGGCTCTCGTTGCCGAGACCGAGGTCGGCATAAGGCGTGCCCTTCTCGCGTAGCAGGTCTCGCGGGCTAATGCCGGCGCGCTGGATCAGCTGTTCGAGCAGCGTGCGTGCTGGCGGCGTCTTCAGATATTCGACGACATGCGGCTCGATCCCCGTATTGCGGATGAGCGCGAGCGTGTTGCGCGACGTGCCGCATTCGGGATTGTGGTAGATGACGATGTCGGCGGTCATGCGTCCGCCTCCTGTCCGCCGGTGGCGCCTTCGGTGCGGCCGATCTCCTTCAGCTTCCGGTCCATCGCCATCTCGTCGATGCTTTCGTGCGGCAGCGCGAGGAAGAGCGAGATGCGGTTCGAGAGATAATGCAGGGCATGTTCGAAAGCTTCGCGCTGGCCGCGGCCTTCTACCGCGGCGGGATCCTCGATTCCCCAATGTGCGTTCATCGGCTTGCCCGGCCAGATCGGGCAGGTCTCGCCGGCGGCATTGTCGCAGACGGTGAAGATGAAATCGAAGACCGGGGCATCGAGTTCGGAAAACTCGTCCCAGCTCTTCGAGCGGAGTTCGGCGGTTTCGAAGCCGAGTTCGCCGAGAAGCGCCAATGCCTGGGGGTGGACCTCGCCCTTCGGGAAGCTGCCCGCGCTATATGCGCGGAAGCGCCCCTTGCCGTCGCGGTTCAACAAGGCCTCGGCGAGGATCGAGCGCGCGCTGTTGCCGGTGCACAGGAACAGCACGTTGTAAATCTTGTCGGCCATGAAAATCTCCCTCGGCGCAGGTCGCGCCGATCAGCAGCAGGAAAGTTCGGCGAGGAGCGGTTCGCACAGTTCGGCGCGGCCCTGGCAGCAGTCTTTCGCGAGGAAGAGCATTAGACCCTTCAGCGCATCGATCTCCGCGCGTTGGATGAACTGACGCCCGCGCTTTTCCGATTTGACCAAGCCGGCCTTTGCCAAGACCGCAAGATGTGTGGAGAACGTGCTTTGGGTTAGCCCCGAGGCATCCACGAGCTGGCCGGTCGACAGTCCTTCAGGCTCATGCTGAACCAGTAAACGGAAAGCTTCAAGACGGGTAGGATGAGACAGCGCGGCGAGCGCGGCAAGGGCGGTGTCCGTGTTCATGCATCGGAATTATCCGATAGGTTTTCTCGCGTCAATGCCCATCGGAAATATTCGATGCGTACGGATGTTGGCGTGCGAAGGAGTGGCCCGCGGCCGGGCAGCCTCTACATGTGCCAGACGCAACAGAGGGCGTAATGCCTTGATTGCCCGGAAGTGGCACGCCAGTCTGGACAAAATCTGATTCCGGAGCGGTACAACCATGCATGTGCGTCAAATAGTCATGGGTGATGCGCCAGCCGTTCAGGCCATTTACGCGCCGTATGTCAGTGACACCACCATCTCCTTCGAGGTAGTGCCGCCTGACATTACGGAGATCGAAAGGCGTATCGCCACTATTCTGCCGCACCATCCCTATTTCGTTGCCGAAGTGGAGGGGCAGGTTGTCGGCTACGCATACGCCTCTGAGCATCGCACTCGCGCGGCATACAGGACATCGATCGATGTAGCAGTTTATGTGGCGCCCGGAACGCAACGGAGGGGCGTGGCGGGCGCCTTATACTCCCGGCTGCTGCCCGCCGCAGCAAGCATGGGTTATCACGCTGCCTTTGCCGGCATCGCGCTGCCAAACGAAGCAAGCGTCGGCCTGCATGAAGCTATGGGCTTCGAGCTGGTCGGCATTTACCGCGAAGTCGGACGAAAGTTCGATGCTTGGCATGATGTCGGTTGGTGGCAACGATTGCTGTAAGCGACCTGTGAGCGTTAGAGCGCGCGGCTCGTTGAATTTCATGCGGCCGCCTCCAGGCACGATTTCAATCGCCAATCGAATTGCCGCTCGTGGATCTCAATAGGAGCGTCTGCTTCGTGCGTTCCAAGTCTAGAAGCGGACTGACCGCAACCGGCCAACCTTGATCAGCGCGCCCTTGCACTTGGCGGGCTCAATTGTCGCCGACTCATAGCGGTGGCTTGTAGCGCGACCACGACACTGCAGCTTCGACCTGATCCCGGTCATCGGGCATTCTGTGACGACATTTCGCCGACATCAAATTATGAGCAAACCTCGTTTTGCAACGTGTCAGACGCGCTCAGCGTCGGAAACCAGATGACCAGTTTGACAACCTTTTCAGGCGGCGCTGGATCGATCCATCCGCCTTGAAGCGTTTCAATTCGATGATCGTCGTGCCTGGCGTTACGGATAAGCATCGCCCGTGACACCGGGGCAAAGGTCAGGGCCAGTTTTCGCGGGGGCCAGCCCAATCGGACCAATCTCCCCTTTCTCGACAGCTAGGCTTTTACCAACGCCCCTGGGACGGCACGGCCGAATATATGCGAAAGCCTGAATTCTAATAGCTTGCCGCAAGCAAGTGTTGACCCGTGTGGGGGCGGGGCATTATGGTGCGCAAATTACAACACCGCAGGGTTCTCGGACGCCCGCGAAGGGAGGATGATACGGATGAGAGACAACCATAGCGGCTTTCTCTCGCCATATCGGGTTCTGGACGTCACGGATCATCGCGGTGTGCTGGCCGGGCACATCTTGGCCCAACTGGGTGCAGATGTGGTTCATATGGAGCCGCCAGGCGGCAGTGATGGTCGACTTCAGCCTCCTTTCGCGCCCGATTGGAGTCAAGGTGAAGACTCGTTCTATTGGGCCGCCTACGCCTCTGGGACGCGTTCGATTGTCTGCGATCCGGCGACGGATTCGAAGACTTGGGCGAAGTTGCTAGGGTCGGCGGATATTCTGCTTGATTCCACCGCTCCCAGTGACGGTCGCCCGGACTGGCTCGATCCGGCTGCAGTGGCGGCGCTTAATCCCAGGCTCGTTCACGTATCCATCACGCCTTACGGCCTCACTGGCCCCAAAAAGGACTGGCTGGACAGCGAACTGATCCTCTGGGCTGCGGGCGGGCCACTGTTACTCACCCGCGACAACGAGGGCCGGCCGCTTCGGCTCAGCGCCCCTCAGGCCTATCTACACGGCGCTGCAACCGCCGCCGGAGCTGCCCTGATCGGGCATGCCGAGCGCGGGCGCAGTGGAATGGGGCAGCATATCGATCTCGCCATTCTTCAAACCCTTCCGCAATGCACTCTCGGCGCGGTGCTTGCCGAATCCATCGGTCATGAGAATTTCGTGCCCCGACCCGGCGCCACATTATCGAGCGGCAAGGGTGGGCCAATGGATCTCAGCGGAAGCGGCTCGCTTACCCGGCGATCGAAGTGGCCGATTGCCGACGGGCTTGCGGAAATGCACTTGGCGATGGGACCCGCGACCGGTCCGTCGACCAATAAATTGTTCGCTTGGATGATCGAGGAGTCCGCGCTTCCCGAGACCTTTCACGACTGGGACTGGACGACGCTGCACGGACGGCTCGAAAGCGACATCAGCTGGGAAATGCTCGAGGAGGCTCGCCGCCATGTGTCGGCCTTCCTCGCGCGATTCCGCAAAGCGAACCTCATGCAGATCGCGCTCGATCGCGGCATCCGTATCGCACCGATCGAAACGATTGCCGATCTGCTGGCGAGCGAACAGTTTGCGGCGCGCGGCTTCCTCGCCACGGTGGCCGGCCCGGAAGGAAACTATTCGCTGCCTTGGGGCTTCGGCGGTGCATGCCCGGACGGATTCGCGCGCCCGACTGCCGCGCCGAGGCTTGATGCCGATCGCGCGCAAATTCTCGGCGAATGGTCAGCAACCAGCCAGCCCGAAGAAATCGCAGCCGAGCCCTCGTTGCAACCCCTCGCCGGGCTCAAGGTGCTCGACCTTGCTTGGGTCGTGGCTGGCCCTCTCATCGGCCGAAATCTCGCCGACTATGGCGCGACGGTTATCCGACTAGAGTCGGCAAAGCGTGTCGAGACGGCGCGATTGATGGGACCATTCCCAGCGGGCGATTATGATGTGCAGCGATCCGCCCTCTATGAGACCTGCAACGCCGGAAAACTCGGCCTGTCGCTCGACTTGTCCAAGCCGGAAGCACGTGACATCGTGCGTTCGCTGGCGCGCTGGGCGGATGTCCTCGTTGAATCCTTCACGCCCGGGCAGATGGCGCGTTGGGGGCTGTCTTATGACGAGCTGGCAAGAGATAATCCGGGTCTGGTCATGGTCAGTACGTCATTGACCGGTCAATCAGGACCGTTCGCCAGCTACTCGGGTTACGGCAACCATGGCGCAGCGATCGCTGGCTTCCAGAATCTCGTTGGAATGGAGGGGGCGACCCCGGTTGGACCCTATGGCCCCTATACGGATTTCGTCGCGCCGCGCTTCGGTATCCCCGCCACGCTGGCTGCGCTGGACCATCGTCGGCGTACCGGTCGGGGATGTTGGCTCGACGTGTCGCAGACCGAAGCTGGCGTCCAGTTCCTTGCCGCCCAGATCGCAGAAACATCGGTTACGGGAAATGTTCAGGGACCGATGGGCAATCGGGACCTCGCCATGGCCCCGCACGGCGTTTTCCGGACCAATGCCGAGGATAGCTGGATCGCAATCGCGGTGCAGTCGGATGCGCAATGGGAACGCCTTGCGGCGATCGCGCAAATCGACGAGCCCGCATGGAAAACATTCCAGGGGCGGAAGAGCGACGAGGACGCCTTGGAACGTCGGCTCGAGCAATGGGCTAGGCAGCAGGAGGTCACGGTCATCGAACAGCTTCTGCAGGAAAACGGCATCCCCGCGCATCGTCTGGTTTCGATCGAAGAATTTGGCAATGATCCTCAGATTGTGGCGCGTAATCACCTCGTCCATCTGCCGCATTCTCTCTCGGGCACCGCCGTCGTCGAGGCGTCGCCATTCCAGCTCGCGCGCACGCCCGCCGAATACGCACGATCCGCGCCCTGTTACGGGCGCGACAACGCGCATGTCTTGCGAGACATTCTGGGGCTGGATGCGGCGACGATCGAGGCGCTCGAAGCGGCCGGGATACTCACCTGATCGCGAACCGCTCGGCGCATTTGGTGCGGGACGGGCGGGAAGGAGATCGCGCTGAAGAGAGGCGCAATGGCGTAGCAGTGCTTCACGCCCTTTGCTCGGGGCGGCGCCGCCATTGGGCGTCAAGCCATTAGGCGACCAGAGCGTTCAGCGCTCCGTCCACCGCAATGACCGAGCCGTTGACGAAGGCTCCCGCATCGCTTGCCAGCATGACGACAGGGCCGACCAACTCTTCGATCCTGCCGAGGCGGCGCGCAGGCATTTGCGCGATGCGTTCGATTCCGGTCGGACTGTCGAAAAATTCCTCGTTCAGCTCGGTCTTGAACCAGCCCGGTGCCAGAGCATTGACGCGAATATTATGCTTGCCGAGATCGATCGCCATGGCGCGCGTGAGCTGGATGACTGCGCCCTTCGACGCACAATAGCTCGCCAGCCCGGGTTGCACGCCCAGCCCCAGCACCGACGCCACGTTGATGATCGAGCCGCCCTGCTTGGCCGCTACGAGCCGGCGAGCAGCCATCTGACCCACATTCCAGACGCCCCGAAAATTGGTGTCGAAAACCGCATCCCGGGCCGCCGGTTCGATCTTCAGGAAATTACGGGCATCGGTGACGCCGGCATTGCTCACGATGACATTCATAGTGCCATAGGCGCGCTCCGCGGCATCGAAAGCCCGCTCGATGCTCTCGGCGTCGGTCACATCCGCTTGCGCGGCCAGCGCGCTTCCTCCCGACTGCTCGATTTCCCGCACGAGGCCGTCGAGGCGGTCCGCGCGGCGCGCCACCGCAACGACGCGTGCGCCTGCCGCGGCCAGGCCCAGCGCAAGCTCCCGGCCGATACCGCTCGACGCGCCGGTGACAAGGGCAACACGCCCGGAAAGCGAAAACAGGTCAGCGTTCACGAATAGATCCTTGCTTCTGAAGGGCCGTCGAGGTCGGTCAGGAGCTCCAAGGCAGCTTTAGCGCCCTCGTGCCGCGACAATTTTCCCTGCGACATGTGTTCCACGATTGTGGTCAGGCGCGGGTCGGACGTGCCGAGCAACAGCGCGGCCGCGGCGTCGGCAACGTCCTGAGCGAGCGTCGATCGTGATATCCCGCCTCCGGCGGCGGCGTCGGGCGGGCCGGCCGGAAGCCCAGCGAACCTGTCGTCGATCGCGTCGCCGAGCGCCTTGAGGCCGTCCCGAGTTTGCGTCGATACCGACAGCATGGACCGGCGTTCCTCATGGCCCCGGTGGTGCAGCATGGCTGTCAAATGTGTGGCCGTTCGCGCGGCGTCGGGCAGATCCGCCTTGTTCACGACCAACAGGTCGGCGATTTCCAATACGCCGGCCTTCATCGCCTGCATCTCGTCGCCAAGGCCGGGTGCGCACACGACGATCTTCACATCGGTCAGGTTGGCAACTTCGACTTCTGACTGACCCGTGCCGACGGTTTCGACGATCACGAGGTCCATATCGGCGGCCGCCAGTAGATCCATGACCGATCTTGTGGTTCGCGTCACCCCGCCGAGGTGGCCGCGCGCAGCGAGCGACCGGATGAAAACGTCCGGATTTGCGCTGTGCGCCGCCATGCGAACGCGATCGCCCAGCACCGCACCGCCGCTGATCGGGCTCGATGGATCGACCGTCAGGATCGCGACGCGGCGGTATCTCGGCAGCAATTCGGGCAAAAGCGCATTGATGAGCGAGGACTTGCCGGCGCCCGGTGGCCCGGTCACGCCGAGGGTTCGGCACCGGCTGGCCCGGCCGCGCACCGCGACCGCCAGTTCGGTTCCTACCGCCGTGCGGTTTTCGATCGCGGTGATGGCGCGCGCAATCGCCAGCGGATCGCGATCGCGGACCGCCTTCAGCAGCGAAGCCGCGTCAGATCCTGCGCGCGTCCCGGTCAAACGTGACTCCGATAGGCGCGGGCAAGGCGATCGAACGTCGCGACAACATCGGTCAGCGGTGCGCCGCCGCGGAAGATTTCCCGGACGCCCACGGCTTCGAGCGGCGCGACGTCGAACGGACGAATGACCCCGCCGACCACCACCGGCAAATCGGGGACTTCGCGACGCTGTAGCTCGGCGACGATCTTTTGCGTGGTTTCGACCTGGCCTCCCGACATGAAGCTCAGCCCGATAATATCGACGTCTTCCTGGAGCGCGACGGTGACTACATCTTCGGGCTGCTCATAGTCGATCAGCACCACTTCCATCGCGGCGTCGCGCAGCGCGAGCGCGATGGTCGCAATGGCGCGATCATGGCTGTCGATGAAGCTCTTGGTCAGGAGGACGCGCGGCTGCGGCGCAGTATCTGGCATGGCGATCGGTTTCCTATTTGTTGCGCCCGAAGACTTCGTGAAGAATGGCCTGCATCTCGCCGAGCGTTGCATCGGCTTCGGCGGCGGCGACAAGGTTTGCCATTACCGACCCGATCGCCCGGCCTTCGTTGACCTCGACCGCCGCACGGCGCAGGTCTTCAAGCGCCGCCGCGCAGCGCGTCGCATCGCGTTCGCGGCGGTGCCGCTCGACGTCGGCGATCGCAAGGCGCGCGGCTTCGGGATCGGGCTGGAACACCGCAAATTGCTCGGGTTCGTCGGTGGTATATTTGTTGACGCCGACCATCGTTCGCGCGCCGCTCTCGATTTCCTGACGCCATTGGTAGGCGGCGGCAGAGACCTGCTGTTTGATCCAGCCTGACTCGATGCAGGCGATCAGCCCGCCGCGGTCGTCGATGTCGGCGATGATCTCGAACACCCGGCGTTCGATCTCGTCGGTGAGCGCTTCCACATAATAGGATCCGCCGAACGGGTCGGACACATGAACGGCGCCGGTTTCCTCAGCAATGATCTGGCTTGTGCGCAGCGACAGCGTCACCGCTTCTTCGGTCGGCAGGCCGAGTGCCTCGTCATAGGCGTTGATCGTCATGCCGTTGGCGCCGGACAGGACGGCCGCCAGCGCGCCATAAGCGTTGCGGACGAGATTGTTCAGCGGCTGCTGCGCGGTCAGCAGCGACCCTGCGGTCTGGGCATGGATGCGCGCTTGGAGCGAACCGCTTTTCTTGCAGCCGAAACGCTCGCGGTTCACCTTCGCATAGACGCGCCGCAGCGCGCGGGTCTTCGCGACCTCTTCGAAGAAATTCTCGCCGTAGCGGACGTGAAATCCGAAGCGTGGTACGACGGTGTCGGGGTCGATGCCGAGCTTCACGCACTCCTCGTTGACCGCAATGATCGCAGCGATCGAATAGGCGACGGCTTGGACGTTCGTGGCGCCGGCTTCGCAGATATTATGCTCGCTGATGGTGAGGGGATTCCACAGCGGCACATGCTCGGCGCAATAGGCCGCGATGTCGGCGATCAGCCGGTAGCTGCCGCGCGGCGAGAAGTTCGTTCCGCCGCTATGGCCAAAGAAATCCCAGATATAGTTGGTGAGATTGCCGCCAAGCTTGTCGAATGCAAAGCCGCGGCGCTTGGCCGCTGCGAGATACAGCCCGAGCATGGCCGGCGACCCCGCGTTGAGGACCATCGAGACCGTCGTTTTCGCCAGATCCTTGCCGTCGAGCAGGATCTCGTAATCGCGCGCCTTGCAGACCGAAATGCCGCAGTCGCCGATGCTGCCGCGCACCCCGGGGTGGTCGGGATCATAGCCCATCGACGTCGGCATATCGAAGATGAAATTGTAGGCTTCGCGATCGAAATAGCCCTTCGAGCCGCCCTGTTCGAGCAGAAGATCCATCCGCTCGCGGGTCTGCGAGGGCAGGCCGAAGCCAATGATCTGGAGGTCCATCCACGGCTGGAACTGATAATGGATCGGGTAAATGCCGCGCGTATAGGGATATTGCCCGGGCATTTCGGCTTCGTTGCCATGACGGTCGAGCCCACCGTAAACCGGATCGACCTCGACGCCCGAGCGGTTGCGCGCGACAAAGGAGCGATCCTTGTACCGCGCCGACACCGTTTGCTGCCAAAGCGCATAGGGGCTCTCTTCCGGCTTCGTGTCGGCGCTAATCATGAGACTGACGGCTCCCTTTCAGGCTTTGGGTCTGCGACGACCGCGTCGCGAGCGTGCAAGCGGTCACGCCGCGAAAATGGTCTTCAGATGAAGTGTGTCATTATATTCTTTGACCGCCGCGATGCGGCCATCACGGATCGTGAACAGAAAGTGATATTCATTATTGTAGATGCGCCCGTTCGTGATCTCGCCATGCGCTTCGACCTCGGCAGCGACCTTGTCGCCTTCGCCGATCATGCCGCGGATCCGCATGTCGATACCGCCCGGGATCTTCGCGCCGATACCGCGCAGGACGGCGCTGATCCCTTCCTTGGTCTTCATTCCGGCCTGCGGAAGCTGGTCGGGCTTGCCGCCGATCCACCAGGTCGCGTCGTCGGTTAGGCTGTCAATCAGACCGTCGGCATCGCCGCTTCCGAATTTGGCCAGAAACTGTTGGACAATGGCTTTGTTTGCTTCGATCGACATGGCTTTACTCCGGTAAGATGGTGCGTGAGAGCTGGTGTTCAGGAACGGACGAGATCGGCCGGCACGGCAATTTCCATGCCGAGCAGGATTTGCGCATAGCCCTTGCCCTGCGGATCATTGCGCAGCGAGGCGATGCCGCCGCCGCCCAGAACGTCGTAGAGCATGAAGTTGAGGCCATGGATGCCGGGGAGGTCGAAGCGCCGCACTTCAGCGGGCGCATAATGTTGGAACAGGGCGCCCACGACATCGGGCTGCAGTGCATGCCGGATGTAGGGAAGAAATTCGGGCCGCCGCGCAATGATGCCGATATTGGCGTGATTGCCCTTGTCGCCGCTGCGGCCCCACGCGAGCTCGATCAGCGGAACTTTGGTAAGGCCGGTCGCAGCAAGCGGTGTGGACCGTTCGGGCTCCTGATCGACTGGCGGGTTGGCGGAAGACGGCCTTGGCACATCCGGCAGAGCGACCACTTGTCCTTCGACTTCGACATTCACCTGGACGTCGACGATCGCCTTGTCGACCGCAGTCGAAAAGAGGCGGACGAGCGGCATGACCTTGGGGCGGTTGCCACCCATGCCGGTAAATCCGGGCGCCATCGACGTGCCGGCGGAGGTGAATTCGCGGACCAGCAGCTCCAGCGCCTTGGGATCGCCATGCTTCGCGGCGATCTTGAGCACAACCTCGCGCGCGCCTCGCGCCTGGCTGTTCGCGCCATAGCTCGATTCGGCGCCGATGATCTCGATCGAAGTCTCGCTGAACGGCGCTGAACCCGCCGCGGACAACAGCGACGAGACTCGCGTCACAACTGCTTCGCCCACCTTGGCTGCCTTGCTGGCAGCAGCCTCACCGATAATCGTCCAGGTCGCGCCGACGCGGTAGCCATCCTGCCAGGTTGCGCTGGCCTTGTAGGTTTCGGTCGGTGCACGGCCGCGTGCGCCGGTGACCCGCACCCGCCCGTTATCGGTTTCTTCGATCTCGACCGACCGCCAGTCGCAGCTGACGTCGGGAAGGAGATAGGCCGCGGGATCGCCGATTTCGTAAACGAGCTGCTCGCTGACCGTGCCGCGCGAGACAAGGCCGCCGGTCCCTTGCGGCTTGATGACGTCGAACGCACCATCGGCGTCGATCACTGCGATCGGATAGCCGATATTCGCCCAGTCGCCGACATCCTGCCAATCGGTGAAGAGACCGCCGGTCGCCTGCGCTCCGCACTCGATAATGTGGCCGGCGAGCGATCCGCCCGACAGGCTGTCGAAGTCCGACATGGACCAGCCGAACGCGTGAATGCACGCGCCAAGCACGGTCGCGCTATCGACGCAGCGACCCGTGACGACGATGTCGGCGCCGGCATCCAATGCCGCCGCGATCGGTGCGGCCCCCAGATAGGCATTGAGGCTCATCAGCCGCGACGGCATCGCGGCGCCCGAGAACATTTCCCTACTGGTCTGAAGCTCGGGCTGCATCGCGATCAGATCGTCGCCAGTGACCACGCCGACCCGCAGGTTCAAGCCGGCGGCCGCAATTTTTGCCCGAAGCGCTTCCGCGCAGGCCGATGGATTGACGCCCCCGGCATTCGCAATCAGCTTCACCCCGCGTTCGGCGATCCGCGGCAGGTGACGCTCGACCAGGCTGACGAAATCGGTCGCATAGCCCAGCGATGGATCCTTCGCGCGGGCGCGGGCGAGGATCGACATCGTGACTTCAGCCAGATAGTCGAAGGAGATATAGTCGAGACCGTCATGCTCGAGCAGCTGGGGCAGGGCGATCGAGCTGTCGCCCCAAAATCCCGATGCGCCGCCGATGCTGATTGTTCGCTGCGTCATGCCGGCTCCCCCTCGACGATGAAGAGGATGTCGCGCGCCGCTACCTGCTGGTTCGCGGCGACCGCAACGGTGGTGACTTTGCCACCGATCGGCGCGATGATCTGCTGTTCCATCTTCATCGCCTCGAGCACCGCAAGCACGTCGCCGCGGGCCACGAGCTGGTCCTGGCCGACCCGCACCGCGGTAATGGTGCCGGTCATCGGGGCGCGCATCACGCCGTCACCGCCGGCGCTGGCGCGCGACGGAGCGCGGTAGGTGGTATCCTCGAACCGATAGACCCGCCCGTCGAGATCGATCGCGATCTCATCACTGTCACAAAGATAGACCGCCCGCCGGAGCAGGCCATCGACCTCGAACCGGACCAGCGTGTCGCCGCGTTCGACGATGGCGATCGACGCCGAATGTGCGTCGCTTTGCGCCGACCAGCGCTGCCCGGCCCGGGCTACGCGCACGATGGTTTCGCTGCCGTCGCTGGCGAGATTGACCTGATGCGCCTGCTTGCCATTCGACGACCAACCCTGTCCGGCCGTTTCGGCGGCAAGGATGGCGGCAAGCAGGATCGCAACTGGGTCGCCTTCGCCCGGCTTGAAGCCGTCAGCATAATGCTTGCCGATGAAGGCCGTCGTCGCATCGCCGCGCCGGAATTCCTCGACCGACAAGGCGTCGAGCAGGAACTCGCGGTTCGTCGCGACGCCGAGCAAGTGCGTGCCGCGAACCGCCTGGACGAGGCGCCGCAGTGCTTCGTCGCGGTTCGCGCCGGTGGCGATGATCTTGGCGATCATCGGATCGTAGAATGAACTGATGACCTGGCCCGTCACCAGGCCGTGATCGATGCGCACGCCGTCGCCGGTGGCGGGCTGCCAGATCGACGCGACGCCGGTCTGCGGCAAAAATTCCTGTCGCGGGTCCTCGGCGTAGAACCTTACCTCGATCGCGTGACCCGAGATCGAAATATCGTCCTGAGCAAAGGGCAGGGGCAGTCCCGCCGCCACATCGATCTGGAGATCGACGAGGTCGATGCCCGTGACACATTCGGTCACCGGATGTTCGACCTGAAGGCGGGTGTTCATTTCGAGGAAGTAGAATTCGCCATCCTTGCCGAGCAGAAATTCGACGGTTCCCGCCCCGACATAATCGATCGCCGCCGCAGCGCGAACCGCCGCGTCGCCCATTCGGCGCCGCAGGTCCTCGTCCACCGCAGGCGATGGCGCCTCCTCGATGACCTTCTGGTGCCGACGCTGGACCGAGCAGTCGCGCTCGCCAAGATGCACAACCGATCCGAAGCGATCGCCGAACACTTGAATCTCGACGTGGCGCGCATCGACGACGGCGCGCTCGAGCAGCAGCCGATCATCGCCGAACGCATTCTTTGCCTCCGACCGCGCCGAGACCAGCGCTGCCGCGAGGTCGCTGCGATCGTGGACAAGGCGCATGCCGCGTCCGCCACCACCCGCCGAGGCCTTGACCATGACGGGGTAGCCGATCCGGTCGGCCTCGCGCACGAACAGGGCGTCGTCCTGATCATCGCCCTCATAACCCGGCACACAGGGGACGCCCGCTTCGATCATTCGCCGCTTCGATCGCGCCTTGTCACCCATCACCCGCACCGAATCGGGCATCGGTCCGATGAAGGTGATCCCCTCGTCGGCACACTGCTCGGCGAAATCGGCATTTTCGGAAAAGAAGCCGTATCCGGGATGGAGCGCATCGGCACCGGTCGCGCGCGCCGCCGCCAGCACCCGTTCGGCCGACAGATAGGACTCCTGCAGCGGCCCGCCGCCCAGGCGGAAGGCTTCATCGGCTTCGAGCACATGCCGCGCGCCCGCGTCCGCGTCGCTGAAAACGGCAACCGTCGCATAGCCCTTTGCCTTGGCGCTGCGGATCACGCGGCACGCGATTTCACCGCGATTGGCGATCAGGATTTTCGAAAACGGCTTCATGTCGTGGCCCATGCCGGCGGTCTCTTCTCTTTGAACGCTGCGATGCCCTCGGCGCCTTCGCCGAGGACGGCTTCAGCGAAAACTTCGGCTGCGACTTGCGAAAAGGCGGCGGCGTCAAATCCCGCCAAGCCGTTGAGCAATGCTTTCGTCGCCGCGAGGGCGCCAGGGGCGCAGGCGCGTATCTCGGTCAGGATGACGTCCAGCCGGGCATCGATCGCAGAGCGATCGGCCAGCAATTCATCGACAAAGCCAAGTCTCGCCGCTTGTGCCGCATCGAACCGGCTGCCGGTCAGCGCGAGACGGCGCGTGGTGGCCGGGCCGAGACGCGCGACCACAAAGGGTGCGATCTGAGCCGCTACGAGGCCAAGGCGCGCTTCGGAGAGGGCAAAGCTGGCACCCGGTGAGGCGAGGACGATGTCGGCGCATGCGGCCAGTCCCATGCCACCGCCCATCGCAGCGCCCTCGACCACCGCGATCACCGGCTTGGGGAAGGCGTGGAGGCCGCCGAAAACACGCGCGCCGCGGATCGACAGTTCGACCATCTCGGCATGCGGATCGTCGCTCGATGCCCCGAGGGTCTTGCCGCTCAAATCGGCACCGGCGCAAAATATACGGCCATTGCCTTGCAGAACGAGGGCGCGAACGGCCGGGTCGGCGCGATAATGCGAGAACAGCAGGTCGAAATCGGCCAGCAGCGGGTCGGAAATCGCGTTGCGCGTCGCGGGATCGTCGATCGTTGCGAAAAGCGCGCCGCTGCGCTGCTCCAGCCGCAACACCGACATCTGCGGAGTGTCGATCATGCCCCCGGTCACAGCCGCGCAATCCCGAAATTGTTTCGCGCCGGCTCGCGCGCATCGCCCTCGGTGCATGTGTCCAGGCAGAAGGCCACGACCCGCCGCGTGTCGCGCGGGTCGATGATGCCGTCGTCCCAGAGGCGCGCGGTCGCAAACAGCGCCTCGCCTTCGCGGTCATATTGCGCGATCAGCCTTTCGGACATCGCCGCCAGTCCCGCATGGTCGGGCTCGACGCCGCGCGCCGCGGCACCGTCTTCAGCGACGATCGTCAGGACCTTTGCCGCCTGTTCTCCGCCCATCACCGACAAGCGATTGTTCGGCCATGAAAAGATGAAGCGCGGACCGAACGCCCGGCCGCACATCGCATAGGCGCCAGCCCCGAAACTCGCGCCGATCTGGATGGTGACCTTTGGCACCGACGCGTTGGTGACAGCCTGGATCAGCTTCGACCCATGTTTGACGATACCCGACGTTTCCGCCTCCACCCCGACCATGAACCCCGTCGTGTTCTGGAGGAACAGCAGCGGCGTTCGCGATTGGCAGCAGAGCTGGATGAACTGCGCGGCCTTGGTTGCACCCTGCGCATCGATCGGCCCGTTGTTACCGATGACGCCAAGCTCACGGCCTTCGATCCGGGCGTGACCGCAAACGGTCTGCGGCCCATATTCCGCCTTGAACTCGGTGAAATCGCTATCGTCGACGATGCGGGCGATGACTTCGTGCACGTCATAGGGTTTGCGGTAGTCGGGCGAGACGATCCCGAGCAATTCTTCGCTGTCGTAGCGGGGACCGGGCTTGGCCGGCTGCGGCAGGCTTCGATCCCAGCGCAACTTTGCAAGAACCTCGCGCGCCTGGCGCAGCCCGTCCGCATCGCTTTCTGCCAGATAGTCGCCGACCCCTGTCACCCGGGTGTGCAGCACGGCGCCGCCAAGATCTTCATCACGGGCAATTTCGCCCGTGGCTGCCTTTAGCAAAGGCGGGCCGGCCAGAAATACCTTGGAGCGGCCGCGGATCATGATGACATAATCGGAGAGGCCGACCTGATACGCCCCCCCCGCCGTCGATGAGCCGTGGACCACCGTAATCGTCGGCAGACCGAGAGCGGACATGCGCGAGAGGTTGGCAAAAGTGCGGCCGCCCTCGACGAACATTTCGGCCTGCAGATTGAGGTTCGCGCCCGCGCTTTCGACCAGCTGGATATAGGGCAGCTTGTTTTCGATTGCGATGTCCTGGACGCGGAGCTGCTTCTTGATGCCCATTGGATGCGCAGCACCGCCCTTGATGCCGGCGTCGCTCGCGAACACCATCGCGCGGACGCCCGAGACGAAACCGATCCCGGCGATGACACCGCCGCCATAGACATTCTCGACGCCGTCATCGTCGTGCATGCCGATGCCGGCGAGCGTCGACAGCTCCAGAAATGGCGCGTCACGGTCGAGCAGCAACGCGACACGATCGCGCGGCAGCAATTGTCCGCGCTTGGCGAATTTGGGGCCGGCGCGGGCGGACGCCGCCAGCACCTTGGCTTCGAGCGCCCGAAAGTCGCCGATCAATTCCAGGTGCGCCGAGCGGTTGTGCTTGAATGCTTCGCTCTCGGCGATGGCCATGCTTTCGATAATCGCCACGCTCAGCCTCCGAACAAATTGATGAAGCGATTGCGCAGCTCGACCTTGCGGAGCTTGGAAGTCGCGGTGAGCGGAAGATCGTCGACGAACTCGAAGGCCTTGGGCACTTCATGCGGCGCGAGCATCTCGCGGCAGTACATATGGATATGCCAGGATTCGGCGGTTTCGCCGGGCTTCAACATGATCACCGCGACGACGGCCTCCTGCCAGCGCGGGTGCGGCACGCCGATCACAGCGGCGTTCGCGATCAGATGGCATTGCAGCAGGACCTGCTCGACCTTGACCGACGAAACATTCTCGCCGCCGCTTTTGATCATGTCCTTCAGGCGGTCGACGAAAAGCAATTGGCCGTCGTCATCGATGACGCCCAGATCGCCGGTATGATGCCAGCTGAAGCGCCGCGATTCAGCGGTTGCAGCGTCATCCTTATAATAGCCGAGCATGACGTTCGGACCGCGATGCACGATCTCGCCGATCTCGCCATGTGGCAGCAGCGTGCCGTCCTCCGCCATGATCGCCACGTCGTTGACGATCGACGGCTCGCCCCAATAATTGCCCTCCTTGAGCAACTGCTGCTCCGGACGCAGCATCATCGTGCTCGGGTACATCTCGGTTTGGCCCGAGGACAGGACAAAGGTCGGGCAAAACTCGACGAGCAGCCGCCGCAGCAAAGGTCCGGGCATGGGGGCCATCGCGTAGATGCAGTAGCGCAGCGATGCGAGGTCCAGCGTGTCGCGGACCGGATGCTCCATCATCGCGGCGTACATCATCGGCAGCCCGACGAAGAAGCTCACTTTTTGCTGATCGATCGTCGTCAGCACCTGTCCGGGTTCGAAGCCGTTGTGGAGGACGACGGTCGCGCCGGCGGCGAGGAATGTCGTCAGGAGGCAGTGCGCCGACACATGGAAGAGCGGCAAGACGATCAGGATGCGATCGTTGCGCGTGACCATCCATTCGCCGATGTTGCACATCACGGTGGCATAGACGGCCAGATTGCAGTGCATGACGCCCTTGGGCCGCGATGTCGTCCCGCTCGTGTACATGATCATTGTCAGGTCACGCTCGTGAATCGGCAGATCGGGTTCGCGGTTGGACGCAGCCTCGAGTCTTGCATCGAAATCGGGACCGAGCGTCAGCACCAACGGCTCACCTTCGGTACCGCCAGGGACCGCCTCACCACTGTTCGCATCGGCGATAACGATGGCGGCCTCGGTATGATTGAGAATATAAGCCCGGTCGTCCGCCGAGAGGGCGGGATTGATGGGAACCCAGACGAGCCCGGCCTTGTGAATTCCGAAGATGGTGACGATGAAGTCGATGCTGTTCGCGCAGATGGTCGCGATCCGGTCGCCGGGCTTTGCGCCTTTTTCGAGCAGCATATTGGCGCAGCGGTTCGCTTTGTCGTCGAGCTCGCCGAAGGTGATGGTGCTCGATGGGGTGACCACCGCTGCCTTGTCGCGGAAGCGGCGCGCCGAACGCCGCATCAGGTCGCCGAGAGCCACGCGCCCGATACCCTCGGTCACGAGCGGCGAGGGCTGAAGGCCCAAGCTGACGGGTGAGGTCTTTGAGCCCTCGTAAGACGCCGACCCCGATCGAGCCATTTCGACCGGCGCGCTCAAGACCGGAACCTCAGGCTCGCGCAAGGCCGGGTCGATTTGATCTCCACGATCACAGAATCTCTCCGACCAAATTCTGGCCAAGGCAGTTGATCCAGATATGCGCCAGCCATCGGCATCCTCTTCTCATTCGCTTGTGCTCGGGGAGAGCGCGACTCTTATCGGTCGGCAATAGCTGCCGCGTGGGTCATGGTCAAGACTTGCTTGCCGCAAGCTAGTCTAACTTGCTTGTCATTCGCGCCGAGCTGAGCCGCCGCCTATTCGCTGCAATCCTCGACGCAGCGCGGGATATTTCGCGAGAGGCGGCGCGTGTTTTTCGTGAAGGGGCGGACAACAAAAGTCGGGGAGGGCAGGTGGACGCAAGCCTGCCCAAGTCCCGTCGATGCTTCGAGGTTGCTGAGCGGATTATTGTGCCACGCTTCAGGCTTCGCCGATGAGTTCGCGACCGATCAGCATCCGCCGGATCTCGTTCGTCCCGCCACCGATACCGAGGAGCTTTGCGTCGCGATAGAGACGCTCAACCGGCCAGTCCTTGGTATAGCCTGCACCGCCGAGCGCCTGAACAGCTTCACTCGCCACACGCTCGGTGTTTTCGGCCGCCAGGAGCAATGCGGCCGCTGCATCAAATCGCGTCGTCCGGCCCGCATCGCAGCTTTTTGCGACCGCATAGACATAGGCGCGCGACGAATTGAGCGCGACGTACATGTCGGCGATTTTGGCCTGCATGAGCTGGAACTCGCCGATCGGCTTACCGAATTGCTTGCGCTCCCGCACATAGGGCAAAACGACGTCGAGACAGGCTTGCATGATGCCGAGGGGAATACCGGCCAGAACCGCGCGTTCGAAATCCAGCCCGCTCATCAGCACGCCGACGCCGCCATTCACCGGCCCCAGAGCATTGGCCTCCGGCACTTCGCAATTGTCGAACACCAGTTCCGCGGTTGGCGATCCGCGCATGCCCATCTTGTCGATCTTCTGTCCGATCGAGAAACCCGGCATATCCTTTTCGATGATGAAGGCGGTGATACCGCCGCTGCCTTCCCCGGTCTTCGCGTAAACGACAAGCGTGTCGGCATAGGTCGCATTGGTGATCCAGAATTTGGTGCCGTTAAGGACGTATCCGCCCTGCACGGCATCGGCTTTCAGTTTCATCGAGACGACGTCGGACCCCGCTCCCGCCTCGGACATCGCCAGGCTCCCGAGATGCTCGCCTGAAATGAGCGGCGGCAAATATTTCGTCTTCTGTTCGGCCGAGCCCCAGCGAGCGATCTGGTTGATGCACAGGTTGGTGTGCGCGCCATAGCTGAGTCCGATCGCACCCGAGGCCCGCGCGATTTCTTCGCAGGCAATCACATGTTCAAGGTAACCGAGGCCGAGCCCGCCATATTCTTCGGCGACGGTGATGCCGTGCAAGCCGAGTTCGCCCATGCTCGCCCAGAGCTCGTCGCGCGGAAACCAGTCGTCGGCGTCGACCTTTTTCGCGAGCGGTGCGATTTTATCGGCCGCGAACCGGCGGGTCGTTTCCCGGATCATGTCGGCTGATTCGCCGAGATCGAAGTCAAACAGCTGCATAAATCGCTCCCATCATTTCTGTCACATAAGGATTCACATTCTCACCGGGCCGCCTGGCGACGCCGAAATCTGTCCGGCAGTGCCGGGCAGAGGACGTGTTTGACCGGGAGGCGCGGGTCAAAGGCTGGCCGCCGCTGCGGTATCGGCTTCGGCGAGCGTGAGCCCTCGCGCGGTCGAGCCGTCGGACCCGCCGTCACCGGCGGCGTGACGACGCAGTTCGAGCTTGGCGATCTGGTTGCGATGGACCTCGTCGGGTCCGTCGGCCAGTCGCAGCAGCCGGGCTGTCGCAAAGGCGGCGGCAAGGAAATGATCGTTATTCGTTCCGCCACCACCGAAGAGCTGAATGGCCCAATCGACCACCTGCTGTGCCATGGCAGGCGCGGCGACTTTGATCATCGCGATCTCCTGACGCGCAGCCTTGTTGCCGACGGTGTCCATCATCCAGGCGGCACGCATCGTCAGCAATCGCGCCTGATCGATCAAAATTCTCGATTGCGCGATCCGCTCCAGGGTGACGCTCTGTTCCGACAGCGGACTGCCGAAGGCCACGCGCTCGGTCGCGCGGCGGCACATCCGCTCCACGATCCGCTCGCTAAGCCCGATCAGCCGCATGCAATGATGGATGCGGCCGGGCCCAAGCCGACCCTGCGCGATCTCGAAACCGCGGCCTTCGCCCAGCAGCATATTGGCGGCGGGGACGCGGACATTCTCGAACACAACTTCCGCCGACCGATCGGGAACGCCGTAAAAGCCAAGGACAGGCAAGGCCCGAACGACCCGGACACCGGGGGTATCGCGCGGGACAAGGATCATCGATTGCGCCTTGTGCCGGTCGGTTGTCGCATCGCCGGTGCGGCCCATGAAAATGAAAAAGGCGCAGCGCGGGTCGGTTGCTCCTGTCGTGTACCATTTGCGGCCGTTGATGACATAATCGTCATCGTCGCGCGATATTTCGGAAGCGATATTGGTCGCGTCGGACGACGCGACTTCGGGCTCGGTCATGGCAAACGCCGATCGCGTCTCGCCGGCGAGAAGCGGTTCGAGATAGTCTGCTTTTTGTTGATCGGTGCCGAACAGCAGCAGGGTTTCCATATTGCCCGTATCCGGCGCGGAACAGTTGAAGATTTCCGGGGCAAAAAGCGAACGGCCCATGGCTGCGCATAGCGGGGCATATTCGACATTACTCAGCCCGCTCGCATCGTGCGAGGCCGGGAGAAACAGATTCCACAAGCCTTCGGCGCGTGCGCGGGCCTTGAGATCCTCGATATGCGGATAGATCGCCCAGGGGCCGAGGCGCTCGGCGGCCAGATACAGCTCGCGCTCGACCGGATAGAGATGCGCCGCCATGAAATCCTGCAGCCGGTGCTGCAGGATGACGCTGCGCGCGCTTTGAGTGATGTCCACGTTAGTTCCTCATGAGGCCGGGGCGCCGGCGCGGCGCGCCTGTTCCCAAGCGAGTTCGGCCAGTTCGGGCAGCGCCTTGACGCGCTCGGCGGCTTCCGGCGACGCCGCCGTACCCCGCGCCAGACGGCCCTTGATGCCATGGATGATGGCGGCGAGCCGGAAGAAGGAAAAGGCCAGGAAGAAATCATAGTCGGACGTATCCGCAATACCCGTGCTCTCGGCGTATAGCGCGAGATATTCCGCTTCGCTCGGCGCGTTCAACATCGCGAGTTCGGCGCCCGCCAGTCCGGCAACGATGTGACCGGGCATGCGATACATCATCGCGTGATAGGCAAAATCGGCGAGCGGATGCCCGAGCGTCGCGAGTTCCCAGTCGAGCACCGCGACGATCCGCGGTTCGGTCGGGTGAAAAATGAGATTGTCGCAGCGAAAGTCGCCATGCACGATCGCCACTCGCTCGGGATTTCGCGGTCTGGCATGGTCAAGCCATGCAATCATCCGGTCCATGTTCGGATCCCGGCCGGCGACCGTATCGGCCAGATACTGCTCGGAAAGCCGTTTTATCTGGCGTTCGACATAGCCAGTCGGCCGGCCGAAGCCGCCGAGGCCAATTTGGTCGGGGTCCAGCGCGTGCAGGTTCGCGATTGCCGCGTTCATGGCCCGGAAATAGTCGGGTCGATCGCCGGTGCTGACGTCGGGAAAGGTTGCATCCCAAAAAATTCGGCCTTCGACCAGTTCCATCAGGTAAAACATCGTTCCGATGACTTCGGGGTCGACGCAGCTTGCGTAAATCCCGGCCACGGGAACGCGCGTGTCGGCGAGCGCGGACTGCACCATCGCTTCGCGATCGACGGCATGGGCGCCCTTTAAAAGCATTCCCGATGGCTGCCGCCGCAGGACATAGGAGCGTGACGGTGTGCCGACCAGATAGGTTGGGTTGGACTGTCCGCCGCGAAACTGCCGCACGCTGATCGGGCCTTCATAACCATCGACATTGGCGCCCATCCAGCGCGCGAGGTTATTTTCATCAAAACGATGACCCTCGCGAACGGGCATGGCGCCAACGGTTCCGGCTATATCGGCGGGTTCGGCCACTTGCAGACATCCTCTCAATCGCGACGCTCTCGGTCGATCCTGGGAGTTTTAGCTTGCTAGGCGCAAGCAAGCAAGTGAGCATTTTGCACAAAATTGTGCTGTTTCGCCGGTATCGGCGGTTTGGGGTGGGCCCACCGGCGGGCTATGCGCGTTGCAAATCCATGCGAAGAACTGCCTGGGCGAAACCGTTGTTGGCCGGGACGGGCTTTCGCAAATTCGCGACACGTAGCAGGGATGGCAAGCGTGTCCGTTCGTCACCGTCGCATTGTGCGCGGACGAGTCTTGCTTTGCCGGAACTATTATCTGCGTTGCAAGCGCCCACGCGAATAGCCGACTTCGCCCCGGATCTATGGGCGGCTTCCCACAGCAAGCGATCGAGCTTGCCGCCACCGGTGGAGTAGCGAGGGCGACAGCGGTGCGGCACAGCACGCCATCCTTCGTCGGGCCACATCAACATCTCATCGCCTTCGAGGCGAATCACTAGCTTGCTCGAAACAAGCGAGTGGACTAGAACTCGGGCAAATCTTCCACAAAAAGGATGGTAAATTGGTACAAATGCGAAGGTTGAAGCCGGCGAGCAGGGCAAGCAACAAGGCGCCGCGACTCACACAGGCGGAACGCACCGCGATTTCCGACGGGCGGATGCTCGAGGCGGCGATGGCGCTGGTCCTGGAGCGCGGAACCCATAACACCACGCTCCGCGAGGTCGGCGAACTTGCCGGCTACAGCCGCGGTCTGGCGAGCAATCGCTTCGGGTCGAAAGACGAGCTGTTCGCCGAATTGATCGACGTTTTCAACGAGCGCTGGAAGAAGGAAAGCAGCGCGCTCGTCGGCAGCAAGACCGGGCTGGAGGCTTTCGACGCCGCGAATGAAAGCATCATCGACTTCATGAACGATAACTCGGATTATATCCGCGCGATGTTCATCCTATATTATGAGACGGTGGGAAGCAGCACCGTGATGCGCGAGCGGCTGGCGGAACAGCACGGCGCCTATCGCCGGGCGATCGCTCGCTATATCAGTCAGGGCATCGCCGAGCAGACGATCAAGAGGACCGTCGATCCAACCCGCGTCGCCCTCCAATATACGTCCTTCTTCTTCGGCCTGGTTTATCAATGGCTCGCGAACCCGGACGCGATCGAGTTCGAGAGCGCATTGCATGATTTTCGCGACGCCATGATTCAGGTTATCGGCGAAACGGACATGGCAGTTCGACGATCCGCCTGATCGCCCGCGATCAAGCGGCGAGGTTAAATTCCTGGTAGTTGGGATCGCGGAGGACGTCGCGATACTCGTCCGGCGTTCCGGTCCAGTTTTCCGGCATGCCCTTTTCGTCCAGATACCAGTTCTTGCAGCCCGTGTTCCAAATCGTCTTCGGCACGGCTGAAAGCACGCGTTCGCGGAACTGGGCCATTGCTTCCGGCCGGGCCTCGATCGAATGAAATCCGTTGTCCGCGCAATAGCGGATGACCTTGACGATATGGTCGACGATCGCTTCCGAATAGGCGATCGCGCTGAAATTACCGCGCGGCGAATGTGGCCCACCTATGAGCATGAAGTTCGGAAACCCCGGGACATGGACCGACAGATGCGCGCCGGTCTCTTTCTTCCACACTTCTGTCAACGATTCGCCGCGGGCGTTGGTCAGTTCGATCGGGCGATGGTAGGCGCGCGCATGGAAACCGGTCGCGAAAATGATCACATCGAGTTCGTGCAAACGTCCCGACTCGTCCAGCAAGCCTTTCTCGGTTGCCCGCACGATCCCGTCGCGCACAATCTCGACATTGGGGCGAGCCACAGCCGGATAGAATAATGTCGACATCACCATCCGCTTGCAAAGCGGCTCATCGGTGGGGGTCAGCTTCGCGCGTAGTGCCGGGTCCTTGACGCGGCTCAGATGCCATTTGCACATGGCGGACAGGAATTTGCGCTGCCAACCCTGCTTGATGACTGCTTCGGCGAAAACGCGTTCGAAGAACCACCCGTAAAAGCTACCCGCCAAGCGCCCGATGAAAGGAAAGGCGCGGACGATGGAGCGCTCCATCTTGCCGAACTGGCGATTTGGCAAGGGAAACACCCATTGCGGTGTGCGGATAAACGCCTTGAGGTTGACCCCTTGATTTGCAATCGCCGAGATGACCTGCGTTCCGGTCGACCCGCTGCCAATGATGCCGACGCGCTTGTCCGACAGGTCGATGCCGTCAAGCCACTCGGCCGTGTGAAACTTGGTCCCTTTGAAATCGTCGATGCCTTCGATATCGGGGAAGGCCGGGACATGCAGCGGCCCCGTCGCCGCAATCAGAAAATCGACGGTGTCGCGCTGACCGTTCGATGTCTCGAGATGCCAACGCTGACCGTCGAACTGCGCCTTCGTCACCTTGGCGCCAAACACGATATCGCGTCGAAGATCGTATTTGTCGGCGATCTTGACCATGTATGACTGGATTTCCGGCCCGAGCGCCAGCCGGTGGCTCCAGCCGGGGTTGTGTTCGAACGAATAATTATAGTGATGCGCCGGGACGTCGCAGGCGATGCCGGGATAGCGGTTTTCGCGCCAGGTGCCGCCGACCTCGTTCGCTTTTTCATAAATGACGAGATCGTCGAAGCCAGCTTCGCGCAGTTTGATTGCCTGCATCATCCCTGCGGCACCAGCTCCGATGATCGCGGTGCGCGGACGATAGGCGGAATTCTGGGTCCGCGACGCATTCGTCGCCGGGCCTTTGGCCATCTGATTTTGCATTACTCTCTCCACTTGCTTGTCACACACTAGTATCGCATTGTCGCCATGACAAGCATATTGAAAGCGAGAGGTGGGTTCGATGGAGCGTGTTCGCGGCAAAAGGGCGCTGGTGACCGGGGCAGCGCAGGGATTGGGTGCCGCGGCTGCCCAAATGCTTGCTCGTCACGGCGCCCACGTTTTGCTGACCGATATCAACGAAGCCGGGGCACAGCAGGTCGCCGAGTCGATCAATCTTGAAATCGGCAGCGAAGTGGCCTGGGGTTTCCAGCACGATGCGACCAGCGCCGAGGATTGGGCAGCGGCGATCGAACAGGCACGCCACCGCATGAATGGCCTGTCCGTGCTCGTCAACAATGCCGGGATGGTACGGACAGGATCGGTCGAGGATCTCGATCTCGAGCAATGGCACCATGTCATGCAGGTCAACACCGACAGTGTTTTTCTGGGCTGCAAACTGGCCTTGCCGATGATGCGCGAATGTCAGCCTGCGTCGATCATCAATCTTTCATCAATCGCCGGATTGATGGCGTCTCCGAACCTCGCTGCCTATAATGCCTCGAAGGCGGCCGTCTGGCTTCTCACCAAATCGGTCGCGCTTCTCGCGGCCAAGAAGGGGTGGGACATCCGCTGCAATTCGATCCACCCGACATTCATTCGAACGCCGATGCTCGACGATCTGCGCGGCGATCGCGACGAAGCGGAAACGCTCGCACGTCTTGCGAAACAGGTTCCATTGGGCCGTCTCGGCGACCCCGACGACGTGGCTTATGCTGTCTTGTATATGGCCTCGGACGAGAGCCGTTTCATTACCGCTGCGGAATTCAAGATCGACGGTGGAATTTCAGCGATTTAGAAACTTGCTTGCGCCTAGCTAGCGTATTAGTTATGACGAATCACCTTCAACGAAGATTGAGGTGGGAGAGGACGAATGAGCGCTAGGAAGCCTAATCAACGCAAAGGCCCATTCATTGCACGGCAGCGCGCTGGCGCGAGTCGCGCGTCAACTGTCCCATTATCGCTGTCACATGTCGGTCGGCGCGAACGCCGGTTCGTGCCGATCCTCGGGAGAATTTCTCTCCCGTAAGTTTCGGGGGATCGGTTTCACAAAAATAAAATCTAGGGAGAGCTTCAATGAACCATGTCAATCGTGCGCTTTTGGGTGCCAGTATCGCTGCTATTGCCGTTGCCGGCCAGGCGCATGCCCAAGCCGTCGCGCCCGCTGCCGATGCCCCCTCCCAGCAGCCGGTTGAGGTTGAAACGGCCAATCAGGCGCCAGATTCGAATGATATTGTGGTTACCGCCAACAAGCGCGAGCAGCGTTTGAACGACGTCGGGATTACCGTTGCGGTGGTGTCAGGGGATGCGCTGCAGAACCGGCAGATCAACTCGCTGGCGGATCTTGCAAACGCGACACCCAGCCTCTCCTTCACGAACAGCGCGAACGGCACACCGGTGTACACTCTGCGCGGCGTCGGCTTTTACGAAACGTCGATCGGTGCTTATCCGACCGTCAGCACATATGTGGACGAAGCGCCGCTCGCGTTTCCAGTCCTTTCGTCCCACTCGGCGTTTGACCTGGAGCGGGTCGAAATTCTGAAGGGCCCTCAGGGCACCCTGTTCGGCCAGAACGCAACCGGCGGCGCGATCAACTATATCGCTGCCAAGCCGACTAGCGAATTGAGTGCGGGCGGCAGCATCTCCTATGGTCGCTTCAACGAAGTCGTTGCCGATGCCTTTATCAGCGGTCCGATCTCCTCGACACTGAGTGCGCGCCTCGCAGGCCGGATCGAACGCGCCGACGGCTGGCAGATCAGCAACTCGCGACCGGGGGACCGGAACGGCAAGGTCGAAAACTATATGGGCCGACTGTTGATTGATTTTGAACCGACAGAGCGGCTGCGTTTCAAACTGAATATAAATGGCTGGAAAGATAATAGCGAAACGCAAGCGCCCCAGTATATTGCGCTGTTTCCGCAAGCGCCTGCGTTCCTGACCCCCCAATTGGCAGCAGCGCAGTTTTCGCCGGAGCGGCCGCAAGCAGCTGATTGGACTCCCGGCGTCCCCCGGCGCAGCAACAGGCTTGGACAAGCCACTCTTCGTACCGAATTCGACGTGAGCGACGACGTCACGTTGACATCGCTCACGTCTTACGCCGATTAATAAGCAACGGCAGGGTGATGAGGGCGATGGCCTTCCGCTTTCGACGCTTGACCTTGTCAATAACACGGGCCGCATCAAGAGCTTCAACCAAGAACTCAGGATTTCGAACAATAGCGGATCGGACTTTCGCTGGGTCGTCGGCGCCAACTATGAGCGCAGCACGGTCAATGAACTTATCGACTTATCGTTTCCTGATGTTTCCGTCAGAGGCCTTTATGGATCGTTCGGTTACCCGTTCTTCTCGCTATCCTATTCCAACGATCAAAAGATGGAGAACTACGCCGGCTTCGCGAATATCGAATATGATATCGGCCAACTGACGGTTAAGCTGGGTGGCCGCTATACCAAGTCGAGGACCGATGCCAGCGAGTGCGGGTTCGACGACAGCGGCAGTCCCACGAACACCGGCCCCCTGTTCTACGATGTGCTTTTCGGCGGAGCGTTGGGGCCATATGCCGGGCAATGCTATCAGATCAACAATACGCCGGACACGTATAACGGTGTAGCACCTGGCGCATCGGGCCGCTTCACCGACACTCTGAAAGAGGACAATTTTTCGTGGCGCGTGGGTCTGGATTACAAGCCGGTGGACGACGTCCTTCTCTACGCCAACGTCGCGAAAGGCTATAAGGCCGGCAGCTATCCGACGCTCTCGGCCTCGCTCTTTAGCCAGTATCTCCCGGTCGTGCAGGAGTCTGTGCAGTCTTATGAGGCCGGGTTCAAAGCCACGCTGCTCGATCGGACGCTGCAACTGAACGGTGCGGTCTTCTATTATGATTACACCAACAAGCAGCTGCGGTCGAAGTTCGTAGATCCGAATTTCGGAATTTTGGACGTGCTTCAAAATATTCCGAAGTCGGACGTCAAGGGCTTCGAAATCGAGATGAGCATCCGCCCGACGCAGGGGCTCGTGATCAACAACACCTTCACCTATCTCGACGCCACCATCAAAGAATTCACCGGCATCAACTCAGGCGGCATTTCAGCCAATTTTGCTGGCGCAAATGTCCCGTACACGCCGAAATATCAGTTCGGGAGTAACATCGATTATGAGTTCCCTGTTTCCGACTCGTTGAACGCCTTTCTGGGCACGAGTCTGAATTTTCGATCGAAAACGGTGGCGACGATCGGCGGCGAAACCAATCCTGCGGGAGTCACTTCTCCAGTCACGACCGTTTTCGGCATCGACGATTATGTTCTGATCGATCTTCGCGCTGGCGTGGCAGCGGCTGACGACAGCTGGCGGGTGTCCGTCTGGGGCAAGAATGTGGGCAACGAATATTATTGGAACAATGTAGTTGCCGCGTTCGACACCATTCAGCGCTATGCTGGCAAACCCGCCACCTACGGCGTCAGCGTAAGCTTCCGCTACTAGGCCGCGCGCGTACATAATTTCAATCAAGGACAAGATGATGGCAGACAGACTGAATGGTAAAGTGGCCGTAATTTCGGGCGGCGCGTCGGGCATCGGCGCGGCAGCGGCGCGTCTCTTCGTTTCGGAGGGCGCCCGAGTCGTCGTCGCGGATCTCCAAGAGCCACTCGATGAAAAGCTTGCTGAACTCATCAACAGCAAGTCCGAAGCGATCAAATTTCAGAAATGCGACGTGTCTTCAGAAGATGAGGTCGTATCAGCGATCGACGCTGCAGTCTCGGCGTTTGGTAAGCTCGACACGATTGTTGCCTGTGCCGGCGTAGCCGGAATGGGCGCAGCAGGTGATATTTCGGCGGAACATTGGGACAAAACCTTCGCAATCAACGCACGCGGCGTGTTCCTGTTTACCAAATACGCCATCCCGCACATGATTAAAGCGGGCGGCGGTTCAATCATCAATATCTCCTCTGCGTTCGGGATTGTCGCAGGCCCTCATTTCGCGGCCTATGCTGCATCAAAAGGCGCGGTGCGCAATTTCTCGAAGTCGGTTGCGCTGGACTATATTGGCCAAGGCATTCGATCAAATTCGATCCATCCGGGTTACATTGACACACCCATCGTGCAGAACATCATCAACAACGCCGCGGATGTCGATTCTGCGCAGGCGATCTTCAACAGTCTTCAGCCCGGCGGTCGCCCCGGGGTTCCCGAAGACATTGCGTGGGGCTGCGTCTATTTGGCCTCGGATGAGGCACGCTTCGTCACTGGTGCCGAACTCGTCATCGATGGGGGGCTACTCGCGCGCTAGAAGTGAGGGCTCGCTCCGGAAACGGCTTGCGGCGCCGTCTGCGAGGGGCGCCTTTGCAGCGGGCTCGGTTGTTCACAATTCACGGCCGCTCTACCACCATAAGGGGGCTACTGACGTGACCCTCTGGTTTCTACCAGTCGGAATTAGAGCCCAGTCGATTTGTTGCGCATGAGCGCGGTGTAAGCAATAGCCTAAGGCGTTGTCACTGCCTTGCGCAGTCAAAGGTTCTGTCGGGCACAAAGGCGCTTCGGCATGATCCTGGTGTTGCAGGTTGATGACGCTTGAAGCCCGCCAACTTATTGATTATTTTTTGAGTGGCCAGTTCTTGGCTTTGCTTTCTCACTCACACTCGTGATTTCGTTCTCTTACTGCACGTCATCATGGAAAGTTAAGACATGATTCTGTATGACTCGAATTTCGCTGCTCCCAATCCATACACGGTTCGTCTTTTCGCTCACGAGCGCGGAGGTCTGAACTTCCAGGCAGAGGCGATCGACCTCGCCAACCTTGCCAACCGTGCCCTGTCTTACAGAACCACGGTAAATGCGCGTGGCGAGGTCCCTGCGTTGCGGTTGGACGACGACCGGATCGTGACCGAAATTACGGCGATCTGCGAATATTTCGATGAGATCGCGACAGGTGGTCGCTCGCTCATCGGCCAGACAGCGGAAGAACGCGCAACCGTGCGGATGTGGACGCGTCGCGTCGATCTGGAGGTTGCCGAGCCAATGGTTGCCTGGTGGCGCGGTGGAGCGGATGCCGAGGCCTACTATCGCGGCAACCGCGTACTCACGCCTGCCGCGCAGCAGGACAACCGGCTCATTGCCGACCGCGGCCTCAATCAGCTGGACGACGACCTGTCCGGTCGCGACTTCCTGTGTGGTGATCGCCCGATGATGGCTGACATACTTCTCTATGGCTTCATGGCAACCAGCGTCAGCGTCGTGCCGTGGCTCAACCCTCCTGGCCGCACGAATGTTGCCGCTTGGTTTCAGCGGATGGCCGACCGTCCCGCATCGGCAAAGGCCCTGGATTCTTTCGAAGCGCAGGTTTCGCTGGCACCGAACAGCGCAGCCTGAGGATCACTGGCCGACCTTGCGGGATTGGTTAGGGCCAACTAGCGCGACTACGATCATTGCGAGGGCCAAGCCGTTCGGGCCTCTCTACACTACGGATGTCGCGCCGATGTAATCAAAAATGGAATGCTCCTTGGCGGCGAACGCGCGAGTCAGAGAGGGCAGGACAAATTCTTCCTCATCGAGCCGGATGGCTGCGACAGCCGCGACTGCCTCGGGCGAGGTCAAAGCCCAGCTCATGGCCTCGCTGCTGGGCCACCACATTTCGGTCACCCCGTCCGGCGCCGGTTGCCAGCCTCGCAATTCGGCAAAATCGAATTTCGCTGCCGGATCCCGATGGTTCTGAACATATTAGCAGATGCCTAGCGCCGCCGCGTGCTGCCGGACGAGATCGGCGTGCTGCGCCCGCCAGCGTGCGCTGAATTCCGCTGTGCTGAGGTCCGGTCGCTTCCAGATGTCGATGACTATCTTGACGGCGGTCCCGAAACCGGGCGGCGATCCGTCGGAGATGTCCAGAACAACCTCTTCCTGAGCGACAAATCCGCTGACATTGCTCGTTTCGGTGAATTCCCGCTCATCCACTTCCAGGATGGCGCTGGCCTCTCCGCCCTCGGGCGAGGCGAGCGCGCGCTCCATGCTTTCCCAGCTATCCCACCACAGTTCCGACTGACCGTCCAACGGGGTGCGCCAGGTTTGCCCCGCGGTGAAATTGTCTATTTGGGGCAAGGCGATCCGGTGGGTCTGAACGTAGCGCAAGAAGCCCATCGCCCGCGCGTGGTTACGGACAAGGCTCCCATGCCCCTGGAGATAGCGCGGGTAGAATTCGCCCTCGCTCATGCCCAGTTTCCGAGGCACTTGGCATAACATCTTGATCAAGCGAATCTCCTTAAAGCAGGGGCCGGCCGTTCGCGGCTACCTGTCCAGATGCTTGTCGAAAAACGCGCCTGCCTCCTCGAGTGCAGCCTGACCTTCGTCCAGCATGCCCGTAAACAACTGCCAGACATGAGGAAGTCCCTGATAGACCCGCAGGTGCACCTGGACATCCACCAGAATCGCGGCTCGTAAAAGTCTGAGGGAATCGTCCAGAAGAGCCTCATGACTGCTGACCTGGATCAGGATCGGCGGCAATCCCGCTAGGTCGCCATAGATCGGTGACGCTTCGGGTGATGCGGCATCTGCGCCTGCAAGATAGGTTTCCGCCATGCCGGGAGCCACGCCTTCGGTGACCACAAAATCACGGTCCCGGTTGTCGACAAGCGACTGTCCGGTCGTGCCCATGTCGGCGAATGGCGAAAACAGAACAGCTGCGCGGGGAAGAGCAATATTGCGCGCCTTGCATCGCAGCATCGTGGCGACGACAAGGCCGCCCCCCGCAGAGTCGCCAGCGAAGAAAATGCGATCGGGCGGCGTGCCGCTATCGAGAAGCCACTGATAGGCGGTGACGGCATCATCGATAGCCGCTGGAAAGGGATGTTCAGGTGCCAAGCGGTAATCGACCGCCATGGTGCGCATCGATGCGGCCTGACCCAGTCTCGCAACAAGGCCGCGATGCGACGTGAATGAGCCGATCACATATCCGCCGCCGTGCAGATAAAGTAAGGTAGCGTCGGTTCTGGATCCCGGCGCGACACCGATTTCGCAGGGCACCCCATTGGCATCGACAAGCTCGAACTCGATCGAGGAATCGAACGGCGTAAAATCGCCAAACCCGTCGAACGCCACGCGCAATTCCGGTACCGGCAGCGACCCGAGATCCGGGCCCGAGCGGATCATCTCATTGACTTGTTGTAGCTGGTCTTGGGACATGATCGTCAACTCCGCTCTGTTTCAATGCCTAAAAGGTTCAAAAGTGAATTGTTACGCTCGTCATTCGAAGGAGCACCGCGCTCGGCGTGTGGAATTCGCCGGACTGTGCGTGCTTGCTCGCGGCGCTCGCCGGAATCGCGGGAGCGTTGGCGGGCGTTCTTCGTCAAATGGTCTCAATTGGGCCGCGACGTGAATCGTCCGGTGGCGCCGAGCGTCGCATCTGCAATTCCTCTCCATATTTTGACAGCAACGCTATCCAAATAGCTTGCGGCAAGCAAGTGTTTATAGCGCTTTGCCGGGTCGCGTTTGCTCATCCCTTCAGGAAAAATGGGGCCGCCGCGTGACGTCTCGCCGAAGTTTTGCTCTGGTGAAAAAAAGGAGACCACCCCACCGCTCGGACGATCGAGTGGGAGACTACTCGGGAAAAATGTCAGAAGAACCGCGGAGGAGCGAGGGGCATGCCGCCGGGCTTAGAATCGGCTTCTGAAATGCGATCGAAAGATCAGACCATGCGTAAGCCGACTGCCCTTTCCGGCTAAGCGACGGGTCGCAACGCAATTATTTTGTGGGGATGGATGTGGGGTCATTTTCGCGACCACTGTAAAAACTATCTAAAATCAAAGCTTTAGAGGGTGTAATTGGCTCCCCGGGTAGGATTCGAACCTACGACCGATCGATTAACAGTCGATTGCTCTACCGCTGAGCTACCGAGGAACACTCCGCCGAGGCGGGCAAGGCGGCCCCTTTGCCGTCGCTTGCGGGATTAATCAAGCCCTCAAACGATAAATTGTTCCATCGCGATGCGTTCGTCCAATCCCTGGTCGGGATCGAACAGCAAAGTCAGCGGTCGGCTGCGGTCTGTCGTGACCAGAACGGTCTTCACGTCGCGGATTTCGCGCTGGTCGGCGACCGCGCTGACCGGGCGTTTGGCGGCTTCGCGGACGTTGAAGCGGATGCTCGTCGATTCGGGAACGAGCGCGCCGCGCCAGCGTCGCGGGCGGAAGGGGCTGATCGGAGTCAGCGCGAGCATCGCCGAATCGAGCGGGAGGATCGGTCCGTTGGCGGACAGGTTGTAGGCGGTTGACCCGGCGGGGGTGGAGACCAGAACGCCGTCGCAGGCGAGTTCCTCCAGCATCGTCTTTTCGTTGATCATCACCTCCAGCTTCGCGGCCTGGCGCGTTTCGCGGAGAAGCGAGATCTCGTTGATCGCGGGCAGGATGTGCCGCTCGCCGCTGATCGTCGTGATGTCGCCCGACAGGGGATGGATCAGATAGGGCCGCGCCGCAGCGATGCGGTCGAGCAGGCCTTCGACGCGGAACTCGTTCATCAGAAAGCCGATCGTGCCGCGGTTCATACCGAAGACAGGCAGGCTGCGGCGCTGGTCGAGCAACTGGTGCAGCATGTGAAGCAGGAAGCCATCGCCGCCGAGAGCGATGAGCATGTCGGCTTCGTTCAGGTCGACGAAGTCGTAAAGCGGGCGAAGTTCAGCCTCAGCCTCTTCCGCTGCGGGCGCGTTCGATGCGACCAGCGCGATCTTGCGTTGCATTATGATCCCCCCAAAGGCGGAGTGTCAGCCGCCCGTTGCACTCATATGACGCGCGACCGCCGGTGTGGACTTTCGTTCGATATGAAAGTCATGCGCGCGGGGTTTGCCAGCCAATGCGGCATCAATCAAGCCATCGACATCGCCGCCGTCGCGCAGCGCGGCGCGGAGGTCGACATGATCATCCTGTCCCAGGCACATGTAGATGCGGCCCTCGACGGTCAGGCGGATGCGGTTGCAGGTCGAGCAGAAATTGTCGCTGAGCGGCGTGATCAGCCCAAGCGTCACCGGGCTGTCCTCGATTGCGAAATAGCGCGCCGGGCCGCCGGTCGCCTTGTCGACGGGCCAGATCGACCGTTCCGCGCGCAGCGGCGCGATGAACTGGTGAAGCGGGACGTAGTGATCGCTGCGATCGGCCTCGACTTCGCCGAGGGGCATCGTTTCGATCAGAGTCAGGTCGCAGCCGTTTGCCGCGCAGAAATCGAGCATCGGCAGCAACTGATCTTCGTTGAGGCCGGCGAGCGCGACCATGTTGATCTTGACCGCCAGCCCCGCCGCCCGCGCCGCCGCTATTCCGTGCAGTCCCAGGTCGAGGTCGCCGACGCGCGTGATATGGCGAAAGGCCTGCGGGTCCAGCGTGTCGAGGCTGACGTTGATGCGCCGCATGCCGGCCCGGGCGAGCATCGGCGCATGGTCGGCGAGGCGCATGGCGTTCGTGGTCAGCGTCAGCTCGTCGAGACCGCGGCCGATCAGGCCGCCCAGCCGTTCGGCAAGCATGTCGATGCCGCGCCGCACCAGCGGCTCGCCGCCGGTCAGGCGGATATGGCGAACGCCGCGCGCCACGAATCGTTCGGCCAAGTCACCCATCTCTTCGATGCTGAGCACTTGCGACCGGGGCAGGAAGGTCATGTCCTCCGCCATGCAATAGCGGCAACGGAGGTCGCAGCGGTCGGTCACCGACAGGCGCAAATAGCTGATACGGCGGCCGATGCCGTCGACGAGCGGTGCAGGCTGAACTGCGGATGGAGGCGAAATTACGGCCATCGACGCAATAGTGATGCAAAAGGGAAGGGCTTGGCAAGTAATGCCTGCTATGGCGGCCCCCATGAATCGAATGATTGACTCGGACGCGGCAAGCGTTCGGCAGATTGAATTGCTGCAAAAACAAGCCGGTGCGGACATCGGCGTGATTCTCGTGCAGGTCGACCAGCTTGCGCGCATCAACACCAGTGCGGGGCCCGAAACCGGCGATGCGCTGCTGGAAGAGGTCGCGCGGCGGCTTGAGAGCTTTGCCGGCGACGAATTCGGCCGGGGTTCGCTGGTCGAGCGGCTGGGCGGCCCCCGTTTCCTGATCGTCCCCGCGGCGGCGCTGTCGCTCGGTGCGCTTCGGGTGCAGGAACGCGCGCTGCATGTCGCGCTTGCCGAACCGATGGTCGGCGACCCGAACGGACGTCTGGCAATCCGCATCGCGGCATCGCTGATCATGCGAGCGGAGGATATCGCCGCGCAACTGCGCATCGCCAGCGATCAACTGGGTCGTCCGGCGTCGGCACGCGATGGCGCGATGGTGCAGGCGGCGTTGTCGCGGAACGAAGTGAACATATTCTACCAGCCGCAATATGACGTAGCGACTGGCGAGATGGTCGGGGTCGAGGCGCTGCTGCGCTGGCAGCATCCCGAGTTGGGCTTGCTGGGCGCCGGACCGCTGGTCACCGCGGCACGTGCGGCGCGGCTCGAACGCGAGCTGACCGAACATGCTCACCGCGTCGCGCTGGCCGAAATGGCGGGCTGGCCGAAAGCGCTGTCGAAGCTGCGCGTGTCGCTCAACATCACCGCGGCCGACCTGGGCGACCCCGATTTTGCCGACCGCTTCGCAATGATGGCGAAATGGGCGGGCGTCGATCCCGACCGTATCACGCTGGAACTGACCGAACAGGCGATGCTGAGCGACCCGGCGAGCGCGGCGGCGCAGCTTGCGCAGATCCGCGCGCTCGGCTGTGCGATCGCGATCGACGATTTCGGCACCGGCTATTCCAGCCTGTCGCTGCTCGCGCGACTACCGATCGACTATCTGAAGATCGATAGCGGCTTTACGCGCAGCCTCGATGGCAGCGACCGCGACCGCATCGTCGTTCGAGCTATCGTCGATCTGGCGCGCGCGCTGGGCCTGCTGGTGGTTGCCGAGGGGATCGAGAAGGAGCCGCAGCTCGAGCGGTTGAAAGAACTGGGCGTTGCGACCTGGCAGGGTTTCCTGAAATCGGGGCCGGTGCCGGGGGACCAGTTGGAGGGGCTGCTGGAGTAATCCGACGCAATGTCGAGACCTGAAGCCCCGCGCCCCGCCAAGCAGTCGCCGAAGCGGCGCCTTTTGCGGCCTTAACGCGACAAAGTATCCCTATGTGCGCGGGGAGGAAGGTTTACCGACGGAATCAAATAGCCGAGGCGAGGTTCGCACCGTGGGAGGTTTTCGCGGCGCGCGCGGATTTATGAGGCTGAGCCTAAGTGGCTTGCCGCGCCAGCTTTCCCAATCCCTTGGACAATTGCAGCGCGCCGTTGAGACGCGCGCCCGCGCTTGCCCAGTCGCCGCTGATCGACAGCTTGTTGTCGGGGCGGATGCGCGCGCGACCCTTCAGCCGCTCGACATAGGCGATGAGGCCCGGCACGTTCGCGAACTGGTCGCCGTGGAAGCTGACGAGCGCGCCCTTGGTGCCGACGTCGAGCTTGGCGATGCCCGCGACCTTGGCATTCGCCTTGATCTCCATGAGCTGAATGAGGTTTGCGGTCTCGGGCGGCAGCGGACCGAAGCGGTCGATCATCTCCGCCGCGAAGGCGTCGAGCCCGGCGCGATCGCCGGCATCGTTGAGGCGGCGATAAAGCGCCATGCGCAGCGGCAGGTCGGGGACATAATCTTCCGGAATCAGGATCGGCGCGTCGACGGTGATGACCGGCGACAGCGCTTCACGCGGCGGCGCGGCGCCCATACCCTCGGCCTTGGCGACGAGGATCGCCTCTTCGAGCATCGATTGATACAGTTCGAAGCCGACCTCGCGGATGTGGCCGGACTGTTCGTCGCCGACCAGATTGCCCGCGCCGCGAATGTCGAGGTCGTGGCTCGCGAGCTGAAAACCGGCGCCCAGCGTGTCGAGATCGCCCAGCAGCTTCAGCCGCTTTTCGGCGGTGTCGGTGATCGCCCCGCCTTCCATCGTCGTCAGATAGGCATAGGCGCGCGTCTTCGACCGCCCGACGCGGCCGCGGAGCTGATAGAGCTGCGCAAGGCCGAACCGGTCGGCGCGATGGATGACCAGCGTGTTGGCGCTGGGGATGTCGAGCCCGCTTTCGACGATCGTGGTCGAGACGAGCACGTCATATTTGCGGTCGTAGAAGGCGCTCATCCGTTCCTCGACCTCGCCGGGCGCCATCTGGCCGTGCGCGACGACATATTTGATCTCGGGAACGCGGGTGCGCAGGAACTCCTCGATATCGGGCAGGTCCTTGATGCGCGGCGTGACGAAGAAGCTCTGCCCGCCACGATCGTGCTCGCGCAGAAGCGCCTCGCGAATGACGACAGGATCCCAGGGGGCGACATAGGTGCGGACGGCGAGGCGATCGACCGGCGGGGTCTGGATCACGCTGAGTTCGCGCAGCCCCGACATCGCCATCTGGAGCGTACGCGGGATCGGCGTCGCGGTGAGGGTGAGCACATGGACGTCGGCCTTCAGCTGTTTCAGCCGTTCCTTGTGCACGACACCGAAGCGCTGTTCCTCGTCGACGATGACGAGCCCCAGATTCTTGAACTCGACCGCCTTGGCGATCACCGCGTGCGTGCCAACGACGATGTCGATCGTACCCGCCGCCAGCCCGTCGCGCGTCTTCGCGGCTTCGGCAGCGGGGACGAGGCGTGACAGCCTGCCAATATTGATCGGGAAGCCTTTGAAACGCTCAACGAAATTCGTGTAATGCTGGCGCGCGAGCAGGGTGGTGGGGACGACCACCGCGACCTGTACCCCCGCCATTGCGGCGACGAAGGCCGCGCGCAGCGCGACCTCGGTCTTGCCGAAGCCGACGTCGCCGCAGACGAGGCGATCCATCGGGCGGCCCGACGCCATATCTTCGAGCACATCGCCGATCGCGCGATCCTGATCGTCGGTTTCCTGATAGGGGAAGCGGTCGGCAAAGGCAGGGTAGGCGGCGTCCTGTGCCAGTACCTCACCCGAACGAAGCGCGCGCTGCGCCGCGGTCGCGAGCAGTTCGCCCGCAATCTCGCGAATCCGTTCCTTCATCCGCGCCTTGCGGCGCTGCCAGGCCTCGCCGCCGAGCTTGTCGAGCGCGACGCCTTCGCTCTCGCCGCCATAGCGCGAGAGGACGTCGAGGTTTTCGACCGGGACGTAGAGCTTGTCGCCGCCAGAGTAGGTCAGCGCGACGCAGTCGTGCGGGCTGTTGCCGACGGGGATCGAGGTCAGCCCCTCGTACCGGCCGATGCCATGGTCGAGGTGGACGACGAGGTCGCCGACGCTGAGCGTCGCGAGTTCGGCGAGGAAGGCGTCGGCGCTCTTGCGGCGCTTTTGACGGCGGACGAGGCGTTCGCCGAGGATGTCCTGTTCGGTGAGGAGGCTGATCGCGTCGCTCGCGAAACCATGATCGAGCGGGAGGACGACCATCGCGGTCGCGCCGCCCACTTCGGCAGAGGCGGTGCCCAGCGCATCCTGCCAGCCATCGGCGGGGGCGAGCGAGGTGACGCCATGATCGCGGAGCAGCCCCGACAGACGTTCGCGCGCGCCGCCCGAATAGCTGGCGATGATCGTCTTGCGTCCCTTGCGGCGCTCGTCCGACAGATGGTCGGCGACCTTGTCATAGACGTTGAGGTCGGCGGTGCGTTCGGGGGTGAAATCGCGCGCGGCGAAGGTTTCGAGGTCGATCACCGTCGCCGAGGGCGGCACGTCGAAGGGCGAAACGACGTGGATCGGGCGCTCGCGTTCGGCGTCGGCCCATTCCTCGGCGGTCAGATAGAGGGTTTCGGGCGCGAGCGGCCGATAGCTGCCCGCCTGTTCGCGTTCGGCGGCGACGCGGTTCGCATGATAATCGCGGATGGCGTCGAAACGGGTCTCGGCCGTCGCATCGGTCCGGTGGCCGCGCAGAACCGGTGTCGCCGCGTCGACATGGTCGAACAACGTCGCCAGCCGTTCCTCGAACAGCGGCAGCCAATGATCCATGCCCGCCTGTCGCCGGCCTTCGCTGACCGCCTGATAGAGCGGGTCGCCGGTCGCCTGCGCGCCGAAGATCTCGCGGTAGCTCGACCGGAAGCGCTTGATCGTCGCCTCGTCGAGCAACGTTTCGGCGGCGGGCAGCAGTTGCAGGGCCTTGGCGGGGCCGAGGCTGCGCTGGTCGGCGGGGTCGAAGCGGCGGATGCTTTCGATCTCGTCGCCGAAGAAATCGACGCGCAGTCCGCTTTCCTCGCCCGCCGGGAACAGGTCGACGATGCCGCCGCGCACTGCGAACTCGCCCTGGTCGGCAACGGTGTCGACGCGGCTGAAACCGTTGGAGACGAGCAGCGCGGACAGCGCGTCGCGGTCGATTCGCTGTCCCGGCGACAGCGTCGTCGCGAGCTGGCGAATCCGGAACGGCGTCAGCGTGCGCTGTGTGATCGCGGCGACGGTCGTGAGGATCAGCTCGCCGCGCTTTGCCGGCGTCTGGAGCGCGGAGAGCGTCGCCAACCGATCGGCGCTGACGCGCATCGACGGGCCGGCGCGGTCGTAGGGGAGGCAGTCCCAGGCGGGAAAGCGGTGAACGACCAGGTCGGGCGCAAAGAAGGGAGCGGCGTCGGCGATCGCCTGCATCGCCGTATCGTCGGTCGCGACATAGACGAGCCGCTTGTCGCTGGCGCGCGCGAGGTCGGCGAGCAGCACGGGCAGAAACCCGTCCGCTACGCGCGCGAGCGTCAGCGGCGCCGATGCCGGCGCGATGGCGGCAAAAATGTCGGCGGCCGAACGGGTCATGGAAGTGGTATATAGTCCAGTCGGCGCATCGCGGCGATCAGCGACGGATTGTCGAGATGCGCGGGCGGATGCCCGGTGCCGAGCGCCCAGGCCATGATGTCGACGTCATCTTCTTCGACGACGCGTTCGTACCACCCGATTTCCTCTTCGCCCCAGGCGGACGAATAGCGGTCGAAGAAGCCGCCGATCATATAGTCGGCTTCACGCGTGCCGCGGTGCCAGGCGCGGAATTTCAGACGTTTCAGGCGATCTTGCATGGTTGTTCTTCTTGAGCGGCTGCGCGATATCAACGGTCGTTCCCCATCCCGGTCGCGTTCAGCGTGATCGAGATGCCCATCGGCCCGTCGGTTGCCGTCGGGGGTGTCTCGACTTCGCTCGACACGAACGGAAAGACGAGGCTAGACACGCCCTAGCCATGCGACCCGAAATCCTCAACCCGCTGTTTGCCGCGCTGACTGACCTGAAAGGTGTCGGGCCGCAGCTTGCCAAGCCCCTGGCGCGGCTGGGACTCGAGCGGGTCGTCGACGTGCTGTTTCATCTGCCGACGGGGCTGATCTCGCGCTTTCCGGTCGATCGGCTCGACGAGGCGCAGGCGGGGCAGACGATCATCGTCGACCTGACCGCACAGGATTATCGCTCCGGTCGAAGCCCGCGGGCGCCGTTCGGAGTCGAGGCCTTCGACAGCGCGGGCGATCACGTGCGGCTGGTCTATTTCGGCCGGACATCGGGTCTGGCGCGCAAGCTGTTTCCGCTGGGCGAGAAGCGGCGCGTGTCGGGCCGGCTCGACCTGTATGGCGACATGCGGCAGATCGTGCATCCCGACCATGTCGTCGAGCCGGGCGACGAGGCGGACATCGCGGTTCACGAACCCGTCTATCCGCTGACCGAAGGGCTGACCAACGCACGGCTGTCGCAGCTTGGCGCGGTGGCGCTCGACCGCCGTCCTTCGCTTGCCGAATGGATCGACGCGCCGTTGCTGGCGAGCCGGGGGTGGCCGGCGTGGCGCGAGGCGATGGAGCGCGCGCATGCTAGTCCCCGCGACGAGGCAGCGCGCGACCGGCTGGCGTATGACGAGATTTTTGCAAGCCAAGTCGCGCTGATGCTGATCCGCGAAGGCCTGCGCGCGCGCAAGGGCAGGGCGATCGTCGGCGACGGGCGGCTGACCGATACGTTGCAACTGCCGTTCGGGCTGACCGGGGCGCAGGAGCGCGTCGGGCGCGAGATTGCCGGCGACATGGCGCAGGACCGCCCGATGCTGCGGATGCTGCAGGGCGACGTCGGGTCGGGCAAGACGCTCGTCGCGCTGCGCGCGATGCTGACCGCGGTCGAGGCGGGGACGCAGGCGGCGCTGCTCGCGCCGACTGAAATCCTGGCGCGCCAGCATTATGCGACCTTGCAGCGGATGCTCGGCGGGCTGCCCGTGAACCTGGCGATCCTGACCGGGCGCGACAAGGGCAAGGCGCGCGAGTCGACGCTGATGGGGCTGGCCGACGGCAGCATCGACATCCTGGTCGGCACGCACGCGATCTTTCAGCAGGCGGTCGCGTACCGCGATCTGTCGCTTGTCGTCGTCGACGAACAGCATCGCTTCGGCGTCGCGCAGCGGCTGATGCTGACCGCGAAGGGCAATCGCCCGCCGCATCTGCTGGTGATGACCGCAACGCCGATTCCGCGCACCTTGCTGCTGGCCAATCACGGCGAGATGGACGTCTCGCGCCTCGACGAGATGCCGCCCGGGCGCACGCCGGTGGATACGCGCGTCGTTTCGGTCGATCGGCTGGACGAGGTCGTTGACGGGCTCGACCGGCACCTGGCGACCGGGGCGCAGGCCTATTGGGTGTGTCCGCTGGTGGCCGAAAGCGAAGGGAGCGAGCTGGCGGCGGCCGAAGACCGGGCAGCGCTGCTTCGCGCGCGCCTTGGCGAACATCGCGTCGGGCTGGTCCACGGGCGGATGAAGGGTCCCGAGAAGGATGACGTCATGGCGCGGTTCCAGGCGGGCGAGATCGGCGTCCTGGTCGCGACGACGGTGATCGAGGTCGGCGTCGACGTTCCCGCCGCCAGCCTGATGATCGTCGAGCATGCGGAGAATTTCGGCCTGGCGCAGCTTCACCAGCTTCGCGGCAGGGTCGGACGCGGCGCGGCGAAGTCGGTGTGCCTGCTGCTGCGATCGCAGACATTGTCGGAGACGGCGCGCGAGCGGCTGGCGCTGATGCGCGACACGAACGACGGGTTCGTGATTGCCGAAAAGGACCTGGAACTGCGCGGTGGCGGCGAGCTGCTGGGCCTGAAGCAGTCGGGCGACGCCGACTATCGGGTCGCGACGCCCGAACAGCTCGTGCGGCTGTTGCCGGTCGCGCACGACGATGCGCGGCTGTTCGTCGAACGCGACGGCGGCATGGAGGGCGATCGGGGCGAGGCGGTGCGCCTCTGCCTCTATCTGTTCGAGCGCGACGCGGCGGTGCCGCTGCTCAGAAGCGGCTAGTTGACGTCGCCTCTGGCGCGCGTCGTCAGTTGACGGTGAAAGACGCGGCAGTGCCGGTCCGTCCAATCCATCATGGGGGCGATACTGAATCTATGCGCCGGGTAGGTCACTGATTTCGCTTGCTTTCGTTTCGCCTAAGCTCGGATCGAGCCGCGCCGCGCATGACTTATGCGGGCATTCGATAAGCCAACGCCGGCCCTTTGGCGAGTGCACGTCGGTCGCAAGGGTGAACGGAGCGTATTTTGCTTCTCTCGGACTAGCTTTCCGCGTTCTGTCCGAGCCGTTTGGACCAGCTTTCAATCTGGCGTGATTCCAAGCGCCGGCGGGCGAGGTTGCGCCACGACTCAGCGAGAACGGATAGCGCAGCCATCTCGCTCAGTTCGTCATGCGCAAGACTGCGGGAAGCGATGACGGCGTTGAGCCGCGCGATCGTCCAGTGTGGATGCGGCCGCTCGACGAGGTCGACCGTCGAACCCGGTTCGATCCGGCCGCTCTTCAGAACGCGATAGTACCAGCCCGTGCGTCCGGTTTTCTGCACCAGCCAAGCCATATCGGGTCGGTCGAATTTCAGGTTGAGCTTCCAGCAAGGCTGCCGGCCCTGGCTGATCTGCAGCACCACCTCTCCGATCCGATAGATATCGCCGACGCAGACAGTTTCCTCGGTCATCAGTGGCAGGCATAGATTTTCGCCGAAAGCAGCCCCCTGCTCCAAGATCGGAATCAAGCTCGGATATTCGCTCCGCCATACGGCATAGCTGTCGGCCGGATATTGATGGATCGCCTTCTCGGGGCCGCCGTGATTTTTGCGGTCGCCCTGATGATCGCCGAGCAGTCCGTCGCTCGCGACATGCCACGGCCCTGCTGTCGCGCGCTTGAAAATTCCGGTCGGCACCCGCTGGGGCCCGATCGCAACGATCTCGCCCGTGTTCATTTGAGAGATGGTCGGAAGTCTGTGATTCAAGGTCATTGTCGCTGAACTTATAGCAATAAAAACCGGCACGGTGCGTGGAACCGTGCCGGCCAAAGTTCTCGCAGACCTTCACTATTGGAGGAAGCGCTAGGGCAGCGAGAAGACCGTGAGCGTGCCGCCAAGGTTGGTGTACTGCTTCAGGCCAGCGTAGCCGCCAACAGCACCCAGACCATCGTTCGGGTTCGTCAAGCCTGCCGCGAGACCGATACCGGCCCAGCCGCCGACGCCCGACATCACGCCGACGTACTGCTTACCACCGTGGGTGTACGTCATCGCGTTGCTGATGATGCCCGACGGCGTTTTGAACTTGAACAGTTCCTTGCCATCCTTCTGGTCGACGGCTTTGAAGTAGCCTTCGAGCGTGCCGTAGAACACGACGCCGCCAGCGGTCGTCAGAGCGCCCGACCAGACCGAGAACTGCTCTGGCTTCGACAAGACGATCTTACCTTGCGACGAGTCCC
>JAFKLT010000029.1 GCA_017309275.1 Sphingomonadales bacterium | reverse complement strand
CCCCTCTCTTCGTCTCTCTTCGTCTCTCTTCGTCTCTCTCTTCGTCACCCCGGACTTGATCCGGGGTCCAGCTAAGCCACGTTGAAAAGCGGGACCCCGGATCAAGTCCGGGGTGACGACAAATGGGGGGGTGTCGCAACGGTTCGAGCCCGCCCCTAGCCCATCAGCTTCGCGGTGATATCCTCGGCGGTGTGGATACGGATCACCGGCGGCTGGGGGGCATGATGACGCGGCCGCCGCTCCGCCAAAATCAGGTGCGCGCAGCACGGCGCGCCGCGAGATGTCACCACTTCGGTGCATTGACAACTTCCCCGATTGACAAGGATTTTTGCCCCGATCATGACGGCGAAACCGCGTCCTGCGGTATGGGGGAATGTCTATGAAATCGTTGAGGGTCGCTACCGCTTTTGCGGGCTGTTTTGCCATGCTCGCCGTATCGGCACAGGCGCAGGAAGGGGCCGCGCCGGCCGCCGCCACCGAAGCCGCGGTCGAAGCCGCCGCCGTCCCGGCACCGGCCATCGCCCGGCCCAGCCTGATGCTGCCGTCGTACACCGAAATCATCCTGACGCCCGACGCCGAGGCGACGAGCAAGAAACTGCGCGAGGGCGACGTCGTGCTGATGCACAGCCTGTTCGACGTGATGCACAACGGCGTCGTCGTGATCCCGAAGGGCACGCCGGCACGCGGCACGGTGACGTGGCGCACCGGCAAGGGCGCGTTCGGCAAGTCGGCGAAGATGGAGATCACGTTCAACGACCTGACCATGCCGAACGGACAGAAGGTCGCGCTGTCGGGCAAGCATCGGCAGGAGGGCCAGGGCAACACCGGCGCCGCCGTCGGCGCGGCCGTCGCGGTCGGCGTCTTCGGGGCCTTTGTCACCGGCAAGTCGGCGATCATCCCGACCGGCCAGCACCTGACCGCGCGCACCGCGGACTCGCTGGCCTATGTCATCCCGGCGGGCGCGCGGATCGTGCCGACCGCCGAACTGGCGGCACCGGCAGCCGCTCCGGCGGTCGAGCCTGCAGCTCAGCCCGCGGCCGCACCCGCCGCGGAACCCGTCGCGGCGACGACGCCGACCGGCGGCTGATCGATCGGCAAGAAACAGAGGGGCGCTCCGGATTGGTTCCGGGGCGCCTTTTCTTTTGCGCGGGGCGCGCCGTGCGAGTTGCCAGGCGCGTCCGCCCCTAAAGCGACAAAAGATGCAGGCGGGGCGCCTCTACTCTCTTCGTCACCCCGGACTTGATCCGGGGTCCCGCTTGTCAACGCGGCTTAGCGGGACCCCGGATCAAGTCCGGGGTGACGACAAACAAAGGCGGGGAGTGCCTGGGCGGTTCGTGCCCGCCCCTACCCCATCAGCTTTGCGGTGATGTCCTCGGCGGTGTGGATGCGGATCGCCGGCGGCTGCGGCGAGAGGGCGCGCATTTCGGCGACGAAGGCGCCCGACGCGGGCACCGCGAAATGGGTCCGCACCGCGTCGATACTCTCCCACTCCTCGACGAAGACCAGCCGCATGTCGTCCTCGACATCGATATGGCAGTTATGCGCCAGACACCCAGGCTCCGCCCGCGACCGCACGCTATGCTCGGTACCGAGCGCGATCATGCGGTCGCGATGTTCGGGGGTCATGATGACATGGCCGGTGATGAGGATCATTCTATTTGCCTAACAAAGCGAGGAGGCTTTTCTCCCCATCGATAATTCAGTATCGAATCATAGTCCAAAATCAAAGGGAGAGGAAAAACCATGGCTCGACGGCAAAAAATGGAGGTCGGCGGTCTAAATATTCGCCTGCATCCCCATTCAGAGGACCGCTACCGTGATTTTTTATATGCTCTCTACCAGTTAAAAGCGGTCACCAGCATTAGAGGTGATCGCTCCGGCTTGATCACATCGATCGATCGGCGCTCGAACGAGAAGAGTGTCATAAGTGGAATTATCACCACGTTTCTCGAAATCGACATGAAAGGTGAATGGTTCAATACGGACACAATGAAGGAAGCTTCGACCAACGAAATTGAGGCGATCAACATTCCCACCCATCTCCGTCCGAATGTGAAGTCCTACAGGTTCAATTTTGATGTCACTGATCATTCTTTGGTTTTTGAGCACTATTCGGAGCAAGAACGCTTAACCCACCAATCTGCTTTAACTTTTTTTCGAAATCTTGCTTCGAATAGAAAGCTCGGATCGGAGTTCGGCGATGTCAAAATTTCGATAATTCAGAGCAAGGGAAGCGCCGACCGCATATTTGCAATTCCTCGTATCACTGATCTCGATATCCTCATTGAGAAGCCCAACGCCGATCTCTGGGGTGGAAATTTTGAAGAGATTGCAGAAGAACACTTGGAGAACAAAAACGCACGTAGTATGAACGTCGTCTACAAGGCAGAGGCTGGACAAGGCATTGAACGGGACGACGAGCTCAATACATTGGTAACAGCAAGCCTTCGGAACGGCCGGACTGTCGCTAAGGGATATGGTCCAAATGGTCACGTTAGAGTGAGCACGGACGACTACCCCAAGGTTGTGCAAGATATGTATGAGGAAGATTTCGCGCCGTCCTCCGTTTTTGAGAGGCTGTCACGCGTTTTTCGTAGGCGATAAAGTTTGTACAAAGACTTATTCCGACAGATCAATGTCTATTGGAAAGAGTATGGAAGCTGGCCAGGCTTCCTAACTTCGCCATTTGTACACGTCAGCGCCGTTGCTACCATCCTACACGCGACCGGACATTTAAATGTCGATTGGCAAAACCTCGCACTTACGGCACTACCGACACTTTTAGGATTTAGCCTCGCCGCCTACACCATAACATTTACTCTTATGGGTAGCGCTCTTCATAGAGCACTGTCATCAGCAATCGATAAAAAATCTGGAATATCCCTTATCAGGATTGTTAATTCTACATTTTTTCATGTAGTAATTGTCCAATCTTTCGCCTTAGTATTTTCAATATTGAATAATGGAACTATAATACCAGACATAATCCAAATGCTACCATTGATCGATGCCGCTAAGTCGGACGCGATATCGTTCGTTGTTTTTCTAGGTAATACAATAGGATTCTTCCTTGTAATTTATTCTATATTTCTTCTTGCATCCATAGCAATTGGGATGTTTCGACTGGGACGCCTCACGCCACCGGCACCATCTCCGGCCAATGAGACCCAACCTTCTCCGCGAGAAAACGAGCCCAGTTCGATTGAACAAACACGGCGCTTTAAAGCTGTAATCCTTATTGGCAAATTGCTTGGGCTATCGAAGTAGGTTTGGCCAAGCCACCCATCCGCGATGCGCCATTCGATGACATTTATATGACAGCAATTGTCACATACACGTCACACAAATCCATCAGAGGGCAATCAGCGAGTCGCCGCAGGGGTGGCGGCTTGGTTCGGTAACGACCCCCTTCTACAGGATTTTTCCATGGCCAAGAAATTTGCTCTCGCCGCCTGCGTCGCGACTGTCGCGCTGACGCTTTCCGCTTGTCAGGACCAGGCGTCCTCGGGTGGTGCGGCGCGCGATTATATCAGCGCCGTCGGCTCCTCGACCGTCTATCCCTTTGCGACGACCGTCGGTGAAAAGTTCGCCGAGGCGACCGGCAACAAGGTGCCGAAGATCGATTCGACCGGCACCGGCGGCGGCTTCGAGCGTTTCTGCGCCGGCGTCGGCGGCGACACGCCCGACATCGCGAATGCATCGCGCCGCATGAAGAAGAAGGAATTCGACACCTGCGCCAAGAATGGCGTCAAGGACATCGTCGAAATCCAGGTCGGCATCGACGGCATCGCGCTGGGCGAAGCGCAGCGCGGCCCCGGCTTCAAGCTGTCGGAAGAAGATGTGTACAAGGCGCTGGCCGCCAACCCCTATGGCAAGCCGAACACGGCCAAGACCTGGAAGGACGTCAACCCGGCGCTTCCCGCGGTCGCCATCTCGGTTTTCGGTCCGCCGTCGACCAGCGGCACCTATGACGCGTTCAAGGAACTGATCCTGGGCAAGGGCTGCGACGCCAATGCCGAGATGAAGGCCCTGAAGGACAGCGACAAGGAAAAGCATGAAGCGGTCTGCACCGCGCTGCGCGGTGCGCCTTTCTATGTCGAGCAGGGCGAGAACGACAACCTGATCATCTCCAAGCTCGACAAGAACCCCGACAGCCTGGGCATCTTTGGCTACAGCTATCTTGAAGCCAACAAGGACAAGATCAAGGCCGTGCCGGTGCAGGGCGTGTCGCCGACGTACGAGACGATCGCCAACGGCACCTATCCCGGCTGGCGCCCGCTGTATATCTACGTCAAGAAGGCGCATGTCGGCGTGATCCCGGGCCTGGCCGAATATGTGGCCGAATTCCTGAAGGGTTCGACCGAGGGCGGCTATCTGGCGCCGAAGGGCCTGATCGTTTCCCCGAAGGCGATCGCCGACGAAGCGGCCGCGAACGCGAAGGCGATGACGCCGCTCGACGGTTCGAAGCTGAAGTAATCC
>JAFKLT010000028.1 GCA_017309275.1 Sphingomonadales bacterium | reverse complement strand
ATTTCGTCGATCTTCGAGCGCGCGATCTTGCCACCGCTGATCTTGCCGGGCTCCTTCGAACCCGACTTCAGGTTCGCGGCCTTCTTGATCAGATAGGTCGCCGGGGGCGTCTTGGTGACGAACGAAAAGCTCTTGTCGGCGAACACGGTGATGATCGTCGGGGTCGGCTGACCCTTTTCCAGACCGTCGGTCGCGGCGTTGAACGCCTTGCAGAATTCCATGATGTTGACGCCGCGCTGACCGAGCGCCGGCCCGAGCGGCGGCGAGGGGTTGGCGGTACCGGCGGGCACCTGCAGCTTGATGTAGCCGCTGATTTTCTTAGCCATGATGGCCTCCTATCTTTCTGTCGGCCCTTCCCGGGGGAACGGCCTCAAAATAAGCGGTCGAACAGAAGGGCATCACCCCTTCCTCCCGCGCGGAATCACGCCCTTATCTGACGCGAAGCGGCGCCCATATGCCCAAATGCCGCAGAAAACAAGCCTTATCGCCGTCAGGCGGGCGGATCGTAGCGGATCTGCCCTTCCTGCACCGCCGACGCGATCAGCGTGCCGTCCTGGCGATAGATGAGCCCGCGGTTGATCCCGCGTCCGCCCGCGCTCCAGTCGCTGTCCATTACATAGACGAACCATTCGTCGACGCGGATGTCGTCGTGGAACCACATCGCATGGTCGAGGCTGGTCGAAAACACGCCCGGCGTGTCCCACGTCAGCGCATGCGGCATCAAGGTCGTCGAAAGCAGCCCCATGTCCGACGCATAGGCCAGCAGCGCGCGGTGGATCAGCGGATCGTCGCCGACGGGGGCGGAGATGCGGAACCATTCATATTGCCGCGTCGCACGCTCCGACGACGGCGGGCGAAAGGCGCGAACCTCGAACGGGTGCATGCGCGCCATATGCTCGATACGCTGGTCGCTGATCCGCGGATCGATCGCGACGAAATCGGCGAAGTCGCGGCACTCCTCCGGCGGCAGGATGCCCTCCATCGGAATCTGGTGCGCCAGCCCCTTTTCGGGGGTCTGGAAAGAGGCGGTCAGGTTGAAGATCACCTTGCCGTCCTGGCGCACGACGACGCGGCGGTTGGCGAAGCTGCGCCCGTCGAAGTCGCGGTGAACGCGGAAATGCAGCGGCTTCGCCTCATCCCCACCGCGGAGGAAATAAGCGTGGAGCGAATGGACGACCTTGCCCGGATCGACGGTGCGCGCCGCGGCGACCATCGCCTGCGCGATTACCTGGCCGCCGAAGATGCGGCGACGGCGCGGATTGGCAAAGGCGGGATAGGTGAACTCGTCGGGTTCATCCGCCGGCTCGAGTTGGAAGAGATGAACGATATGGCGCACGAGCCGTTCGCGGTCGACGCTCGCGTAAATGGCGCGCGCGTGATCGGCGCGAGCCTGCATCTCTTCGGGAGTGAGGCTCATGCTGCTTTCCGATACTGGCTGGAATGACGGCCGGCGGCCGTCACTTCATGCGTTCGACCTGCTCGAAATCGAGCTCGACAGGGGTGGCACGACCGAAGATCGACACCGACACCTTGACGCGCGCCTTGTCGAAATCCAGTTCCTCGACGACGCCGTTGAAGCTGGCGAACGGACCTTCGAGCACCTTGACCTGATCGCCGATTTCGTAGTCGACGCGGATTTCGGTCTTCGGACGCGCCGCGGCCTCTTCCTTGCTGTTCAGGATGCGCGCGGCCTCGGCCTCGCTGATCGCCTGCGGCTTGCCCATCGAACCCAGGAAGCCGGTGACCTTCGGCGTGTTCTTGACGAGGTGATAGACATCGTCGCTCATGGTCAGCTTGGCGAGGACATAGCCCGGGAAGAACTTGCGCTCCGCCTGCACCTTCTTGCCGCGCTTCACCTCGGTGACCGTTTCGACGGGCACTTCGACCGCCTCGACGAAATCGGTGAGGCCCATGCGCTCGGCTTCGGCGAGCACCGAATCGCGAACCTTGTTCTCGAAGCCCGAATAGGCGTGAATGATGTACCAGCGCGCCATGATGCGTGTCCCTTTTAGATCCCTGCTGCCGCGCGGCTTAGCGCGCGAGCGACGTCAGCCAGCTGACGATGAATTTGAAAACCGTATCGACGCCGAAGAAAAAGAGCGACAGGATCGTGGTCATGATCAACACCAGGATGGTGGTCTGCACGGTCTCGCGGCTCGTCGGCCACACGATCTTGGTGGCTTCGGTCTTCACCTGGTTGACGAATTCGCCAATTTTGGGCTTGGCCATGTCGCGCGTCCTGTCCTTCAAACGTCCAATGATCCGGGCCAGATGGGTTGCCGCCCCTCGCGCGTCAAGCGCGCTTCAGGCAATAGTCCGCCCACCCTCCCCGAGCATGTCGGCGAAAGGCGGAAGGAAAACGGCGCAACTGTCCGAATGATGCGGCCTTTAAACGCGCCTCCGCGCCTTGGCAAGCAATAGCAGCAGCAGGGGCGATCAACCCGGGGCGGAGATTTTCATCATCACGAGCCCCGCGACGATCAGCAGCGCGGCGATGATGCGCATCGCATTCGCCGTTTCGCCCAGGACCATGATCCCGACCAGGAACGCGCCGACGGCACCGATCCCCGTCCAGATCGTATAGGCGGTTCCCAGCGGCAACGACCGCATCGAAAGCGAAAGCAGCGCAAAGCTGACGATCATCGCAACGATGGTGACGATCGTCGGACCGGGACGCGTAAAGCCCTCCGACTGTTTCATCGAAAAGGCCCAGACAATTTCGAAAAGTCCGGCGATCACAAGATAGACCCAATGCATGGCAGCCTCCTTCCATGGGCTGCCGGGCCGTCCCGGACCTGATACCTGCTCGCCGGTCATTCACCGGCACAGGCGGGGACGTGGCCCCTGCGGTTTGGCGCCTGTCCGAAGCAGCCGGATCGGCAAGCTTCGACGACAAGCCCCCGAATTATAGGGAAATGATTTTCGGGGCCAAGACAATTATGCCGATATCGAACAAGCCCCGCGCGCGAGCCAGCCGCGCGGCACTAGGCGAGGCAGCTCTCGACCAGCCGGTCGAACGCCGCGCCCCCGCGCATCGGGTCGGCGACGGGCAGACCGAAGCGCGCGCTGTCGCGCGCCATCAGTTCGGCCGCCTCGGCCTCGCCTAGCGACACGCTGTTATAGGCGATGCCGCCGCACCGGATCGCCGGATTGGTACGGCGCCCCAGCATCAGCGTCAGTTCGATGATCTCTTCGACCGTCGGCACGACATAGCCAGGCGCGCCGAGGACGTCGGTCCGCCCGGGTTCGTGACAGACGACGACGACATCCGGCTGGCTGCCGTGCAGAAGCCCCAGCGACACTGCGGCATAGGCGGGGTGCATCAGCGACCCCTGCCCCTCTATCACGTCCCAATGCGCGGGGTCGGCATCGGGCGACAGGATCTCGGCCGCCCCCGCCTCGAAATCGGAGACGATCGCATCCATCGGCAGTCCGCTGCCCGCGATCATGATGCCGGTCTGGCCGGTCGCACGAAAATCAGCGTCGATTCCGCGCGCCTGGAAAGCACGAGCCAGCGCGAGCGCGGTATATTTCTTGCCGAGCGCGCAATCGGTGCCGACGGTCAGCAGCCGCTTGCCGCTGCGCTTGCGCCCCGTACCGATGGGCAGCGAGGCGGGCGGCGTGCGGATATCGATCAACTGCCGCCCGTGCCGCTGCGCGACCGCGACGAGTTCGGGAAAATCGCGAAGCCGCGCGTGCATGCCCGCGACGATGTCCAGCCCCTGCTCCAGCGCATCGATCAGCGAGGGCAGCCAGCTTTGCGGAATGACGCCGCCGCCGTTGGCGACGCCGATGACCAGCGCCCGCGCGCCCCTTGCCACCGCCTCTGCCGGGGTCATCTGCGGCAGGCCGGTGGTGACGGTGGCACCGCAGGCAAATTCGCCGAGGCATTTTTCCGGCGCCCAGTCGCGCAGACCGAAGGCGGTCTTGGCATAGCCCGGCTCGACCGTGTCACCCAGAAACAGCAGATAGGGTTGCGGCAGCACGGTCAGTCCGATCGGGGCGGCGATCTTGTTCATCACATTCATTCGCATTCCAGAATAGGGTCGCGGGCCGCGTCGGCGCGCCCCGATGGCTGAGGGGAAATCGCCCGACGTCCGACCGGGACCGTCGCGGCGCCCGCTCCCGCAATCGGGTCGCGGCATATGATTTTCAATGGTTGCACTGCATATTCTCTGATCGGCAAATATTATCCCAAATGGAAAACGTCAAGACGCTTCGGCGCCGCGGGCGGGCGGCAACGGGACGGGTCAGGCCTTGCGCTGCTTCTTGCGGGGCGCGGCATGTCTGCCTACCAAGGATACGGGACTGGAACCGCCCCGCCGGCAGGCGGATCCGGATAAGGCATCGCTGGACTGGGGAATAAGTGATGGCGGAGCGTGGTAGTCCCCCGACATTGGGGGCGGTGATGCGCGGTATCCGGTCGCGGAACGGCTGGACGCTCAAGCAGATGAGCGCGAAATCGGGGATCCCGGTATCGACGCTGTCGAAGGTGGAGCATGACCGTC
>JAFKLT010000027.1 GCA_017309275.1 Sphingomonadales bacterium | reverse complement strand
CGCGGCATGGCGATGGGCGGCACCCTGTTCGAAGAGCTGGGCTTTTATTATGTCGGGCCGATCGACGGCCATAATCTGGACCATCTGATCCCGGTGCTGGAAAATGTGCGCGACAGCGACCACGGCCCGGTGCTGATCCATGCGGTGACCAAGAAGGGCAAGGGCTATGCCCCCGCCGAGGCGGCCGCCGACAAATATCACGGCGTGCAGAAGTTCGACGTGATCACCGGCGTGCAGGCAAAGGCGCCGCCGGGACCGCCCGCCTATCAGAATGTGTTCGGCGAGACGCTGGCCAAGCTGGCCGACACCGACAAGCGGATCGTCGCGATTACCGCGGCGATGCCGTCGGGCACCGGCGTCGACAAATTCGCCAAGGCGCACCCCGACCGGACCTTTGACGTCGGGATCGCCGAACAGCATGCGGTGACCTTTGCGGCCGGACTCGCGGCGCAGGGGATGCGGCCGTTCGCCGCCATCTATTCGACCTTTCTCCAGCGCGCCTATGACCAGGTCGTGCACGACGTCGCGATCCAGAACCTGCCGGTGCGCTTTGCGATCGACCGCGCGGGGCTGGTCGGTGCCGACGGATCGACGCACGCCGGATCGTTCGACGTCACCTATCTGGCGACCCTGCCGAACATGGTCGTGATGGCGGCGGCCGACGAGGCCGAGCTGGTCCACATGACCTATACCGCCGCCGAATATGACGACGGCCCGATCGCCTTTCGCTATCCGCGCGGCAACGGGGTGGGCGTGCCCCTGCCCGACGTCCCGCAAAAGCTGGAGATCGGCAAGGGCCGCGTCGTGCGCCAGGGCAAGACGGTCGCGATCTTCTCGCTCGGCACCCGGCTTGCCGAGGCGCTGAAGGCCGCCGACACGCTGGAAGCGCGCGGCCTGTCGACCAGCGTGATCGACCTGCGCTTTGCCAAGCCGCTGGACGAGGAACTGATCCGCAAGACGCTGGCGAGCCACGAGGTGTGCGTCACGATCGAGGAAGGCAGCATCGGCGGGCTGGGCGCGCATGTGCTGACGCTGGCGAGCGACGAGGGGCTGATCGACGCGGGGCTGAAGCTGCGCACGATGCGCCTGCCCGACCTGTTCCAGGACCAGGACAAGCCCGAGCTGCAATATGACGAGGCGGGCCTGAACGCGCCGCAGATCGTCGATTGCGTGCTGAAGGCGCTGCGCCACAACAGCGCGGGCGTGGAGGAAGCGGGCGCCAGAGCGTAGCGGGCGCCATGCCCGAATGGCTCGTGAAGACGCTGTTCGTCATCGCCATTCTGGCGATCCTCTTCGTCATCGGAACGATACAGATCCGGCGGATGCACGCCCGGACGCTCATGCGGCGTCCCAATCCGGATCGCGCCGAATTCATCGCCATGCTGTCGGGCGACATGCGTCCCGAGACCGCAGGATTCCTGTGGGAAAAGGCCGTCTTTTACATCGCGCCCAAACTGACGCCGCATCCCGACGACCATCTGCATGACGATCTGGCGATCGACGACGACGATCCGGTGATGGACTGGTTGCCCGAATTCGCCGATAGCCATGGCCGCGACTGGAAGAAATGGCCCGACTGGCCGGAGGATTGGGATAGCAGCATCCGCAATTTCGGCCGCTGGCTGGAGATGGGGCTGGGTATCGAGGGGGCGACGCCATGAACTTCTTCAACCTGCTGAAGTCGCTCGACGAGTTGCTTTACGAAGTGATGTCGTGGCTGGTCTTTTATCCCGTCACGCTGTGGCGCGCGCTGACGCGGCCGCTGAAAATGATGGACTATTCGGATGCCGAGCAGGGCGACGCCGAGGAGCGGCAATATACCGACACGCTGTCGCCGCCGCTGTTCCTGCTGTTGACGCTGGTGATCAGCCACGCGCTCGAACTGTCGATCGTCGGCGAGAGCGCGATCATTCGCGACAAGACCGGGCTGGGCGGATTGGTCAACGACGATTCGACCTATATCCTGATGCGCGTCGCCTTTTTCAGCCTGTTTCCCCTGATCATGGCGGCGCGGCTGGTCCGCGCGCGCAACGTGAAGCTCGACCGCGCGCCGCTGAAGGCGCCCTTCTATAGCCAATGCTATGTCGCCGCGCCCTTTGCGCTGATGGTGTCGGTCGCGGGGATATTGCTGCAGTTGAAGCCGCTTGCGGCGGGAATCGCGGGGCTGGCGTTGCTCGCCTTTGCGCTGCTGTGGTTCGGGAGCCTGCAGATATTGTGGTTCGCGCAGCATCTGCGGATCAGCCGCTGGCGCGCGGCGCTCCACGCCTCGCGCGCGATGGTCGAGGCGCTGGTGGCGTTCGTCGTCTTTTCGCTGATTTTCGTCTGAGCCGAAAAGAAAACGGCCCGGAAGGCCGGGCCGATTTCGTTCCGAGAGGCGGGGCGATTATGCCCCCGGGATCGCCGCGCTGGCGTCGCGCCCGTCGCCTTCGGGGGCGAAGATGATGTCGCGGGTGACCAGGCCCTTGTCGACGACCTGGGTGTTCGGGCTGCCCACATTGCTGCGGATGCCGGGGTCGCCACGCTGGCCGTCGGCGCTGCCGATGATCGCATTTTCGGTCGCGCTGCGCGGTGCGGCGCCGCCGAAGAGCGCGCGGAGCGTCTGTTCGGCGGTCGATTCGCCACCGGGACGCGCGGCGCCGGGCGCCGGAGGGGTCAGCGAGAAATCGGGCGGCACGACGAGCGGTGCCTGACGCGACACGGCGAATTCGTCGGGGCGATCACGGCTGAACAGGCTGTTCGAGCCGCAGGCCGAAAGCGTCGTCGCGAGGATCGAGGCAGCTAGGATGGCGGTGGTCCGGTTCACGTAAATAATACTCCCAATGCGCCCCGTTTACTCTTTGGCGGCCTGCTCGGCTGCCGTCGGGGCCTTTTCGCCCAAGAGCAGCGCGCGCGCAACCAGCAAAAGCACGCCGATCGTGATGCAGGCATCGGCGACGTTGAAGATCATGAAGGGCCGAAAACTGCCGAAATGCAGGTCGGCATAGTCGACGACATAGCCCAGGCGCACGCGATCGACGATATTGCCGAGCGCTCCGCCGAGGATCAGCGCGAGCGCGATGACGTCGCCCTTCGCCTTTTCGCGCGTCATCCAGATCGCGACCGCGCCCGCGACAAGCGCGGTCACGACGACCAGCGTCCAGCGCGTCGTCGGCGACTGGTCGGAGAACATCGACAGCGAAATGCCGTAGTTCTGCGCCCAGGTCAGGTTGAAGAAGGGCAGGATCTCGATCGAGCCATAGGGCTTGGTCTCGAGCGACAGGGGCACGGTGACGACCCATTTCGCGATCTGGTCGAGGACGAAGGCGACCGCGGCGACGATCAGGCCGAAGCGCAGGTGGGGGGAACGCTTGCTCATCCCGCGTCCAATACCGTCTCGCAGCGATTGCACAAGCTGCCGTCCTCGACGACCTCCGGCAGATGGCGCCAGCAGCGGCCGCATTTGTGATTCTCGGTCCGGGTGACGGCCAGTTCGTCGCCGGCGCGGGCGACCGACACGATGAAGATTTCCTCGAGCGCCGCCGGATCGAGCGTCGGGTCGGGAATCGTCACCTCTGCCTCGAGGCTCGACCGGATCGTCTTTTCGCGGCGATAGGGTTCGATCGCCTCGGTCACCGCCTCGCGCTGGGTGCGCACCCCGGTCCATTTCGCGGCGAGCGCGGTGTCGTTCCAGGCGGCGTCGACGGTCGGCCATTCCAGCAGATGCACGCTGCCCGCGTCGGGGAAGCGCGTGCCCCACACTTCCTCGGCGGTGAACACCAGCACCGGGGTCGCGTAGCGGACGAGCGCGTGGAACAGGATGTCGAGCACGCTGCGATACGCGCGGCGCGTGTCGGTGCCGAGCGGCGCGGCGGGGCCGAGGTCGCAGTAGAGGACGTCCTTGCGGATGTCGAAATAGAAGGCCGACAGATCCTCGTTGCAGAAGTCCGACAGCAGGCGGGTGTAGCCGTTGAAATCGAAATCATCGACCGCGCGCGCCATCTTTGCGTCGAGGTCGGCGAGCAGCGAGAGCATATAGCGCTCCAGCTCCGGCATCGCCGCGATGTCGGTGACGCGTTCCTCCTCGCCGAACCCGTCGAGCGCGCCGAGCAGGTAGCGGAAGGTGTTGCGCAGCTTGCGATACTGGTCGGCGACACCCTTCAGGATTTCGTCGCCGATGCGGTGGTCCTCGGTGAAATCGACCGACAGCGCCCACAGGCGGATGATGTCGGCGCCGTTGGTTTCCATCACCTTGACGGGATCGGTCGTGTTGCCGAGCGACTTCGACTGTTTGAAGCCCTTGCTGTCCATCGTGAAGCCGTGGGTCAGCACCGCCTTGTACGGCGCCTGGCCGCGCGTGCCGCAGCTTTCGAGCAGCGACGACTGGAACCAGCCGCGATGCTGGTCGCTGCCCTCCAGATACAGGTCGGCGCTGTGCGTGCCGCCGTCGTGGCGGACGAGCGCGGGCCACTTGCCGCTTTCGAGGACGAAGGCGTGGGTGCAGCCCGAATCGAACCAGACGTCGAGAATGTCGGTGATGCGTTCGTAATCGGCGGCGTCATAGGCATCGCCGAGATATTCCTGCGCGCGCGCGTCGGACCAGGCGTCGACGCCCGCTTCCT
>JAFKLT010000055.1 GCA_017309275.1 Sphingomonadales bacterium | reverse complement strand
AATCGGTCGCGCTCACCGCGCGCCGCGCCGAAGTGAGACTGACGACCAAGCTGGACACCGCGCGCGTCGCGGAGCTGCGCGACCAGCGCGCGGCCGACATCCCCGCGATCGCGGCCGAGCGCGACGCCGCGCTGTTTCGCCTGGCGACGCTGACCGGTCGGACTCCCGCCGACCTGCCCCAGATCGCGGCGGCGCGGACGACGACGCTGCGGCTCGACCAGCCGATCCCGGTCGGCGACGGCGCCGCGCTGCTCGCACGCCGACCCGACATCGCCGCCGCCGAGCGCCGCCTGGCCGCATCGACCGCGCGCATCGGCGTGGCGACCGCCGACCTGTATCCCAAGATCACGCTCGGCGGATCGGTCGGACAGACGAGCAGCGGCCTGGGCGATCTGTTCGGCGGCGGGCCGCTACGCTGGCTGCTGGGCCCGCTGATCAACTGGAATTTCCTGAATCAGGAAGGCGCCCGCGCCCGGATCGCGGGCGCCGAGGCCGACACGCAGGCGTCGCTCGCCGAATTCGACGGCACCGTGCTGCGCGCGCTGGAGGAGACCGAGACCGCGCTGTCGTCCTACGCGCACATGCTCGACCGGCGCACCGCGCTGCAGTCGGCGCGCGACCAGGCGGAGACCGCGGTGAAGATCACCCGTGCGCAGCAGCGCGAAGGCGCGATCGACGGCCTTGTCGCGCTCGACGCCGAACGCACCTTTGCCGAGGCCGAAGCGGCGCTGGCGCTAGCCGACGCGCGCATCGCCGATGCGCAGGTCGACGTCTTTCGCGCGCTCGGCGGGCGCTGGAACCGGAGCTGAGCCCGGCCGTCAGGCCGGCTGCTTCCTCCGCACGATCGTCTGGGCGTTGGTATATTCGAGCAGGCCGTCCAGCCCGCCCTCGACCCCGACGCCCGACTGTTTCATCCCGCCGAACGCCGCCGTCGGCGAAAGATGCTGGGTCTCGTTGACCCAGACGGTGCCGCTGGCGATGCGCTGCGCAATGTCGAACGCCTTGTCCTCGTCGCGGCCCCAGACCGAACCGCCGAGGCCATAGCCGGTCGCGTTCGCGCGCGCGACGACATCGTCATAATCGTCGAAGCGGATCAGCGGCAGCACAGGACCGAATTGCTCCTCCTGCACGATCCGACTGTCCTCGGGCGGATTGTCGAGGATGGTGACGGGGATGAAATAGCCCGGGACATCGGCCGCATCGCCGCCGACCAGGAACTTGTACCCCTGGTCCTTCGCATCCTGGATCAGGTCGAGCACGCGGCGATACTGGGGTTCGTTGTTGATCGGGCCGATCTGCGTCCCCTGTTCCGATCCGTCGCCGACCTTCACCGTCTTCGCATAGGCGACGAGCGCGTCCTTCAGCGGTTCATAGACGTCCTTGTGCACATACATGCGCTTGGTCGCGATGCAGATCTGGCCATTGTTGCGGAAGGCCGCCCAGAACAGCTCCTCGGCGACCTTTTCGACGTCGATGTCGGGCATCACGATCGCGGCGTCGTTGCCGCCGAGTTCCAGCGTCACGCGCTTCAGCGTCGGCGCCGCCGATTCCATTACGCGCCGTCCGGTCGCGGTCGATCCGGTGAAGCTGATCTTGTCGAAGCCCGGATGGCTGGTCATCCACGGCCCCAGCGCATCGCCGCCGGTGATGATGTTGAGCACGCCGGGCGGCAGGATATCCTTGACCAGTTCGCCGAACTTCAGCGTCGCGAGCGGGGTGAAGGGCGAGGGTTTCAGCACCATCACATTGCCCGCGAGCAGCGCCGGGCCGACCTTGAACATCGCCAGGATCATCGGGAAATTCCACGGCGCGATCGCCCCGACGACGCCCAGCGGAACGTGGCGCGTCTCGCTATAGCGTTCGGCGCTGTCCTCGTTGACCGTCACCGGCAGATCGAGCGACGACGCCCCCATCAGCCAGTATCCGGCGCCCATGATCTCACCCTCCGCCTCCGCATGCGGCTTGCCCTGTTCGGCGGTGAGCAGGCGCTTGAAGGCGTCGGCGTTGGCGAGGACCGCCTGCGCCATCGCGTTGAGAACGGCCTTGCGCTCGGCGATCGGGGTCGCGGCCCAAGCGGGGAAGGCAGCGCGCGCGGCGTCGATGGCGCGATCGAGGTCGGCCTGCGTCGCGTCGGGCGCGCTGCCGATCACCTGTTCGTTGGCGGGGTTCAGCACGTCGAAGCGGGCGCTGCCGCTCTCCAGCTTGCCGCCGATCAGCATCGCATAGTCGCGGTCGAAATCCATGGTCCGTCTCCAGCTTTTGATGTTCAGGGTATCAGCACGACCTTGATGCACTCGCCGCGCGCCTGCGCCGCAAGCGCTTCGTTGATCTGGTCGAGCGGAAAGGTCTTGATCAGCGTGTCGAAGGGGAAGCGCCCCGCCGCATGATGCGCGATCAGTTCGGGGATGAAGCGCTGGGGGTCGCTGTCGCCCTCGATGATCCCGATGATGCGGTGGCCGGGGGTCATCAGCGCGGCGATATTGACGCTGATCGCCGCATCGGCCTTTGCCGGCACGCCGACGAGGCCGATCGCGCCATGGCTGCCGAGCGCGGCGAGGCCCGCCTCGATCACCGGAACGACGCCGCTGGTGTCGAACGCGAAGTCGAGCCCCGCGGGGACGATCGCGCGCAGCGCCTCGGCCAGGTCGCCCGCCGCCGCCGGATCGACGACGTGCGTCGCGCCCAGCGTCCGCGCGATCTCACGCCGCGCCGCGATCGGTTCGACCAGGATGATCGTTTCGCAGCCCTGGATCACCGCGCCCATCACCGCCGCCAGCCCGACCGGGCCGCCGCCGAAGATCGCGATGCTCGACCCCGCCGGACAGGCGAGCGAGTTCATCACGCCGCCCGCGCCGGTCTGAAACCCGCAGCCGAGCGGCCCGAGCAGTTCGAGCGCGACGTGCGAGGTGTCGACCTTGACCACGTTGCGCGCGCGCGTGACGGTCAGCGCCGAGAAGGAGGATTGGCCGAAGAAGTGCGAGGTGACGCGTTCGCCGTCCTTCGCATAGGCGGTCGATCCGTCGTCGAGGCGCATCCCGGCATAGTTCAGCGGCACGAAATTCTGGCAATAGCTCGGCAGATGCTCATCGCAGCGCGGGCAGGCGCCGCAGCTCGAAAAGCCGACGACGACCTGGTCGCCGACCGCGAGGCCCTCGACCCCTTCGCCCACCGCCTCGATCACCCCCGCGCCCTCGTGGCCGAGGACGCCGGGCAGCGCGAAGGGGGCGAACTGGTCGCGAAAGATCAGGTCGGTGTGGCAAAGGCCGACGCCCGCTATCGCCACGCGCACCTCGCCCGCGCGCGGTGCCTCGACCTCGATGGCCTCGATCGTGAAATCGCCGCCGGGTTCACGCACCACGGCCGCCGTCGCTTCGGTCATTCTTCTCTCCGTCTAGTCGAGCCCCCGGCGCTCCTGCTGCCGATAATCGCTCGGTGCCATGCCGAACCACGCGCGAAAGGCGCGGCTGAAATGGCTCTGGCTGGTAAAGCCCGTCGCCTCCGACAGCGCCGCGAGGCTGAGGTCGGTCTGGACGAGCATCTGCTGCGCGCGGTCGAGCCGCGCCTTCATCACATATTGGTGCGGCGAGATGCCCGTCGCCTTCTTGAACAGGCGGCAGAAATGCGACGGGGTGACCCCCGCGACCGCCGCCATCGCCTCCAGGCTATGTTCCTCGGCCGGGTTCGCGAGGACCGAGTTCATGATCTTGTGCAGCCGATAGGCCGAAAAGTCGGAGACGGGAATCTCGACCGGATTGCCGTGCGCGGGGGGCCCCGACAGGATATGCGCCTTCAGCGCATTGACCATCGCGGCGACATAGGCGGTGCGCTCTTCGGCCTGCGGCGCATAGAGTTCGGCCAGGATCTGGCGCGTCAGCGCGACGCCGAGCGGGTCGGCGAAGGCAAAGCGCATCTTGTTGAACTGGTCGGCGTGCGGCTGTCCCGCCAGCACGTCCGACGACATCGACAGCGTCACCACGTCGAGTTCGCCATCGACCAGCCAGCCGGTCGGCATCCCGGCGGGCACGATCGTCGCGCAGCCGGGGATCGAGCTGGTCTCTGTCCAGCCGTCGCGGTCCCAGGTCTTGACCTGCGGCTTGCCCGCGACATGGACGGTGAAGATCGGCTGCGGCAGCGCGGGAAGCGTGTAGCTGCCGACGAACTGGCGCCAGCGACAGAGCGACCAGCCGTCGCCGATCGATCCCATCTCGACGTCGGGCGCGCGGCCCAGCACGTCGCAGATGATCTCCTTATTGTCCCAGACGCTCTCGTATTTCACGCTCTCAGCCTGACCTCGAGCCGCTTGAAGCCGTTGATGAAGTTCGACCGCACGCGGCTCGGCTCTCCCACTATCTCTATGCCGCGAACATGCCGCGCCATTTCGGCAAAAGCGACTCGCATTTGCATCTCCGCCAGCCGCGAGCCGACGCAGACATGCGTCCCCGCGCCGAAAGCCAGGTGCTGGCGGATCGGCCGCGTCACGTCGAAACGGTCGGAATCGGGGAAAATCGCGGTGTCGCGATTGCCGCTGGGATAGAAGACGACGACCTTGTCGCCCTTGCCGATTTTTTTGCCGCCAAGCTCGGTATCGCGCATCGCGGTGCGGCGCATGTGGATCACCGGGCTGGCGTAGCGGACCATTTCCTTGACCGCGTTCGGCAACAGTCCGGGGTCGGCGCGAATGGCGTCCCACTGGTCGGGGTTGTTCGCAAAGGCGATTAGGCTGTGGTTGATCGAGTTGCGCGTCGTCTCGTTCCCGCCGACGAGCGCGAGGATCAGATTGCCGATGAAATCGCCGAGCGGCACGGGCTCCCCGTGGATTTCCGCATTCGCGAGCAGCGAGGCGATGTCGGGGCCGGGGTTGGCGCGGCGTTCGTCGAACAGCGCCGCCGCAAAGCCCATGAATTCGCCGAGCACCGCCTGCATCGCTTCCGGCGACTGGCGGAAATCGGGGTCGTCCTCGCCGACGAAGGCGTCGGTCCAGCGATGCAGGTCGTGCCACATTTCGGCCGGCACCCCCAGCAGCCCGGCCAGGGTGAGCAGCGGCAGCGGGACGGTGAACAGCGGCAGGATGTCGACCGTCTCGTTCAGCGGCACGGCGGCGAACAGGCGTTCGACCCGCTCGGCGATGCGCGCCTCGATCCCCTCCAGCCGTCCCGGCGAGAGCGCGGGCATCACGAACTTGCGATACTGCGTATGCGTCGGCGGATCGCGCGAGATGAAGGGGATGCCGATCGCCGATTCGCCCGCGCCGGTCAGCCCGACCTCATTCTCGTTGAAGATGCGATGCCCGCCATTTTCATGCGCCGAGGAGAAGAGATCGGCCTGCCGCGACACGGTGACGATGTCGTCGAACCCCAGCACCGCCCAGAATCCCGCGCCGTCGCTTTCGGGGTTCCAGTGGACCGAGCCTTCGGCACGGAGCGCCGCAAGCTCGGCATAGGGCATGCCGCCGACATAGAGATCAGGGTCCTTGAGGTCGATCATCGTCAGAAGCTGTAACGCAGGCTGACGCCATAGGTGCGCGGCGCGGCGGGCACGAGGAAGTTGTAAGGAAAGCCCGCGCCGCGAAGATCGAGGCCATAGCCATAGGTCTTGCGGTCGAACAGGTTGTTCGCGAAGAAACGGACCATCAACACCTCATCCGACCAACTCAGCGAGGCGTTGACCTTTGCGTTCGCGCCCTGCTGCAGCTCGCTGTTCACCTGCGGCGTGCCGGGCGCGTTGATGTCATTGAAGGGCGAGAAATATTGCCGGCTGGAATAGGCCATGTTCGGCGCGAAGGTGATTGTGCCGCCGGCGACGTCGACGACATCCCATTCGAAGCCGAGCTGCGCGGTCAGTTTGGGCGCGAACGGCAGTTCGTTCCCCGACAGGTCGGCGCCCTGCAGCGTCAGATCCTTGTATTTCGAGTGCAGCCAGCCGAGCGACGCGTCGACGCGGAAGCCGTCGACCGGGCGCAGCGTCGTTTCGATTTCGAGGCCATAGACCTCCGACGCCGGGGCGTTGACGAGGAAGGAGACGGGCCCTGCGCGCGTGTCCTGAAGCTGCTGGTTCGAATAGTCGTAATAGAAGGCGGAGGCGGCATAGGTCAGCAGGCGCCCGCCCGCGCGGCCCTTGATCCCGACTTCATAGGCGTTGACGCGTTCGGGCTGAATATAGCCGATGCCGCTCGACGAGGTGTAGCCGCCGCCGTTGACCGCGCCGGCGCGATAGCCGCGGTTGTAGCTGGCATAGAGCAGCGCGCCGCCGTCGAAGGTGTAGCTGAGCGCGACGCGTCCGGTCAGCGCATTGTTGGTGTCGGCCAGCGCGAAGCGCGCGGCGGGATCATAGGGACAGGTGCCTGCGACGCCCGCGCACGGCACCGTCGTCGCGATCGGCGTCTGCGGATCTCCGATCGCACCGACGAACAGATAGGCGAAGGCGTCGTCGTAACGCGACTTGTCCTTGGTATAGCGCGCGCCGATCGTCAGCACGAGCCGGTCGGCCAGGTCGATGTCGGCCTGGCCGAACACCGCATAGCTTTTGCGCACCTGCCGGTAATGCTGGAAGAATCCGCCCTCCGGCGGCAGCGGCAGGTTGAACGTGTTGTCGGTGATGTTGCGATCCCAGCCGTAGAACAGCCCGCCGACGAAGGTGATGCCGTCGCCGTCATAGTTCGCCCGCAGCTCCTGGCTGAACTGGCGGTAACGCGATTGCCAGTTGATATCGAGGATATCGAGCGGCGATCCGTCGGCCGCCTGCTGTAGATTCTGCTTGCCGCCGTCATAGCTGGTGATCGACGTCAGGCTGAGCGTGTCCGAAAGCTCGAGGCTGATATTCCCGGCGAAGCCCCAGGCGTCGGTACGGTTGTCGCCGACGCGATTCTCGTTCGTTTCGAAAAAGCCGAGCCCTGTGCGGAACGGTGCGAGGCCATGCACCGCCGCCTGCGTTCCCCGGTCGCGGCCGCCATAGGCGCGCAGCGTGATGTCGAGCGTCTCGGTCGGCTTGACGCGCAGCGTCGCGCGGCCCTGCAGCGTGTCGACCGAGGCGGGGTCGCGGCCGCCGGGGAAGACATTCTTTATCTGCCCGTCGCCTTTCGCATAATTGACCGCGAGGCGCAGCCCGGCGACATCCTCGGCCAGCGTCGCCTCTACCGCGCCTTGCGCGGTGAAGGTATCGAAATTGGCGTAGCCGACCTGAAGATAGCCGTTGCTGCCCGACAGGGCGGGCTTCTTCGTGATGAAATTGATCGCGCCGCCGGTGGTGTTGCGACCGAACAGCGTGCCCTGCGGCCCGCGCAGCACCTCGATTCGGTCTAGGTCGAACAGCCCCATGCCGTGGCTGGTACGCGGCGCGAGATAGACATCGTCCAGATAGACGCCGACGGGCGAGGCCTGGTTGCTGTTATATTCGTTCGCGACCCCGATTCCGCGCAGCGAGAAGTTCGGCTGCGTATCGCCATAGGGGCTGTTGATCTGAAGGTTAGGGACGGCATCGCCGAGCTGCGCCGAATTGGTGATGCCGCGTTCGGACAATTTGTCGCCGCCCAGCGCGGTGACCGCGAGCGGCACATCGAGCAGCGACTGTTCGCGGCGCTGCGCGGTGACGACGATGTCGCCGTCGCTTGCGCCCTGCTCCGCCGGCGGCGCGTCCTGCGCCATCGCCATGGTCGACGTCGAAACGGTCAGCGCGGCGACAAGAGCGCGCGCAAATGACAAAGATGCCACAATCCTTCTCCCTAAAAACCGAAGCTTCTGCGAGCTTCCATTGAGGGAAAACTAGGGCAAAGGGTGCCAGCTGGCTTTAGCCGCACTTGCAACGAGTTTTGACATTTCTTGCGCGAAGATGCGGTCCGTCAGACGCCCATCATCCCCGCGGTCGTCGCGCCGTCGATCACATAATCGCTGCCCGAGATGAAGCCCGCCTCGTCGGACGCCAGGAAGGCGACGAGCGCACTCACCTCGTCGAGCTGCGCCATCCGCTTCATCGGTGCCATCCCCTCGAACGCCGCGCGCGCCGCGGCGGGGTCGGGCGCCCGGTCGATCACGCCGCGGATCATGTCGGTTTCGACGACGCCGGGCAGGATCGCGTTGACGCGGATCCGATATCCCTTGCCCGCGCAATGGATGGCCGCCGATTTCACGAGCGCGACAACCGCCGCCTTGGTCACCGAATAGGCCGCGTAATTCCCCATCGCGCGGTGCGCGTTCATCGACGAGTTGACGATGATCGAGCCCGCCGCTCCCTCCGGATTCGCGGCCATCGCCCGGATCGCATGCTGGACCGTCAGCATCACCCCGGTCTGGTTCACCCCGACGATATGGTTCCAGGCGTCGATCCCGATATCCTCGACGCTGGCGTCGCCCGCCTCGGTCCCGGCATTGGCGAAGGCGATGTCGAGGCGGCCATAGTCGGCCGCGATCGCGGCCATCAGCGGATCCCACGCGGCCGCATCCTCGACGCGGTGCGCGCGAAACCGCGCGCCGGTGTCGGCCGCGATCTTTGCGGCGGCGGCGGCGTTCGACCCGGTGAAGACGACGCTTGCCCCCTCGCCCGCCAGCCGCGCCACGGTCGCCGCGCCGATCCCGCTGGTTCCGCCGGTGACCAGAGCGACCTTGCCGCTCAGCCTCTGCTGCATCGTGCCTCTCCTCTCGCCCGCCCTCTTGCCAGTTTCGCACGCGACGCGAACCTATCATTAGAGCAAGGTGACGCCCGCGCATCGCGCCCGCATGATGCGCCCATAACAGGAGGAGAGGACCGGCGATGAGCGACAGCGAGCATCCGCCCCGCATCAACTGCGTGCTGATCTGCGGCGGCGTCTGGCACGACATGGATTTCGCGCGGCTGGAGCTGCTCAAACTGCTGGCCGAGGATCAGCGGATCCGCACGCGCGTCTTTGAAAATTACGACAATGTCGCCGCGATCGAGGCCGCCGACATATTGATCACCTATACCTGCGACGTCACCCCGTCGCTGGCGGCGCAGGAAGCGCTGAAGCGCTGGCTGGACAAGGGCGGGCGCTGGTATGCGCTGCACGGCACCAACTCGATTCTCCGCCTGCTCGACACCGGATTGTGGGAGGCGCCGCGCTGGGCGCCGCTGATGATGGATCTGCTGGGATCGCAGTTCATCAGCCACCCGGCGATCGAGCCCTACACCGTGCGCGTCGCCGATCCCGATCATCCGCTGACGCGCGGGATCGAGCCGTTCGAGACGACCGACGAGCTATACCATCTGGAAACGCACGGCGACCTGCACATCCTGCTCGATACCGAATGCACCGGGCCGGGCACCGGCTTCGTCGAGGCCGAGGATGCGCCGGGCACCTATCCGGTCTTTTACATCAAGCGGCACGGCGCGGGCGCGGTGCTGTATCTGACGCTGGGGCATTGCCGGGGTCATTACGACCTGCAGCCGATGATGGACTGGTGGCCGACGGTCGACCGCTGCGCATGGGACCTGCCGGTCTTTTACGACCTGCTTCGCCGCGGGATCGGCTGGCTGAAGGAGCGCGAGGGTGGTTCGGCTTAAGCGACCGCGCGCAGCTTTCGCCGGTCCTCGCGAATCAGCCCGGCGGCGCGCAGCGCGAGCGCCATCGCGGGTGCATTAGTGTTGCCCGTGACCGGCGCGGGCATCACCGAACAATCGACGACGCGCAGGCCGCGCACGCCGTTTACGCGCAGCCGCGCATCGGTGACCGCGCGATTGTCGCTGCCCATGCGGCACGTCCCGACGCCATGCAGGCCGCACGTCGCCAGGCGGCGAAACGCGGCCAGGATTTCGGCATCGCTCTGCACCGCCGCGCCGGGCAGCAGTTCGCTTTCGACCAGCCCGACCAGCGCCGGCTGCGCCATATAGCGGCGCATCGCGTGGACCGCGGCGATCGCGGTGCGTTCATCCTCGCGCGTCGACAGCCAGTTTGGCCGGATGTCGGGCGCGGCGTCGCTGCCCGGACCGGTGATCAATATGCTCCCCTCGCTCGTCAGCCGCAGAAGCTGGCCATAGATGGTCATCCCCGGCTTTCGATCGATGCTGTTGAGCGGCACCGGATGCTTCTCGTCCCCCAACGCGAAAGTATAGCCGCCCAGATAGAGCTGAAGGTCGGGCCGCGCATCGCGGCTCGTCAGGTTCAGGAAGGCGCCGACCTCGAACGGCCCCGTCGCCATGATCCCGCCGCGCGTCAGCAGATATTGCGCCATCGCACGCGCCAGGCCGAGGCCATAGAAGCTGCGGTTGCTGCCGATGTCGCGCGACAACCGGTGCGGCATCGAAAAGCCCAGATGCTCACGCATCCGCCCGCCCACGTCGGGTGCGTCGACGAGCGGTTCGACCCCGGCGGCGCGCAGCACTTCGGCGGGTCCGATCCCCGATCGCTGGAGCAGCAGCGGGCTTTCGAGCGCGCCGCCCGACACGATCACCTCGCCGATGCAGTCGAATCGCTGCGGCCGGCCCGCGACGCGCGCCTCGACCCCCGCGACGCGGCCGCCCTCGATGATCAGCCGTTCGGCCATGGCGTGCGTGACGATATGCAGGTTCGCACGCCGCTTCGCCCGCGCCAGAAAGGTCGTCGCCGCGCTCTCGCGCCGGCCACGGCGGACATTGTGGGCATAGAATCCCACGCGATCGAGGGTCGACGCATTCAGGTCGTCGACGGGCCGCAGCCCCATCTCGACCCCCGCCTGCACCATCGTTTCGGCGAGCGGATAGCTGTGAATCTTGGGTGCGACGCCGACCGGCCCACCCGCGCCGCGCATCGGGCTGGCGCCCAGGCCATGGTCCTCCAGCCGGCGGAACGCGTCGGTCATCGCCGCGCCGTTCCAGCCCGTGCAGCCCGACCTCTCCCATTCGTCATAGTCGGCGGGTTCGCCGCGGCTCCAGATCATGCCGTTCACCGCCGACGACCCGCCCAGCCCCTTGCCGCGAATCCACACCTCGCTGGGCGCTGCGCCGTCGCCGCGCGGCTGTGACACGCCATAGGCCCAGATATGGTCGGGATTGGTCACCAGCTTTGCGACGCCCTTTGGAATCGCGACCCAGCGGCTGTCGTTGCTGCCCCCCGCCTCCAGCAGCAGCACGCGGATGTCGGGATCGGCGCTAAGCTGTTCGGCGAGTACGCAGCCCGCCGAGCCCGCGCCGACGATGATATAGTCCCAGCCTGTCGACATGCCGCCTCTCCTGCCCAGGGCGCGGCCGCTTCGTCACCGGCGACCGGCCCTGCAAGATTGGAACCGACCGGCCGAGTCCCGCACCTAGCGCATTGGATAGTCCCCTCGTCCGGCGCCGGGCATGATAGTGCCAAGGCAAAACGGGAGGATGCGATGGCGGAAGCAAGCGGACGGATCGCGGGCAAGACGGCCTTCGTCACCGGCGGCGCATCGGGGCTGGGGCTCGACATCGTTCGCCGCTTCGTCGCCGAGGGGGCGAGCGTCGTGATCGCCGACATCGACGCCGTAGCGGGCGCGGCGGTCGCCGCCGAACTCGGCCAGCGCTTCGTTCCGCTGAACGTGTCGATCGAGAGCGAGTGGCTCGCCGCGCTGGACGTTTGCGATCGCATCGACGTGCTGGTCAACAATGCCGGCATCACGACGCACGGATCGATCGAGGATCTGACGCTGGAGGTGTTTCGCCACGAATTCGCGGTCGACGTCGACGGCGTGTTTCTCGGCTGCAAGCATGTCATCCCGAAGATGAAGGAGCATGGCGGTTCGGTGATCAACATGTCGTCGATGTGCGGCGTGCGCGCACATGCCGACCTGGCCGCCTATAATGCCGCCAAGGCCGCGGTGACGCATCTGACCAAGTCGGTCGCGCTCCATTATGCGGCAAAGGGCTATGGCATCCGCTGCAATTCGGTGCATCCGGGTGCGATCCATACGCCCATCCTCGACAAGGTGATGGCGCAGGTCGACGACGGCCAGGCGCTCTATGATAGCTGGGTCGCGACGCATCCGGTCGGCCGGCTGGGCAGGCCCGAGGAGATTTCGGCGATCGTCCTCTATCTCGCGTCCGACGAATCCGCCTTTGCCACCGGCGCCGAGTTTCGCGTCGACGGCGGCAGCTCGCTGTGAGCGCGCGGCGGCTGGAGGGGCGCGCGGCGCTGGTCACGGGCGCCGGGTCGGGGATCGGCCGCGCCACCGCCGACCGGCTGGCATCGGACGGCGCGCGCGTCGTGACGGTGGATATGGCGGGGCCTGTCGACATCACCGCCGATGTGACCGACCCCGGCATCAACGCGGCGCTGGCCGCCAAGGCCGAAAGCCGGCTGGGCGGGCTCGACATCGTCGTCGCCTGCGCCGGCATCACCGGGATGCAGATGCTCGACGGGCATGACGACGAATTTTTCGAGCGGATGATGGCGGTCAACGTCACTGCGGTCTTCCGTCTGATGCGCGATACGATGCCGCTGCTCAAACGATCGCCGCACGGCCGGATCATCCTGATCGGATCGGTGATGTCGAGCTTTGGCGAGGCCGGGATGACCGCGTACAGCGCGTCGAAACATGCCGTGCTGGGCATGACGAAATCGGTCGCGGCAGAGGCCGGCGCATTCGGTATCACGGTGAACTGTATCCAGCCCGGCGCGATCGACACGCCGATGACCGCGCCCGCCTTTACCGCCATGCCCGAATTCAGACAGCGCTGGATCGACAAGGCCGCGCTGGGACGGCTCGGCCAGCCCGACGACATCGCCGACGTCGCCGCCTTTCTGGCGTCCGACGAGGCGCGTTTCATGTCCGGCCACGGCATCTTCGTTGACGGCGGAGCGACCCAGCGGCAGTAGAAATCCAATAAAATCAGAGCATTTAGCGCCGCTACGGCATGCCTGATATTTTTGATGATTGTTGAATCGGGACATAAAGCGGACCTTCGCTTCCAACGTGACCGGCGAGCCTATGCGCCGGCACGAGAGGGAGGAATGACGATGACCACGCATGCCCGAATGCTGCCTGCCGTCTATGCCACTGTGTCGCTCGCCGCACTTGCCATCGCCACCCCGGCCTTCGCGCAGGACGCTCCGGCCGAAGACAGCAACAGCGGCGCGATCCGCGAAATCGTCGTCACCGCGCAGAAGCGCTCCGAAAGCGTCCAGTCGATCCCGATCGCGGTGACCGCGCTCGACGAAAAGGCGCTGCAGTCGGCGACGATCGACGATATCCGCGACATCGCGGGCCGCGTTCCCAGCCTGGTCGTCGACTCGGTCGGCGCCGGTCCCAGCGCCGCCGCCATCTCGATCCGCGGCATCAGCTTCGAGGATATCGAAAAAAGCTTTGACCCCGCGGTCGGCGTCGTCGTCGATGGCGTGTTCATCGGCACCAACACCGGCCAGCTGCTCGACAGCTTCGACATCGAACGGCTGGAGGTCTTGCGTGGGCCACAGGGCACGCTGTTCGGCCGCAACACGATCGGCGGCGTGATCAACGTCATCCGCACCAAGCCGACCGAGGATTTCGGCGTGCGCGGGCAATTCGCCTATGGCAATTACGACACCAAGCGCGGCCGCCTGGTCGTCAACACCGGCTCGCTGGGCGGTATCATCGCACTGAAGGCCTTCGGCTATTACGACAAGACCGACGGCTATTATTTCAACGTGACCAAGAACAAGCGCGAGGGGCAGTATGAAACGCTGACCGGCGGCGTGTCGGCGCTGATCACCCCCAGCGACGCGATCACCGCGCAGATCACCTATCAGCACAGCCGCGAACGCGGCGAGACGATCGTGGCGCCGCTGTCCGAAACCGGCCGCGACGTCATCTGCGCCGCACCCGGCGCGCCCGGCTTCTCGCCCGCCGCGCAGTGCAACCGCTCGACACAGCCGCACCGCGGCCTGTACACGACCTACAGCAGCATCGCGACGCCGGTGCGCAACGACGTCGACAGCATCACGGGCAATATCGACATCGAACTCAGCGACAAACTGACGCTGTCGTCGGTCACCGGCTATATCAAGAACAAGGAATCGGTGACGCAGGACTTCGACGCCAGCTCCGCCAACTTCTTCGAGACGAAGCGCGACCAGCGCTATCGCCAGTTCAGCCAGGAAGTCCGCCTGCTCGCCGACTTCGACATCGTCAACCTGCTGGTCGGCGGCTATTATTTCAACAGCAGCTATACGCTGGACCAGTCGACCAATTTCGGCGTCGTGCTGGGCCAGGGATCGACCGCGGTGCTTCGCCAATATGTCGATCACCACGCCAAATCCTATGCCGGCTTCGCCGACGCGCAGATCCGGCTGTCGGACCAGTTCAAGATCTCGCTGGGCGCGCGCTACACCGACGACAAGAAGTCGATCTTCAACAATTTCGGCCGCATCGGCGCGCTTGTGCGGCTGACCCAGCCGACCTTCGACGGCACGACCTGCGTCGCGGTGACCGGAACCTTCAGCCCCGCACCGGGCGTCGTCCTGCCGGTCTACAGCCCCGCGACCAATTGTTCGGGCAGCGACAGCTTCGGCAAGTTCACCTGGCGCGCCAACGCCGAATATACGATCGAGCCCGGAAAGCTGGTCTATGCCTCCTTCTCGCGCGGGTTCCGGTCGGGCGGTTTCAACGGCCGCGCGGCGTCGCCGACCTCGCTCGGGCCGTATCAGCCCGAAACGGTCGACGCCTATGAAGTCGGCCTGAAGGCCGACTGGCTCGACCGCACGCTGCGCACCAACCTGGCCTTCTATTACACCAAATATAACAACAAGCAGGAAGAGGTCGTGCAGCCCTCGCCGCCGGGATCGTCGAGCCCGCAAGAGACGGTGGTGAAGAACGCATCGTCGGCCGACATCAAGGGCTTCGAAGCCGAGGTGATCGCCCAGCTTTCGCCGGAGTTCAGCTTCAACGGCTCGTTCAGCTATACCGACGCGCAGTACAACAGCTTCTTCAACGACGTGGTCGGCCTGACCACGGGCAGCGCCGCCGACGGCATTCCCGACGACGTGTCGACGCTGACGCTGCGCCGCGCGCCGAAATTCCAATGGTCGGCGGGGCTCAACTATTCGAAGGAAATGGGTTCGGGCCGCTTCGACGCATCGACGCTGCTGCGGTTCCAGAGCAAATATGTGACCTGCATCGCGCCGAACCGGCCGATCGTCCCCGGCAATGTCGTCAACGACAACCGCTGCTTCACCGAGGACCGCGAAAACCTGTCGGCGCAGATCGGCTACACCCACTTCCTGGGCGAGGGACGCGAGGTCAGCCTGTCGCTGTTCGGACGCAACCTCACCAACCACAGGGGTCTGTCGTCGACCCTGCCGGTTGCCGGCCTCTTCACCTTCGGTGCCGCGGTTCAGCCGCGCACCTATGGCGTCGAACTCGGCTTCCGTTTCTAGACGCCGGGACGTTCCCGCCAGGGCACGGCGGGACCGCAAGGGGGGCAAGGGGCGGCGCGTTGCACCGCCCCTTGTTTGATCGGCCAGACGCTTGTTGAGCCCGACCTGCAATCAGGGGACCGTATGACACAGGCCTTTTTCGACCATCCCTTTCTTTCGGGACATCACCAGCCGGTGCGGTTCGAGGCGACGGCGCCCGACCTGATCGTCGACGGGCAGATTCCGGACGACCTGGTCGGCGTCTTCTATCGCAACGGGCCGGAACCGCTCTATCCGACGCGCGAGGGCGAGTATCACTGGTTCGACGGCGACGGCATGGTCTATGCCTTTCATATCGCCGACGGGCGCGCATCGATGCTCAACCGCTGGGTGCGGACCGAAAAGTTCGAGCTGGAGCGCGCGGCGGGCAAGCGCCTGTTCGGGCTGTTCGGTAACCCGATGACCGCCGACCCGGCGGTGCAGGGCAAGCGGTACAACACCGCGAACACCAACATCATCGTCCACGGAGGCAAGCTGCTCGCGCTGATGGAGGGTGCGCCCGCGGTCGAACTCGACCCGCGTACGCTGGAAACGCTGGGCGAGGAATATTACGGCGGGACGATCACCACGACCTTTTCCGCCCACCCCAAGATCGATCATTATACCGGCGAACTGGTCAATATCGGCGCGATGATCAATGGCCCGATGGGTGCGGCGCAGATCCGGTACGACGTGATCGCCGCCGACGGCAGCGTGCGCAAGGCCGAGGTGATCGACATGCCGCACAACGCGCTGATGCACACCTTCTTCCTGACCGAGAACTGGGTCGTCTTTCCTGTGATCCCGATCGACGTCGACTTGGGCCGCGCGATGAAGGGCGGGCCGATGACCGCGTGGGTCAACGACCGACCGACCAAGTTCGCAGTGATGCCGCGCGAAGGCGGCGCGGGCGACATCCGCTGGTTCGATTACGAGCCGCGCCACATGTTCCACGAGCTCAACGTCTGGGAACAGGACGGCAAGATCATTGCCGACGTCGCCGCCGCAAACGGCACCGCGCTGTTCCCCGACGAAACCGGCGCGCGCCGGACGCACGGCGACACGCAGCAGAGCCTGCGCCGCTGGACGATCGACCCCGGCACCAACGGCAACGGGACGTGGATCCGCGAAGAGACGCTGAACGACCGCGACATCCAGTTCCCGCGCCCCGACGACCGGTTCATGACGCGCGCCTCGCGCCACAGCTTCGCGAATATCAACCTCAACAGCCGCGATGGCCGGGCCGAGGGGATGGACGGCGTGCTGCGTTTCGACACCGTCGCCGGCACCGAGGACGTCTATCACTTCGGCGACGGCGCCTCGTGCGGCGAGCTGATCTTTGCCCCCCGGATCGGCGCGAAGGGCGAGGGCGACGGCTATGCGATGACCTTGGTCCACCGCGCCGGCGCGGCGACGAGCGAACTGGCGATCTTCGACGCGCTCGACATCGCGGCGGGACCGGTGGCGCGCGTGCATGTCCCCTTCCGCGTCCCGTCGGGTTTCCACTGTAATTTCTATTCGGCCGACTCCAGCCTCTATCGCCAGGCGCTCGGCCAAGCATAAGATCGGGAGTCGAGGTCAGTGAAAGTGCCAGCCTTTCAGCGGGTCGCCGACATCGCGCGGACCAACGCGCGCGACCGGCCCGAGCAGATTCTCTTTCACTTCGAGGGCCGCGCGACCAGCTATGCCGCGTTCGACGCGAACAGCAGCCGCGCCGCGAACGCGCTGATCGCGCTGGGGCTGAAGCCCGACGACCGCGTCGCCTATCTCGGCAAGAATTCGGACCTCTATTTCGAACTGCTGATCGCGGCGGCCAAGGCCGGCGGGGTGATGACCCCGGTCAACTGGCGGCTAGCGGTTCCCGAGATCGCATGGATCATCGACAATTGCGGCGCGCGCATCCTGTTCGTCGGCCCCGAATTCACCGCGCTGGTCGCCGCGAACCGCGCCGCCTTTCCGGGCGTCGAGCATATCGTCGCGACCGAGGGGGCGGCGGACGGCTTCCCCGACTATCGCGGCTGGCGCGACACATTTCCCGCCGCCGACCCCGACATCCCGCGCGGCGAGCGCGACGCGGTGATCCAGATGTATACGTCGGGCACCACCGGCAAGCCCAAGGGCGCGGTGCTGACCAACGGATCGGTGCTGCGGTCGCGGCTCGACCGCGACCCCGCGCTGCAGGCCGACTGGGAACGCTGGGAAGCGGGCGACGTCGGGCTGGTCGCGATGCCCTGTTTCCACATCGGCGGCACCGGATACGGCATCACCGTGATGACCAACGGCGCGACGGGCGTGATCACGCGCGAGTTCGACCCGGGCGGCGTGCTCAACCTGATCGAGGCCCATGGCATCTCGAAAATCTTCATGGTCCCGGCGGCGATGCAGATCATCGTAGGTCAGCCGCGCGCGCGCGAAGTCGATTTCTCGCGCCTTCGCCACATCGCCTATGGCGCCTCGCCGATCCCGCTCGACCTGCTGCGCCAGTGCATCGACGTCTTTCAGTGCGGCTTTGTCCAGATGTACGGAATGACCGAAACGTCGGGGACGATCGCCGCGCTGCCGCCCGAGGACCATGATCCCGCGGGCAACGAACGCATGCGATCGGTCGGCAAGCCGCTGCGCGGGGTCGAGATGCGGGTGATCGATGCTGCGGGCAATTCGCTGCCCCCGCGCGCGATCGGCGAGATCGCGATCCGCGCGCAGGCGAATATGCGCGAATATTGGGGGCGCCCCGACGCGACGGCGGAAACGATCGACGCCGACGGCTGGCTGCGCACCGGCGACGCGGGCTACACTGACGAAGACGGCTATTTCTATCTGCACGACCGGGTGAAGGACATGATCATCTCGGGCGGCGAGAATGTCTATCCGGCCGAGGTCGAGAATGCGATCTATGGCCATCCCGCGGTCGCCGACGTCGCCGTCGTCGGCGTTCCCGACGAAAAATGGGGCGAGGCGGTGAAGGCCTGCGTCGTGCTGCGCGAAGGGCAGAGCGCCGACGCGGCCGAGATCATCGGCTGGGCGCGCGAACGGATCGCGGGCTATAAATGCCCCAAGTCAGTCGATTTCATCCCCGCGCTGCCGCGCAATCCGTCGGGCAAGATCTTGCGCCGAGAATTGCGCGCGCCCTATTGGGAAGGGCAGGATCGACCGATCGGTTGAACGATCCTCCCGGTGCCGAAGGTATGGGGAGGATATTCAGTTTTGCAGCTTCGCCATCGCCGCGCCCACCGCCGCCGCGATATCGCCCTCTTGCGGATTGCCGCGCAGCGCGAGTCCGCCGTTGGGCTGCAAATTCTCGCCCGTCACAAAGGCCTCGTCGCTCGCCAGCCACAGACAGGCATTGGCGACATCCTCGGCGGTGTTGAGCCGCCCGAGCGGATAGCGCGGCAGAAAGGCGTCGACCAGCCCGGGGGTCGCAAAGGCGCCCTGCGTCATCGGCGATTCCGTGAACGCCGGCGAGACGATATTCGCGCGGATGCCCGCGGCGCCGAAATCATTGGCGACGCAGCGGATCAGCGCCTCGGACCCGGTCTTGGTGCCGATATAGGCGGCGTGGTTGCTGATCGGCGAGCGCGTCGTCGCCGACGAGATCTGGATGATCGACCCGCCGCTCGGCTCGTTCGCCAGCATCGCGCCGACGAACGCCTGCAGGAAATGATGCACGCCGGTGAACTGCAACGCGACGATCGCGTCCAGCTCTTCCTCCGTCACCTCCAGCAACGGCTTCAGCAGACCCCAGCCGCTGGCGTTCAACGCGACGTCGACCCCGCCCATCTTCGCCCGCGCCGCATCGGCGAGCGCGAAGACCGACGCCTTGTCGGTGATGTCGCACAGCGCGGCATGGCCGCCGATTTCCGCCGCGAGCGCGTCGAGCGGTTCCTGCCGGCGTCCCGCGACCATCACCGTCGCGCCCTCGCGCGCGAAGATTCGCGCGGTCACCTGCGCCATGTTTCCCGTCGATGCCGCGCCGATGATGACGGCGCGCTTGCCGGCCAGCCTGCCCATATGCCTCTCCCTAGAGTTTCAAGAGTTGCTTGCCGCGGTTCTGGCCGCTGAACAGGCGCTTCAGCGTCGCGGGCGCATTTTCGAACCCGTGCTGCACATCCTCGCGGTAATTGAGCCGCCCGTCCTGGACGAAGCCTTCGAGCCGCCTGCGGATTTCGGGAAATTCATTCGCCCAGTCGATGACGATGAAGCCCGCCATCGACCCGCGGCGAAAGATCAGGTTGAAATAATTCTGCGGCCCGGCCGGCAGCGTCCCCATCTCGTACCGGCTGATGCCGCCGCACACCGCGACGCGCGCGCCGGTCGCGATCTCGCCCAGCATGTCGTTCAGGATCGCGCCGCCGACATTGTCGAAGATGACATTGACGCCGCCGGGGCAATGTTCGCGAATCTGCCGCCGCACGTCGCCCGCCTTGTAATCGATCGCGGCGTCATAGCCCGCCTCCTCGACCAGCCAGCGGCACTTGTCCTCGCCGCCCGCGATGCCGACCGCGCGGCATCCAGCGATCTTCGCGAGTTGGCCGACGACCGATCCCGTCGCGCCCGCGGCGCCCGACACCAGCACCGTGTCGCCCGCGACCGGCCGGCCGACCTTGAACAGGCCGCAATAGGCGGTGACCCCGGTCGTCCCCAGGACCGAAAGCATCGCCGTCGGCGGCAGCGCGGTGTCGATCTTCACCAATCCCTCGCCGTTCGACAGATGCCATTCGGTCCAGCCGGTCGACCCCGTCACCAGGTCGCCCACGGCGAAGGCGGAATGGTTGCTTTCGACGACCTCGCTGATCCCGCTGCCGCGCATCACGTCGCCGATCGCCATCGGCGCGACATAGTCGGCGATATTCTCCATCCAGCCCTTCTGCGCCGGATCGAAGCCGAGATAGAGCGTGCGGAGCAACAGCTCGCCCGCACCCGGCGCACCGACATCGGTCTCCACCAGACGGAAATCGCCATCCTCGATCCCGCGTCCGCGCGGATGTCCGTTCAGCAGCCATTGGCGCGATGTCGGCATCGATACTCTCCCCTGTTTCGACCCCGAAATTGCGCCCGCTTCGCGGGGGCAACCACCGCCAAAAGTGCCAGTCGATTGATGGCACCGCCGGCCTAGGGTGCGATCAGGGAGAGAGACGATGCCCGAGGTCCGCCGCAGCTTCTGCCGCTTTTGCCATGCCAATTGCGCCATGCTCGTCACCATCGACGAGGGGCGCGTGACCAAGGTGCAGGGCGACCCCGACGACCCGGTGTTCGGCGGCTATACCTGTATCAAGGGACGCCAGCTTGCCGAAGCGCATCATGGCCCGCAGCGACTGACGGTTTCGCAGAAGCGCGGACCGCAGGGCTTCGCCGACATCGCGACCGAGCAGGCGCTGGACGAGATCGCAGCCCGGCTGGCCGCGATCGTCGCCGAGCATGGCCCGCACGCGGTCGCCGTCTATGGCGGCACCTACGCCTTTCAGAACAGCGCCGGGGTCGGCAGCGCCATGTCCTTCGCGCAAGGGCTCGGCACGCGCAACATCTATACCTCCGTCACGCTCGACCAGCCGGCCAAGGTCTATACGACGATGCGCTACGGCAGCTGGATGGGCGGGATGCACACGTTCAGCGAGGCCGACGTCGCCTTTTTCATCGGCAACAATCCGATCGTCTCGCACTATGGTCCGCCGGGCGGCCTGCCGCCCTTCTCCCCCTCGCGCCGGCTGCGCGACGCGCTGGAGGACGGGCTGAAGCTGATCGTCGCCGATCCGCGGCAGAGCGACGTCGCCGCGCTCGCGCATATCCACCTGCCGGTGCGACCGGGCGAGGATCCGGCGCTGCTGGCGGGGATCATCCACGTCATCCTGGCCGAGGGGCTGTACGACAAGGCGTTCGTCCAGCGCTATGTCGACGGGCTCGACGAACTGCAGCGCGCGGTCGCGGATTTCACCCCCGACGTCGCCGCCGCGCGCGCGGGGGTCGAGGAAAGCCAGCTCGTCGCCGCTGCGCGGATGTTCGCGGGCGGCCGGAAGGGCGTCGTGTCGACCGGCACCGGGCCCGAGATGGCGGGCAACGGCACGCTCACCCAATATCTGGTCTCGTCGCTCAACATCATCTGCGGCCGCTTTTGCCGCGAGGGCGAGAAAAGCTCGATCCCGCGCGTCTTCACCCCCGTCACGCCGCGCCGCGCGCAGGTCGCGCCGCCGATGACGCCCTATGGCAAGGGGTTCCCCGCCTCGCGCATCCGCGGCCTGACGCACCTCGGCATGGAAATGCCGTGCAACGTGCTGGCCGACGAGATGCTGACGCCGGGCGAGGGTCAGGTGCGCGCGCTGATCGTGATCGGCGGCAATCCGGTGGTCGCCTTTCCCGACCAGGACAAGATGACCCGCGCGATCGACGGGCTCGACCTGCTCGTCTCGATCGACGTCAACGCCGACTCCGCGACCGCGAAACGCGCCGACTATATCCTCGCGCCGCGCATGTGCCTGGAGCGCGAGGACATCAGCAACCTGTCCGAATGGTGGTATGAAATCCCCTACGCCCGCTACACCGAGGCGATGATCGAGGCGCCCGACGGGCTGATCGAGGAATGGGAGATGCTGTGGGAGCTGGCGCACCGCCTCGGCACCGGAATGCCGCTCGCCGGTGGCCCCTGCCCGATGGACGCGCGCCCGACGAAAGAGGCCTTTCTCGACCTGATGGTCGCGGGCTGCACGGTTGCGCCCAGCAAGGTGCGCGGCGATACGGTCGACGGCAGGGCGGTGATCTATCCCGACCTCCATCCCATAGTGGAGGCGGGCGATCCCGATGCACCCGGCCGGTTCGATATCGCGGCGGGCGCGATGCCCGACGAACTGATCGCCTATGCCGCCGCCGACCAGCCGACGCCCGACTTTCCGTGGCGCATGGTGTCGCGGCGCAGCCGGCACCGCTTCAATTCGACCGGTCAGAATCTGCCCGCGCTGCGCGCAAAGCGCACGACCAACCCTGCCTTCCTGCACCCCGACGACCTGGCGCGCATACCGTGCAGCGACGGCGACATCGTCCGCATCCGGTCGGCAGCGGGCGAGGTCGTCGCGGTCGCGCGCGCGGCAGAGAATATGCGCCCCGGCGTCGTGTCGATGGCGCATGCCTTCGGCGCGCCCGACATCGGTCCCGACGGCGTCCACGATCATGGCGCCTCGACCAACCGGCTGGTCAGCGAGAGCGTCCGTTACGACCCCATAACCGGCCAGTCGCTGCAAAGCGCGATCCCGGTTTCCATCGTTCCCGCCTGAGGAGTTTCCATGCCTGACAACCGCCGCTTCCTGCTCGTCCGCCGTCCGAATGGCGAACCCGTGCAGGCGGATTTCTCGCTCGTGACCGAACCGACGCCCGAACTCGCGGAGGGGCAGTTCCTGATCCGCAACCATTATGCCTCGCTCGACCCCGCGATCCGCGGCTGGATGGACGACGCACCCAGCTATATGCCGCCGATCCCGCTGGGCAGCCCGGTGCGCGCGACCACGGTCGGCATCGTCGAGGCGAGCCGTGCGGAGGGCTTCGCGCCGGGCCAGTGGGTGCTCGGACTCAACGGGATCGAGGATTATTCGATCGGCGTCGCGGGTGGCTTCACCCAGCCGATCGACGCGGGCCTGGTGCCCAGCGTGACCAACTATCTCTCGGTGCTCGGCGCGGTCGGGATGACCGCCTATTTCGGTTACATCGAGGTGTGCGAGCCGAAGCCGGGCGACGTCGTGCTGGTGACCGGCGCGGCGGGCGCCGTCGGGTCGCTCGTCGGACAGATCGCCAGGATCCAGGGCGCGGGCAAGGTCATCGGTATCGCCGGCGGTCCGGAGAAATGCGCGCGCCTGATCGCGCGCTACGGCTTCGACGCGGCGATCGACTATCACGGCAAGGATGTCGGCGCGCTCGCCGACGCGATCCGCGCCGAGGCGCCCGACGGCGTCGACATCATCTTTGAAAATGTCGGCGGCGACATCCTCGACGCCGGGCTGATGAACCTGCGCCACGGCGCACGCATCGGACTTTGCGGGCTGATCAGCGAATATAACAGCGTCGAAAAGGTCGGCGCGCGCAACATCTGGCAGCTCATCGTCCACCGCGCCTCGATCCGCGGGCTGCTCGTCGCCGACTATATCCCGCGCTTTGCCGAGGGCGGGGCGGAAATGGCCGCATGGCTTCAGCAGGGCGGGCTGATCGCCGACGAGCATATCGACGCGGGGATCGAGAACAGCTTCGACGCCTTCATGCGGCTCTTCGCGGGCAGCAACCAGGGCAAGATGATCCTGAAGATCGCATGACCGGGACGCGCCGCCTTCTCGTCCTGTCAGGCGGCCACCCCTATGAAGCCGAACCCTTTGCGGAGCTGCTCGCCAGCCTCGACGGATGGACCGCGACGCACCTGATCCATCCGGAGGCCGAGGCGGCCGTCGCGTCGGGCGCGGCGGAGGCGGCCGATGCCATCCTCTTTTACGACATGCCCGGATATAGTTTCGCCGAAGGCCGGGCGACCACGCGCGCGCCATCCTGGACCTATCGCCGCGCGATCGCCGCCTATTTCGCGCGCGGCGGCGGAGCCGTCGCGATGCACCATGCGATCGCGGGCTGGGCCGAGTGGCCCGAATGGGCCGACATGATCGGCGGACGCTTCCTCTATTCCGCCGGAGAGGTGCATGGCGAGGCGCATCTCGACTCGGGCTATCGCCACGCGGTGCAATATGACGCGGTCGTCCTCGATCCCGATCATCCGGTGACCGCCGGCCTGCCACCGCGCTTTCCACTCTGCGACGAGCTGTATCTCGCGCCGGTCTGGGGCGCCATGACGCCTCTGCTTCGCGCCGACCATGAATTCGTCCGCGACAATTTCTATTCGGCGGCACAGGCGGTCGCGGGTCGGATGTTCAGCAACGCCGACTGGAACCATCGCCCCGAAAACGCGGTCATCGCGTGGGAAAAGCCGGTCGGCGCCGGCCGCCTCGTCTATGTCCAGCCCGGCGACGGACCCGCCGCCTACGCCGATCCGAACCTTCGCCGGCTGCTCGCGAACGCCCTCGCCCATGTCGCCGCGGCCTAACGAAATTGTGCATCGCGCCGCCGGAGCGGCTGCATATAGTTGCGCGTATAAAGAGAAGATCGAGGGAAGAGGCGCGTGAACGATATCGCCGCAAGCAGTTTTTTCGACCCGCAGGTGATCGCGGACCCGTTCGACTATTATCGCGCCTGGCTGCCCAAAAGCCCCGTCGTTCAATTGTCGGACGGCATGTTCCTCGTCCTGTCTTATGACCTTTGCGCGCAGGCAACGGGCGAGGTCGATACATTTTCCAACAATTTTCAGGGGACGTTGTCGGGCGCGATGGCCGAGGATGGCGACGTCGCGGCGATCCTGTCCGAAGGCTGGCCGCAGGTCGACACGCTGTTGACCGCCGATCCGCCCGTCCACACGCGCTTCCGCAAGCTGGTCAACCTGGCCTTTTCGATGAAGCGCGTCGCCGCGATCGAAGAGGATATGCGCGGCGTCGTGATCGATCTGATCGACAGGATGGCGGCAAAGGGTGAAGCCGATTTCGTCCAGGATTTCGGAATTCCGCTGCCCGTCGCGATGATTGCAAGCCAGATCGGCATGACCAATGACGATCTGGACAAGGTGAAGCGATGGTCCGACGCCTTCGTCGACCGGCTGGGCCGGATGATCCCCAAGGAGCGCGAGCTGGAATGCGCGCGCGAGGTCGTCGAGTTCCAGCATTTCGTGAAGGCGAAGATCGACGAGCGCCGCGCCAACCGCACCGACGACCTGCTCTCCGACCTGGTCTATGCCGAGGTCGATGGCGAACGTCCGTTGGAGGACGCCGAAATCCTTTCGATCATGCAGCAGCTGATGGTCGCGGGAAACGAGACGACGACCTCGGCACTCGCCGGTGGATTACTCCAGCTGATCGAGAATCCGGACCAGATGGCGAAAGCGGTCGCAGCCGCCGACGAGGGTAACGAACGGGCGATCATCAACCTGGTCGAAGAAGTGCTGCGTATCGAAAGTCCGACCGCGGGGATGTGGCGCATGGTGCTGAAAGACGCCGAACTCGGCGGTGTCGCGATTCCGAAAGGCGCGATGGTGCAGCTTCGCTATGCCGCGGCAAACCGCGATCCCGCCAAATATCCCGACCCCGACCGCTTCGACATGGAGCGCACCAATGCGCGCAGCCATCTGGCGTTCGGCAAGGGAATCCACATGTGCGTCGGCAATATGCTGAGCCGCAAGGAAATGGCGGTCGCCTATTCCGAACTGCTGACCCGCCTGACCGATTTTCGTGTCGCGGAAGGCCACACGCCGAGCTGGCCGCCGAACATGCTGCTGCGCGGGCTCACCGCCCTGCCGATCACCTTTCGGCGGCGCGCATGAATTTCGATCTCGACGACGACCAGCGGTTGACCCGCGACACGATCGCCCGCTTCCTGGGATCGGTCGACGTTGCCGCACGGCACGCGATGCGCAAGAGCGACGGCGGTTACCCCCGGGCGCGCTGGCAGGAGGTCGCCGACCTGGGACTGCTGGCGCTCGCCGCGCCGGAGGCGATGGGCGGCATCGGCGGAACCATGGTCGACCTGGCGCTGGTGGCGGAGGCGCTGGGCAAGGGGAATGCGATCGATCCGTGGCTGGAGAATGGCGTGCTGCCGATCCGGCTGGCGGCGGCGGCGGGCGATGGCGCGCTGGTCGAAGAGTTGTTGGCGGGTACGCGACTGGCGGCGGTCGCCTTCGCCGAACCCGGACGCCGTTTCGAGACCGAGGCTGTCGGAACCCGTGTCGAGGACGGCCATATCTCCGGCGCCAAGACGTTCGTGCTGGGCGCTCCGCTTGCCGACACGCTGCTCGTCACCACCGCGGGCCATCGCCTGGCAAAGGTCGCGCCCGACGCGGCGGGTGTCGTGCGCCAGGCCTATCCCGTAATCGACGGGTCGCACGCCGCGACGATCGACCTGCACCGAACCCCGGCCGAGGTCAGCGACCTGCCCGACGCGCGGTTCGAGCGCGCCATCGGCGACGCCCGCCTGCTCGCGGCTGCCGAGATGCTGGGGCTTGCGCAGACGATGTTCGACGACACGCTTACCTATGTCGGCGAGCGCCAGCAGTTCGGCGCCGCGATCGGCAGTTTTCAGGCGCTCCAGCACCGGCTCGTCGAATGTTATGCCGCGGTCGAACAGGCACGCTCGATGGTGCTGCGTACCGCGATGCTCGACCCGACCACCGACGATGCGAACTGGTCGCGCGTTGCCGCGGGCGCGAAAGCCTTCGTCGGCGAGGCCGCGATCCGCATCGGACTCGAAGCGGTGCAGATGCATGGCGGAATGGGACAGACCGACGAGCTTGCGATCGGCCATGCGCTGAAGCGCGTGATGCTGCTCGACAAATTGTTCGGCGACCAGGCGCATTGCCTCGTCCACTATGCGAGGGCGGCATGACCATGCTGGCTCCGATCGCCCCGGGCCTGTGGACCGACGAAGCCGAACCGCGCCTGATCGGGGGACGAAGGGGGGATGGAGAGATCGTCTTTCCCGTGCCGTCGGGCGATGCCGCCACGCTGGTCGAGCCTGTCGCGCTCTCACGCTGCGGCACGCTTTGGTCATGGACCACACAGGGTTTCGAACCCAAGGAACCCTATAGCGGACCCCAGCCCTTTCAGCCGTTCCTGATCGGCTATGTCGAGCTGCCCGGCGAGGTTATCGTCGAGACGCGCATCGTCGACGCGGCCCCCGCCGACCTTGCCATCGGGATGCCGATGACCTTTGCCGTCGTCGCGTTCGACGACCGGCGATCGACCTATGCCTTTCGTCCGGAGCGCCAGCCATGAACGACGACGTCTATATCATCGGCGCGGGCATCCACCCCTTTGGCCGCACCGACGGCCGGTCGGGGCGCGACCAGGGCGTGTTCGCGGTGCGTGAAGCGCTGAAGGATGCAGGGATCGAGTGGGGCGACGTCGAATTCGCCTATGGCGGATCGGCCGCGGCGGGATCGGCCGACATCATGGTCAACGAGCTTGGCCTGACCAGCGTCCCCTTCATCAACGTCTCCAACGGATGCGCGACCGGCGGCAGCGCGCTGGCGGCCGCCCGCAACGCCGTCGCAGCCGGAGCGTGCGAGATCGCGCTGGCTGTCGGGTTCGACAAGCATCCGCGCGGCGCCTTCAATGCCAAGCCCGCCGAATATGGCCTGCCCGACTGGTATGGCGAGACCGGGATGATGCTGACGACGCAATTCTTCGCGCTGAAGATCCAGCGTTATATGGCGCTGCACGGGATCAGCCGCCGCACGCTGGGGCTCGTCGCCGAGAAGGCGTTCCGCAACGGCACGCTGTGCGATCACGCCTGGCGCCGCTCGCCCGTCGACCTCGACACGATCCTCAACGCCCCGATGGTCAATGATCCACTGACCAAATATATGTTCTGCTCGCCCGCCGAGGGGGCGGTGGCGCTGGTGCTCGCCAGCGGCAAGAAGGTGCGCGAACTCGGCGCCGACGCCATCCGCATCGCCAGCGTCGCCTTTCGCACGCGGCCCGAGGGGTCGTTCGAGGTTTTCGCGCCATCGATCAGCGTCAACGGCGGCGGCAAGCCGACCCAGATCGCGAGCCGCGCCGCCTTCGAAATGGCGGGCATCGGTCCGGCCGACGTCGACGTCGCGCAGCTTCAGGACACCGAAAGCGGCGCCGAGATCATGCACATGGCGGAGAACGGCTTTTGCGCCGACGGTGACCAGGAAGAATGGTTCGCCAATGGCTGGTCGGAGATCGGCGGACGCCTGCCGATCAACACCGACGGTGGATGCCTGGCCTGCGGCGAGCCGATCGGCGCGTCGGGCCTGCGCCAGGTCTATGAGAATACGGTGCAACTGCGCGGTCGCGGCGGCGACCGGCAGGTGCCGAACGACCCCAGGGTCGGTTACAGCCATGTCTATGGCGCGCCCGGCCTGTCGGCGGTGGCGATCCTCGAACGCTAGTTGAATTATGGACCTCGACCTCACTAAAGACGAAATCGAATTCCGCGAGGAAGTCCGCGACTTCCTCCGCACCTCGCTTCCCGATCATGTTCGCGACGGCGCCCGGCGCACGCCCGGTGTCTTCGTCGAACCCGACATCGGGCTCGTCTGGCACCGCATCCTCAACGACAAGGGCTGGGTCGCCTATCATTGGCCCGAGGATTGCGGCGGCACCGGCTGGACGCCAATGCAGCGCTATATCTTCGAGAAGGAATGCGCCGTCGCGGGCGCGCCGGCGCTGTCGGTGCTCGGCCTGCGCCTGGTCGGCCCGGTAATCTGCGCCTTCGGGACGCAGGAGCAGAAGGATCGTTTCCTGCCCGCGATCCGCGCCGGAACCGATTATTGGTGCCAGGGCTATTCCGAACCGCAGAGCGGATCGGACCTCGCCTCGCTCCGCACCCGCGCGCGGCGCGAAGGCGACGAATATGTCGTCGACGGGTCGAAGATCTGGACGACCCACGCCCATCACGCGAACTGGATCTTCTGCCTCGTCCGCACCGACGGCGAGGTGAAGAAACAGGCGGGAATCAGTTTCCTTCTCGTCCCCATGGACCAGCCGGGGGTCACCGTCACCCCGATCATCACCATGGCGGGGGACCATGAGGTCAACCAGGTGTTCCTCGACGGTGCGCGCACGTCGGTCGACAACCGCATCGGCGAGGAGGGGCAGGGCTGGACGATCGCCAAATTCCTGCTCGAGAACGAACGCGGCGGATCGTTCCACGCCCCGCGCCTGATTCGCGCCATCGACCATCTGGAACAGCTCGCGGGCGTCGCACCGAGCGGGCACAACGGATCGCTGGGCGGCGACATTCAGGTCGCGACGCGAATCGCCCGCCTGCGGCTGGAGGCCGAAGCGCTGGAAACCACCGAACTGCGCATTCTGGCCGATATCGCAAAGGGTCGCCCCGCCGGACCGCAAACCTCGCTCGTCAAGCTGATCTCGTCCGAACTCCACCAGCGCATCGACGGCCTGGCGATGGATCTTCACGGCTATGACGGCCTGCAACTGCCGACAGTCCGCCCGCTCTATGGCAACGAAGCCCCGCCGCCGATCGGCGACCCGGACGCGCAGGTCGCGGCCGCCCGCTATCTCAACAGCCGTGCTTGGACCGTGTTCGGCGGATCGAGCGAAGTTCAGAAAAACATCATAGCAAAGACGGTGCTACGCCTATGACACATGCATTGCGACTTGCCGACCAGTGTGAAATAGTCCCGCCCATGGGAGAGAAGGCAGTCAAGCTGCCGGACGACGGGTTCGCACCAACCATGAATGCCAGGGCGATCGTCGAAGCGGTCACGGTCCGCAGCGTGGAGGATATCCACGACGCGGCCGTCGTGCTGCGCGACTATGCCGCGTCGCGCGGTCTCCGCGCCGCGCTCTGCGACGATATCGCATCGAAGGAAACGATGGTCGACGCCGACGGCGCCGTCCTGGCCGCCGACCTGTTCGGCTGGCTCGGCGACGGCGAGCGCTGGTGGGAGGATCACAGGCTGGCGCTCCACTCGCCGCTGCCGCGTTCCTGCCGTTACGAGAGCGAGCCGTTCTGGTGCAATGGCGACGGGTTCCGCACCGCGAACCCCAACCCCTATCTCGATGACATCGACCTTTCGCGCTATTTCGCCGCGAACGAACGGTACAAGGCGGCGATCGTCGTGCCGGTCCACCTGCCCTTCGGCCAGATTTCGGCCAACAGCTATCACCCCATGAACCATGCGATCACCGACCTGGCGGACCAGTTCGCCGAGATCGGCCATATCCTGGGCGCGGCGACGCGGCGCTTCATCGCGGGCTATGCCTCCGCGATGCGGACCAAGCGGCGCATCCCGTCGGATTGCGAGCTGTCGAAGCGCGAGGTCGAATGCCTGCGCTGGGCCGCGATCGGCAAGACCGACCGCGAGATCGGCATGATCATCTCGCTGAGCCACGCGACGGTGCGCTATCATGTCCACCGCGCGGGCGAGAAGCTGAACTCGGTCAACCGCGCGCAGACGATCTTCAAGGCCGGGCAACTCGGCTATCTGGGCGCGAACAGCTGAGCCTATCTCCCCTCCCGCTTGCGGGAGGGGCGCTTCATCCCAGCGACCGCAGCGGCTCGCTGCCGTCCCAGTCCTTCGCCGCATCGCGCATCATCGCGAACAGCTCGCGCGTGCCCGCCTGCGGTTCGAGCAGCTCGACCAGCGTGCCCGGGCCGGTACCCGGGTCGGCATAGATCACCCCGCCCGTATCGCCGACCGGCGCCTCGAAGATCACCTCCGCGCCGACTTCGGCACAGCGCGCCCGCGCCTCCGCGATCGAATCGACGAGGATGCAGACATGGTGCAGCGCATCGGCGACGCCATATTCGCCGCGATAGAGCGACTTCGCGTCATTCTCCGGCCGGATCAGCTCGATCTGCATGTCGCCCCAATAGCCGAGCGCCATGGTGAAGACGGGATCGCTCGCCTCGCCGCGATAGCGGCCGCCGGGCAGCGATACGTTCGGAAGCAGGAAGAAGGGACCGGCGCCCATCACCGTAGTCCAATGCTTGATCGCGGCGTCGAAATCCGACGGCACAAAGGCCAGCTGCATGATGTCGCCGAGCGACGCGAGCGTTCCGGGTGCGGCCATGTCTCTCTCCCCCTCAAAAGCGATAGCGCACAAGCGCCGGGCTTTGTGCGATAAGCTCTTCGAGACCCGGAGTCATACTGGGCAAAATGTGAGGAGAGCCATGGCCGAGTCCGATCCGAAGATCGCGCCGCAGGACTGGTTCGCCGTCCGCAAGCGCAACGCGCGTGCGGGACTGCGCAAACTGGTCGCCATCGTCGCCGAGAACCGCACCGACCGTGCGGACGCGCCGCTGCCGCTGCACAAGTCGATCTATACCAGCGACGCGCGCAACGCGGCCGAGATGGAGCATATCTTCCGCAACGAACCGATCGTCGCCGGCCTGTCGGGCGACATTCCGAAGGCGGGCGACACGCTGGTGTTCGACTCGGTCGGACCCTCGATCCTGGTCACGCGCGGCAAGGACGGCGTCGCGCGCGCTTTCCTGAACATGTGCACGCACCGCGGCGCGAAGCTGGTCGAGGAAAAGGAACCCTGGCAGGGCCCGCGCCCGCGGCTGGTCTGCCCGTTTCACGCCTGGACCTTCGATCCCGCCGGCGAGCTGGTCGGCCAGCCGGGCAAGGAAGGGTTCGCGGGCTGCGAGATCGGCGCGCGCAACCTGATCGCCCTGCCCTGCGCCGAGCATCTGGGCCTGATCTTCGTACGCGCCAATCCCGACGGCGAGCCGATCGATGCCGCCGCGCACCTGGGCGATTTCGGCCCGGTGCTCGCGCAGCTCGAACTGCATCGCGCCGAACCGGTCAAGAAAGGCATCCTCACCGCCGACGCAAACTGGAAGTTCGCGCTCGATACCTATGGCGAGGGCTATCATTTCAAGATGCTGCACGCCTCGACGATCGGCGGCACGCACTACAGCGACCGCAACGTCTATGAGCCCATCGGCCGCCACCACCGCGTCAGCTTTCCCGACCTGTCGATCGGCGCGCTCGTCGACAAGGACGAGAGCGACTGGCCCGAAACCGATTATGGCGGCGTGCATTTCCTGTTCCCCAACACCGTGGTCTTTTTCGGCGCGGTTACGCCGGGCGTCTATTTCACGCAGCTCTTCCGCCTGTTTCCAGACGGCGCGGGCAAGATGTTCTGCCAGTTCGCGGTCTATGCGCCCTTCGGCGTCGAGAATGCGGAACATCGCGCGATGTGCGAGATGGCCTATGACGCGACCGCGACCGTCGTGCAGACCGAGGATTATCGCGTAGCCAGCAGCGGCTACGCCAATCTGATGACGGCGCCCGACGATTTCCGCGTCGTGCTGGGCGCGAACGAGCCCGCGCTCCACGGTGTCCACCGCTCGATCGCCGCCGCGTGCCGCATGCCGCTCGACCAGATCGCCTGACATTCCGGAGTCACAGATGAACGACCTCAGCCCTCCCCAGGCCCCGAACGGCGACCGCGACGATCGCTGCCCGGGCACCAGCTACACCGACATGCTGAACGCCGACACGCGGCGCGTCCCCGATTATCTGTTCGCCGAATCGAACCAGGAACTGGGCGACGAGCCGATCGCGATCGAACGCTATGTCAGCGAGGATTGGGCAAGGCTCGAACGCGAAAAGATGTGGCCGAACATCTGGCAATTCGCCGCGCGCGAGGAGGATATGCCCGATCCCGGCGACACCGTCGTCTATGACATCAACGAAAAGAGCATCCTGCTCGTCCGCCAGAAGGACGGGTCGGTAAAGGCCTTCTACAACGTCTGCCTGCACCGCGGCCGCAAGCTTCGGACCGAGAGCGGGCCGGCGGTGCATCTGCGCTGCCCCTTCCACGGCTTTGCCTGGCACCACGACGGCCGCTTCAAGGAAGCGCCGTGCGCCTGGGATTTCAAGCATCTCGAGGCGAAGGACATGAGCCTGCCCGAGCTGAAGGTCGACCACTGGCAGGGTTTCATCCTGGTCACCGAGAACCCCGACCTGCCGTCGTTCCGCGACTGGGTCGGTCCGGGCGTCGAGCATTACGACAATTGGCGGCTCGACGAATGCTACACCGGCGCCTGGGTCGGCCGCGTCATCCCCGCCAACTGGAAAGCGGTCGCCGAGGCGTTCATGGAGGCGTGGCACAGCATCGTCACCCACCCGCAGATCCTGGGCTTCACCGCCGACGCCAACACGCGATACGACCTGTACGGCGATTTTCTGAACCGCGCGATCACCCCGGCGGGCGCGATGTCGCCGCATATCAAGGGCAAGGATCAATTCTATGTCCTGAAGACGCTCGAGGAGTTCATCGGCGGCGGCGACAGCCGGGCGCGGCGTGCGACCGGCGATCCGGCCGACCTGAAAGGCTTCGACGCCGACGATCCGATGCTGGCGCGCAAGGTGCTGGCGCAGGCGAACCGCGACGCCTTTTCGGCGATGAACGGGCGCGACTATTCGGACGCGACCGACAGCGAGATGCTCGACAATTTCACCTATAATGTCTTCCCCAACTGGGCGCCGTGGGGCGGGCTGGTGCCGAACATCGTCTATCGCTGGCGGCCGTGGGGCGATACCGACCACAGCCTGATGGAGGTCCGCATCCTGATGCGCACGCCCAAGGGCGAAAAGCCGCCGCGCTCCGTACCGATGCACCTGATTCCCGACGACCAGCCCTTTTCCAGCGCCAGCCATCTGATCGGCGCCGCGCTCGCCGGCGTGTTCGACCAGGATATGGAAAACCTGCCCTATGTGCAGGAAGGGATGAAATCGTCGCCCAACGGCGTGATCGAACTCGGCCATTATCAGGAAAGCCGCATCCGCCATTTCCACCGGACGCTGGGGAAATATATCAACGGGCAGTTGCCATAAAAAGGTGCGCAAATCTTTTTGCGAACCAGTGAAACGAGCGTCGGCTTTGGGGTGGGAGCGGAGTTTACGCCCTTCCAAAGTTCAGGAAAGTTCAGCCTTGTGGGCTCGCCGATCCGGACCACCCAATGTGGTGGACGCGCGTGGTCGTGAGAAGCCCGGCGGGGACCGCGTTTGTTCACTGAATGAAAGAGCCGGGATCGACGCTGACATAGCCGGATATTGTAGGAAAGGCCTTTCCCCATGCCCACGGCACCGGGAGGATTAAATGGCCGCAACCGGTCGCAAACTGACCTGGCTTCCCACGCCTTCGTCATCCCGGACATGATCCGGGATCCATAACAGCGCCCGAAGCATGGACCCCGGATCAGGTCCGGGGTGACGAGGAAGCAATCCTCCCTGTGGCCGCCAGGCGCTTCACATGCCCCCGGCGCCAACGCCTCCCTTGTGATCCCCGGCGAAGGCCGGGGCCCAGAGCGCAACCACGCAGCGCCGGCTTTCTAACGCCCTGGACCCCGGCCTTCGCCGGGGATCACGAGGGGCGCGCGGCTGGATGCAGACGATCTGGCGGCATTGGGGTGGGGAGCGACCATCCAACGCTCGTCATGCTGAACTCGTTTCAGCATCCATGGCCTGAGCTATAATCGCGCGCTGCGCCAAAGGATGCGGCAAGCAATGGACCCTGAAACAAGTTCAGGGTGACGGAAGAAGAGACGTCGTCTTCCGGTCGCAAACTGACCTGGCTTCCTACGCCTTCGTCATCCCGGACTCGATCCGGGATCCCACTTATTCCCGTCGTCGAGCGGGACCCCGGATCAAGTCCGGGGTGACGAAAGAAGAAATGTCAGATTTCGGTCGAAAACGGTCGTTCCATGGATTTGCGAGAGATCCAATCGCAAAAAAAACGGAGCTACGCTGGCACCGTCATTGGCGACCAGTCCTGCCGCTTCGCCCAATCGGCGAAGGACGTCGGCGTCACCCCCAGCAGCCGCGCCGCCGGCACTGCATCGAGCGCGACGGGCGACACCGGCTGGTCGTTGTACCAGCGATAGAATTTGGCCATCCCGTCGTAGATGCTGAACGGCTGTACGTCGCGCGATCCGGTGACCAGCTCGCTCATCCGTGCGGCGAATTCGTCGGGCGACAGGCTCTGGAAGCGCACCGGACGTCCGGCTGCGACGCTCAGCCGTTCGGCGACCTCGGCCCCGACCAGCGCCTCCGGCCCGCCCACCGCGATCCGGTCGGCGACCAGATCTTCGTGCAGCAGCGCCGAGACCATATAGGCCGCGACATCCTCCAGGCAGACCCAGCTTATCTTCAGTGTCTCGGCCGCCGGATAGGCGAAGACCCCGCTGTTGACGATCGCCGGGCGCGACCAGATGCGGGCGATATTGTCCATGAACACCATCGGTTCGATGATCACGTACGGCACGCCGCTGTCGTGGATCGCGCGCTCGATATCGCGCCGGCCATCGTGCGCCGACAGGTCGAGGTCGTGGTCGGCGACGAAGCAGCTCGTGTTGAAGACGATCTTTTGCAGTCCCGCCGCACGCGCCGCCGCCGCGATGTTGCGTCCCATCGTCGCGGCGCGGTCGCGGTCGAATTCGAACGGCAGATGCATCGCGAGCGCATCCTGCCCCCGAAAGGCGGCGGTCAGGCTCGCGACGTCGTACAGGTCGGCCGCGACCTCGGGCACGTCGGGATGCACCGTCGTCGCCATCGCGCCCGGACGCCGGACGCCGGCCGTGGGTTTCAGGCCCCGCGCCTTCAGCACGGTCAGCAACGGCAGCCCCTGATCGGCGGGCGCCCCCAGAACGAGGATATTCTTCACGCCGCGCCCTCCATCTGCCTGGCCGTCGCGGTCGCTGCGTGGCGCCCCGCGAGAAAGCCGAACACCATTCCCGGCGCGATCGTCCCACCGGGGCCGCCGTAGGTCATGCCCATCGCGGAGGCCATGACGTTGCCGGCGGCGTAAAGTCCCGCAATCGGCGTGCCGTCGACGCTGAGCACCTGCGCGTTCGCGTCGGTCTGCGGCCCGCCCTTCGTCCCCAGCGCGCCGCTCTTGATCTCGACCGCGAAGAAGGGCGCCTGGCCGATCGGCCCCAGCGTCGCGGCGGTCGACCCGCGTCCGTCGGGATCGCCCCACCATTGATCATGCGCCGCGTCGCCGCGCCCGAAGTCGGGATCGCGCCCGCTCGCGCAATGGGTGTTGAAGCGCTCGACCGTCGCGCCCAGCGCATCGGCATCGATCCCCAGCCGCACGGCAAGATCGGACAGGCTGTCGGCGCGCATCGCCCATTGCGGCGGCGCGACGCCACGCTCTCCGCTGATCATCCCGAAACCGAAGCGGTCGATATATTGCTGGTCGAAGATCAGCCAGCACGGCAGGTTCGCATAGTCGAAGGCGCTGACGTCCTGGTCGTGGAAGGCCGCACCGATCGCATTATAGTTCGCCGCTTCGTTGGTGAAGCGCTTGCCCGCGCGGTTGACCATGATCGAGTGCGGCAGGCTGCGCTGCCCCGCGACGAGCGTCTTGCCGGTCGCGCTTTCGCTTGTCGGCACTTCGGCGACCGGCATCCACCACGCCTCGCGCATGTTGCCGAGCATGGCGCCGACGCGCATCGCCATCTTCAGCCCATCGCCCGTGTTGGTCGCGGGGCTGAGCGGGTGCGTCATCGGACCGCGAAGGAAGGCGCGAAGCAGGTCGGCATCCCATTCGAAGCCGCCGGTCGCCAGGACGACCGCATCGGCGGCAATCTCCACCTCGCCGTCGGCGGTCTCGAACACCGCCCCGGCAACGCGATCGCCATCCATCAGCAAACGCACCGCGCGATGCCCGGTCCGCGGCTCGATCCCGCGATCGAGACACGCGCGCAGCAGTCGGCCGACCAGCGCCTGCCCGCTGCCGCGCAGATCGGCATCGATACGCCGTTGCATCTCTTCGGGCGCCAGCGGCTGCGGCTTCGCCTGACCCAGCGGGGTGTCGTAGATCGAGAAGTGCGGCGAGGGATAATAGGGCGAGCGCGTTACCTTCTCCGCCCAGTCGCCAAGCTCGTGGAACGAATAGAGCGGACAGTCGAGCGAGCGCCCGCCGTTCGGCATCCCGCCGGGGAATTCGGCGTGATAGTCCGGGAATTCGGGAATCGGGCGGAACTGCACCGGCGTATCGGCTTCGAGGAACGCGACCATCTCCGGCCCATGATCCAGAAAAGCCTCGACCAGATGCTGTTGCATCAGCCCATGCGACATCGACATGAGATAGGTCAGCGCCTTTTCGCGGCTGTCCTCGACGCCCAGGTCGGCCTCGTGATGATTGTTCGGGATCCAGATCATCCCGCCCGACCAGGCGGTCGTCCCCCCGACCTGATCGCCCTTTTCGAACAGCGACACGCGCGCGCCGGCGCGATGCGCCGACAGCGCGGCGGTGAACCCCGCGCCGCCCGTACCGAGGACCAGGACGTGCGGCGCTTCGTTCATGGCCTCAGGCTTTCAGATGGCCGAGCATGTCGGCGGTGTCGAAATAATGGATGCGCATCGACGCCATCTTGCCGGCGTCGTCGAACGCCGTGACCTCTGCGATATGCGTCTCGAAACGCTTGCCGCTGGCGCGCGCCGTGACGGTGAAGTGCAGCAGCGCGACGGCATATTTCTCGCCGCCGATCAGTTCCTGCCACTGGACGACGGGATCCTCCCAATATCCCATGACATGCGCATACAGCCGTTGCAGCGCGTCGCGCCCGCGCCATTCGCCGCCATAGGGCAGCGAGGCGGGCTCATGGATGACGAAATCGTCGGCCATGAAATCGGCGACCGCGTCCCAATCGCCCTTCGCGACCGCGGCGTACATCGCCTGGCTCGCCTCCAGCGGGGTCATTCGATCGTCCCGACCAGCGCGCCGACGGGATAGACCTCTCCCTCGACCCCCGTCGGGCGGATGGTTCCCGCGACTTGCGCCTCGATCTCGACCGTCGTCTTGTCGGTTTCGACCGTATAGATGATGTCGCCGACCTCGACGCGCTCGCCGTCGCCGAACATCCATTCGTTCAGCGTCATCTCGGTCGCCGACATGCCGATCTTGGGGATGCGCAACTCTTCCGCCATCGCCTTCAGCCCTTCCAGTTCATCGCGGCGCGAACCGCGTCGGCGATCGCGTCCTTGTTCGGGATCCACGCCTGTTCCAGCGCATTGGCCATCGGCACGGCAGAGAAGGCCCCGCCGATGCGCGTGACGGGCGCCTTCAGCTTGCCGAACAGCTTTTCGCTGAGCCGCGAGGCGATTTCGGCGCCGGTGCCATATTGCTTCACCGCTTCGTGCAGCACGACCGCGCGGCCCGTCTTCGCGACCGATGCGGTCACCGTCGCCTCATCATAGGGGGCGATGGTCCTGAGATCGACGACCTCGACCGAAATCCCTTCCTCGGCCAGCTTGCCCGCCACCTCAAGCGCGTCGAGCACGGTGCGGCCATAGGTGATGATCGAACAGTCGCTGCCCTCGCGCGCCACCGCCGCCTTGCCCAGCGGAACGATGTGCCCCGGCCCCGGATCGTCCGACTTCAGGCCATAGCAGAGGATATTCTCGATGAAGATCACGGGGTCGTTGCACGCGATCGCGGCGCGCATCAGCCCCTGCGCGTCGGCGGCGTTCGACGGGGTGACGATCTTGAGCCCGGCGACATGCGCGAACCAGGCCTCCAGCATGTCCGAATGCTGCCCGCCGAAGCCGACGCCGACGCCGGTCGTGGTGCGGATCACCATCGGAACGTTCGTCTGCCCCCCCGACATGAAGCGCAGCTTCGCGGCATGGTTGACGATCTGATCCATCGCGACGGTCACGAAGTTCATCAGCATGATCTCGGCGATCGGGCGGAAGCCCGCGAGTGCGGCGCCGACGCAGGCACCGACGATCGCCTGTTCCGAAATCGGCGTCGCGCGCACGCGGTTTTCGCCATATTTCTCGGTGAGTCCCGCCGAAATCTTGAACACACCGCCGCCCTGCTTCGCGGCGACATCCTCGCCGAGCAGGATTACGCCCGCATCCTCGGCCATCGCCTCGTCGATCGCGCGGTTGATCGCCTGCGTCATCGTGATCTGGGTCATGCCGCGATCTCCTCTTCGAAGACGTCCTTGCGGATTTCCTCAGGCCCCGGCAGCGGACTGTTCGCGGCAAATTCGGCGGCGGCATCCATCTGCGCGTCGAGGTCGGCGACGATCGCGTCGAGCTCGGCCTCGGTGAACTGATGGTCGAGCATCAGCTGGCGAAGCCGTGGCAACGGGTCCTCGGCCGCCATCTCGGCCAGATGCTCCTGCGGCATGTAGGAAAAGTCGGAGCCGAAGAAATGGCCCATCATGCGATAGCACATCGCCTCGATCAGCGTCGGCCCCTCGCCCGCGCGGGCGCGGTCGACCGCCGCCTTGGTCGTGTTGTACATCGCGATCGCGTCGTTGCCGTCGACCTTCACGCCGTTCATTCCATAGGCGTTGGCGCGGGTGACGATCGAATCGACCTTGGTATGGTCGGCAAAGGCAGTGTGCTCGCCATAGCGGTTGTTCTGGCAGAGGAAGATCACGGGCAGTTTCCAGAGTTGCGCCATGTTCATCGCCTCGTGAAAGGCGCCGATATTGGTCGCCCCGTCACCGAAACAGACCATCGTTACCTTGCCGTCGCCGCGATTCTGCGATGCGAGGGCCAGGCCGTTGGCGATCGGAAGCCCCGATCCGACGACGCCGGTGGTCACCATCACCCCGGTGGCAGGATGCGTGATGTGCATCGACCCGCCCTTGCCGCGACACGTACCGCCGGCCTTGCCCGCAATCTCCGCGAACAGGGGATTCAGCGGCACGCCCTTGGCGATCTGATCGTGCTGGCCGCGATAGGTGGTGACCAGATAATCGTCGGGTTCCAGCGCCGCCATCGCGGCCGCCGACACCAGCTCCTGCCCGCGCACGGTATAATAGATCACCGCGAGCTTGCCGGTCATCAGCAGCGAACGGAATTTCTCGTCGGCGCGCGCGACGCGCATCGTGCGGGTATAGATATCGCGCAACTTGTCGCGATCGATCGTCGTGTCGGTCATTCAGGCTTCTCCGATGCCCTGTTGGGGGTTGGCGCTGGCGGCCGCGCTGGGGCGGGCGGCGACGCGCTCGCGCCAGGTGGCGAGATGAGCCAGCGCCGGATCGGGCGGCTGGCCGACCATCGCGCCGAACTCGACGAAGGAATAAAGAAGGATGTCGGCAAGGCTGAAGCGGTCGCCCGCGATCCACGGTCCCGCCCCGACGATCCGATCGACCTGCGCCAGCCCGTCGGCGGCAAGGCGCTTCAGGTCCGCGGCGGCATCGGGCAGGCAGAGCAGCCGGCTCTGGAACATCGGCAGCCCCTCGGCGCCGCGAAAGCCCGCGGTCATCGGCACGACGACGAGCTGGTCGACGATCCGCACCAGCATGCGCGTCGTCGCGCGCTCCGCCGCGCTCGCCCCCAGCAGCGCGTGCCCGCCCAGCGTTTCGTCCAGATATTCGCAGATCGCGATACTCTCCGCGATGCAGCCGCCATCGTCGAGTTCGAGCAGCGGCGTATGCCCCAGCGGGCTTTTCGCGCAAAAGTCGGGCCGGCGATTCTCGGCCGCCATGATGTCGACGAACCGGCGGTCGACCCCGACCCCCGTCTCGGCAAGGTACATCAGCACCACCCGCGGATTGGGGCCGAGCGACTGATAGAGTATCACCGCGCGCGCCCTAGAACTGGACGCGCTTCGTGAAGCCGCCGTCGACGACCAGATGCGCGCCGGTCATGTACGGACAGGCGGGCGAGGCCATGAAGACGATCGCCTTCGCGACCTCTTCCGGTTCGCCGAAACGGCCCATCGGCATCTGCGCCAGCGTGCCTTCGTAAAGCGGCGGCACCGCCGACTTGATGACCTCCCAATTGCCGCCGGGATAATAGATGGCGCCGGGCGAGACGATATTGACGCGGATATTCTGCGCCGCGAGCGCCTGGCTCAATTGCGAGCCATAGGTGATCAGCGCCGCCTTCAACGCGTTGAACGCCTGCGGCACGATGAAGGTCTCGACCGCCGCGGTCGACGACATGAAGATGATCGATCCCGTTCCCGATGCGGCCAGCGCCTCGGTCAGCGTCTCGACGCCGTGCACCGCCCCCATGATGTCCATGTCGAGCCCGCGCTGCCAGTCGCCGGTCGCGCCCTGCCCCGACGAACTCGCGGTATGAATGAAGATGTCGCAGCCGCCGAGCGTGTCGCGCGCCTTCTCCAGCCAGGCACGATAGCCGTCGGGGTTGTTTGTCATGTCGAATTGTTCACCCAGGACCTTTCCAGGCCCCGCCGCGTCGATCGCCGCGACCGCCGCCGCCACCTTCTCCGCATCGCGCGAGAAAAAGGCGACGTCCGCGCCCTCGGCCGCGAAAATCTTGAGCGAGGCGAGTCCCAGCCCGTGGGCACCGCCGTTGATGATTACCTTCTTGCCCGCAAGACCCAGGTCCATCGCATCCTCCTCATGTCATTTTGGCGAGGAGACTATCGTGCGGACGAAGGGGGGGACATCAGCAAAAATGGGAGCGGGTCGCGCGGGCACACAATATGCATCGCGGCCCGAAGGCACGACCGGCCCCGGCGGGATCATCGATATCGCTTGGAAAACTGGAGCGGGCGAAGGGATTCGAACCCTCGACCCCAACCTTGGCAACTTGACCGTGACACTTTTCGGTTTCTCCCTTTTCTACGCTACCGCCCTATAATTGCTTATTTTCTTGAGATTATCTCTACGAAACCCTATCCTCGACTAGTCGCCGGAACACCGTCCAGCGCTTACAATTTGCTGACAATGGCGCGATCCGAGATTTTGTCAGCAAGAGGAGTGGTAACATGCCGACGAGCAAGCTGACAAAGCGTACGATCGACGCGGTGGTATCGCCTGCCTCGAAACAGCTCATCTATTGGGACACCGAGATTAAGGGATTCGGACTTCGCGTTCTCCCATCGGGCCTGAAGACTTTCATCGTTCAATACCGCAATGCCGAGGGCATTCAGCGGCGCATGAACCTGGGCCGCTTTGGCGTGCTCACCGTCGAGCAAGCGCGCGATCTCGCGCGGCTGAAGTTGGCGGAGGTCATCGTCGGCGGAGATCCAGCGGACAAGGTCCGGCAGTCGCGCAACGGCATGACGGTGGCCGAGATGTGCGATTGGTATCTCGCTGAAGCACGCGCCGGGAACATCCTCGGACGAAAAAACCTTCCCATAAAGTCATCATCGCTCGACATGGACGAGAGTCGCATAAAGACGCACATCGTCCCGCTGCTCGGAAAACGTGTCGTGAAGCATCTGAAAATTGCCGATGTCGAACAGATGCAGACCGACGTGAAAAACGGAAAGACTGCCAAGCCGCGCACCGGGGGCCGCGGTGGCACGGCGACCGGCGGTCCCGGCGTCGCGGGTCGCTGCGTCGGAACGCTTCAGGCCGTCATCGGGCATGCGAAGCACAAAGGCCTGCTCGAGGTCCATCCAACGCTGGGAGCAAAGAAGCTCGCGGGAAAGAAAAAGACTCGTCGTTTGAGCGTGGCCGAGATCACGATGATGGGAAAGGCGATCGCCTACGCTGAAGCCAATGGGGAGAACCCGATCGCCCTCGGTGTGCTGCGCGGACTATTGCTCACCGGCTATCGGCGACAAGAAGCGCAAGCGATGCAGCGAACCTGGCTCCATGCCGATCGGGGCTACGTTGTCTTTCCGGATACCAAGGGCGGAGCGCAAGTAAGAGCGATCGGACCGGCCGCCATCCGCATTCTGGAAGCTCAGGTGGAGATAGTCGGCAATTCCCACTTCTTTCCGTCCGCAGCGGGCGATGGCCCATTCACGGCTGTTAGCGACTGCCTGAAACGGGTTTGCGGCTTGGCGGGTATCACGGGAGTTACACCGCATACGCTTCGCCATACCTTCGGAAGCGTTGCCGGAGATTTGGGATTCTCCGAGCTTACGATCCGGGCAATGCTGGGTCATGCCTCGCAGAATGTAACCCAAGACTATGTCCACATCGACGAGGCGCTAAAGCTTGCCGTGCAGCGAACGTCCGACGAGATTGCGCGATTGCTTGTCTTGGGCACTAACGCAAAAATGGAAATGGCACGGCAGTGAGTGCTCAAACGCGGCTGGCCGGCTGCGCCAGTCAGCTTTCGGGGGCGGATGGAGAAATAGCCGATGGTCCAAAAGGCTCACCGAACAGGGTGCTTGCGATTGCGGTTGCCGCGATCGCCCCCGCGAATTGCGCAACAACAAACATTGGAACGTCATGCGGCGCGATACCCGCAAATGTGTTCGACAGGCCGCGCACCACGGTGATCGCCGGATTTGCAAAGCTTGTCGATGACGTGAACCAGTAAGCAGCGGTGATATAGAGCCCGACCGACGCCGCCACGGCCTGTGGCTTGTATCTCGCGGTACCGAGGATCGTCAGTACGAGGCCGAAGGTCGCAACGAACTCGGCGGTCCACTGCCCCAATCCGGTTCTCGCCTTTGTCGAAAACTGCAGGATCGGAAGGTCGAACATCAGATGCGCGGCCCACGCGCCGAAAATGCCGAAGGCAAGCTGAGCAACGACATATGCACCGGCGTCGAGCCAAGCCATTTCGCGCCGCAGCGCGAAGGCGAGCGTGACGGCAGGGTTGAAATGCGCCCCCGAAACCGGGCCGAGCATGGTGATCAGAACGAACAGGATCGCGCCGGTCGCAATGGTGTTAGCGAGCAAAGCAACGCCGTCGTTCCCGCCGGATAAGGCCTGCGCCATGACCCCCGATCCGATGACGCAAGCGAACAGGAAGAAAGACCCGATCCCCTCGGCTGCGGTACGCCGCGCCAGCGGCGGCGTGTCAGGCAAGCGCGGCCTCCTCGTCGGCGGCCTTGCCGATAGCCTGCAGCCGTTCGGTGAGGCTCAGCTCGTCGAGGCTCGCAAGCGGCAGGGCGAGCAGCAGATCGATGCGGCGCTTGAGCGCGAGGTAGGCTTGCCAGAACGCCTCGCGCTGTCCGTCGCCTTGAATGGCCGCCGGGTCTTTGATGCCCCAATGCGCAGTCACCGGCTTGCCCGGCCAGATCGGGCATACCTCGCCTGCGGCGTTGTCGCAGACGGTGAAGATGAAATCGAGCAGCGGCGCATCGGGTCCGGCAAACTCGTCCCAGCTCTTCGAGCGATAGCCTTCGCTTGCATATCCCATCTCGCCGAGCAGCGCCAAGGCGGCGGGATGAACCTCGCCCTTCGGAAAGCTGCCCGCCGAATAGGCGGTAAAGCGGCCATCGCCTTCGCGGTTCAATATCGCCTCGGACAGGATCGAACGCGCCGAATTACCCGTACAGAGGAAGAGGACATTGAAGGGTCGGGTCATGCCGCACCGACCGACTTGGGGACGCAGCAGGTCGAACCCGTGTCATTGCTTGCGAGCTGATCGAGCTCCGGGCTGTCGCCATAGGTTGTCGCTTCGCCATCGGTGAAGAAAGCTTCCCAGACGATGCCGTCGGGGTCAGCGATCCAGCTCTTCTCCGACTTGGCGTAGCAACAGGTCGTCCGGCCTTCTTCGAGGACTGGTCGGTCGGCGGCCTTGAGGCGGCCATAGACCTCACCGAGCTCTTCCTCGCTCTCGACCTGGATGCCGAGATGCTCAATGCCCTTGCGGGCATGGTTGCCCGCCGAGATCGCGAAGTTGACGCGCGGATCTTCGAGCATCCACTTGGCGTAATCGTCCTTCACGACGGTCGGCTTAGCGCCGAACATCGTGGAATAGAAACCGATGGAGGCGCCGAGATCCTCGACACCGACATGAACATGCAGACGCTTCATGCGCTTTTCCTTTCCTGTTCGGAGGCTTCACATGCTGCGCCCGCGCCGCAATCTGCGGCACCGGCACAGCAATTTTCGATGAGGTAGGCGACCAGCGAGTTCATCGCCGGATAGTTGGCGCGATAGATGATCGAGCGATGCTGCCGCTCCTGCAGCACCAGCCCGGCCGAGCGGAGCTGCGCCAAGTGAAACGACAGCGAGCTGGCCGGCACGCCGAGCTTCTCGGCGATCACGCCTGCCGCGAGCCCACCTTCGCCGGCCTGCACCAGCAGGCGGAACAATCCGAGACGATGTTCCTGCGCGAGAGCGCTCAGGGAAATGACGGCTGATTCTGAACGCATCGGCGAATCCTCATTTCGAATAAAGTCGAAATGTCAGACCGAGCGTGAAGCGTCAATCTCATTTTTAGAAAAATCGAAATGAGATTGACGCGGGATACGAAGCAGGGTTCGGCCGATCAATACAGCCTTCGCTACGGCCGCTGCTAACTCAATCCGGGTCGCCAAGGGTTGCCCGGGATCTCAAGCGCACCGGTCGTCGCAGATCAGCAATCGAGTGTCGTCGTGCGCAAAACCCGTCAGAACCGGTTCCGCATCCATCATCAGCGCGTCCCGCTGATCGACCCGCATTTCGCCCACCGAAATTCCGCCGCGTAAGACTGCGAGATAGCTTTTGCTGCCATTTCCAGAGAGCGAGAAGGGAGCGCTTTCCAGTTGCAGTAGCCTGACCCTCGCAGGCACACTCCAACGAAGGTTATGGCCGCCCTCGAAATCATCGGCGGCGCTCCAATCACCGCGCGACAGGTCGCCAACCACGCCGCGGTAGTGCGGGCGATAGTCCGCATCGTCGGACAGGAGCCAGAGAACCGAATATCGCGCAGGCACGCCCGCCGCTGATCTTATGCCGAATTCGGTGCCGAGCCCCGTTGCAATCGAAGCAATTTCATTCGCGCTGACGGCCAATGTTTTGCCGTCATCCTTCTCGATCACGATCGTGCCTTCCTGCACAATGAACAGTATCTCGGTCCCGGAATGAAAGCTGGGAGACAGAGCCGTGCTCGGCGCCAGGATATTGTGATTGAGGACACGAAGTCTTCCCCAGTTCAGATAATTGCCATCTTGATATCCCGCAAAGCAGAAATGGTGCCACGCCTCCAGGACAGGGGTACGGGTTCGGCCCAGTTGTGAGGCTTCGCGATGCAGGATCATGAGAGTCTCGCGTCGGGAAACACAGAGGCGATTCCAAGGCTGGCCTCCATCACTTGGACTGACCAGCGATCGGGGGCTTCTCGTCAAATAGTCCGGCCAGCCCATGATAGAGCTTGTCGTGACAGACGAACTTGCTCACCGCATCCGCAATGATCGCGGTGAGAAACAGGGGCACGATCATGCCGCGGCTCGCCGTGGCCTCCATCAAAATGATCACCGCCGTGAGCGGTGCGCGCACGACCCCGACAAAATAGCCGACCATGCCAAGCAGGACGATTGCGCCGGCTGGATAGGACGGAAAGCAGCGCGCGAGAAGCTCACCGAACCCCGCTCCAACCGACAGCGACGGCGCGAAGATCCCGCCAGGAACGCCCGAGATCGCGGTGGCGGCTGTCGCTGCGAGTTTGGCGGGACCGAACCAGAGTGGCGCCTCGCCGTAGCCCTCGATCAGCAGCCTCGTCGTCTCGTAGCCCGTGCCCCAGGTCAATCCACCGGAAGCCACGCCAAGAATCGCGACGACGACGCCGGACAAGAAAGCGGCACGGACCGGGTTGTTTCGGGCAACGGTAGCGAGCCGCCCCCTGCCTCTCGCAAAGGCGAGGATCGTGCGCGAGAAGAGGCCGCCGACTGCGCCGCCCGCAATCCCTGCTACCGGCGGGACAAGAAGCATTCCCGATAAGCCAAGCGTCTGTCTCATCGCGCCGAAATAGACATAGTCACCGGCCAGCGCGAGGCTGACAAGGCCAGCAACGACCACCGCGCCCATGACAAGAACCGCCACCCGCTGCTCGAACGCCGCCGCCAGCTCTTCGATCGCGAACGCCACGCCAGCGAGAGGCGTGTTGAATGCCGCCGCCACGCCCGCCGCTCCACCCGCAATCAACACGCCGGAGGTCAGGGGAACGCGAATGAAGCGGTGGAAGGCAACCATGATCGCCGCGCTGACCTGGACGGTGGGGCCTTCACGGCCCACCGATGCGCCAACAAGCAATAGCAAGGTCGTGAGGACGAGCTTGATCAACGCCGTCGGCAACGAGAGCAATGCACCGGCAAGCTCCGGGTGGCGGCCGGCTGCCATGACTTGCGGAATGCCTGAACCTTTCGCGGCCGGCGCCCACCGCCGGGCGACCGCCGCGGCGAAGGCAAAGCCAAGCGGCGTCAGGATCAACGGCGCATATTCAAAGCGAAGCTGAAAGCTGCGAAAAATATGCTGAGCGCGGTCGCCCGCCCAAGCAAAACCGATGGCGACCAGCCCCAGCAGGATGGCCCCGGAAAATGTCGCGAGGCGGCGCTTGGCGAGATTCACCTGGAGGTCGAGCGCGGATGCTGACCGCTTCAGGGCTTCAAGATATTTGCGCGGCTTCAAGGTCGGCATCCCGCCATTGAACAAGATTTCCGGATGTTTCCGGAGCGGCGAGCGGTCCATGAACGACCTCGCGGTCCGGGGGCAAGCCTTTTCGGGCCCTTCCTCCTCAAATTGCGGAGCACATTATTCACCTTTCCCCGCAGGCAATCGGCAATAAGAAGGCCGAATGTTCTTCATCGACTCTTTGCTCGTCAAAATCGCGCTGATCGGCGTTCTCGGTATCGGCGCGCAATGGATCGCGTGGCGCACCGGACGGCCTGCCATCGCGTTGATGCTGATAGCGGGAATCATCGCCGGGCCCGTCCTCGGCATCCTCGATCCCGAGAAGGATTTCGGGGCTCTTCGTGAGCCGGTCGTCAAACTGGCGGTCGCGGTCATCCTGTTCGAAGGCGGCCTCAGCCTCAAGTTTCGCGAGCTCAAGCATGCAGGCATCGCCGTGTTCATGCTGGTATTCCTCGGTGTACCGATCGGCTGGGCGCTCGGTACGCTGGCGGCCCACTATGCCGCGGGCTTGTCCTGGGAACTCGCGGCGCTGTTCGGCGGCATCATGGTCGTGACCGGGCCGACCGTGATTATCCCGCTGCTCCGCTCGCTCAATATCGCGCCGCGCGTCAAGCATATGCTCAAGTGGGAAGCGATCGTGAACGATCCGATCGGTGCGCTGCTCGCGGTGGGCGTATACAGCTATATCACGCACGGCGGCGCCGAGGCGAACAGCGCCGCGGTCATCGTCGATGTCGTGGCCGCGAGCGCGCTCGCGATCGTCATGGGCACACTTGCCGGGCTGGCACTCACCTGGGCCTTCCCGCGCGGATTGGTGCCCGAATATCTGAAGGCGCCGGTGCTGCTCACGACCGTGATCGGGATGTTCGTGCTTTCGGACCTGGTGATGCACGAGACGGGCCTCATCACCGTGACCGTGATGGGCGTCGTGATGGCGAACCGTGAGACCTATTCGAGCCGGGCGTTGTTGCGGTTCAAGGAGGATCTGACCGTGATTCTGGTCTCCGGCGTCTTCATCCTGCTCTCGGCGACGCTCGATTGGGAGGTGGTGAGCAATTTCGAGTTCCGCTTCCTGGCCTTCCTCATCCTGCTCCTCTTCGTGGTCCGGCCCTTGACGATCATGCTGGCGTTGCTGCCCACCCGCATCCCGTTTCGCGAGCGGTTGTTCGTCGCATGGATTGCGCCCCGCGGTATCGTCGCGGTCGCGGTTACAGGCCTCTTCGCGCTCCGCCTGTCCGACTATGGCGTCGCCGGCGCCAACGCGCTGGTGCCGCTGGGGTTCGGCGTCGTGATCGCCACCATTTTTGCGCACGGCTTCACCGCTGCGCATTTCGCGCGTTGGCTTGGTCTCGACCGTGGCAAGGGCGACGGCCTTCTGCTCGTTGGCGCGAACAGCTGGACGGTCGCATTCGCCGAATTCATCAAGACGCAGGGCAAGGAGGTCCTGATCGCCGACCCGGGCAAGTTCGCGCTTCGGAGCGCCCGGCGCGCCGACATTCCCGTCTATGAGGGCGACATTCTCGATGAAGCGCATGACGATGTCATCGACATGGGGCAATATCAGCAGCTGATCGCGGCAACCGACAACGACAGCTACAATGCGCTGGTGTGCACCGAACTCGCGTCCGAGATCGGACATAACCGCGTCAGCCGTGCCGCCGGCGAAAGCCGCGCATCGACGAAACGGCGCGGCCGCATCTTCACCCTCGCGGGCACGCCGATCGAGGAATTGCTCGACAGATTGCAATCGGGCTGGACCTTCGGGCGGACCCGTATCACCGACAAATTTCCCTATGAGCAATTCGTCGCCCGAATGAAGGAAAACGGCGGCGACAGCTTGCTCGTCGTTCGTCCGTCGGGCGAGATGGCGATCTTCTCGACCGATCATCGTCCCTCGGTCGGGGCGGAGGATATCGTCTGGACGTTCGTTCCGCCCGAGCCCGTCGCGCGCAATTGAGCGTCGGCCGCGCGTGGCGGCGGCGCGAATGGATCTTCGTGCAGGGATTTCCCTGCCGTTTCCGGCATGAAATGGAGCGCGATCAGCCCGACCACGCAGGCCGCCATCATATAGAAGGCGGGCATCAGCATATTGCCGGTAAGGCTGATCAGTGCGCTGCCGACCATCGGGGCGGTGCCGCCGAAGATCGAGGTCGAGATATTATAGGCGATCGCAAAACCCGCAAAGCGGACGGCGGTAGGGAACAACGCAGGGAAAGTCGCCGAGATCGTCGCAAGTTGCGGAACATAGAGCAGCCCCAGGGCCATGAACCCTATCACCGCGCCAGTGAACCCCGTCCCGATCAGCATATAGAGCGGCACCGCGCCGACGAGCAGTCCGAGAAGCGAGAAGCGCCACATCGGTCGTCTGCCGATACGATCGGACAGCGCCCCCGCGAAGGGGACGAAAAACATCATGAAGACCATGCCGATGATCGGCACCAGCAAGGCCTGCTCATGCGTCAGCCCGATACGGCGCTGCAGATAGGTCGGCATGTAACTGAGCAGCGTATAGTTGACGACGTTCAGCGCGACGACCAGCCCGCCGACGACGATCAGCGGTCGCCAGTGATCGCGCACAAGCCGTCCGAGACGCGGTCCCGGCCGATCTTCGGCCGCCCGCTGCGCTTCCAGAAAGACGGGCGTGTCCTCCATCTTCGAACGCAGATACATGCCCACGAGGCCGATCGGTCCCGCGACGAGGAACGGGATGCGCCAGCCCCATTCGCGCATCGCTTCTTCCCCGAGGTGCAGCGAATAGCCGAGCATCAGCGCTGCCCCGAACGAGAAGCCCGCCAGCGTCCCGAATTCGAGGAAGCTGCCATAAAAGCCGCGGCGGTCGTCGGGCGCATATTCGGCCATGAAGGTCGCCGCGCCGCCATATTCGCCGCCGGTCGAGAAACCCTGGATCATGCGCAGCAGCACGAGAATTGCCGGCGCCCAGAGCCCGATACTATCGTAGGAAGGGATGAGGCCGACCGCGAATGTCGCACCGGCCATCAGGAGGATCGTCATTGCGAGCACAGACTTGCGCCCGATACGATCGCCGAGCGGACCCCAGAAGAGGCCGCCGAGCGGACGCACGAGGAAGGAGATGGCAAAGGTCGCGAGCGCGAACAGCACAGCCTCTTCCATGTCGGGGAAGAGCGCCGCCGAGATATAGGTGACGCCATAGGCGTAAATGCCATAGTCGAACCATTCGACGGCATTGCCAAGCGCCGAGGCTCCGATCGCGCGTTGCAGCGGGGACGGCTGCAGGACGGGCGCCGGGTGTGTGGGAGCTGGCATGGGATCGGTCGGGGTCATCGTTCACCTGTCGAGGAAGGAATGGTCGCACCCGCAAGTTCGGGCTCCTCGACCTTGGGATCGAGGAGACCCGCCATCGGCGTGGTGCGGGGAAAGGTTTGGAATTCGCCTTGCGCTTCGGCGGGTACCGGAGCGGCGGCGAGGAGACGCCAGACACTGAAGATCAGCATCAGCGCCGCGCAAGCGGCGGAAAAGAGAAAGAGGCCGCCCGCGCCCGCGGCACCCATGAACCCGGCGGCAAGCAGGGGTCCGAGCACCGCGCCGCCCGAGTAGAGCAGCACCAGCTGACCGCTTGCCGACACCCGCTCGGTTGCGAGCAACCGGTCGTTCACATGCGCGACGCAGAGCGGATACAGCGCGAAACTCAGACCGCCAAAGGCTGCCGCCGATGCCAGAAGCATCGCCCCTGTCGGTTCGGCCGCCAGTACGAAGCTGACAAGGGCGGTCGCGGCGAAGGACGCAATGATCACACGCCTGCGATCGAGCCGGTCGGACAATCTTCCGAGCGGCCATTGCAGCGCGACGCCTCCGAGAATCACTGTCGCCATGAAATTGGCGGTTGCGGCGAGATCGAGCCCGACACGGCGCGCAAAAATTGCGGCAAGGCCATAGAAGCCGCCAAGAATGAGGCCAGTGAACGCGGCACCGGCGGCGCCGAGCGGCGAGGCCTCGAAAAGTCGGCCGAACGATAGCGAGCGCCCCTCGCCGGGCGCGGGCGCCGTGCCATGCGTCAGGCAAACGGGCAAGATCGCGAGCGTGATGAGGATCGACGCCAGCTGAAAGGGTATGGCGGGGCCGATTTCGCCGGTCGAGAGCAACATCTGGCCAAGGGCCTGCCCTGAATAGAGCGCGATCATGTAGGCGGCGAGGATCGAGCCGCGGGTTTCGGACCCGGCGCGGTCGCCAAGCCAGCTTTCGATACAGATGAAGACGCCGGCGACGCAAAAGCCGTCGACCAGCCGCAACGCGGCCCACAGCGAGGGATGCTGTATCAGACCATAGGTCAGCGTACTGGCCGAGAGCAGCGCGACGAACGCCGCGAAGGCGCGGATATGGCCGACGCGGCAAACAATGCGGCCCGCACGCAGCGCGCCGACGGTCAACCCTGCGAAATAGGCGGTCGCGACGAGCCCGATAACAATTGTCGCGTCGCCTTCGCGCTCAAGCCGGAGCCCGATGAGTGTCGCGAGGAAGCCGCTTCCGGCCATCAAAATGAAAATGGCCGCCAGCAGGCTGCGAACAGGTCGGACGACTGCGAGCATGGAGCAATAACCGGCGCGCCGCGTCAAGCGGCGCGCCGGCCCTCCGCAGCGCCCGCTCCGATGTCATCATTCTCTTCGACCAGGGCCTTGTGCAGGGCGCAGATCGCCGCGTCGAAATCGCGGCTTTCGATGATGAACTGGATATCGACGTTGCGGATCTGGTGCTGGAGCGCGACCATCGCAATCCCCGCCTCTTCGAGCGCCCGGAGCGCGTCTGGAACGAGGCCGGGTCGCGAGATGTCGCTGCCGATCGCCGAGACCATCGCCACCGGCTGCGACGAAATCGACGCGTCGGGAAATTGCTGCTGCAGGTCCGCGATGACAGATTTCACCTTGTCGGGGCTCGCCGACAGATAATGGGTAATCGTATTGGCGTTCGACGATTTGCTGACGATCCAGAGCCGATGGCGGGTCAGCGCCTCCAGGATCGCGGCGTCATAGCCTTTGACCCCCACCATATCCTGCTCGAAAAATTGCAGCGCCTGCATCTGGGCGATGCCGGTGACGATCTCGACGCGGGGGACGTCGGTGACATAATCGGCGGTAACGAGCGTGCCGCCATCCTCGCGATCGAAGGTGTTGCGCACACGCAGCGGGATACCCGACTGGCGGAGCCCGCGCCCGGCACCGGGATGAATTGCTTCCATGCCGAGGTTGGCGAGCTGGTCGGCGACATCATAATTGGTGCGCCCGATCTTGCGCGCCTTGTCCTCCCCGACCAGCCGCGGGTCGGCACTCGACAGATGGAACTCCTTGTGGATGATCGCCTCGCGCGCGCCGGTAATCACGGCGAGGCGCGAGAAGGTCATCTCGGTATAGCCCCGTGCGTAGCGCCGGACCATTCCGCCCTCGCAGCCGGCATAGCCGGTCACGATCGGCAGCGTCGTCGCAAGATCGATATCGGCGAAGGCCGCCTCGATCCGCTCGTCGAGGCTGCGAAGATCATCCTGGTCCCAGAGAGTCAGATCGACGAACAGCGCGTTGACGCCGCGGTCGCGTAGGAGCAGGGCCGTGCCGTGCGCGCTATGCGCCTCCCCCAGCCCCGCGAGCAGCTCGCGCACCGTCATAAGCTGCTCCTTCACGCAGAAGCGGCCGTGGCTGCGCAGCCGCGCCAGGTCATCCAGACAGGCCGTGATCGCGGCGATGCGAAGTTCGACGAACGCGTCGGCCTTTGCGCGGCTGGCGCCGTGCTCGAACATCGCGGCGTTGCGCGCGAGCATCGCCCCGGCCACGGCCTTCATCGCTTCGCGCCACCCGTCCGCGTCCGCGTCGGCGACAAAGCGGCCGTAAACACCGGGCTCGCCGGTCTTCTTGTTCTCGAGCAGCAGGTTGGTCATGCCGGCATAGGCCGAGACGACGAAGATGCGATCATAAAGATCGGCGCCCGAACGACCGGCAACGAGAACGTTGTTGAACAGGGTTTCGGTGGCGGCCATCGACGTGCCGCCGATTTTTTCGACACTATGGCTTGTCATGCCGGAGCCGCCTCGATCAGCGGGCCGCTTTCAACGGCTAGCGGCGCAGGCTCGCCGCGGTCGGCGAGGAACCACGGCCGGGGCTTGTCGACGCCGAACGGCTTTCCGAGACGGTTGCTCACCGCATTATACACCAGAAAGGCGTTGGTCCGCGGAAAGGGCGTGATGTTGCCGTTCGATCCGTGCATCAGGTTGCAATCGAACAGAATCACCGTTCCCGGCTTGCCCGTTGGCGAGACGATGCCATGCCAATGTGCGAGTTCGGCGAGGCTGTGCTCGTCGGGCACGCCATATTCCTGGCGCTTCAGCGAGCTCAGATAATGATCGTCCGGCGTCTCGCCGACGCAGGTGAGATAGGTGCGATGCGATCCGGGGATCAGCATCAGCGGGCCATTATGCGGCGTGTTCTCCGCCAGAAGCACCGACATCGACAGCGCGCGCATGCGCGGCATCCCGTCCTCGACATGCCAGGTCTCGAAATCGCTGTGCCAGTAGAACTCCTTGCCCCTGAAGCCGGGCTTATAGTTGAGCCGCGACTGGTGGATGTAGACTTCGTCACCGAGCAGAAAGCGCGCGACATCGGCGAGCCGCGCATCGGCCGCTAGGCGGGCCATCACCGCACTTTGCCGGTGGATTTCGAAGATGGACCGGATTTCGTCGCCGCGTGGCTCGGTAACGATGGTTTCCGCGTTGAGATCGGCGGGATCCGCGAGCAGCGTGCCGGCGGCACGCTGAAGAAAGGCGACCTCCTCGTCCGAGAAGAGGTCTTCGAGAATGATATAGCCGTCGCGCTCGAATTGCGCCGCCTGGAGCTCGCTGATCGGTGCGCTACCGGTCCACTGACCATGAACGACGGCATCGTGCCGCTCGAGCATCTCGGGGGTGGCAGCATGACGCGAGGGGTAGAGATCGTGCATCGGGGGTCTCGCTTTCCTCATTCCTATTCGGCGGGCGCGGGCTCGCGCGCCATGTCGGCTTCGGCCGGATAGGCGCCGCTCTCGTCATGAACTTCCTGCCCCGTGACGGGCGGATTGAAGGCGCAGGCGGTCAGAATATCGGTTTCGGGGCGCACGATGTGCTGGTCATGGTCGTTGAGCGCGTACATCACCCCAGGTTCGAGCCGGTGGATTTCGCCGGTCGCCAGATCTTCGATGGTGCCGGTCCCCTTCAGGACGAACACCGATTCCAGGTGGTTCTGATAGTGCATCTTGAGCTCGGTGCCCGCGAACATGGTGGTAATGTGAAAGGAAAAACCCATGCCGTCGTCCTTGAGCAGCATTCGGGCGCTCACCCAGCCGTCCGAACGGACGTTGTGGTCGGTCTTGCGGATATCGTTGAGGTTGCGAACGATCATCTGAATATCTCCTGTTTTATTCGGCGGCGACGGCGTAATCGGTCGCCATCACTTCACGGATGCTGGTTTCGAGAATGTCGAGTCCGGCACCGAGCACCGCATCATCGATGACGAGCGGCGCTAGCACCTTGATCACCTCGTCATGCGGGCCGCTGGTCTCGATAATGAGGCCGGCGTCGAAGCAGGCGGCGGTCACGCTCGCGGCCAGTTCGCCAGACCCGACATTGATGCCGCGCATCATGCCGCGGCCGCGGACCTCGAAACCATGCTCGGCGGCGATGCGGCCCAGCCGCTTCGCGAGAAGTGCGCCGCGACGTTCGACGTCGCGCAGGAAATCGCCCGTGCTCCAGAAATGGCGCAGCGCGGCGGCCGCGGTGACGAAAGCATGGTTGTTGCCGCGGAAGGTGCCGTTATGCTCGCCCGGCGCCCATTGATCGAGTTCGGGGCGTAGCAGGGTCAAGGCAAAGGGCAGACCCATGCCCGAGAGCGATTTCGCCAGCGTCACGATATCGGGGGTAAATCCCATATCCTCGAAGCTGAAGAAGCCGCCGGTGCGGCCGCACCCCGCCTGGATGTCATCGACGATCAGCAAAGCGCCATGCGCCTTTGCGATGCCCGCGATCCGGCGCAGCCATTCGGGCGAGGCGGCGTTGAGCCCCCCTTCCCCCTGCACCGTTTCGACGAGGATCGCCGCGGGGGCGTCGAGCCCGCTCGAGGGATCGGCGAGCCGTTGTTCGAGCAGGTCGGCGGTGTCGACGTCGGGGCCGTAATAGCCGTCATAGGGTTCGTGCGAGACATGCGCGAGCGGGACGCCCGCGCCGCCGCGCTTTGCGGCATTGCCGGTGCAGGCGAGAGCTCCGAGTGTCATGCCATGAAAGCCGTTGGTAAAGGCGATCACTAGTTCGCGGCCCGTGACCTTGCGCGCGAGCTTGATCGCCGCTTCGACCGCGTTGGTGCCGGTCGGGCCGGTGAACATCGCGCGATAGTCGAGACCGCGAGGCTCGAGGATCAGCTCTTCAAAGGTCTTCAGGAACTCGGCCTTGGCCTCTGTATGCAGATCGAGCCCATGCGCGATACCGTCGGCGGCGATATAGTCGAGCAGCGCCTGCTTCAGGATCGGATGATTATGGCCATAGTTGAGCGTCGAGCATCCCGACAGAAAGTCGAGGTAACGACCGCCCTGGTCGTCGTGCATCCAGACGCCCTCGGCCTTGCCGAACTGGCGCGGCATCGAACGGGCATAGCTGCGAACCGCGGATTCGCGGCGCTCATAGAGGCTCCGGTCCGGAATCGAGCCGGACGGCTTGAGCTTGGTCAACATGATATTCCCCTTTAGTCGGCAGAAATCGTCTTGAGCGGCCCGATGCGGGCCAGAAATTCGGTGGGATGGACGCCCGCGAAATGGGCTTCGCGCTCGAACATCACGCTGCGCTCGAGCGCCGCGTCATGCTGGCGGGCAAGCTTGCGGAACAGCGCCCAGGACGCGCTATTATCGTCCGTCACGGTCGTGATGAGATGCGAAACGCCCTCTTGGGCGGGACGTGCCAGCAGCGCGTCGATCATCCGGCCCGCGAGACCCTGGCCTCGCCCTTCCGGCGAGACCGCGACCTGCCAGACGAAGAAGGTCTCGGGCCCCGACGGGGGACGGTGGCCCGAGACCCAGCCGACAATGCGCCCTGCCCTTTCGGCCACGACGCAATGATCGGCAAAATGCGAACATTGGATGAGATTGCAATAGCGCGAGTTGCGGTCGAGCGGCGGACAGGCCGCGATCAGCGCGGTGACAGCGGGACCGTCGGCAGCAACCGGAGGACGGAACCGGATTGCCGGTTCCGTCCTCGCCCCTTGTGTCTGATCGGAAATCGGGAAGGCTTCGTCGTTCTGGCAGTCCAGAATCTTTCATCTCCTGAAATATATGGCTGATGCGACCCGGATCGAGTCGCTGTATTCGCTGGTCTATCTAGCATAAGCGTCGCATTTTTCAACCTGTTCGCCGAAACTTTATTTCAGTTGACGAAATATCAAGCGCGCGGCAGGCAGATATTGCGGGCACGAACTCTCGCGAGATACGGATCGGCAGACGCAATCATGGAACAGGAAATCGCGACCGGAACCTTGCGCGCGCTACGCCGGATTCTCCGCGCGACGGACGCCGGAACGAGGCGGCTTGCGAGCGCGACCGGTCTGACCCCGTCGCAGCTGCTTGTCCTGCGCGAGATCGGCGCGCGGCGCGGGGTGACCCCGGGCACCGTCGCCCAGCAATTGCAATTCAGCCATGCGACGATCACCGCGGTAGTCGACAGGCTTGAGGAGCTCGGCCTCGTCACCCGCACCCGAAGCGAAACCGATAAGCGGCAGTTCCTGCTCGCGATCACGCCCGACGGCTCGCGCACGGCGGCCGAGGCGCCCGACATGCTGCAGGAAATCTTCCTGCACCGCTTCACCATGCTTGCCCCATGGGAGCAGGCCATGATCTTCGCGGGCGCCGAGCGCCTCGCCGCCATCCTCGGCGCCGATAATGATGCTGCTCCGCTGCTCGACACGGGCGCGATCGATCGCAGCGGGAGCGAGTAAGGGCGCAAGCAGTCGAAGATAGCTGCCATTCGCCTCGGCGTCGAAAACCTCGCACGCTCGCGGCGTTTCTATACCAAAGGATTTGGCTGGAGCGTCGATTCCGAAAACGGCGAACGCATTTGCTACGACATGGGCGGCGGCCTGCTGCTCGAGACGTGGCAGCAGGTGGCGTTCGAGGCCGAGTTGGGGCGGTTCGCCATCGAGCGACCCGGCCCCTGCGCCCTTGCTATTGCGGCTGGGTCACGCGGCGAAGTCGAGGCACTCGGCGAGCGTCTGCTCGCGGCGGGCGGCTGGATCGTCCAATCGGCAAGACAGTCGCAAGCGGGCGGATACCGGATTCATATTTCCGACCCCGATTGCCACGCCTGGCAAATAGGCTGGGATTCGTAGCGGGAGATTGACGCGCAGCGAGAAGCTGATCGCCGATCAACCGGAGGACGCGAGCGCCCGTGCGGGCGCTCGCTGATCCAGGTCAGCTCGCCGAACCGACGGCAGCAGCGAACTGCTCGGCGGTATAGGCGGCCGACAGGCCAGCCGGCGTGATCGTGAACGCGCTTCGGGGAACGCTGACCTCGCCGCTCGACGCCTTGACGACCACCGCCTCACTGCCCACCGAAACAACCGTCCCGAGTATCGCCAGTCCCTTGAGGCTATGGACCTCGGCGCCAGGCTTCAGCGCCGCTGCGAGCGCCGCCTCGCGGTCGGCAGACGTCTTGTCGATCTTGGCGAGCAGCGCGGCGAACTGCTCGGGTGAATAGTTCACTGCAAGACCGCCCGGTGTAAGGAAGAAGGCACTGCGCGCGATCTTGACGTCGCCCGACGCGGTCGAAATCACAACCCCGTCCGACGCTATGGTTTTGACCTTGGCAAGAGCCACCTGTCCGTTCGCGCCCCGAACCTCGGCGCCCTGGACGAGCGCGGCTTCGAGTTTTTCGCTGCGCGCCGCTGCTGCCTTGTCGCGCGCGGCGACCAGGTCGGCGCGAGTCACGCCGATCGCGACACGCTTGTCGACGAGACCGAAAGAGGAAGCGGGAAGAGCGATCGGGCCGCCGTCGAGGCCGATGACGATGGTATCGCCGGAGCGGCTCTCGATCTTACCGACCTCGCCGCCGGCGGGATCATAGACCATGACTCCGGGGGATAGATCGGGCGCGGCAACCGCGGCGGGGGACTGAGCAAGCGCGGCATGCGGCGCTGCACTCATGAAAAGACTGGATAAAATTGCGAATGTCGCGCGATTCTGCATCGCTTCGTTTCTCCTGCTGTTTGGGGAAGCGCCACCGTCCCATAGCCTGACGCGAGGCGCCACCGGAGGGCGGGTCAGCCCGTGCACCGGCCGGGACGAAGCGCATTTCAGAGCCGTTCCGTCGCCATTTTCAATCGGGCTGACGACAATATCCGTTGGCAGGACGCTGCCATCCGACATAGGATAGTTTCCCGGACGGCTATCGGGCGAGCACGATACGAAGATGACGCAAGCAGCGCTGAGCGCCCTCATTCTCGCCGCGACGCTCATCCTGTTTGCCTCCGAGCGCGTTCGCCACGATCTGGTCGCTTTGCTTGCCCTTCTGGCCTGCCTCGTCACGGGACTGGTCTCCCCGGAGCAGGCTTTTCGTGGTTTTTCCGACCCCGCCGTACTTGCGGTGGCGGGCGTTCTTGTCGTGGGCCGCGCGATCGAAGTCTCGGGGCTGGCGTCGTCGGTTGCGCGTCTGATTGCCGAGCGGATCCCGGGCTTCGTCCCGCGTCTCGTTGCGCTCTTGGCGGTCGCCGCCCTGCTTTCCGCCTTCATGAACAATATCGCGGCTCTCGTGATCACGATGCCCGTGGCGGCCGCCATTGCGCGCGATGCGCATCTCCCTCCGGGCGCCACGCTCATGCCGCTCGCCTTCGCGACAATCCTCGGGGGCATGACGACACTCATCGGCACGCCTGCGAACCTCATTCTGTCCTCGATCCGCGACGATCAGCTTGGCGCTCCTTTCGGCTTCTTTGCGATGTCGCCGGTCGGAACTGCTGTCGCGCTCGCGGGCCTTGCCTATCTGGCGCTGCTCGGGTGGCGCTTCCTTCCTCACCGGCGGAACAGCGAGGATCGCACCCGTCCGCTCTGGTATGTCTTCGAAATGGAGGCAGCCCGTTCGGGCTCGAGCGCGAGCGACCGCCGTGCGATGCTGCGCGCGGCAGGCGCTCGCCTTCTCGCCAATTTCCGGGGCGCCCAGCGTATCGATCCCGATACGCCCGGCGAACGCGGCGATCGTCTTCTCGTGCTGGCGCGGACGGACCCCTGGGCGCTCGCCGGTGCAACCGACCTCGCCCACACCGCCCGGGGCGCTGCCGGCAGCGCGATCGCGAGAGTCGTCGTTGCGCATGGATCGCCGCTCATCGACCGCGGTTATGACGAGGTGCGAACGCGTAGCGCCGAAGCCGTCGAAGTTCTGGCCGCTGGCCCGCGCGCGTCGCGCGCGCGGCGACCGCTCGTGCAGATGCGGATCCATGCCGGCGACCAGTTGTTCCTGCACGGCGAGCCCGAAGCGCTCGCTTCCCTGATTTCCGCGAGCCGCCTTCTTGAGGTCAACCGGCTCGACCGCCCTCCCGTGAACCGCCTGCGCGCGGCGATCGTCGCCGCCATTTTTGCAGGCGCGATTGCCGCAATCGTGTTCTTCTCGCTGTCCCCTGCCCTGGCCTTCGTCGGCGCTGCGGTCCTTCTTGCCAGCTTGCGGCTGCTTCCCGCCGAAGATGTGTATCGCTCGATCGACTGGTCGGTGCTCGTTCTTTTGGCGGCCATGATTCCCGTGGGACAGAGTTTCGACGAGAGCGGCGCTGCGGCCATCGCGGCGCAGTGGCTCGGCAGCAGCCTCGCAGGCGCGCCTCTGTTCATCGTGCTCGCCGCTCTGTGTACGGCGACGATGCTGCTCTCGATCTTCCTCAACAATATCGCGACGGCGATCGTCATGGGGCCGCTCGCGATCGAGGCGGCGCGGTTGCTCGACGTCAATCCGGACGCCGCGCTCCTTGCTGTGCTGATCGGGGCGTCGTCCGACTTCCTGACTCCCATCGGACACCAGAATAATCTGCTGGTGATGGGGCCCGGTGGCTACCGTTTCACCGACTATGCCCGCGTCGGCGCGCCGCTGGTACTGATCGTCATCCTGGTCGCGGCCGCGGTGCTCAGCGCGCAGTTCGGACCAGGCTGACAAGCCGGCGATTTGACAGCGAACGAAGAACTGGCGACGATGGGAACCATGCATAGCCCGTTGATCACAATCGGCCTTGCAGCGGCCGGGATCATGCTCATTTGCACCGCGATCGTCATTTTGCGGTCGCGCAGCGACGATTAGCCCGCTTCCCGCGGAAAGCCGTTAGTTGCCAAGTCTGGAGGAGCGAGCGCATGCGACTGCGCCAAGGTGCTCAGGCGTCACGTGAGTCGACACCTGAATCGATTTCGCGCGCAAGCGCGTCCTCCCGCATCGCGCTGTCTCCGGCGAGCGGCGCGAATCGGAGCAGCAGGAAGCCCGCCAGCGCAGCGGCGAGCGACCCTGCAAGCGTACCCAGCTTGGCCTCTTCGACGAGCAACGGGTCGGCAAAGGCCAGGCCGCCGATGAACAGGCTCATCGTGAAGCCGATGCCGCAGATGACCGCGACCGCATAGATCTGGAGCCATGTCGCACCCCTAGGTTTGGCGGCGAAGCCCGTCCGGACCGCAAGCCAGATCGCGGCGAAAATTCCCAGCTGTTTGCCAACGAACAAGCCGGCCGCGATGCCGAGGGGAACGGGCGCGAGAAGGTCGCTGAATCTGATGCCCGACAGCGCGACGCCCGCATTGGCAAAGCCGAAGATCGGTACGATCAGATAAGAGACGGGGAAATCGAGCGCATGTTCCAGCCGATGCAGCGGCGAGTCTTCCGCGTCGGGATGCCCGGGCGTTTTCACGATCGGGATTGCGAAGGCGGCGAGCACGCCGGCAATGGTCGCATGAATGCCCGACTGCAACACGGCAAACCAGAGCAGGCCGAAGAAGATCAGGTAAAGTGCCAGCGACCTGACGCCGCGGCGATTGAGCGCGAACATGATCCCGAGGATTGCAGTCGCGGCAAGCAAAGCGACGAGGTCGATCTGCGAAGTATAGAAAAAGGCGATGATCGCGACCGCTCCCATGTCGTCGACAATCGCGACGGTCACGAGGAAGAGCTTGAGCGAGGTCGGCGCGCGCTCGCCGAGCAGCGCGAGCACGCCGATCGCAAAGGCGATGTCAGTGGCGGCCGGGATGGCCCAACCATTCCGGAACATTGGCTCACCCCCTGCCACCACCAGATAGATGGCGGCGGGCACGGCCATACCCGCCGCGGCAGCGAGCACCGGCAGGCGGCGCTGATCCCAGCTTGCGAGCCGGCCATCGACCAGTTCGCGCTTGATCTCGAGACCGACGTACAGAAAGAAGATCGCCATCAGCCCGTCGTTGATCCAGTGAAGGAGCGAGAGACCGCCAATATAGGCGTGGAGCGCCCCGAAATAGGCGGATGCGAGGGGCGAGTTCGCGACCAGCATGGCGAGTGCAGCCGCGACCATCAGCACGATGCCGCCCGCCGCCGCGCTCTCGAGAAATTTGCGTAGGGCCGAAACAAAGCCCGTCGCGGGCCGGGGTGTCGAAGCAGTCATGCGCTGCGCTCCTCACGGAAAAAAGGTCGAACCAGTCTCCGTATTGAGGGCAAGCCCGGGCGCACGCAGCACACGCCAGCGGCCCTTATAGTCCGGACAAACCTTCAATCAACACCGACACACAAGACGTCATCTGTGCGCCACCCCTACTCGCCTTCCTGCCTCCCCTCACCCCTTCAGAGAGCTGCAGGCGCGCTCCACTCGATCGTTAGCGCGGCGCCACCCGGCCGCATTACTACGCTGTCATCTGGCAAGCCGAGCGCCTTTGCGGTCGTCTCGCGTAGAGCGGGTGTCCCGCCGCTCAAGGTGACCGGCAGTCCGAGGCGCCTGGCAGCCCAGCCCGCAACGGCCGCCGCCTCGGCGCCGGCTGCATCGAGTTCGCCCTCGCGATCGAAGCTGATAGGGGGCAACGCGAGCAGCGGCGGTACGATCTCGACCTTCCAGTTCGGTTCGCTGGCCGCAATGCGCGTTTCGAGTTCGCGAAAACTTGCAAGGTCGGCGTTGCCGAGCGGTGCCGCGCGCACGACGGCGCGGCGATGGTCCGCATCGATGAGGACATCCTCTATCCCCACGCCCCCGGCGAGCGCCAGCTTTTCGGCAAGGCGCGCGGGCGCCAGGTTTACCGACGAGTTGCGCGCCGCCGATACCTGGCTCTTGTCGGCGTCCCCGCTCCCCACACGGAGTTGATCGATCTCGAGCCGGACGGGCTGCCCGAGCGCCGCGATCAGTCTTTTCCCCGCGTTCCGTTCGGCGTCCGCCACCACGCGCGGCGTCAGCACGGTCGCCGTCACCACAACAGGCTGGGCCGCAAAATTGATCTGGAGGTCGGCAATACGGGCGTCGTCGCCGAACTGGTTCTTGATGGTTTCGCTTGCCTGCCGCGAGGCCACTGCCTCCCAGGCGATCTGCTTGAGCGCAAGACCGAGCGGAATGCCGAGACCGAGGAAGGTAATGGCTATCAGCGTTGCCTGAAGACGTGTCTGTTCGGGAGATAGCGCGTGCCCGAAACCATAGAGCCGCGCCATGATCGCGGACGCGAGGGCAATGACCATGAGGTTGGTGAGGAACAGGAGACCGGCACCCCCGAAAACCGTTCCGTTCGCGGTGGCGATACCGAAGCCGATCGTGGCGAGCGGCGGCATGAGCGCGGTGGCGATTGCGACCCCGACGATCGCGCCGTGCCGCCCCCTTACCATCGAATAAGCGCCAGCGAGGCCCGAGAAGAGCGCGACAAGAAGATCGAAAAGATTGGGCCTTGTTCGCGCGGCGATTTCCGCGGTGACCGTTTGCAGCGGCGAGACGAGCACGATCAGCACGCTGAACCCGACCGCCAGCAAGATGCCGAGGCCAAGCGCCACGAGCGAGCGGTAGATTTCTTCCGAATCGAAGGTCGCGAGCGCGAACCCGAGTGCAACGATCGGCCCCATCAGCGGCGAAATCAGCATGGCGCCGATGACGACCGCCGGCGATGACAGCAGCAGGCCGAGAATGGCGATCCCACCCGACATGAGCGTCATGAACGCATAATGTCCGTTCCAGCCGCCCTCGGCGCGGACCCGCGTGACGACGTCGCCATGATCGACGCTACCGACGACATCGCGGAGCCACCAGCGCCTGACCGAGCGGCTGCGAAGCGAAAGGGACTGAGAGAAGTTTGACATGAGGCCTTGCCTGACGGCGACCCGATCCGAAGGCAAGCCGAAAGGTGGGATCGAGCATCGCGTCGTTGCGTGCGAAAGCTGTCATCCGGAACTCGGCCTGACGAAGCACCGCATCAGAGGATCAATGGGCGGCATAACAACCGAAAAGCAACCCGCGAACCACGCCTGATTGCAGGCGAGCGGCGCCCGAAGCGTCCCACACAAGCGGAATCGAGGGCGGCCACAGGTCCCGTGGGTTCAGTCCTTCCAGCGGGGACGCTTTGATGGCGCGGTTCTCCCGTCTCACCGGCTCCGATAGCCTATGCGGGCCAATGTGCCACGCTCAGCCAGCCTCCTCTCCCGCTGCCTGAAAGGCAAGCTGGCCGCACAGGCGAACCTCGCGGTACCGCCGCTCGACGAGACCGCGCTTCGCTAGTTCGCCGAGCGCGGCTCCCACCGTCACGCGCGAGACACCAAGCAGATCGGCAAGCTGCTGCTGTGTTCCGTATACGGCGTCGCGACCCTCGCTATCGCGTGCCATCGTCACGAGAAGCTCCGCCAGTCGTTCTGTCGCGCTCAACCGGCGCTCGGCGTCTATGATATCGAGGGCACCCGCAAGCTGCCGGGAAAGGCTGCGAAGGAGCAGTTCAGCCCATCCGACATCGGCGGCCATTAACTGTCGTAGCATGGCGCGGTCGATCGCGATCAAACGCGCCCCTCGGTCCGCTATCGCATCGACTTGTCGCGGCACCCCGGTGAAGAACGCCAACTCGCCGAACAGGTCGCCCGCACCGAGGGTGGCGAAATGCGTGAAGCTCCCGTCTTCGCTGAAGCGGCCAATCGCGACATGGCCATCGACGACCGCCCAGAAGGCGTCGCCCGGATCGCCCTGATGCTGCACGAACTGCCCCGCTTCAAATGTCTGTACGCGCACGCGCGCAGTGAGCTGCGCGAGTTCTTGCGCGGAAAGCCTGGATCGTTCGGCCATCGCGAAATGATAACTTCTTTGCATTCCGGGATGCATTGCTGTGGCATTGGGCGGCTGATGGCAAGCGGCAAAGGATCGCATGCCAACCGGGAGACGGCCATGCACCTGACAACCGCACAATCGAGTCTCATCGTCATTGGTATCTATCTGGCCTTCGGCCTCCTCGAACTTGCATCGACAAGGCTGTTCTCGAAGGCCGAACAGACGCGCGACGACGGCATCCTGGAAGCGGTCAGCACGTTCGTCCTGCTGGCCATCACGCAGCCGACGATCCTCTTGATCGTCGGGGCGGCAGGGCAACGCTTCTTTCCGCAATATGAAGGCGTGTTAACCCACCTGCCGTTCGTCGCGGCGCTCGCGCTGTTTCTCGTTTTCGAGGACATGATGCAATATTGGTGGCACCGGGCGAGCCATAGCTATGCCTGGCTCTACAACCTTCATCGCGCACACCACAATGCCCGCTACATGAGCATGCGCCTCGTCTACCGCAACAACATCATCTATTATGCCCTGATGCCAAGCATCTGGTTTGCCGGCGTGCTCGTCTATCTCGGTCTCGGCTGGTTCTACGCCGGCTACCTCGTCGTGAAGATGGCTGTGATCATCGGCGCGCACAGCGACGTCGCATGGGATCGCCCGCTGTATCGCATCAAGGCTCTCTCGCCGATCATGTGGCTGGTCGAACGGACGGTCAGCACGCCCGCCACCCATCACGCCCATCATGGCCGTCATCTCGCGGACCCTGCCGTCCACTATAAGGGCAACTTCGGAAACCTGCTCTTCTTCTGGGACGTGCTGTTCGGCACCGCGAAGATCACGCGGACGTATCCGCAGAGCTATGGAGTCGAGAATCTTCCCCCGGCGACGCTCGGCCAGCAACTTCTTTGGCCCATCTTCCCCGAGAACAAGGACATGGAAGCCAGCATTCCGGGTGCCGAGCCCAAGGGTCTCGCTCCAAGGCAAGCGTGACGGCAAACATCGCAGTCGCCGGTGATCCCCATAACGGAGCGATCTGAAAAAGCGCCCGCCGGAACCAGTCCGACGGGCGCAAGATATGGAAAACCGCCCTCGTTTGAAGGCGAGCTCTCCTGGGTCGCACGCGCTGGCTAGATCGACAGGGCGGCAAAATATTGGACCAATGCGCCAAAAGCTTACGCCGACACGGGCTTGCCGTCGGCACGCCTTGCTGTTTTAGTGGCGCGATGTTTCGGGAGGCCAGCTGTCACTGCCGCACGCTTCGGCTCGGGTGCGAGGGCGAACCTGTCAAGGTGTCGCTTTGCAACTGCTTCGACTGCCAGCGCCGCACCGGCTCGCTCTTCAGCGTCGCGGCCTTCTTCCCGCGCGAAGCGGTCCGGCTCCTCGAAGGGCAAGCACGACATTTTCGGAGGCCATCGGCGAGCGGTCATCCCGTTACCTTTCATTTCTGCATGGACTGCGGGTCGACGCTCTGGTGGGAGCCGGACCGGATGCCGCATCTCGCTGGCGTGGCGGCGGGTTCATTTGCGGACGCAGCATTCGCCGCGCCGACTCAGGCGGTCTGGACCTCGGACAAGCACCACTGGCTGACCTTTCCCGACACGATCGTCCAGCACGAAAGAAATCCGCCGCCAAGAAGTCTGCCCGATACCGTCGCGGCGCCCGCGGCCATGCGCTCGGGGAGCCGCGCTTCTTCGAAAAATGTTCGTGTGCGGCTCTATGAACCCGGCGACTTTGCAAGCGTAGATACGCTTTGGCAGCAATGCTTCCCCGACGACCCGTCGTGGAACCGAGCCGATCGGGCGATCCCGGCGAAGATGCATTTCCAGCCGGACCTGTTTTTCGTCGCGGAATCAGACGCGGCCGTGATCGGCACCGCTATGGCAGGCTATGACGGTCATCGGGGGTGGCTCTATTCTCTCGCCGTTTCACCTTCATACCGGCGATCCGGAATCGGCACCGCCTTGCTGGAAGAAGCTGAGTCCGCATTGCAAGGCCTGGGTTGCTCGAAGATCAACCTTCAGATCAGGCAAGGAAACGAGCAGGTGGCGGCATTCTACCAGCGCCATGGCTATACGGCCGAGGCACGCACAAGCATGGCGAAGCGCCTTGGCACATCCTAGCTTTCTGCCGTCCGGGTCCGGTCGGGATGATCGCATTGCGCGGAACGCCGTCCGGAGAGCCGGACGGGCCTGGTTGTACTTGCGATACCGGTCAGGCGCAGATGCGAGGCCTGGGCGATGACGGAGAGCCCAATTCCATCGTCAAGCGAAGCCAAGTCTCAACCGACGCTCGCAGCGCTGATCAGCGGGAGTGAAGCATCGGGGGACGTTGTCCGCACCGCGGAAACACTCGCGCGCGCGCTCGGCCTCGCCTGGGAAGCGATCTTCGTCGAAACGCCGGAGACCGACCTTGGCGGATCGGCTGGATCGCACGCATCCGACGCGCTCGATTATGCGGCGCGGCACGGTGGGACCGTGGCCACGGTCGCCGCAGCAACGATCGCAGACGGCATTTGCGAGCATCTTCAAACTTCACCCGCTGCTCATCTCGTGATGGAAACGCAGCCGGCCCGGCGCTGGCGCGACCGTTTGCGGAAATCGGCAGCCGAGGAATTATCGGCGCGAAACAGCGACCTTCTGCTGCACATCATCCCCGTCGCCCCAAACAAAGGGCGGCCAGCACCGTCTGCGGGGATGTCCGCAGGTACGCCTGCGACGCACTATGCCATCGCCGCAGCCTCGACCGGCGCGATCCTTCTGATCGCCAAACTTCTCCATCTATTCATACCTGCCCGATCGCTTGACCTCCTCTTTCTCCTGCCGGTGATCGGTATCGCCGCCCGCTTTGGGCTGCGCCCGGCCCTCGTCGGTGCAGTGCTGTCCGTGCTTGCCTATAATTTCTTCCTCCTCGCCCCCACCTTCCGCTTCGACCCGGCCGCACCGCAAAATCTGGTCATGGCTGTGGTCTTGTTCGGCGTCGCCACCTACGTCAGCATAGTGACCGGGCAGGTGCGGGGACGCCTTACCCTCAGCGACAGAAGCGCGCGCGAAAATGCGAGCCTTGCCGCGCTTGCGCAGCGGCTGACCCGCGATGGCGATTGGGAGAGCACGGCCGCCACATTGAGCGAACATGTCCACGGCCTGCTCGATCTCAACGCCGCCGTATTCCGCGAACGCAATGGAACATTGGTCATCTCGGGTGCCGCGCCGGGAGAGCCGGTGCTCGGCCCGGTCGATCGCGCCGCGCTCGAATGGTGTCACGGTCATGCCGAGGAAGCTGGCGCGGGCACGACGCGGATATCCTCCTCCGACTGGCAATTTCATCCGCTGTCCACATCGCTCGGACAACTTGCGGTTCTGGGAATAGCGCGCGACGACGGGGCGGAACCGATCAGACCCGACCAGCGGGTGCTGCTGTCGACCATCATTGCCCAAGCGTCCCTCGCGCACGAGCGACTGAGACTTGAAGACGAGATGCGAAGCCGCCGGGCATGACCAAGCGAATTGCTTTCGTTGGAAAGGCCGGCGCTGACCCGCAACCGTCCAACTGCCGTTCGCAATCGCGCTCATCGATGACGTAGCAGGGGTTGCACGCAGGCAGATCCCGATCATCAATCCTAAGCCGAAGTTACCGTTTTGCGGTGAGTCCGGAGGTCTCGGCTCGCTAGTCCAGAGTTCGCCGTAGCGAGCGATCGATGATCGGTGGTCAGAGCGAACGACGGCTCTACACGGCAGGCCCGGTCTCGGTTGCAGCGCCTCATGCCAACGTCTTTTGCAAAAGATATATGCCGGTTCATGCAACGGCCATGGCTGTGACCGGTTGGTTAGACAGGGAGGGGGCGCTCCGCATGCATCGTATGCGGCCAACCATCAACATGGAGAATTGTCATGGTCGACACCATCGAACGCAACCAATCTCACCGCCTCATCGCATCCGACATGGTCGAAGGAACGAAGGTCTATAACTCCCAGAACGAGAAACTCGGCACGGTTCGGAATATCATGATCGACAAGAAGTCGGGCAAGGCCGAGCACGCAGTGCTCGAGTTTGGCGGGCTTTTTGGCCTCGGCAGCGATCATTATCCGATCCCGTGGGATATGCTCACATACGATACCGACAAAAATGGCTATGTCGTGAATCTGTCGAAAGAGCAGGTAGAAAGCGCGCCGCACTATGCGGCGGACAGCGCGCCTGACTATGATGATGTTTTCGGTCGCAGCATATACGGCCATTACGGCCTGAACTATCCTGTTCTCTGATCGACGATGATCTTCGGATTCAGCTGTGCTGGCGACGTTTGGGCAGACCGGGCGCGTGCCCGAAACATTCGCCAGCACGCGCCCTCGTCGCGGTATCTCGGCTCCATCGTGTCTCGACGCGAACGAAGCCGCGACTGCCATCGTTTGTCAGCTCTGTGATTGGGGTCGTCATATGCCACGTACATTCGGCTACTGATGGCCGTGTGTGGACGGCCCTCCGTTGGCAAGCGGTTTCTGGAACGATGCAGTCTGCTGGTTGGTGCAGCCATGTGTCCGGCCTGTGATGCGGCCTTGTCATGCGCCGCTGGCCATGATGCCTTTCGCGCGGATCGGGTCCCGACCAAT
>JAFKLT010000026.1 GCA_017309275.1 Sphingomonadales bacterium | reverse complement strand
TCGATCCCGGGCAGAAAATGACCGCGAAGCTCGGTCCCGGCATGTCGGTCGTCGCGACCGTTCTGACGGGCACCGATTGATGCGCGCCGCTGCGCCCATATTGCTGCTTGCGCTGCTCGCGGGGGGCGCGCCGACGATTTCGCCGCGTCCCGAGGCAAGCCAGGTCGCGCCGCCCGCCGCATGGCGCACCGTTCTCGCCTCTGATGGCCCGATCGAGCGTCAATGGTGGGCGCGCTTCGGCGATCCGCAACTGAGCGCGCTGGTCGAACAGGCGCGCGCGAACAACAGCGATCTGGCGATCGCGGCGGCGCGCGTTGCGGAGGCGCGGGCGCAGGAACGCGTCGCGCGTTCGCTGTTGCTGCCGACGCTGTCGGCCAGCGCGCCGGGCGCCGAGGCGCGCAGCGTCAACGCCTTCGGGCAACCGAGCGAGAGCTTTTCGGCGCAGCCGACCTTCCAGGCGGCTTACGAGGTCGACCTGTTCGGCGCCAATGCGGCGCGGCGCGATGCCGCGCGCGCCAGCGCGGCGGCGCTCGCCGCGGCGCATGAGTCGGCGACCTTGTCGGTCAGCGCGGCGGCGGCGAGCGGCTATATCGCGCTCCTCGCGCTCGACGAGCGACGCGAGCTGCTGAAGGAGACGCTTGCCCAGCGCAGCGAGGCGCTGCGCATCGCGCGCGACCGCGCCGAAGCAGGCTATACGTCGCAGCTCGAGCTTCGCCAGTCGGAAGCCGAGTATCGCGCGACCGAGCAACAGATTCCGGCGATCGAGGCGGCGATCAAGCGGCAGGAAAATGCCCTTTCGCTGCTGGTCGGCGATACTCCGCATGCCGTCGCGCGCGGCGCGAACTTCGATGCGTTGCTCACGCCCGCGGTTCCGGGGGTGCTTCCCTCCGAACTCGTCCGCCGCCGTCCCGATATCGCCCAGGCTGAGTTTTCGCTCGCCGCGACCGACGCGAACCTGCGCGCGGCGCGGGCGCAATTCCTGCCGCAGATCCGGTTGCAGGCGTCGGCGGGCGCGACGATTTCGTCGCTGCTGAACGATCCGATCAGCATATGGTCGATCGGCGGCAGCATCCTGGCGCCGATCTTTTCGGGCGGGCGGCTGGAGGGGCAGTTCGACGCCGCTACGGCGCAGCGCGACCAGGCGGCGTTCGCATATCGCAAGACCGTGCTTACCGCCTTTCGCGAGGTCGAGGATCAGCTTGCGCTGATCGACCGTCTCGGCGCGCAGGAACAGGCGCTGCTTGCGCAGCGCACGGCCGTCGCCGACGTGCTGCGTCACGCGACGAACCGGTATCGCGCGGGCTATTCGCCCTATCTCGAACAGATCGATGCGCAGCGCGCGCTGCTGTCGGTCGATCTCGCGCTGATCCAGCTTCGCGCCGATCGGCTCACCGCCTACGTATCGCTCTATCAGGCGCTGGGCGGGGGCGTCGACGGCGCATGACCGGGGCGCCGGCCATCGCCCTGCAAACGCGCGGCGACTGGCTGGCCATGCTGCAAAGGATATGCGCCCCCGTGCTGGCGCATGGTTCGGCGGGAACGCTGAAGGCCGCGATGCCGTTCGAGGCACCGGCGGGCGGCGAGGCGCGCCGTGCCTGCACCTATCTGGAGGCCTGCGCGCGGACGCTGGCGGGGATGGCGCCATGGCTCGAACTCGGCGGGCTCGACGGCGAAGAGGCGGCGATGCAGGCGCGGGCGAGGGGACAGACGCAGGCGCTGCTCGCGTCGATCGCCGATCCGGACTCGCCCGACCATATCGACTTCGGGGCGGGGCCGCAGTCGCTGGTCGACGCCGCCTTTTTGGCGCAGGCGATCCTGCGCGCGCCGAACCGCTTGTGGAACGAACTGCCAGGTGCGGTGCGGACCCGGCTCGTCGGCCAATTTGCGGCGACGCGCGCGGTTGCGCCGCCGCCGGGCAACTGGCTGTTATTCTCGGCGATGGTCGAGACCTTTTTCGCGGCGATCGAGCATCCGTTCGACCGGTCGCGCATCGACCATGCGGTCCGGCAATTCGACGGCTGGTACGTCGGCGACGGCTGGTATTCGGACGGTCCGATCTTTCAGTTCAACTATTACAACAGCTTCGTCATCCACCCCTTTCTGATCGACATCCTGCGCGTGATGCGGGGCGAGGGTGCGGGGCGGCAGATCATTCGGGCGCAGCGGCACGCGGCGCAGCTTGAGCGGATGATCGCGCCCGACGGGTCGATGCCCGCGATCGGGCGGTCGCTTTGCTATCGCTGCGGCAATCTGCACCTCCTGGCGCAGCTCGCGCTGCTCCGCCGCCTTCCGCTGGCGCCGGGGCAGGTGCGCGGGGCGATGGCGCGGGCGATGGCGCGCGGCCTGCTCGCGCCCGGCAGTTTCGACCCCGCCGGCTGGCTCGTCATCGGATACGCCGGCCATCAGCCGGGTCTGGCGGATGATTATATCTCGACCGGCAGCCTCTATCTCTGCACCGCGGCTTTCCTGCCGCTCGGCCTCGCGCCCGCCGACCCGTTCTGGACCGAGGCCGCGCCGCCGCCGACGACCGGCCGTCTGTACGGCGGCGGCGATCTGCCGCCCGACCATGCGATCGCCGATTAGGCGTCAGGGGCAGCGGTTCCAGCCGGCGCCCCGCACCGCGCGGCCCGGCGTCGCCCCGCTATGCTCGCCATCCTTCAGCACCGCGACGCCGTTGACGAACACGTCGCGCATGCCGACCGAATATTGGTGCGGCTTTTCAAAGGTCGCGCGATCGGCGACGGTCGCGGGATCGAAGACGACGACATCGGCATAATAGCCGGGCTTCAGCGCCCCGCGCTCGCTTATGCCCAGATTGGTCGCGGGCAGCGTGGTGAGGCGGCGGACCGCCTCTTCCAGCGAGATCAGCTTTTCCTCGCGGACATATTGGCCGAGCAGGCGCGCGAAATTGCCATAGGTGCGCGGGTGCGCGCCCGATTTCAGGAACACGCCCTCGGGCGACTGCGACGCGGCGTCGGAACCAAAGCTCATCCACGGAAGCTGGATCTGCTTGCGGACATTGTCCTCGGACATCAGGAAATAGACGGTGCCGACGCGCGATCCGTCCTCGATGACCAGGTCCATCGCCGTCTCTTCGGGCGATTTCTTCCGCATTGTCGCGACTTCGGCCAGCGTCTTGCCGGTCAGATATTTCATCGCGGGGTTCTTGAAACCCGTCAGGATCATCTTGTCGGCGCCCGCACCGAAATAGAGATTTTCCCAGTCGCTGCCGGGTTTCTGCATTTCGGCGGCGACACGCGCGCGGATCGCGGGGTCCTTCAGCCGCTCGATCCAGGCTTCGAGCCCGCCCGACTGCACCCACGTCGGCATCGCGGCGTCCAGCCCGGTCGCGCCGGCGGTATAGGTGTACATGTCGGTCGTGATGCGCAGCCCTTCGGCGCGCGCCGCCTCGATCTTCTTCACTACCGGGGCGAACTTGTCCCAGTTGCTGCGCCCCGCCATCTTGAGGTGATAGACTTCGGCGGGCGCGCCCGACCGGCGCGCGATCTCGATCAATTCGTCGACCGCTTCCTCCAGCCTGTCGCCTTCGGAGCGCATGTGGCTGATGTACATGCCGCCGCATTTCCCGGCCTCGGTCATCAGCGCGACGAGCTCGTCGGTTTCGGCATAGGAGCCCGGCGCATAGATGAGCGAGCTGCCCACGCCCAGCGCGCCCTCGTTCATCGCCTGGCGCACCAGCATCTTCATGCGGTCAAGCTGTTCGGGGGTCGGGTCGATATCGTCCTCGCCCAGTTCGTGGACGCGCACCGTCGCCGCGCCGACGAAGCTCGCGACGTTCGTCGAAACGCCCCGCTTTTCCAGATAGGTCAGATAGTCGCCAAGGCTGGTCCACTCGATCCGATATCGGATGTCGCCCTGCCGTTCGGTTTCCTGCGCCTTCATCGTGGCATTCAGCGGCCCCATCGACCAGCCTTCGCCCATCACCTCCAGCGTCACGCCCTGGCGGATGTCGCTCTGGCTGCGCGGATCGGCGATCAGCGACTCGGTCGCCCAGCTCAGCATGTTGATGAAGCCCGGCGCGACCGCCATGCCCTTTGCCGAAACCTCGCGCTTCGCGCGGCCGGCGACCTTGCCGACCGCGACGATGCGATCGCCCTTGATCGCGACGTCGCCGACGACGGGCGGCGCGCCCGATCCGTCATAGATCGTCCCGCCGCGGATGATCAGGTCATAGGAGGGCGCGGCGGGCTTTGCCCCGACCGATGCCGAAACGAACAGCGTGCCGGCCAGAAGCAGGACGCGCAGGGAAGGGCGCTCAACCATGAAGGCTCATCAACGAGTCCATGAGGCCGTCGTCTGCGGAGGAGCAGACGCCGAGGACGAGGGCTTCGTCGAAACCCTCGGCGACGACATAGGCATGGCCCATCGACGAATCGAGATAGATGCTCTCGCCGGTGTCGAGCGTGACGGGGTCATAGAATTCGGTGTGGATCTCGATGCGTCCCGCGATGACATAGATGAACTCCTCGCCCTGATGATGGACCAGCGCGCCGAACTCGCTCGCGCTATGCGCGCGGATGCGGGTGATGATCGGGATCATCCGCTTCTGGCGCAGGTCGGTGCACAGATAATGATAGTCGTAATTGTCGGTCGTCACGCGCGCCGCGCGGTCCATCGTCCCGATGCTGCGGCGCCCGGTCACGCGCGGCGCGCTCTCCTCGCTGTCCTCGGCGAACAGGTCCGACATGCGGATGCTGAGTCGCTGGCTGAGCTGCTGCAGCTTGTCATAGCTCAGCGTCAGACGGTCATGCTCCACCTTCGACAGCGTCGATACCGGGATCCCCGA
>JAFKLT010000054.1 GCA_017309275.1 Sphingomonadales bacterium | reverse complement strand
TGCTGCGCTGGTGCGAGCTGCATCAGCGAAAGGCGCGCGCGCTGCACCTCGTGGGCCGCGACCTGGAGGAAGAGGCGTGAAGCGCTTCGCGGCCCTCATCGACCGGCTGATCTACACGCGGTCGCGCAACAGCAAGCTCGCGCTGATCGTCGACTATCTGCGCCACACGCCCGATCCCGATCGCGGCTGGGCGATCGCGGCAATGACCGAGAGCCTGGACTTTCCGGCGGTGAAGGCGGGTACGGTCCGGGCGCTGCTGGCGACGCGGGTCGACGAGGAATTGTTTCGCCTGTCGCGGCATTTCGTCGGCGATACGGCGGAGACCGCGGCGCTGCTCTGGCCCGATGCGCCGGGGGCAAAGGGGGAGCTGGGCGTGTCGGAAGCCGTCGACGCGCTCGCCGCGACGAGCCGCAGCGACGCGCCGGCGGTGGTCGCCTCGCTGCTCGACCGGCTCGACGCCGACGGGCGCTATGCGCTGCTGAAGCTCGCTTTGGGTGGAATGCGCGTCGGCGTGTCGGCGCGGCTTGCCAAACAGGCGTTCGCGCAGGCGTTCGACGTGCCCGTCGACGATGTCGAGGAGCTTTGGCACGCAATCCCGCCGCCCTATGCGCCGCTGTTCGCGTGGGGCGAGGGGCGGGCGCCGCGGCCCGACCTGAAGGACGTGGCTTTCTTCCGGCCTTTCATGCTGGCGCATCCGCTGGAGGATGAAAGCGTCGATCTGGCCGACTATGCCGCCGAGTGGAAATGGGACGGCATCCGCGTGCAGATCGTCCGCGGCGGCGGCGAGACGCGCATCTACAGCCGCGGCGGCGAAGAGATCAGCGGCGCCTTTCCCGAACTGGTCGCGGCCTTCGATCAGGAGGCGGTGATCGACGGCGAACTGCTGGTGCGCGGCGAGGTGCAGGGCGGCGAGGCCGCCAGCTTCAACGCGCTGCAGCAACGCCTCGGGCGCAAGACGGTGTCGAAAAAGATGCTCGCCGATTATCCGGCGTTCGTGCGGGTATACGACTTGCTCGCGGTCGATGGCGACGATCTGCGCATGCTGCCATGGACCGAACGGCGACGACAGTTGGAGGCGTTCGTGCCGCGCCTGGCCGACAGCCATTTCGACCTGTCGCAGGTGATCGACGCACGCGATTTCGACGATCTGGCGGAGCGCCGCGCGGGCGCGCGCGATGCGGCGATCGAAGGGGTGATGCTGAAACGGCGGGACGCGCCCTATGTCGCCGGACGGCGGGCGGGGCTCTGGTACAAGTGGAAACGCGACCCGCTGACCGCCGATTGCGTGATGATGTACGCGCAGCGCGGCAACGGACGGCGCGCCAGCTTCTATTCCGACTATACCTTCGGCTGCTGGTCGGACGCGGGCGAGTTGCTTCCCGTGGGCAAGGCCTATTCGGGCTTCACCGACGAGGAACTGAAGTGGCTCGACAAATTCGTGCGCGACAACACGCTCAACCGGTTCGGGCCGGTGCGCGAGGTCGAAAAGTCGCTGGTGCTGGAGGTGGCGTTCGATTCGATCCATTCGTCGAAGCGGCACAAGTCGGGGCTGGCGATGCGCTTTCCGCGCATCTCGCGCATTCGCCGCGACAAGCCTGCCGAAGAGGCGGACCGCATCGCGACGCTGCAGGCAATGGTGACTTAGCCTCCTCGGCACGGCGAGCGGCGAAAATTTCCCCGTCACGGGGTTGCAACCCGTTGCCGCGATACCGAGTTAAAGGCCGCAAAGACCCCAAAAGAAAATGGAGACTGTCATGACGATCGCCCATCCTCCTCTCCCCTATGCTCAGGACGCGCTGGAGCCGCATATTTCGGCCGACACGCTGGCGACGCATCATGGCAAGCATCACAAGGCCTATGTCGATAAGGTCAACGCCGCGATCGAAGGCACCGACCTGGCGTCGAAGCCGCTCGAGGAAATCGTCCACCATGCCGAAGGTTCGGGCAACAAGGGCCTGTTCAACAATGCGGCGCAGTCGTGGAACCACGCCTTTTATTGGGAAAGCCTGAGCCCGACCAAGACCGCCCCCGCCGGCGACCTGGCCGCCGCGATCGAGCGTGATTTCGGTTCGCTGGACGATCTCAAGAAAAAGCTGAAGGAAACCGCCGTCAATCATTTCGCTTCGGGCTGGGCCTGGCTCATCTCGCGCGACGGCACGCTGTCGGTCACCGACACGCATGACGCGGGCACCGAACTCACCGCCGGCATCAAGCCGCTGCTCGTCATCGACGTGTGGGAACATGCCTATTACATCGACCGCAAGAACCTGCGCCCGGCCTATGTCGACGCGGTGGTCGACGAACTGCTGAACTGGGATTTCGCGGCCGAGAATTTCGCGCGCGACACGACCTGGACCTATCCGGCGTAACAGGCCACCCCGGCGTCATTGCGAGGGCCAAAGGCCCACGGCAATCCGGAGCTGGCGCAGACCGCTCTGGATTGCTTCGCTCCGCTCGCAATGACGACCTGGAAACATGCCAGGTTAAAGCTCGCGGGCCTATCCTGACGATCACGCTTCGCCTATAGGCGCCGCCATGACGATCAGCCTGTTCGAACTCTTCAAAATCGGTGTCGGCCCCTCCAGCTCGCATACCGTCGGCCCGATGGTGGCCGCGCGCCGTTTCACCGTCTGGCTCGACGAGCAGGCGATGCTGACCAAGACCGTGCATGTCGAGGCCGACCTTTACGGCTCGCTCGCGCTGACGGGGAAGGGGCACGCCGCCGACACCGCAATCGTCGCGGGCCTCGCAGGCGAAATCCCGGCGTCGACCAGCCTCGCCGCGATCAAGGCGCATTGGGATCGCGCGACGAGCGAAGGCTTCCTCTATCTGCTCGGCCGTCAGCGCGTGCGCTTTCAGCCCGCGAACGACCTGCATTTCCAGATGCGTCAGCGCCAGCCCTTTCACAGCAACGCCGTTAGCTTCGCCGCGCGCGATGCGGCGGGCGAAATCCTTGCCAAGCGCATGTATTTCTCGATCGGCGGCGGCTTCGTCGTCGACGAGGATGAGGCGGGACGCAACAGCCGCGGCGCGGAGGATGAGGTGGAGCTTCCCTTTGCCTTCACCTCGGGCGCCGACCTGATGGAAATGGGCGCGGCGTCGGGCAAGAGCTTCGCCGAAATGATGCTCGAGAACGAGCTCGCCCACCGCAGTCTGGAAGAGGTCGAGGCGGGGCTCGACGCGATCGCGGGCGCGATGGATGCGTCGATCGACGCCGGCTGTTCGAGCATGGGCGTGCTGCCCGGTGGCCTGAAGGTCAAGCGCCGCGCGCCGCAGATCGCCGCCGACATCCGCGCGCGGCACGAACAGAATCTGTCCGATCCGATGGCGATGATGGACTGGATCAACCTGTGGGCGATGGCGGTGAACGAAGAGAATGCCGCGGGCGGCAAGGTCGTCACCGCGCCGACCAACGGCGCGGCGGGGATCATCCCGGCGGTGATCCGCTATTACCGCCGCAGCTATCGCGGCGATGCGAAGGGCGTGCGCACCTTCCTGCTCGCCGCGGGCGCGGTCGGCGCGCTCTACAAACGCAACGCCAGCATCTCGGGCGCCGAGGTCGGCTGCCAGGGCGAGGTCGGCGTCGCCTGCTCGATGGCGGCGGCGGGCCTGACCGCCGCGCTCGGCGGCACCAACGCGCAGGTCGAGAATGCCGCCGAGATCGGCATGGAGCATAACCTCGGCCTCACCTGCGATCCGATCGGCGGGCTGGTCCAGATCCCGTGCATCGAGCGCAACGCAATGGGCGCGATCAAGGCGATTGACGCCAGCCGCATCGCGATGATCGGCGACGGCACGCACGTCGTCAGCCTCGACACGGTGATCGCGACGATGCTGCAAACCGGCCGCGACATGCGGGATAAGTATAAGGAAACGTCGAAGGGCGGGCTGGCGGTTAGTGTGGTGGAGTGTTGAGCTTTAACTTTCCCTAGTCTTCACCCCGGACTTGATCCGGGGTCCATGAACCCCGGCACGGCAATGGATCCCGGATCAAGTCCGGGATGACGATGAGAATTGACCGATCGCGTCGATGACAGCGATGCGCAAATGCTCGGGATGAAGGGGCGGGGTAATGGGTAACGTCAAACTGCTTTCGCCGCCTGCGAACTATGCTGTCGTTCATCTTCCGGGGCGAGCTTTTCCCGGCGTCGTATTTCAGGGTGACAGCCTTCACGCCCTTATTGCGGATATTCGCGAGGTCGCAGGCGAGACTGATCCAGAGGAGCGCGATTTCGCGTTGAAAGATATTATCGAGCGACTGGAAACTGTGCAGCAGCACTACGAGGCGGTTTTGGGTAAAGAAGGAATCCCGCGGCCCTATTAGCTCTCACTCCGCGACAACGCCCCCGGCAATTCGTCGCGCAGCTTGTCGATCAGCAACCGCACCTTCGGCAGCAGATGGCGGCGCTGCGGATAGACCGCCCATATCGGCTCTTCCTGCGGCCGCAGCGGGTCGAGGAGTGAGACGAGTGCGCCGCTTTGCAGGTGCGGCATCACATAGAAATCGGGAAGCTGGCAGACGCCGTGGCCCGCGAGCGCGGCTTCGGTGACCGCTGTGCCGCTGTTGCAGCGCCAGCGGCCGGCGGGGCGGTGGGTGATTTCCTTGCCCTGCGACCGGAAATGCCAGGCGGGGGCGGTGCCGAGCAGGCATTCGTGGCGCGCGAGGTCGTCGATTGACGCCGGCGTCCCGGCGCGCGCGAGATAGGCGGGCGCGGCGCAGAGATAGAGGCTGCGCGAGGCGATGCGCGTCGCGACGAGGCCTGAATCGGGCAGCGTGCCGGTGCGGATCGCGAGGTCGAAGCCCTCGGCGAGCAAATCGACGACGCGGTTGGTGAGTTCGAGCGTCACCGTCACATCGGGAAAGGCGAAGGCATAGTCGCGCGCGATCTGCGCGACGAAGCGCTCGCCCATCGCGATCGAGCAGGTCATCCGCACCTCGCCGCGCGGCGCGCCGTCGTCGCTGACCGCCGACAAGGCATCGTTGCGCGTGGCGATGAGCGCGCGAAACTGTTCGATCAAGGTGCGGCCCGCCGGGGTCGGGACGACGCGGCGCGTCGTGCGCGCAAAGATCTGCGCGCCGATCCTGTTTTCGAGGCGGATGACCGCGCGGCTGATGTGCGAGGTCGAGGTGCCGAGCCGCGCCGCCGCCGCGACGAAGCTGCCCGCGTCGGCGATTGCAACGATCTCGTCGATGCCGTCCCATGCGCTCATTATCTCATCCTTGGGATAATATATTGCCGATTGGCCCCTTTATCGCGCTTTGGATCGGTGTACAGCGTGCGCAATCATTTTCTCGCCAAACTCTCATCCGCCCAAACTCTCATCCGCAAGGAGTGCTCCCATGAAGACCCGCGCCGCCGTTGCGTTCGAAGCGAAAAAGCCGCTCGAAATCGTCGAACTCGACCTCGAAGGCCCGAAGGCGGGCGAGGTGCTGGTCGAGATCATGGCGACGGGCATCTGCCACACCGACGCCTATACGCTCGATGGTTTCGACAGCGAGGGCATCTTCCCGAGCGTGCTGGGGCATGAGGGTGCGGGCGTGGTGCGCGAGGTCGGCGCGGGCGTGACGTCCGTGAAGGCGGGCGATCATGTGATCCCGCTGTACACCCCCGAATGCCGCCAGTGCAAAAGCTGCCTTTCGGGCAAGACCAACCTCTGCACCGCGATCCGTGCGACGCAGGGCAAGGGGCTGATGCCCGACGGCACGACGCGCTTTTCGTACAAGGGCCAGCCGATCTTCCATTACATGGGCTGCTCGACCTTCTCGAACTTCACCGTGCTGCCCGAGATTGCGGTCGCGAAGATCCGCGAGGACGCGCCCTTCCAGTCGAGCTGCTATATCGGCTGCGGCGTCACCACCGGCGTCGGCGCGGTGATCAATACCGCGAAGGTCCAGGTCGGCGACAATGTCGTCGTCTTCGGGCTCGGCGGCATCGGCCTCAACGTGATCCAGGGCGCGCGGCTTGCGGGCGCCGACAAGATCATCGGCGTCGACATCAACCCCGACCGTGAAGAGTGGGGCCGCAAATTCGGCATGACCGAATTCCTCAATTCGAAGGGAATGAGCCGCGAGGACGTCGTCGCGACGATCGTCCAGATGACCGACGGCGGCGCCGATTACACCTTCGACGCGACCGGCAATACCGAGGTGATGCGCACCGCGCTCGAGGCCTGCCACCGCGGCTGGGGCACCTCGATCATCATCGGCGTCGCCGAGGCGGGCAAGGAAATCGCGACGCGTCCGTTCCAGCTGGTCACCGGCCGCAACTGGCGCGGCACGGCGTTCGGCGGCGCCAAGGGCCGCACCGACGTGCCGAAGATCGTCGACATGTACATGACCGGCAAGATCGAGATCGACCCGATGATCACCCACGTCATGGGGCTGGAAGAGATCAACAAGGGGTTCGACCTGATGCATGCGGGCGAGAGCATCCGCAGCGTCGTCGTTTATTGACCTTTCCGCCGTTCGCCCTATCCGCGTCGTCATTGCGGGCGCAGCGAGGCTTTGGATTGCGCTCCTCGCAATGACGAACGAGGGGAGAATGTGATGCGGGCGGGAGGAAGCGTTTGAGCGGACCTTATGTCCTGACCTTTAGCTGCGTCGATGCGGTCGGCATCGTCGCAGCCGTAACAGGCCTGCTGGCGGATCGCGACGGTTTCATTCTGGACAGTCAGCAATATGCCGACCTCGGTTCGGGCCGTTTCTTCATGCGCGTCGAGTTTCGCGGCGCCGGGCCCCGCTTTCCCGAAGATTTTGCAGGGGTGCAGGACGCATTCGCCCCGATCATCGCGCGGTTCCAGATGGACGCACGGCTCAGCGATGCGGCGGTCAAGCCGCGCTTCGTCATCGCGGTGTCGCAGGGCAGCCACTGCCTGAACGACCTGCTCCACCGCTGGTCGACCGGCAATCTGGCGATCGACATCGTCGGCGTGGTGTCGAACCACGAGGCGCAGCGCCGCCTGTCGGAATGGCATGGCGTCCCGTTCCACTATCTGCCGGTAAACGACGCGAACCGCGCGGAACAGGAGGGCGCGATCCTCGACGTGATGGCGCGCGGCGGCGCCGAATATCTGGTGCTGGCGCGTTATATGCAGGTGTTGTCGAAGGACCTGTCCATGAAGCTGTCGGGGCGCTGCATCAACATCCATCACAGCTTCCTGCCCGGCTTCAAGGGGGCGAAGCCTTATCACCGGGCGCAGGAGCGCGGGGTGAAGCTGATCGGTGCGACCGCGCATTTCGTGACGAGCGACCTGGACGAGGGGCCGATCATCGAACAGGCGGTCGAGCGCGTCGACCACCGCGACTCGGTCGAGGAACTGATCCGCATCGGCCGCGATACCGAGGCGCAGGTCCTGGCCCGCGCGGTGCGCTGGGTCGCCGAACAGCGCGTGCTGATCGACGGGCGCAAGACGGTGGTCTTCCGCTAGGCATGCGAAGGGTATAGGTATCGATTCGCAACCAAAATCAGGAGGAGCAGAGGCGATGTACAGTCACAATATGGTCGGGTCGAACGACATCGACGCCGCCAAGAAATTCTATGACGCGACCTTTCAGGCCATCGGCGGCAAGCCGGGGATCGTCGACGACAAGGGACGCCTGATCTATATGCACAACGGCGGGCTGTTCCTGGTAACGGCCCCGATCGACGGCCAGCCGGCGACCGCGGGCAACGGCTGCACGATCGGCTTTGCGATGGAAGGGCCCGAGCAGGCGAAGGCATGGCACGACGCCGGCGTCGCGGCGGGCGGCACCTCGATCGAAGATCCGCCGGGCGTGCGCGAAGGCGGCTTTGGCCAGCTGTATCTCGCCTATCTGCGCGACCCGTCGGGCAACAAGCTCTGCGCGCTGCATCGCGTCGTCTGAAGATCGGTCATGCGTGGCGAAGCGGGATTGCTGGCCGATCTGGGCATGCTTGCGATCCCCTTCGCCGCTTATGAACATGCGGCGGTCTTTACCGTCGCGGAGAGCGATCAGGTGAATGCGGCCATTCCCGGCGCGCACACCAAGAATCTGTTCCTGAAGGACAATGGCGGCGCCTTTTGGCTCGTCACCGTTCCTTCGGAAGCGCGCGTCGATCTGAAGGCGTTGCCCACCGCCATCGGCAGCAAGCGCGTGAGCTTCGGCAAGGCCGACGACATGGATCGCCTGTTGGGGATCGCGCCGGGTTCGGTAACGCCGCTCGCGGCGATCAACGCACCGCCGGGCAGCATCACCGTCGTGCTCGACGGGACGCTGGCCGCGGCGGACGTGGTGAACGTCCATCCGCTGCGCAATACCGCCACCCTCGGCCTGGCCGGGGCAACGATCCTAGACCTGCTGCGTCATTGGGGGCATCAGCCCGTCGTCGCGGCCATTCCGATGCAGGACAATTCATGACCCTTGAAACCGTCTCCACCACCCGCAGTCATGGCGGCACGCAGGGCGTGTACAAGCATGCGAGCACGACCACCGGCACCGACATGACCTTTGCCGCGTTCATCCCGGATCACGAGCCGGGCGCGTCGCTGCCGGTGCTCTGGTATCTGTCGGGGCTGACCTGCACGCACGCCAATGTGATGGAGAAGGGCGAATATCGCGCCGCCTGCGCCGAGCATGGCGTGATCTTCATCGCGCCCGACACCAGCCCGCGCGGCGAGGGCGTCCCCGACGATGCCGACGCGGCCTATGACTTCGGGCTGGGCGCGGGCTTCTATGTCGATGCGACCGAAGAGCCATGGGCCAAAAACTATCGGATGCGTTCGTATATCGAGGACGAGCTGCCGTCGCTGGTGCTGCGCAATTTCGCGAGTGCCGATCTGACGCGGCAGGCGATTACGGGGCATTCGATGGGCGGGCATGGCGCGCTGACGATTGGCCTGCGCAATCAGGACCGTTTCCGTTCGGTGTCGGCCTTCTCGCCGATCGTGGCGCCGTCGCAGTGCCCGTGGGGCGAAAAGGCGCTTGGGGGCTATCTCGGCGGCGACCGCGAGGACTGGCATGCCTATGATGCGTGTGCGTTGCTCGACCAGGGATTGCGGGTGCCCGACCTGCTCGTCGATCAGGGCGAGGCCGATAATTTCCTGACCGACCAGCTCAAGACGCGTCTGCTTGTCGAAGCGTGCGAGCGCGCGGGGCAGAAGGCCGAAATCCGGATGCAGCCGGGGTATGACCACAGCTATTATTTCATCTCGACCTTCATGGCCGAGCATGTCGCGTGGCACGCCGAGCGGCTGAAGGCCTGACGCCTAGCGCGCTTCCGGAATCAACAGGCTGGATCCGGTCGTCCGCCCCGCCTCGAGGTCGGCATGCGCGCGGGCGGCATCTTCGAGCGAATAGCGCTGGCCGACGGTGATCTTCACCGCGCCGCCTTCGATCAACTCGAATACGCGCGCCGCGCCCGCCGCGCGTTCGCCGGGGTGGAGATAATAGTCGAACAGCGTCGGACGCGTGACGAACTGCGACCCATGCTGCGCCAGAATGCCCAGGTTGACCCCGGTGACCGGTCCGCCGGCATTGCCATAGCTGACGATCAGGCCCCGGCGAGAGGTCGCCTTCAAAGAGGTGGCCCAGGTTTCCATGCCGATGCCGTCGAAGGTGACGGGAACGCCTTGGCCGTCGGTGATCTCGCGGACATGCGCCGCGACATCCTCGTCCTTGTACCGGATGACATGGTCGGCGCCCGCCTGCCGCGCGGCCTGCGCCTTCGCTTCGGTGCTGACCGTGCCGATCACGGGCGCCGATCGCCTTCAGCCATTGCACCAGGATCAGGCCGACCCCGCCGGCGGCGGCGTGGACGAGCACGGGCCAACCCGCCTCGACCTTGGCGCAGCGTTCGACGAGCGCCTCGACGGTGCAGGCCTTCAGCAATGCGGCGGCGGCCGTCTCCTCGTCGATCGCGGGAGGAAGCTTGAACAGCGATGCGGCGGGAACGAGCCGCGCCGATGCATAGGCGTTACGCTGCGGTCCGAAGGTCGCGACGCGGTCGCCGGGCTGGAGGCCATGGACATCAGGACCGATCGCGATCACCTCGCCCGCCGCCTCGACACCGAGACCGCCGGGAAGGTCGATCGGATAGGTGCCGTCGCGGTGATAGGTGTCGATATAGTTGAGCCCAACGGCGGTCTGGCGAACGAGCACCTGGCCCGGCCCCGGATCGCCGAGCGTGACCTCGCGCCAGTCGATGACCTCTGGTCCGCCCTGGCTTTCGATGAAGGCTTCGATCGCTTGCATGCCGCCGTCTCCTGCTGTTCAGCCCATTTGGTGGGCCTGTGGACGGGGCGCAAGGGCAAGTCGTTCTTCAGCATCGCCATTGCGAGGAGCCGAAGGCAGCGCAGCAATCCAGAGTTGCGCAAGGCCGCTCTGGATTGCTTCGCCATGCTCGCAATGACGAGGTTTTAGATGACGGCCTGTCGGCCTATTTCGCGCGACGCGGGCTGCGCTGGCCGTAGGGCTTGGGCTTGTAGCGTTCGTTGCCGCCTGGACCGCCGGGGCCACGCGGACCGCGCGGGCCTGAACGGTCACCGCCGGGCGACCGGCCGAGCGTGCTGCGGGGCGCGCCTTCGCGCGGCGATTTGTCGCGGCGCGGCGGATAGGTCGGGCCGTCGGGCGCCGGGGTGATCGCGACGCCGCTGTCGTCCTCGCCATCGGCGTTGGCGCTGCGCTGCACGGCTTCGGCGAAGCGGTCGGCGATCGCGCGCGGGATGTTGAACATCGTTTCCTTGGGACCGATGCGGATCGCGCCGATCTCGTTCTTGCTCACATGGCCGCGGCGGCAAAGCAGAGGCAGGATCCAGCGCGGATCGGCATTCTGGTGGCGGCCGATGTTGAGGCGGAACCAGACGCTGTCCTCGAAGCCTTCGCGGCGGTCGGCGCTGCCGCGTTCGGGGCGTTCGAAACGATCGCCGCGCTCGGGACGACCGGCGGCGTCGCGGCCGCGGGCGCTGTTGTCGATCAGATCCTCGGGCGGCGGCATCAGCGCGCGGTGCGCCTGGACGAGCGACGCGGCGATGTCTTCGGGAGTACGCTCGGCCATCAGGCGCTGCGCGAGCTCGATATCCTCGGGCTCATGCTCGACGGGGGTGAGCAGTTTCTCCATCAACCGCTCCTGATCGCGCTTGCGCACGTCGGCGGCGGTCGGCGCGTCCATCCATTCGGCGTTGATCCGCGCACCGCGCAGCATGCCGTCGACGCGGCGGCGGCGCGGATAGGGAACGATGATGACCGCCGTGCCCTTTTTGCCCGCGCGGCCGGTGCGGCCCGAACGGTGCTGGAGCGCTTCGGCGTCGCGCGGGATTTCGACGTGGATGACGAGGCTAAGCGTCGGCAGATCGATGCCGCGCGCCGCGACGTCGGTTGCGACGCAGACCTTGGCGCGGCGATCGCGCAGTGCCTGCAGCGCCTGGTTGCGCTCGTTCTGGCTATGCTCGCCGGAGAGGGCAACGGCCGAGAAGCCGCGCTCGACGAGGCTGGCATGGAGGCGGCGGACGTTGTCGCGGGTCGCGCAGAACAGCATCGCAGTCTCGGCATCGTGGAGGCGGAGCAGGTTGACGACCGCACCCTCGATGTCGGCGGGGGCGACGGTCACCGCCTGGTAGGCGATGTCGCCATGACCGCGATCTTCGCCGACGGTCGAGATGCGGAGGGCATCCTGCTGATACCGCTTGGCGAGCTGGACGATCGGTTTGGGGAGCGTCGCCGAAAACAGAAGCGTGCGGCGGGTCGCGGGGGTGCCGTCGAGGATTTCCTCGAGGTCGTCGCGGAAGCCCATGTCGAGCATTTCGTCGGCCTCGTCGAGGATCGCGACGCGCAGCGCGGTCAGGTCGAGTGCGCCGCGTTCGAGGTGATCGCGCAGGCGCCCGGGAGTGCCGACCACGATCTGCACACCTTGTCCGAGGGCGCGGCGTTCCTTGCTGGCGTCCATGCCGCCGACGCAGGTCGCGATGCGCGCGCCGGCCTTTGCATAGAGCCAGCCGAGTTCGCGGCTGACCTGCAGCGCGAGTTCGCGCGTCGGCGCGACGATCAGGGCGAGCGGCGAGGTCGCGAAGGGCAGGCGGTCGCCCTCGATCAGCTCGTCGGCCATCGCGAGGCCGAAGGCGACGGTCTTGCCAGAGCCGGTCTGCGCCGAGACGAGCAGGTCGCGGCCCTTTGCCTCGGCTTCGGTGACCTGGGTCTGGACGGGGGTCAGCGCTTCATAGCCGCGCGCAACAAGGGCGTCCGAAAGGACGGGGGAAAGATTCTCGAAAGGCATTTATATCTCAATAATATGGGCAGTCACCGGTGCGGTGACGGGCCGACGGAAAAGGGGCTCAATGGGCTTAAATCACCTGTCCGGCAGCGTGTCCGCTAGCCCAGGCCCATTGAAAATTATAGCCGCCTAACCACCCTGTGACATCTACGGCTTCGCCGATCGCATAGAGGTTTGCGACGGTTTTGGCCATCATTGTTTGCGAGGATAGGTTTGCAGTCGAGATTCCGCCCACGGTGACCTCGGCTTTCGCGAAGCCTTCGGTGCCGTTGGGGTGGAAGGGCCAACGCGCGAGCCGAGCCTCGGCATCGGCGAGTTTGCGGTCGGTTTGCGCGGCGAGCTCGCCGGGAAGCGCGAGGCGTTCGGCGAGGGTTTCGGCGAGGCGATCGGGCAGAGCTGCGCCGAGCGCGGCCCGGACAGTGGTGCGCGGGCGCGCGCGCTTGGCGTCGAGCAGCCAGCCCGAAGGCGCGTCGGGCAGGAAGTCGATCGCGACCGGCTCGCCGTGGCGCCAATAGCTGCTGACTTGCAGGATCGCCGGACCCGAGAGGCCTTTGTGGGTGAACAGCGCGGCTTCGCGGAAGGCGGCCTTGCCGGCGCGGGCCTCGACCGGCGTCGCGACGCCCGACAGCTCGCGGAACAGAACATCGTCGCCGCCGAGCGTCAGCGGGACGAGCGCGGGGCGCGGCTCGACGACTTTCAGTCCGAACTGGCGTGCGAGGTCGTAGGCGAAGCCGGTCGCGCCCATTTTCGGGATCGACGGGCCGCCGGTTGCGATGACGAGGCTGGCGGCACCGAACTGCTGGTCGCCGAAGCGGACGCCGAACGTGCCGTCGGCATGGGTTACTTCGCTGACCGGTTGGCCGACGCGGATGTCGACGCCGCCCTTCGCGCATTCATCGAGCAGCATCGCGACGATCTGTTTCGCCGATCCGTCGCAGAAGAGCTGGCCGAGCGTCTTTTCGTGGTATGCGATGCCATAGGCGTTCACGAGCGCGATGAAATCGGCGGGCGTGTAGCGTGCGAGCGCGGATTTCGCGAAATGCGGATTCGCGGACAGGAAGCGGTCGGGCGCCGTGTTCACATTGGTGAAGTTGCAGCGGCCGCCGCCCGAGATGAGGATCTTCTTCCCCACCTGATCGGCATGGTCGAGCAGCAGGACGCGTCGCCCGCGCTGCCCCGCGACCGCGGCGCACATCAGCCCGGCCGCGCCGGCACCCAGCACGATGGCGTCATAATCGGAAAGTGTCATGGGCCGGTCAGCGCAGCTTTGCGATCGAAAGACCGTCGGCCTTTGCGCGGATCTTTACCGATTCCTCGCTCCGCGTAAGCGCCTTTGCAATCGCCTTCAGCGCCATGCCCTTTTTGGCGAGCGTGTGGAGCTTGTCGATCTCCGCCGCGGTCCACGGCTGTTTGTGGCGTTCGAACTTGTCCTTCATGCCTGGACCTCCGGATCGGCGGCGGCGGCGAGGATTTCGATCGCATCCTCCCGCCCCTGAAAAGCGACCATGTCACCGACCTCCGCATCCATCAAGGCACGGCCGAGCGGCGCGGCGAAGGCGATGCGCCCGGTGGCAGGATCGGCCTCGTCATGCCCGACGATGGTCATCGTGCGCTCCGACCCGTTCAGCGCATAGCGGACGCGGCTGCCGATCCCGACGCGGCCATCGGCGGTGGGGGCCTGAACCTCTGCCGTCGCCTTGCGCGTCCCGAAATAGCGAAGATGGCGCTGCAGCTTCTTGCGCGCTTCCTCGTCGGTTTCGGCGGCCACCGCGACTTCCAGACGCGCGACCTCTTCGACCAGCAGGCGGAGCCCGCGCGGCGTCACAAGGTTCGCGCCGACCGGGATCGGCAGCTCATATTCGGGTTCTTTATGCTCGTCGTCACTCTCACGACGGAAGGCTACGCTCATCGTCTCTTTCCTGAAGAAGGCACGCCCCCTGACCCAGGAAGGTGGCGACAAGATGGCGCCGCGCGCGCGACAATTCCCAAAACGGCGGCCTTCGGGTGGTCAGGCGCCGCTGGACAGTGGTTCGACTGTGTGTTATCGATCTAATACACGAAGGAGATTGAGGATGCGCAACTGGACGATGGCGGTTCTGCCGCTGGCCCTGGCAATGACGGTCACGGCCTGCAGCGCCGAGATTACGAGCGACGGCAAGGACGGCAAGCGGACGGTCGAGGCCGGTCCGACGACGACGCAAAGCTATGACCTCAAGGGCTTTACGGGCGTGAAGGTCACGGGCCCCGACGATGTCGTCATCCGCCAGGGCGACGCCTTCGCGATCACCGCGAAGGGCCCGAAGAACGAAATCGACGAGTTGGAAATCAAGCTGGACGGCGACACGCTGTCGATCGGCCGCAAGCGGTCGGGCTTCACCTTCAGCAACCATGACGGCAAGGGCCTGCAGGTCGAGATCACCATGCCCAAGCTCAGCAAGCTGCGGCTGACCGGATCGGGGTCGATCGACGCCGACACGGTCGACGGCGACACGGTCGAGGCGGTGGTCACCGGTTCGGGCGATCTGAAGGTCGCGAAGCTGACCGGAAAGCGCGCCGACCTGACCATCTCGGGATCGGGCGATATCGAGATCGGCGGCGGTACGATCGGCACCGGCGATTATAGCGTTACCGGGTCGGGCAACATCGACGCCGACGGGCTGGTCGCCGACACGCTCGACGTGTCGATCACCGGTTCGGGCGACGTCGAGGCGCAGGCGACCGGCGCCGCGGACGTCAGCATCCTGGGGTCGGGCGACGCGACCATCAGCGGCGGCGGCAAATGCACGACCAAGGCGCTGGGATCGGGCACCGCGAACTGCAAGTGAGCGGCCTATGGTGCCGCGGCGGCGGAGCGGCTAAGGCGGCACCATGACCAGCTACACGCGCCTGGCCGTCATCGCGGCCGCCGTCCTGCTTTCCGTCGGCCCGGTATCGGCCGCCGAAAAGCGTTTTGGCCTCACCAGTTTCGAGACGATCGAGGTCAGCGCCGACGTCGCGGTCGAGGTCGTGACGCGGTCGCCGGTCAGCGCGATCGCCAGCGGGCCGCAGGATGCGCTGGACCGGCTCGTCCTGGAAACGCGCGACGGCAAGCTGGTGATCAGCGAAAGGAAATATGCCGGCGACGACAAGCGCCGCACGCCGCCGGGCGCGGTGACGATCCGCGTCAACGCCGCCAACCTGCGGTCAGCGATGCTCGCGGGCGCGGGCTCGCTGTCGATCGACAAGCTGGCGGGGCAGCGCGTCGCGATCGGGCTGCGCGGACCCGGCAAGCTGACCGTCGGGGCGATCACTGCCGACCGGCTGGCGGTCGCTCTGGTGGGCAACGGCACGATGACGCTGGCGGGCAAGGCGAAGCAGGGGCAGTGGTCGCTGTCGGGCGCGAACATGGTCGACGCGGGCAAGCTGCTGATCGACGAATTGACGAGCGACAGCGAGGGCGCGGGCGATCATGTCTTCAACGCGGTAAAAAGCGCGGCGGTGACGACGCGCGGCATCGGCAAGACCGTCGTGCTGGGCCGCCCGGTGTGCACGGTGCGCAACATCGGCAGCGGATCGGTGAGCTGCGGGCCGACGAAATAGGGATGGTGCCCGCGGCGCGCGGATGAGGTGGCGCCGGTCGCCGACGACCGGGATCGGATCAGTGGGCCGGGGTGCCCAGGCCGTCGATCTTTTTCGACTGTTTCGCGATGAGACCGGGAAAGAAGCGGGCGAGGCGCGACAGGCGCTTGGCCATCTTGCCCACCGTGACGTGCACCCTGCTGCCGTGCACCGCTTCCCACGCCGCCGCGCCGACCTGTTCGACCGGGACGATTTCGAAACCGCTGGCCGACAGACGGTTGCGCGCGGGTTCGTTGCTGTCGGCGCTGACCTGATCGAGCAGGGGCGTGTCGATGAAGCCCGGCATCAGCGAGCGGACCTTTATCCCGTGCTTCGCAAATTCGATCTCGAGCGCTTCGGTCAGGCCGCGGACCGCGAACTTGGTCGCCGAGTAGACCGCGAGCCCCGCGACGCCATAGAAGCCCGAGGCCGAACCGGTGTTGAGGATCGTCGAGCCCGGCGTCGCGCGCAGCAGCGGCAGCGCGGCATAGATGCCGTTCACGACCCCGCCGAAATTTATCGCGATCAGGCGGTCGGCCTCTTCCGGCGCCATGTCGATGAACTGGCCGCCCGATCCGATGCCCGCATTGTTGAAGAGCACGTCGAGCCGGCCGCCGCTGGCGGTGGCAAAGGCGTCGAGCGCGGCCTTCCACTGGTCGCGGTCGCGGACGTCCATGACGTGGCGCGACGACGCGCCCTCGGGCAGAAGCGCGGCGGTTTCGTCGATCCCCTGTGCGTTGACATCGGCGATGCCGACGAACCAGCCCTGGCCGGCAAAGTGACGGGCGGTCGCGCGGCCGATGCCCGATCCGCCGCCGGTGATGAAAATCGCCTTTCGTGCCACCCTGCTTCTCCCTTACATTCTTGTCAGTTGGAGAAAAGGCCAGCTTGACGTCCACGTCAAGGAGCAATCGCAGCTTGGCAAGGCGCGGGCGGCATCGCTATCAGAGCGCCGATGTTTCGCTTGCGCCTGATGCTCCTGACCTTGCTGGCCTTTTGTCTGGGCGTCGCGTTTCCCGCGAACGCCGCGGTCACGGTCACTTTCTACAGCCATGATTTCGGGGACCGCTTTCCGCATGCCTTCATCACCGTGAAGGGCAAGCTGGACGGCAGCGGGCAGGCGGTCGACAATAATTTCGGCTTTACCGCGAAGAATGTCAGCCCCGCGATCCTGCTGGGATCGGTCAAGGGCTACGTCCAGACGTCCGAGGCCGATTATATCGCCAAGAGCGACCGCCAGTTCAGCGTCGTCGTCGACGACGCCACCTATGCCCGGCTGATCGCCAAGGTGCGCGAGTGGCAGGACCGCAAACAGCCGAGTTACAGCCTGAACAAGGCGAATTGCGTCCATTTCGTAATGGAGTTGGCCGAGGTCGTCGGGCTGAAGGTCAATCGCAAGAGCAAATTTTTCAAGAAGCCGAAGACGTTCCTGCTCGAGGTCAAGGAGCTGAATCCGAAGCTGGCTTAGGGGGAGATGGGGGATGATTATCGCGATGCTGCTGCTGGTCGCGGCACAGGACAATGCGCAGGGTCCGGCCAGTGCGCCGCAGTCGAGCGAACCGATGAGGCCGGTAACGAACCCCGGAACCTGGGTCACGAACGCCGATTATCCGGCGGCGGCGATGCGCGACGAGATGGAAGGAACAACCGGATTTCGCCTGACCGTCGGGCCCGACGGCCTGCCCCGGCGGTGCGAGGTGACGGCGTCGAGCGGGTCGGAGGAACTGGATGCCGCAACCTGCCGCCTGATCATGGAGCGCGCGCGCTTTCAGATACAGCGCGATGAAAAGGGCGTGCGCTTGGGCGGCACATACAGCAATCGGATCCGCTGGCAGATTCCGGACGACTATCTCGATCGTCTGGCGGCGTCGGGATTCCAGCTCGATACCAGCCGTCCGGCGTTGCCGCGCGGACCGGTTCCCGATCCCGCCATGGTAACGCTGGATGCCGCGGCCCATTATCCCGCCAAGGCGCTGGCCGCGCGGCAGGAAGGCGATGTCCGCATGATGCTGGCGGTCGATGCGCTAGGCAAGGTGAGCGGCTGCACGGTCGTCGATGGAAGCATGAACAAGGAACTCGACGACGCGGCATGCGCCTTGATGCGGACGAACGGCGCGTTCGATCCGGCGCTCGACAGCGACGGCAAGCCGGTGAAATCGACCGTCCCGGCGACATTCAACTGGGTGCTGCCGCGCCCGGCGAGCGCCGATGCGGCGCCGACGAGCCTGCCCCCCGCGGTTCGGGAGTTTCCGATGAATCGATCGGGGTTGATGGAGGCCTCGGTCCGTATCGGAACCGATGGCGAGGCGACCGATTGCCGATACCGGAATGAGGGGGCGGTGGATGAGGCGCCGAACCCATGCGACGCGATCGGGGGCAGGGCGCGCTATATACCCTTCAGCGACGCCAACGGCCGGCCGGTGGCCAAGCGCGTCACCTTCCGTACCGAGGTGCGTATCGAGGACGATCCGGCGCCAGGGGCCGCCCCCGCCAAATAAGCCGCCCCTAGACGCGGGGCCGCTTTCACCCTATGTTCAGGGAACGGGGCGCAATAATCAGGGCTCCGGACGTATAGAGGGGCGATTCTTGCGGTTACTTTTGACCCTTTTGGCGCTGTTGACCGGTCTGGCGACTGCCGACCGGGCCATGGCTGCGCCCGCCGTTCCGGTGGCGATGGGGTCGCTCGTCATGCTCGCCGAAAGCGCGGGCAAGGTCGAAGCCGCCGATAGCGAACGCCGCCCGACGACAAGTACACCGACACGCCGCACGACCAGCGGCGGCAGCGGCAAGCCGCGCAAGGCGGGCCCGCCGCACCTGCCCGGCCTGCTCAACGGCAGCGACCGCGCCCTCGAATAGCATCGATTGCTGACGCCCCGTTCGCGGGCCCGCCCCCGTTTCCGGGGGCTTTTCCACATATTCCGCGCGGCGCCACGCCGCGACCACAGCATCAGAAAATCAAGGAAATCCGCCATGTTCGGCAGCATTGCCAAGAGCCTGTTCGGCTCGTCCAACGACCGTTACATCGCCTCGATCCGCAAGATCGTGACCAAGATCAACGCTTTCGAGCCCGAACTCGAAGCACTGAACGACGAGGCGCTGCAGGCGCAGACCGCGAAATTCCGCGAGCGGCTGAATGCCGGCGAGACGCTGGACGACATCCTGCCCGAAGCATTCGCGACGGTGCGTGAAGCCTCGAAGCGCACGCTGGGCATGCGCCATTTCGACGTCCAGATGATCGGCGGCATCGTCCTTCATCGCGGCGAGATCGCCGAAATGGCGACGGGCGAGGGCAAGACGCTGATGGCGACGCTGCCCTGTTACCTGAACGCGCTGGAGGGCAAGGGCGTCCACGTCGTGACGGTGAACGACTATCTGGCCAAGCGCGACGCCGAATGGATGGGCACGGTCTATGGCTTCCTGGGCCTGACCACCGGGATCATCGTCCCGAACCTCAACGAGGTGCAGCGCCGCGAAGCCTATAACAGCGACATCACCTATGCGACGAACAACGAGCTGGGTTTCGATTACCTGCGCGACAACATGAAGTTCGACCGCACCCAGATGGTCCACCGCGAATTCAACTTCGGCATCGTCGACGAGGTCGACTCGATCCTGATCGACGAAGCGCGCACGCCGCTGATCATTTCCGGCCCCACCGACGACAAGTCGGAGATGTACGTCCGCGTCAACGAGGTGGTGCACCAGCTTGTCGAGGAAGATTATGAGAAGGACGAAAAGTCCAAGTCGATCAACCTGACCGAAGACGGCACCGAGCATGTCGAGCGGCTGCTCGAGGCGGCCGGGCTGCTGCAGGGCGACAATCTGTACGATATCGAAAACACGCAGGTCGTCCATCACGTCAACCAGGCGCTGAAGGCGATCGTGATGTTCAAGCTGGACATCGATTATATCGTCAAGGACGGCAAGGTCGTCATCATCGACGAATTCACTGGCCGCATGATGGACGGCCGCCGCTGGTCGGACGGCCTGCATCAGGCGGTCGAGGCCAAGGAAGGCGTGCAGATCGAGCCCGAGAACCAGACGCTCGCCTCGATCACCTTCCAGAATTATTTCCGCATGTATCCCAAGCTCAGCGGCATGACCGGCACCGCGGCGACCGAGGCGGCCGAATTCTTCGACATCTACAAGATGAACTGCGTCACCATCCCGACCAATCGCCCAATCGCGCGCAAGGATGACGAAGACGAGTTCTACAAGAATATCACCGACAAGTTCGGTGCGATCGCGCGCACGATCCGCGAGGCGCAGGACCGCGGTCAGCCGGTGCTGGTCGGCACCGTGTCGATCGAAAAGTCCGAACTGCTGTCCTCGTTCCTGGAAAAGGAAAATGTCGCGCACAGCGTGCTGAACGCGCGCTTCCACGAAAGCGAGGCGCATATCGTCGCGCAGGCGGGCCGCACCGGCGCGGTGACCATCGCGACGAACATGGCGGGCCGCGGCACCGACATCAAACTCGGCGGCAACGAGGAGTTCCGCATCGAGGACGAACTGCGCGACATGCCCGAAGGGGCCGAGCGCGACGCCGCCGAGCAGCGGATCCGCGACGAGGTTTCCGCCGAGCGCGATGCCGTGCGCGCCGCGGGCGGCCTGTTCGTGCTGGCGACCGAGCGCCACGAAAGCCGTCGCATCGACAACCAGCTTCGCGGCCGCTCGGGGCGTCAGGGCGACCCGGGCCTGTCGAAATTCTACCTTTGCCTGGACGATGACCTGCTGCGCATCTTTGGCCCCGACACGCTGTTCGCCAAGATGATGAACAAGAATCTGGAGGACGGCGAGGCGATCGGGTCGAAGTGGCTGTCGAAGGCGATCGAGACCGCGCAGAAAAAGGTCGAGGCGCGCAACTATGACATCCGCAAGCAGGTCGTCGAATATGACAACGTCATGAACGACCAGCGCAAGGTCATCTATGAACAGCGCGGCGAGATCATCGACAGCGAGACCGTCGACGAGGTGATGACCGCGATGCGCGCCGAGACGGTGAACTCGATCGTCGCCGACGCATGCCCCCCGGGCAGCTATCCCGAACAATGGGATATCGAGGCGATGAAGGAGCGGACGCAGAACATCCTGGACCTGTCGCCGCCGATCGACGACTGGATGCAGGAAGACGCCGTCGACGCCGAAGTGTTCGAAGAGCGCATCCAGGCAATGGCCGACGCTTCGGCGGCCTCGAAGGCGGAGCAGGTCGACGCCGAGACGTGGCGCGGGATCGAGAAGTCGATCCTGATCCAGACGCTCGACCACCACTGGAAAGAGCATCTCGCGACCCTCGACGCGCTGCGCCAGGTCGTGTTCCTGCGCGCCTATGCGCAGAAGCAGCCGATCAACGAATATAAGCAGGAAGCCTTCGCACTGTTCGAGCGCATGCTGCAGAACATCCGCGAAGATGTGACGCGCACCGTCGCGCGGATCGACTTCCAGTACCAGGAACCGGAGCCGATGCCGCTGCCCGACCTGCCCGATTTCCTGACCAACCACATCGATCCCTTTACGGGCGAGGACAATAGCGGCGACATCGATGCGGGCGAGCTTGGCGTGATCGCGAACACGCTGCCCCCGATGCAGGCGCCGCGCCCGGACATGCCGGAGGGCGAGAATCCCTATGCGGCGCTGGAGATCAGCCGCAACGCGCCCTGTCCGTGCGGGTCGGGCCGCAAGTACAAGCATTGCCACGGCCAGCTTTGACGCTAGGCTGAGGCGATGACGGGGCTCGCCGCACTTTTCGGACTGACCGCGCTGCTCTATGCCGCGGTCGGTTTCGGCGGCGGGTCGACCTATACCGCCCTGTTGCTGCTCGGTGGCGTCGCGGTGGGGCTTGTTCCCGCGATTAGCCTGGCGTGCAACGTCATCGTCGTGACCGGCGGGACGATCCGCTTCGCGCGCGCCGGGGTGATGCCCTGGGCCAAGGCGCTGCCGCTGATCGTCGTCGCCGCGCCGCTGGCCTTCCTCGGCGGGCTGACCCCGGTGAAGCAGGGCGTGCTCGTCATCCTGCTCGGCCTGTCGCTGCTCGCCTCTGCGCTGGCGTTGCTGTTCCAGCCGCAGGCGGCGAAGCCGGTGAACCTGTCGCCGAAGCTGCTGCTGCCGATCGCCGCGGCGCTGGGTTATCTGGCTGGCGTCGTCGGTATCGGCGGCGGTATCTTTCTGGCGCCGATCCTGCACCTGATCCGTTGGGCCGAGGCACGCTCGGTCGCCGCGACCGCCAGCCTGTTCATCCTCGTCAACAGCCTGTTCGGGCTGACCGGCCAGCTGATCAAGGGCAAGGGCAGCGAGATGATCCACGCGATCGCGGGGCATTGGCCGCTGTTGATCGCGGTGCTGATCGGCGGCGCTATCGGAACCCAGCTTGCGGTGAAAACGGGTCCCGCGACGCTGATCCGTCGGCTGACGGCGCTGCTCGTCGGCTTCGTCGCGGTGCGGTTGCTGTTCGGCTTTTGAGATCCCTCCGGGCGCTTTGCGGCAAGGAAGATCTTGAAATGACCCATCTTGCCTTCCCGCGCGGCGGTGCTAGCATCCTGTCCATAAGCTTGGCGGCCGCGTAGCCAGACAAGCGACGCAGCAGGCAGGAATTACTGGGGCCGCGCACGCCCAACCATCGGGCGCGGCCGGACCGTTGGCATGTTGCGTGGAAAGGGCTGGGGCATTTCCTTTTTCGATGAAATGACGGGGCAGGGAAGCGAAGTCCGCTCGCCCTATCGCGAATATTCCGAATGGTTCGACCGCGAGGATGCGGCGCGCATCCAGCGCAAGACGCAGCAGGCCGAAGCCTTTTTCCGAACCACCGGCATCACCTTCAACGTCTATGGTCAGGATGAGGCCGATGAGCGACTGATCCCCTTCGACGTCGTCCCGCGGATCATCTCGGCCAGCGAATGGCGGCGGCTGTCGCGGGGCATCGAGCAGCGCGTGCGTGCGCTCAATGCGTTTCTGCACGACATCTATCACCGGCAGGAAATCCTGCGCGCCGGGCGCGTGCCGACCGAGCTGATCTCGCGCAACGAGGCCTTTCTGCCGATGATGATGGGAATGGACCCGCCGGGCGGGGTCTATACGCATATCAGCGGCATCGACATCGTCCGCACCGGCCCGAATGAATTCTATGTGTTGGAGGACAATGCGCGGACCCCGTCGGGGGTGTCCTACATGCTCGAAAACCGCGAGACGATGCTCCAGATGTTTCCCGAGCTGTTCGCGAAGATATCGGTGCGCGAGGTCAGCGACTATCCGCTGAACCTGCTGAAATCGCTGGCGGCCTGCGCGCCGCCCAAGTGCAACGGCACGCCCACCGTCGCGGTGCTGACGCCGGGCATCCACAACAGCGCCTATTTCGAACATAGTTTCCTGGCCGACCAGATGGGCGCCGAACTGGTCGAGGGGCACGATCTGCGCGTCGTCGAGGGACGCGTCGCGATGCGCACGACGCAGGGCTATACGCCGATCGATGTCATCTATCGCCGGGTCGACGACGATTTCCTCGATCCGCTGAACTTTCGACCGGATTCGATGCTGGGCGTGCCGGGCATCTGGGACGTCTATCGCGCGGGCGGGATCACGATCGCCAATGCGCCGGGGACGGGCATCGCCGACGACAAGGCGCTGTACAGCTATATGCCCGACATCATCGAATTCTATACGGGCGAAAAGGCGTTGCTGCCGAACGTACCGACGTGGCGCTGCTCGGAGCCCGACCATCTGAAGGAAGTGCTCGACCGGCTGCCCGAACTGGTGGTGAAGGAAGTGCACGGGTCGGGCGGATACGGGATGCTGGTCGGCCCGGCCGCGAGCAAGAAAGAGATCGCGGCGTTTCGCAGGAAGCTGGAAGCCAATCCGCGAGGCTATATCGCGCAGCCGACGCTTTCGCTGTCGACCGTACCGATCTTTACCAAATCCGGCCTCGCGCCGCGTCATGTCGATTTGCGGCCGTTCGTGCTGATGTCGCCGCAGGGGATCACGATAACGCCGGGCGGGCTGACGCGCGTCGCCATGACGAAGGGATCGCTGGTCGTGAACAGCAGCCAGGGCGGCGGCACCAAAGACACATGGGTATTGGAGGATTGATGGGCGTGTATTCAATCCTTCGCCGCCGCCGCGAGGAGCCGTCCCATGCTGGGTAAAACGGCGGGGTCGCTCTATTGGATGGCGCGCTATCTGGAGCGTAGCGAGAATAACGCGCGGCTGATCGACGCGGGCTTTCGCATCGCGCTGACGCGGTCGAGCACCGCCGAGGCCGAGTGGCGTTCGGTCCTGGTGACCGCGGGTCAGAATTACGCGTTCCAGCAGACGCATCAGGACTACAGTTCGCAGCGCGTCGTCGACTTCATGCTGCGCGACCCCGCCAACCCGTCGAGCATATTGTCGGTGGTGAAGCAGGCGCGCGACAATGCCCGCACGGCGCGCACCTATCTGACGCGCGAGGTGTGGGAAGCGGTCAATACGAGCTGGATGACGCTGGGCGCGTTGCTGAAGCGTCAGGTGCGCGAAGACGACCTGCCCGACGTGCTCGCCGCGATCCGCCAGCAGAGCGCGCTGGTACGCGGCGCCTTTTCGGGGACGATGCTGCGCAACGACGGTTATAATTTCGCGCGCATCGGGACCTTTCTCGAGCGCGCCGACAACACGGCGCGTATCCTAGACGTCAAATATTATCTGCTGCTGCCGTCGGTCGCGCATATCGGCAGCTCGATCGACAATGTGCAGTGGGAGACGATCCTGCGGTCGGTGTCGGCGCACCGTGCGTATCACTGGCTTTACGGAACCGAGATCAGCGCGCTGAAGATCGCCGAATTCCTGATCCTGTACAAACAGATGCCGCGCAGCCTGGCCTTTTGCTGCGAGCAGATGAACGACAATCTGGACCTGTTGCAGCGCACCTATGGCGAGGAGACAGACGCCGTTCGCATGGGCAGCTCGATCTGCCGCGACCGGCTGTCGCGCCCGATCCAGTCGATCTTCGACGGTGGATTGCACGAGTTCATCACCGATTTCCTTCGCGCCAATGCTGCGCTCGCGCAGCAGGTCGAGCGCGATTACCGGTTCGTGGAGTAAGCATGCGGTTACGCGTCGAACATACCACCCGCTATGACTATGATGGTCCGGTCGCCTATGCGCTGCAGCAGCTCAAGCTGACGCCAAAGGAGCGACCGGGGCAGCAACTCATCCACAATTGGACGATTGAGGTCGAAGGCGGCGAGCAGCAGCTTCATTACACCGACCATCACGGCAATGGCGTCGACCTGATCGTGGTGCACGGCGGTGCATCCGAACTCGTCATACGCTGCGCCGGCGAAGTCGAACTGGTGACCTGGGACGGGGTGATCGGGGCGCACCGCGGTGCAATGCCGCTGTGGACCTTTCTGCGCCCGACCCCGCTGACGCGCGCGGGACGCGGGGTGCGGGCGCTGGCGGCGCAGCTGGGGCGCGACCATGGGTCCGACATCGAACGCGCGCATGCGCTATCGGCGCTGATCATCGACCGGCTGCCCTATCGGATCGGCATGACCGATGCGGAGACGACGGCGGAGCATGCGCTGGCCGGGGAGGGCGGCGTCTGTCAGGACCATACGCATATCTTCATCGCCGCGATGCGACACCTGGGGCACCCGGCGCGCTATGTCTCCGGCTATCTGATGATGAACGACCGGACGCAACAGGATGCAACTCACGCCTGGGCCGAGGCGTATTTCGAGCATATCGGCTGGATCGGCTTCGACGTGAGCAACGGCCACTCACCCGACCAGCGCTATATTCGTGTCGCGACCGGCCTCGATTATCGCGACGCCGCCCCCGTTCGCGGGATGCGCTATGGTGCAGCGCAAGAAAATCTGGTTGTCCAATTGCAGGTCCAGCAATAAGCGGATGTGAACCGGGGCGGGGAAACGGGATTCGATGACTTATTGCGTTGGGATGCGGTTGAACAAGGGGCTGGTGTTCATGTCGGACACCCGCACCAACGCGGGCGTCGACGACATTTCTCAGGTGCGCAAGATGCGGAGCTGGCACGTGCCCGGCGAGCGCGTCATCACGCTGATGTCAGCCGGCAATCTGGCGACGACGCAGGCGGTGGTCAGCCTTCTCGACGAGCGGACGAAAGCGCCCGAGGACCGGCAGCCGTCGATCCTGCAGGCGCCGTCGATGTTCCAGGTCGCGACGATCATCGGCGAAATGCTGCGCGGTATCGTGATGCGCCATAATGACGAGGGGCCGGCGGCGGAGTCGCTGTTCCGCGCCTCGCTGATCGTCGGCGGCCAGATCAAGGGCGCCGAACCGCGCCTGTTCCTGATCTATCCCGAGGGCAATTTCATCGAGGCGGGCGAGGATAACCCCTTCTTTCAGATCGGCGAGACGAAATACGGCCGGCCGATCATCGTGCGGTCCTATGACCCCGCCATGTCGTTCGAAGATGCGGTGAAACTGCTGTGCGTCTCGTTCGATTCGACGATCCGCGCCAATGCCGGCGTCGACCTGCCGATCGACCTGAAGGTGCATGAGCGCGACGATTTCGACGGCGTGCGCGAACGCCGGTTCGAACGCAACGACCCCTATTTCGAAAGCGTCGCCGACGGCTGGGCCGAGGCGCTGGGGATTGCGCTGGCGGAATTGCCGGACTTTCATTTCTGATCCGACGATAGCCTGTTTATCTTCGTCACCCCGGACCGGTCCGGGATGACGAAAGAGAGCTTGTCGGTCCGGCTTACCGGTTCTTGCGTCCCTCGATCAGTCCATCGACCAGGCTGGGGTCGGCGAGGGTCGAGGTGTCGCCCAGCGACCCGAAGTCGTTCTCCGCGATCTTGCGCAGGATGCGGCGCATGATCTTGCCCGAACGGGTCTTGGGCAGGCCCGGGGTCAGGTGGATATGGTCGGGCGTCGCGATCGGCCCGATTTCCTTGCGCACCTGTTGCTTGAGCGCGGCGACGATCTCCTCGCTCGCCTCAATCCCGGCGTTGAGCGTGACATAGGCATAGATGCCCTGGCCCTTGATATCGTGCGGGAAGCCGACGACCGCCGCCTCCGCCACCAGATCGTGCAGTACGAGCGCGCTTTCGACCTCGGCCGTGCCCATGCGGTGGCCCGACACGTTGATCACGTCGTCGACGCGGCCGGTGATGCGCCAATAGCCATCGGCGTCGCGGCGGCAGCCGTCGCCGGTGAAATATTTGCCCTTGTAGGTCGAGAAATAGGTCTGAATGAAGCGGTCGTGATCGCCATAGACGGTGCGCGCCTGGCCCGGCCAGCTGTGCGTGATGCACAGATTACCTTCGGATGCGCCGCCGGTCTGTTCGTCGACGAGGACGCCGCCCTCGGCATCGACGAGCTGCGGGCGGATGCCGAAAAAGGGGCGTCCCGCGCTGCCGGGTTGCATCGGATGCGCCCCCGGAAGCGTGGTGATCATGATGCCGCCGGTTTCGGTCTGCCACCAGGTGTCGATGACGGGGACGCGCCCCTTGCCGACGGTCTGATGATACCAGCGCCACGCCTCCGGATTGATCGGTTCGCCGACGCTGCCGAGCAGCCGGATCGACGACAGGTCGTGGCGCGTCACATAATCGTCGCCCTCGCGCATCAGCGCGCGGATTGCGGTGGGCGCAGTATAGAGGATGTTGACCTGGTGCTTGTCGACGACTTGCCAGAAGCGATCGTGATCAGGATAGTTGGGGACGCCTTCGAACATCAGGGTCGTCGCGCCATTCTGAAGCGGGCCATAGACGACATAGCTGTGTCCGGTGACCCAGCCGATATCGGCGCTGCACCAGAAGATCTCGCCGGGGCGATAGTCGAAGCCGTACCAGAAAGTGCTGGCCGTCCAGACGCTGTAGCCGCCGACGGTGTGGAGCACGCCCTTCGGACTGCCGGTCGAGCCGGAGGTGTAGAGGATGAAGAGCGGGTCCTCCGCATTCATCGGCTCGCACGGGCAATCGGCGCCGACATCGGCCGACAGCGCATCGTACCAATGGTCGCGGCCTTCCTTCATCTCGACATCGCCGCCGGTGTGCGCGATGACGAGCACGGCTTTCACATCGACACGCTCCAGCGCCTTGTCGACATTGGCCTTCAGCGGCACGGTCTTGCCGCCGCGCAGGCCTTCGTCCGCGCAGATCACCCAGTCGCTGCCGCAATCCTCGATCCGGCCGTGGATCGCCTCGGGCGAGAAGCCGCCGAAGACGACGCTGTGCACCGCGCCGATGCGCGCGCAGGCGAGCATCGCCACTGCACCCTCCGGGATCATCGGCATATAGATGGTGACGCGGTCGCCCTTTTGGACGCCCAATTTCTTCAGCGTGTTCGCAAAGCGGATGACGTCCGCGAGCAGCGCGGCATAGCTTATCGTCCGCGTCTCGCCATCGGGGGCGTCGGGTTCGAAGATGATCGCGGTGCGGTCGCCGTGTCCCGCCGCGACATGGCGGTCGATCGCATTGTGGCAAAGGTTGAGGACGCCGTCCTCATACCATTTGATCTCCACCGGATCGTAGGACCAGCCGGCGATCTTCGTCGGTGCCTTGATCCAGTCGACGCGCTTGGCCTGTTCGGCCCAGAAGGCGTCTGGATCGGCGATGCTCTGCGCATAGAGGCGGTCATAGTCGGCGGCGGTGCAGTGCGTGTTCGCCGCGGCGTCGGCGGGGATGGGAACCAGCGGTTCGGAGGGGGGTAGGTCGGACACGGCTGATTCTCCCGCTTTCGATTTGACTCGGCTGATGGCTGCGATAACCCGCGAGCCATAAACTGCAAGGGCGGTGCAGCCCTGTACGAAAGGATAGACGATGGCCGGGATCGGCGAAGAGGTCGGGCGCCTGCTCGACACATTGGGGGTCGACCGCGCGGCCTGGACCGACGGGTCGATGCCTGCGCTGTCGCCGCTGACCGGCGAGCAGGTCGCGGCGGTGCGCGTCGCAGACGCCGCCGATGTGGACTGGGCGATCGGGCAGGCGGGTGCGGCGTTTCGCGTATGGCGCACCGTCCCCGCGCCGCGCCGCGGCGAGTTGGTCCGCCTGCTCGGTGAGGAATTGCGCGCGGCGAAGGACGATCTGGCGAAGCTCGTCACGATCGAGGCGGGCAAGGTCCCGTCTGAGGGCGCGGGCGAGGTGCAGGAGATGATCGACATCTGCGATTTCGCGGTGGGCCTGTCGCGCCAGCTATACGGCCTGACCATCGCGACCGAGCGGCCGGGGCACCGGATGATGGAGGTCTGGCATCCGCTGGGAGTCGTCGGGGTGATTTCGGCGTTCAACTTTCCCGTCGCGGTGTGGGCCTGGAACGCCGCGCTCGCGCTGGTCTGCGGCAACAGCGTGGTGTGGAAGCCGTCGGAAAAGACGCCGCTGACCGCGCTTGCGACGCAGGCGATCTTTCGGCGGGCGGCGGCGCGCTTCGGCGACGCGCCCGAGGGGCTGTCGCAAGTGCTGATCGGCGGGCGCGACGCGGGCGAGGCGCTGGTCGACGACCGACGCGTGGCGCTGGTGTCGGCGACCGGATCGACGCGCATGGGCCGCGCGGTCGCGCCCCGCCTGGCGCAGCGGTTCGCGCGCGCGATCCTGGAGCTGGGCGGTAACAACGGCGCGATCGTTGCGCCTTCGGCCGACCTCGACCTGGCGCTGCGCGGCGTCGCGTTCGGCGCGATGGGAACCGCGGGGCAGCGCTGCACCACGACCCGGCGCCTGTTCCTGCACGACAGCATCTATGACGGCTTCGTCGCGCGGCTGAAGGCCGCCTATACGAGCGTAGGCATCGGCAATCCGCTGGAGGGCGATGTGCTCGTCGGGCCACTGATCGACCGCGCGGCCCATGAGGCGATGCAGCAGGCGCTGCAGGCCGCGGTCACCGCGGGCGGCGTCGTGCACGGCGGCGAACGCGTCGGCGAGGGTGCGAGCTTCTATGTGCGGCCTGCGCTCGTCGAAATGCCGGGGCAGGTGGGGCCGGTGCTGGAGGAAACCTTTGCGCCGATCCTGTACGTCATGCGCTATTACGACCTCGACGCGGTGATCGATCTGCACAACGATGTCGCGGCCGGCCTGTCGTCGGCTATCTTCACGACGGACATGCGCGAGGCGGAGCGCTTTCTGGCTGCGAGCGGATCGGATTGCGGCATCGCCAACGTCAATCTGGGCACGTCGGGCGCCGAGATCGGCGGCGCGTTCGGGGGCGAGAAGGAAACCGGCGGCGGCCGCGAGTCCGGATCGGACGCATGGCGCCAATATATGCGGCGCGCGACGAACACGGTGAATTATTCGGACGCGCTGCCGCTGGCGCAGGGGGTCAGCTTCGACGTTTCCTAGTGCGGAGTGCTAGCGCGGAGGAAGCGGGGTCGTGAGGTCGATCCGCGCGATTTCCCGGATCTTGCCGTTTTCGACCCTTGCCTCGACCAGGTGGGTTCCCATCAGGCCGAAGACGCGCCCGGCAAGAAACACGGCACGCGAATTGCCGTACCAATCGATGCACGACACCTCGCACACATAGTCGGGGTGCGTCTCGACATCGTCGGCGGGGACCGCGATCAGCGAACCCGCATCGCCGAGCTGGCCCGCCGGCGATTTGGTCAGGAAGCTGAGGTCGCTGCTGTTCGAATTCCACCACCAGCGACCTGACCCTTCCTCGGAGCGAACGGTTGGTACGCCGATCAGGCCGTTGCCGCCTTCATCGACCACGCTGTTGAAGGCGTGGCTGCGCCCCTCGCTTTCATAGCGGCGCGCGAGGAAGGTGGTCGATGCGATGCGCGCCTCCTTGCCCAGGCCGATCAGCGTCAGGTTCAGCCCCTTGTCGTCGCGATAGCCGTTCACGATCACATCGTTGCCGACGCGTTCGACGCGCACGATATTGTGCGGCAGGTCGATGACTGTCGCATCGCGGGGACGCTTGACCGGTACGGCAACGGCCTTTGCCGATTGCGGCGTGCTGGCGTCGCCCGGGGGATAGCCGCCCCAATTGTCGCGTCCGCCGAACAGCAGCCAATCGTCGGCGAAGCGGTTTTCGACGATACGCTTGCCGGCCGACGGCAGCGGGGTGAACGCCTGATCGGCCACGGGTTCGAACAAGGTCGAGAAGCTGTTCGTACGGATTTTCAGCAGCGAGGATTCGGCGGGTGCATAATAGGCGCCCTCGCAGCGGATCGTGCGCCAGTCGACCAGCGCGCGAAACTCGCCGTCGCGTTCGTCCATCGACAGATGATCATAGGGGTTGCCCGAGACGCCCGCGACGGTCGCGTCGCGCGCGCCGATCGGCATGCGATAGAGCGCGCCCGCCGGTACGTCGCGCCGCGCCGCGCGGGGAAGCACGGGATAGGGCGTGTCGTAGTTCCAGTCCTTGACGCATTCGTCGCGGTCGCCATCCTCGTTTTCATAGATCGTGCTGGTCCACAGATAGATGGTTTCCGGTGACACGAACATTTCGGCGGCGCGCGGACCGAGAAAGGCCGTGGTGCGGCAGTCGAGGTTCCGGCTGCGATCGAAATCGCCGAGCGGGCAGACCGATATTGCGTGCACCCTGGGGTCCGCGGTGCGCAGGACGGGCTTGTAGATCGATTTTGCATCGAGCAAGGGCACGCCCTCGTTCTTCCGCTTTTCCCGCTCCGCCTGCGGCAACCAGCGGCGCAGGACCGGGCGCGCTTCCAGCTCTTCGAACTGGTCGACCGAATAGGGCGTATAGACGACCAGCTTGTCGCCGACGATCCGCGTGGCGTAATTGTCGACGTCGTAATAATCGTCTGAGGTGATCAGGAAGACGCCTTCGCTCTTCACCCGGCCGCTGGCCTGGTCGAGCTTGAAGACCGACATTTCGGTCGCGCTGTCCTCATAGCTGTAGGCGGTGATGATGATATGGTCGTCCTGGACCAACATCTCGTCATACCAGTCGGCGCCCTCGAAATTATCCTCCCACCGGTTTTTCTTGACCCGGTCGGCGGGCAGGCGGCGATAGACGTCGGCGCGGTCGGTCAACTGCATCGTCTTGACGTTGATCGCAAAGATGCGGCCATCCTGCAGTACCAGCAGATAATCGCCGATCTGCTTGACGATGTCGCCCTCGTCCACGCCCGCGGTCTGGACATTGGTGATCGATGTCGGCGCCGCCGCCTTCGATCCGGTGACGACGACGCTGTCGGCGCTTTCCTCCATCGGGCAGTTTTCGGGGTCTTCGCAGACCGGCGGGTCGCTGTCCTGCGTTGCGGCCGCGACGACGATCTCCCTGTTGGCAAGGGCATAGCCGTCACGCTGATCCTTGATGCGTCCCAGCCGGTCCAGATAGCGGCGAAATTCGCCGTCGCCGGTGAAGCGCACGAGCTCGGTCTCGGTGACGCGGTCCAGCCGGGGATCGTCGACCGGCGACACGGAGGAGGTGCCGCGGGCGACCTCCCCGGGGACGGTCGCGCACCCCGCCAGCAACAATGCCGCTCCGGCCAGCAAGAGTCCCCGCATCGACTCACTCCCCCATCTATACGGGGAAGATTATCATCAACGCGTGCGGTGGTTTAGCAGAATCGACCGTTCAGGCGGCGCGCCAGCCGAAGCCGTCCTCGATCGGCTCGATCCGGCCGGCGGTGCCGACCGGCTCTTGCGTGCCGTCGGTCAGGAAAGCCAGCATCGCCGCGTCGCCGACGTCGACATGCGCCAGCGTCCGCTCGCCCGTCGGCGTGCGCGCGACGACGACGCCTGCTTTGGGGGCGCCGTCGCGGCCATAGAAGACCGTATAGCTTTCGATCGTAGCCGGCCCTGCATAGTCTTTGACCAGCTCGGGCACGGGGCCGCGCTTCTCCTCGGCTTCGGCCTGATAATCGAAGTCCTGCGGAAAGCTCGCCGCGGGAATCGGTTCGCTGCCGAGTATGATGCAATGATTGTCGGTCGCGAAGCCGCCGTTGGCGAAGAGGAAGCCATAACGGCCCTCCCTGCGCAGCTTTTCCACCATCGAGACGATCGCATGGCTCATGTAATTGGCGATCGGGCCGCCACCGAAGGTCAGCCCGCCGAACACCGTTGCCGGCTTGTCGACCGGCCAGCCGAGCGTGCGCCGCGCCATCTTCGGCACGCAGGGAAAGCAGCTGTAGAGTTCGACGCAGTCGAAATCCGCGACGGTCATAGCGTTCAAGGCGAGCGTGCGGTTGATCGAGGTTTCCATGCTGACGCTGCCGTCGTACCGGTCCCGGTGCAGGATGTTCGCGGGCTCCTTCGCCGCGGCGCCCATGCCGACGTAGATCAGGCGATCCTCGGCGATACCGCGGCGGCGCGCCTCGGCAAGGCTTGCGACGAGAAAGCCCGCGCCCTGATTTACCGACGAATTGGCGACCATCAGCTTCGAGTAGGGAAAGGCGATCGGCCGGTTGCGCTCGTCGACGCGGAGGATGTCGCCGGGCGTCGCGGGCTTGCGGATCCACGCACCCTCGTTCGCGGCCGCGACTTCGGAAAAGCGTGACCAGATTTCGGCACTCTCGGCCTGCGCGTCGCCGAGGCTCTGGCCCCATTTGGCGCGCGTTGCATTTTCGTAGAGCGGATAGACGTCCACCGGTGCCGACAGGCCGTGAACCTGCGAATAATTGGGCTCGCGCCGCGTCGCGACCTGCCGCACGGCATTGTAGCTCTTGTCCTCGCCCTTCGCCGCCTTTGCCGCGCGACCGGCCGCGGTACGCAGTGCCTCCGCGCCCACGACGGCGGCCAGCTTGACCTCGCCCGCGCCGATGCGATTTGCGGCTTCGTTGAGCAAGCGCACGGGCGTGTCGCCGTGCGGCGCGGCCGATTGATAGTTTATCGCCGGGCTGGCGCCGATCGCGGCGGCGAGCGGTTCGGGCAGCTTGCCGAGACTGTGGAAGCTGATCTGGTCAACGATCGCGAGGCTGTCGATCTCGGCGAGCGGCACGCCCGCATCTTCCGCCGCGACTTGCAGCGCCGCGACCATCAGTCCCAGCGAGTCGAGCCCCTGGTCGGGATCCTCGGGCCGGTCGTTGACCTGCCCGACGCCGATGATGACGGGGATACGCTCGGGATCGGTCATGACCATGTCAGCGTGCCTTCCACTCGGGCTTGCGCTTTTCGGCGAAGGCGCGGGGCCCTTCGCGGGCGTCTTCGCTGGCCATCAGTGCCTTGCGCTCGCGCCTGTTGTCGTCCCAATGCGCGTCGTCGCCCGCGATCTGTCCGTCGATCATGCGAAGCGCGACGCGCTTTGACGCCTGCACCGACAGCGGCGCATTGCCCGCGATCTTTTCCGCCAGCGCGATCGCCGTCGGCATCAGCTCGGCAAGCGGAACGACGCGGTTGGCAAAGCCATAGCGAAGCGCGGTCGCGGCATCGAACGGATCACCGGTCAGCAGATGTTCCATCGCGATCTTTCGCGGCAATTGCTCGACGATCCGGAAGGCGCCGCCAGCTGCCGCGAAAAGGCCGACCTTGACCTCGGGCAGGCCGAACTGCGCATTCTCGGCGGCGACGACGATGTCGCACATCAGCGCGAGTTCGCAGCCGCCACCAAAGGCAAAGCCGTTCACCGCGCCGATCACCGGCTTTGAAATCGGATGCGCGGCAAAGCCGCCGAAGCCCCACGCCTGTTGCGCCTTGTCGTCGGGCGCCAGATTTTCGCCGCGCGACAGCGCGACCAGGTCGGCACCCGCGCAAAAGCTCTTGTCGCCCGCCCCGGTGATGATCACGGCGCGGATTTCAGGGTCAGCCTCGGCCGTTTCCAGTGCGGTTCCGATGCCCACATGGACCGCGGCGTTGACCGCGTTGCGCGCCTCCGGCCGGTTGATCGTGACGATCAGGATATGGCCCTGACGGGTCGTCAGGACGGCGGGCTGCGCGGCGTCGGTCATCATGTCTCTCCCTATTGGCCGGGACGCGCGTGCGCGCGAATCCCGGCGGTCAGGAAAACTATCGACCGAAGTTAACGTTTACGTCAACTGCTAAGACGGTCAGATCGACTGGCCCGTTTTCGCCCAGTCGGCCAGGAAGCCCTCGATACCCTTTTCGGTCAGGATATGCTTGAACAGCCCCTTGATGACCGACGGCGGCGCGGTCATCACGTCGGCACCGATCTTTGCAGCCTCCAGCACATGGATGCCGTGACGGACGCTGGCGACCAGGATTTCGGTCTCATAGGCATAATTGTCATAGATCAGCCGGATGTCGGCGATCAGCTGCATGCCGTCGAAGCCATTGTCGTCGTGGCGGCCGACGAAGGGCGAGACGAAGGTCGCGCCCGCCTTTGCCGCGAGCAGCGCCTGCGCGGCCGAGAAGCAGAGCGTGACGTTGACCATCGTGCCGTCGCTGGTCAGCGCCTTGCAAGTCTTGAGGCCGTCGATCGTCAGCGGCACCTTGATGCAGACATTGTCGGCGATCTTGCGGAGGATTTCGGCCTCCTGCATCATCGTCGCATGGTCGAGCGCGACGACCTCGGCCGATACGGGGCCGTCGACAAGGGCGCAGATTTCCTTCGTCACCTCTTTGAAGTCGCGGCCCGATTTGGCGATCAGCGACGGGTTGGTGGTGACGCCATCGAGCAGGCCGGTCGCGGCGAGTTCCTGGATATCGGCGATTTCGGCGGTGTCGGCGAAGAATTTCATGGCGCGGAGCTTCCTTGTGGAGGGCGATTCGTCAGCCGCCTATAGCGGCCTAGCGCGCGAGGCCAAAGACCGCGGTCAACAGCGGGCTGCCCGTCTCGCGCGGGTTGGCGCGGATCGCGGTCTCTTCATGCCCGATCGCCCGATAGATGGCGTCGTGCGTGCGGTTCGAGACATCCTGCACCAGGCCGCGAAAGTCGATGCCCGTCGTTGCGCGCAGCGCCTGCGTGACGACGTCGCTATCGGCGAGCCGCAGCGCCTGGTCGATGTCGGGAAACATCGCGCCGACCAAGCTGCGGCCCATCGACCGTTCGAGCAGGTCGGTCGCCGCGGTCGGCCCGCCGTGAACGATCGCTGCTGCGTCGGCGATGCTGATCGACCGGATCGCGTCGGCTACCAGCGGCGCTGCGCGTTCGGCTCCCTTCTCGGCCGACCGGTTCACCTGCCGCGTCAGCCGATCCTTGAAGGCGCCGGTCATCAATATCTTCGCGACGATCGTCGACGCCCCCGTGCCGCCAAGCTGGGGCGGCAGGTCGATACGCGCGACCTGGCTGTCGTAGAATCCGTTCGCCTCCATCAGCATCGCGAAGGCGCGTTGCGACGAAAGCGTCAGCAACTCGCGGATCGCGTCGGTTAGGCTGAAACCGGGAAGGTTGGCGCACCCCGGCAGCGTCAGCAGCGGCGCGGCGGCAAGCGTAGCGAGCAGCGTGCGGCGATGGGTGAGGGCGGTCATTCAAATCTCCCGTAAATCCTGCTGGCGTTCCGCCTTTGTTCCGATTATGCGGGCGCATGGCCAAAGCGAAACGTCAATATGTCTGCCAGAATTGCGGGTCTGTCACCTATCGCTGGCAGGGGCAATGCGGCGATTGCAACGAATGGAACACGCTGGTCGAGGAAGCGGGCGAAACCGCCTTTTCGGCAAAGCACGACCTGAGCAAGGGCGGTCGGTCGCTGGTGCTCGAGACGCTGGACGTACACAGCCCGATGCCCGCGCGCATGCTGTGCGGCATCGCAGAATTCGACCGCGCGCTGGGCGGCGGATTCGTCGCGGGATCGGCGACGCTGATCGGCGGCGACCCGGGAATCGGCAAGTCGACGCTGCTTCTGCAAGCGGCAGGCCGCCTGGCGAAGAGCGGCAAGTCGGTCGTCTATATCAGCGGCGAGGAGGCGGCGGGTCAGGTGCGGCTACGCGCGCAGCGGCTGGGGCTTGGCGATGCACCGGTGGCGCTCGCCAGCGCGACCTCGGTGCGCGACATACTCGCCACGCTGGATGGGCAGGCGGCCGATTTCGTCGTGATCGATTCGATCCAGACAATGCACAGCGACCTGATCGACAGCGCCCCGGGCACGGTCAGCCAGGTCCGCGCGAGCGCGCAGGAACTGATCCGCTATGCCAAGGACAGCGGCGCGGCGATCGTGCTGGTCGGGCATGTGACGAAGGACGGGACGATCGCGGGGCCACGCGTGCTGGAACATATGGTCGACACCGTGCTGGCGTTCGAGGGCGAGCGCAGCCACCAGTATCGTATCCTCCGCGCGGTCAAGAATCGCTTCGGCGGCACCGACGAGATCGGGGTCTTCGCAATGGGCGAAGAGGGGCTGGGCGAGGTGTCGAACCCGTCGAGCCTGTTCCTGACCGATCGTAGCCGCGACGTGCCGGGGTCGGTGGTCTTTCCCGCACTGGAGGGAACGCGGCCGGTCCTGGTCGAGGTACAGGCGCTGACCGTGCGCCTGGCAAGCGGGGCGACGCCGCGCCGCGCGGTCGTCGGCTGGGACAGCGGACGGCTGGCGATGGTGCTCGCGGTTCTGGAGGCGCGGTGCGGGCTGCAGATGGGCGGCGCCGAAGTCTATCTCAACATCGCCGGCGGTTATCGCCTCACCGATCCGGCGGCCGACCTTGCCGTCGCGGCGGCGCTGATCTCCGCCTTCAGCGAGCGGCCGGTGCCGGCCGACGCGATTGTTTTCGGCGAGCTGTCGCTGTCGGGCGAAGTGCGCCCGGTCTCGCACGATGCGCTGCGGCTTCGCGAGGCGGCAAAGCTTGGATTTTCAACGGGGTGGGGGCCAAAGGGAATGAAGCCTGTGAGCGGCATCGGCGTCACCGGCTTCGGGCGGCTCGGCGAACTCGTTGACCTGATGCTCGGGCGCGACTAGCTCCCCGATTATGGGAAGTCTGACGGCAATGGATATTCTCGTGCTGACGCTGATCGGCGGCAGCGCGATACTCGGGTTCGCGCGGGGACTGGTACAGGAGGTGACGAGCCTTCTCGCCTGGGTTCTCGCGATCGCGGCGGTGCGTTTCCTGCACGGCATGACGACCGAGTTGCTGTCGCGTTGGGTCGAGGCTGCCGGGGGTGCGGCCATGCTCGCCTTCGTGATCCTGTTCGGCGGCGTCTTTGCGCTCACCAAATGGGGATCGCGCGCCATGGGGCAGCGGAGCCGGGCGTCGATCGTCGGCGGTGTCGACCGGGGGCTGGGGGCCGGGTTCGGTGCCATCAAGGGGCTGATGATCGCGACGATCGGCTTCATGGCGATCACGCTCCTCTATGACATCGGCTATGGCAATGCGCAGCGACCGGCGTGGATGACCGACAGCCGGACCTATCCCGCGCTGAACGCGACGAGCGCGGCGCTGAGCAAGGTGATCGCCGACCGCCGCGCCGAGGCGCGCGCGGCGCACGACAATGGCGGAGCCGGCGGCGATGCCGCATCGGATACGGCGTCGAAATGAGCGCGCCGCTCTATAATCGCGACATATTGGGGCTGGCGGTGGCGACCGCCGACTTCCCGCCGCTCGAACAGCCGCGGCATCGCGTGTCGGCGCGCGCGCCGCTTTGCGGCAGCGCTATCATCCTCGACCTGAATGCCGACGAGGCGGGGCGGGTGACCGGCGTCGGCATGCATGTCGAGGCGTGCGCATTGGGCCAGGCCTCGGCCGCGCTGCTGGCGCGCCATGCACCGGGACAGGGTGTCGGCGAAATCCGGGCCGCGCGCGACGCGATCGCAGCCTGGTTCAAGGGCGAGGGCGCCGCGCCGGACTGGCCGGGCTTCGACCTGCTCGCCCCCGCGCGCGACTATCCGGCGCGACATGGCGCAATATTGCTTCCCTTCGACGCCGCGATCGCCGCGCTCGAAGAGCAGGCGGACGCGGCGTGAGCCTTGCCGCTCTCGCCGCGGCGACAACCGAGGTGGTGGCGGAAACCGCGACCGATGCGGCGCTGCTCGAGGGGGCGATCCTGCTTGGCGTCGCGACGCTGTTCGTCCTGATCTTTCGCCGCCTGGGACTGGGGGCGGTGCTCGGCTATCTGATCGCGGGCGCACTCGTTGGTCCATATGGGCTTGGGCTGGTCGGTGGCGGCGAATCGAAGCTGGCCTTTGCCGAGATCGGCATCGCCTTCCTGCTGTTCCTCGTCGGGCTCGAACTCCATCCGCGGCGACTGTGGGATCTTCGCCGCGCGATCTTTGGCCTTGGCCTGGCCCAGGTGGTAATATCGGGGTTGATCCTGGCGGCGCTGATCTTTGCGACGCTCGGTTTCAGCTGGCAGGCCGCGCTTGCGCTTGGCCTGCCGCTCGCGCTCTCCTCGACCGCGCAGGTGCTGCCCAGCCTCAAGAGTTCGGGCCGGATCAACTCGCCCTTCGGCGAAAAAGCCTTTTCCATCCTGCTGTTCCAGGACCTGGCGATCGTCCCGATGATCACCATCATCGCCGCGCTGTCGCGGGCACCGGCGGACCCGTCGGCGCCTCCGGGGTGGCAGATGGCGCTCTATACCGTCGGCGCGATCGTCGTGCTGGTACTGGCAGGCCGGTTCGTCGTGAACCCGCTGCTGCGCCTGATCGGCCGCTATGGCGAGCGCGAATTGTTCGTCGTCGTCGGGCTGCTCGCGGTACTGGCGAGCGCGGCCTTCATGCATAGCCTGCACCTGTCGACCGCGCTCGGCGCCTTCGTCGCGGGGATGATGCTGGCCGATTCGCCGTACCGACACGAGATCGAGGCCGACATCGAGCCGTTTCGCCTGGTGCTGCTGGGCCTGTTCTTCCTGGCCGTCGGCATGGTGCTGGACGTCAGCGTCGTCGCGCAGAAGCCGCTGCTGGTCGTCTCGCTCGCTGCGATGCTGGTCGCGGTGAAGGTCGGGGTTTTGACCGTGCTCGTCCGCCTGTTCGGCAAGCCGTGGAGTACGGCACTGGGCCTTGGCCTGCTGCTGAGCCAGGGCGGCGAGTTCGGCTTTTTGCTCTTCACGCAGGCGGCCGACGCGCTGTTGATCGCGCCGCAGGCGGCAAGTCTGTTCAGCGCGGTGGTCACCTTGTCGATGATGACGACGCCGTTCCTGATGCTGTTCGCGCGCAACCTGGAATTTGCGCCGGGAAGCGACGCCGACCTCGACGATCCGGAGAATGCGCCGCGCGGATCGGCGCTGGTGATCGGTTATGGCCGCTTCGGACAGATTGTGGCGCAGATGCTGCACGCGGTCGATTGCTCGGTGACGCTGATCGACAAGAAGCCCAGCCAGATCGAACTGTCGGGTCGCTTCGATACCAAGGTCTATTTCGGCGACGGCCTTCGCATCGACGTGCTGCGCCGCGCGGGGGCCGAGGAGGCGCGGCTGATCATCTTTTGCACCGACGATCGCAGCATCGATGCGGCGGCGTTGAGGCCGATTGTCGACGCTTTTCCCGAGGCTCGTGTCCTGGCTCGCGTGTTCGACCGCCGCCAGCTTCTGGCGATCGACGGCGCGGGAACGGTCGGCGCGGTGCGCGAAGTGTTCGAAAGCTCGATCGCGCTGGGACTGATGGCGCTGCGGCAGCTTGAGGTCGAACCGCGCGAGATCGAGGATGTCGAAACCGCGCTGCGCCAGCTCGATGCCGAACGGCTGGATATGCAGATCAGCGAGGGCGACCTTTCTGCGGGCCGCGATCACCGCTTCGTTGCGGGCGGCGGGCGCCAGGCGTCGAGCGTGCTGGAGGCGCTGCGCGAGCGGCGTCAGGCGGCGAAGAAGGCCAAGGAAGAAGCCGAAGCCGAAGCCGAAGCGGGGGCGGGGGCCGGCGAAGCGGCCTAGTCGCGCTGTCCATCCAGAAAGGCCGCCACGGTATCGAGGCCATATTCATCGGTAACGAAGCTCTGCCCGATACCGCGCGTCAGGATCAGGGGCAGCTTGCCGCCGCGTACCTTCTTGTCATGCGCCATATGCGCGGCGAGGGCGGCACCGCCGGTATTGATCCCCGCGCTGGCGAGACTGTGCGGCAGGTCGACGCTGGCGAGATGGTCGCGCACGCGCATGGCGTCTGCGGCGTCGCAAAGACCGTTCGCGGCCGAGAATTGATGCGCGAGCACCATGCCTGCGGCGACCGCCTCGCCATGCAGCAACCGCTCCGAATATCCGGTCTCCGCCTCCAGCGCGTGGCCGAAGCTGTGGCCGAGGTTGAGGAGCGCGCGCACGTCCTGCGTCTCGCGCTCGTCGGCGGCGACGATGCGCGCCTTGGCCGATACGCTGTGGGCGATCGCGCGGTGCCGGGCTTCGCTGTCGCCAGCGAGCAGCGCTGCGCCATTTTCCTCGCACCAGGCGAAAAAGGCGGGATCGTTGATCAGGCCATATTTGACGACCTCGGCATATCCCGCGCCAAGCTCGCGGCGTGGCAGGGTGGCAAGGCTGGTCGGATCGATCACGACGAGCGAGGGCTGATGAAATGCCCCGACCAGATTCTTGCCCGCCTCGACATTGATCGCCGTCTTGCCGCCGACGCTGCTGTCGACCTGCGCGAGCAGGGTTGTCGGCACCTGGATGAAGTTGCAGCCGCGCTTGACGATGCTGCACGCGAATCCGACGAGGTCGCCGATCACGCCGCCGCCGAGCGCGATGACATGGTCGCTGCGCTCTACGCCTTCGCCGATCAGCCATTCGGTCAGGCGGCCGAGGCCTGCCCAGCTTTTCGTGCCTTCGCCCGCCGGCAGGACGAGCGAAGAGAAGGAGATGCCTTCGGCGCCAAGCGACGCGCCGAGCGCGACCAGATAATGCGGTGCCACGTTGGCGTCGGTGACGATCATCGTGCGCGGGCGTTTAAGCAGCGGCGCGACATGGCGGCCGATGTCGCGGATCAGCCCGTCACCGATCAGGATCGGATAGCTGCGGGCGCCCAAATCGACGGTCAGGCATTCCATTTCGACAATTCCTCCAGGATCGCGCGCACCGTATGTTCGTGCGGACTCGACGCCGAACTGACGCGGACGTGCGCCTCGGCGTAGGTGGGGTTTCTTTGGGTGGCTAATTCGCGAAGGACCTGTCCAGCGTCGCGGCCCTTCAGCAGCGGGCGGTGGCTGCGCCGCGCGGTTCTTTCGACGAGCGTCGGGATGTCGGCGTCCAGCCAGATGCACAAACTATCCTGCAAAATCAACGCGCGCGTCTCGTCGTTGATGAACGCGCCGCCGCCGGTCGCGAGGACGAGCGGCCGGCCCGCGAGCAGGCGCGCGATCACGCGGCGTTCGCCGTCGCGAAAATGCGCCTCGCCGAACTTGGCGAAAATGTCGGTGATCGTCATGCCCGCCGCGCGCTCGATCTCGTCATCCGCGTCGGCGAAGGGCATGCTCAACCGCTGCGCCAGACGGCGCCCGATCGTCGACTTGCCCGAACCCATCAACCCGACGAGCACGATCGACCGATCGCGGATCGACGCCGATATGGCCGGCAAGGGGCTTTTCGGGTTTCGTGACATGGTGCGCGCGGCTATACCGGCCAAAGCGCGCGGGACAATGGTTTTGCTGCTGCGCCGCAGGGCTTTTGCCGCGATGCGAAGAGGATTGGTGTGGACGTGAGCGACAAGATCGCCGAAAGCGGCGCGCGATGACGAAGAAATTGCTGACGTTGACCCTGGGCCTGTCGGGCGCCGCCCTTGCCGCCGCGCTGGTCCTTCCCGCGATCGCGCAGGAGTCGCTGCTTCCCGAAGGATTCGGAAAACCCGCCGATACGCCGGCGCCGAAATCCTCGCCCACGCCGTCGCCGACGCCCGCTCCCACGCCGACCCCGGCGCCGACCTCTTCTTCCGGATCGACGAGCGTGGCGCCGCCCGCGGTGGTCGCGACGACGAGCGCGACCGAGGAAGGCGGCGACGACGGAACCGAAGAGCTGGAGGGCACGTCCGGCCAGCTGAAATACGACCTGCCGCCCGGCGCGCGCCGGCTGTTGACGCGGGTCGGGCCGCTGACGCCCGAAACCGGCGGACTGGCGCCCGATGCTTTTGGGGTGCGCGGCCAATATGCCGCGACGATCATGCGCAAGACGAACGGCAATCTTGCGTCGCGCTGGGGCCAGATCCTGCTTCGCCGGGCGCTGTCGTCGGCGATCGACACGCCCGACACGATCAACGGCGCCGACCTGGCCGCCGACCGCGCGGGGCTGTTGCTGCGCATGGGGGAATCGACCGCGGCGCGCTGGATCGTCCAGTCGGTCGACTATGACCGCGCGAGCCCGCGGCTCGTCCAGGTGGCGCAGCAGACCTTTCTGGCCAACGCCGATCCGGCGGGCCTTTGCCCCTATGTGAACGCCGGCCTGGCGCATGGCGAGGAACAGTCGTGGCGGCTCGCCGCCGGCATATGTTCGGGCCTGTCGGGCGACGCCGGCCCCGCCGGCTGGGCGATCGCGCGGGTACGGTCGAGCGGCAAGATCAGCAATTTCGACATCCTTCTTGCCGAGCGCGTGCTTGGCGCGACGGGCGCGGGGCGCCGTTCGACGACGATCGAATGGGGCAAGGTCGACAGTTTGACGAGCTGGCGTTTCGGCATGGCGACGGCAACGGCGATCGGCATTCCCGCCGATCTGCGCAAGACCGAGCCCGCCTATATGCGCGGCTGGACCGTGCTGGCGCCGATGAGCGAGATGACCGACCGCGTCGCGGCCGCGCCCTATGCGGCGGCGCGCGGCGTGCTGTCGAGCGAAGCCTATGTCTCGCTGCTGAGCGCGGCGTCGAGCGAGGAAGAGCCGCCCGAGGCGCTGGCCGGCCAGATCGACCAGCTTCGCAGCGCCTTCAGCGCGGCGAACGGCGGCAACCGCTATACCGCGATGCAGAGCCTGTGGACCGCGGGATCGGAGCCGGTGCAGCATTATGCCGCGATGGTCGCGACCGCGCGCGCCGCCGCCGGCCTGCCGACCAGCACCGACGTGGGCGACGATCCCTGGCAGCTTCTGGGATCGATGATGGCGGGCGGTTACGACAGTAACGCGATGGCGTGGGCGCCGAAGATCACGGTGGGTAGCCGCGCCTGGGGCGTGCTCGCGGTGGGGTCGCCGCGTCCGCTGAGCGCGGCGACCGCAGGCAATGTCGGCAGTTTTTCGAACAGCGACGACAGCGAGAATAATCTTCGCTCGAAATTCCTTGTCGCGGGGCTGGCGGGTCTTGGCCGGCTCGACGCCAACCAGACCAGTTCGGCCGCGAACGACCTGGACCTCAATCTGGGCAAGCAGACCCGCTGGACGCGCGCGATCCAGGATGCGGCGACGCGCGGCGAGCCCGGAATGGTGGCCTTGCTCGCGGCGGCGGGCATGCAGGGCGACTGGTCGAAGCTGCCGCCCTATCACCTGTATCATATCGTCCGCGCGCTGCGTCAGGTCGGGCTGGAATCCGAAGCCCGGATGATCGCGGCCGAAGCGCTGGTGCGTGTCTGAGCGCCTGATATTGCTGTCGGACCATGTCTGACGGCGCACTGATCGACCGCTTCCTCGAGATGATGGCCGCCGAGCGCGGCGCGTCGCGGAACACGCTGGCGGCGTATCGCCGCGACCTGGAGCAGGCAGCCGAGCTGGTGCGCGGATCGCTGGGCGAAGCCGATGCCGACGACCTTCGGAAATTGATGGCCGATTATCGCACGCTCGCGGCAAGCAGCGCGGCGCGCAAGCTGTCGGCGTTGCGCCAGTTCTTTGCCTTTCTCCTCGACGAGGGCGAGCGGACGGACAATCCGGCGCTGGACATCGCGCGCCCGGCGACGCGGCGGCCGCTGCCGCGCATCCTGACGCATGACGACGTCGAACGGCTGTTCGCGCAGGCGAGCGAGGAGGCCGAGGGCGAGGCGCCGCCCGCGCACGCGGTGCGGATGCTGCTGCTGCTCGAGCTGCTCTATGGATCGGGGCTGCGCGCGAGCGAACTGGTCTCGCTGCCGCGCCGCGCCGTCGCGGGCGGGCGCGAATTCCTGATCATCCGGGGCAAGGGCGACAAGGAACGGCTGGTGCCCTTGTCCGAACGCACGCGCGACGCGCTCGATCGCTGGTTGCCGCTGACGACCGACGGATCGCCGTGGCTGTTTCCGTCGGCGAAGGCGCACCTGTCGCGCGTGCGATTGTTCCAATTGTTGCGGGAACTGGCGGCGCGCACCGGGATCGATCCGGCGGCGATCAGCCCGCACGTCCTGCGCCACGCCTTTGCGACCCATTTGCTGGAGGGTGGGGCCGACCTGCGCGCGTTGCAGCTGATGCTGGGCCATGCCGATATCGCGACGACCGAAATCTACACGCATGTCGATAGCCGCCGCCTCGTCGAGCTGGTCAACCGCCGCCACCCCCTCGCGCGGATGGATGGCGTTGACGTTGGGGCATCATCGTCCTAGCGACTCCCGCATGACAGCCTTTCTGGACTTCGAAAAACAGGTCGCGGCGCTCGATCGACAGATTGCCGAACTGCGCGAAATGGGTGACGATCCGTCGCTCAACATCGACAACGACATTGCGCGGCTGGAGGATAAGTCCTCGAAGTTGCTGCGTGAAATTTACGGCAAGCTGACGCCGTGGCAAAAGACGCAGGTCGCGCGCCACCCCGATCGGCCGCATTTCAAACATTATGTCGCGGGACTGTTCGACGACTGGATGCCGCTGGCCGGCGACCGCAATTTCGGCGACGACCAGGCGATCCTCGGCGGCCTCGCGCGCTTTCGCGGCCGCCGCGTGATGGTGATCGGCCATGAAAAGGGCGACGATATTCCGTCGCGCATGAAGCATAATTTCGGGATGGCGAAGCCGGAGGGCTATCGCAAGGCGATCCGCCTGATGCAGCTTGCCGACCGCTTCGGGTTGCCCGTCGTGACGCTGGTCGACACGTCGGGCGCCTTTCCGGGCATCCAGGCCGAAGAGCGGGGACAGGCCGAAGCGATCGCGCGTTCGACCGAACAGTGCCTGGCGCTGGGCGTGCCGATGGTCGCCGCGGTCGTCGGCGAGGGTGGATCGGGCGGCGCGATCGCGCTGGCAGCCGCGAACCGCGTGCTGATGTTCGAACATGCCGTCTATTCGGTCATCTCGCCCGAAGGTTGCGCGTCGATCCTGTGGCGCACGTCCGACAAGGCCGCCGATGCCGCGACCGCGATGAAGATGTCGGCGCAGGATCTGCTCGGCCTGAAGGTCATCGACCGCATCGTCCCCGAACCCGTCGGCGGTGCGCACCGGGCGCCCGAACTCGCGATCCAGTCGCTGGGCGATGCGATCGCGCAGGAGCTCGATTCGCTGACCGGCCTGTCGCGCGATGTGCTGCTCACGTCGCGTGAGGAAAAGTTTCTCGCGATGGGCCGCGCCTGACCGCCGGAACCCAAGGCGCGATCTTCGCGTTCAAATCCCAAAGCATGACAAGCCGTTGTTCAGGCGCGGCTTGCCTTGTACCGTTTCCGGGATAACCCTGAGACCGACAATGTGGGAGGCGCAAGAGATGACGCAGAAGACGGGGACCAGGCTGGCGATCATGCTGGCCGCGAGCGTGGCATTGACCGGCGCGGCGGGCGCGCAGCTGAAGGCGATCAAGACCCAGACCAACATCACCGCCGCCGAGCGCAAGCAGGGCGACGAGGCGCATCCGCAGCTCGTTCAGGAATTCGGCGGTACTTATGATGGGCCGCAGGCCGCCTATGTGAACCGCATCGGGCAGAATATCGCGGTCCAGTCGGGCCTGTCGCGGTCGCCCAAGGATTTCACGGTGACGCTGCTCAACTCGCCGGTGAACAACGCCTTCGCCATCCCCGGCGGCTATGTCTATGTCACGCGCCAGTTGATGGCGCTGATGAACGACGAGGCCGAACTGGCCGGCGTGCTGGGGCACGAGGTCGGGCATGTCGCCGCACAGCACAGCAAGAAGCGCCAGTCGGCGGCGACGCGCAACACGATCCTGGGCGTGCTCGGCGCTGTGCTTGGCGGCGCGATCGGCGACAATGGCGGGCTGTTGGGCGGCCTTGGCGGGCTGCTCCAGAACAATGCGATGCAGGTCGCGCAGCTTGCCACGCTGGGATTCTCGCGCACCCAGGAACTGGAGGCCGATCAGCTAGGCGTCCAATATCTGAAGAGCGCGGGCTATGATCCGCTGGCGCTGTCGACGATGCTCGCCAGCCTGGCGAACCAGACGAGCCTCGAGGCGCGGCTGTCGGGCGGCGACGCGCGCGCGCTTCCCGAATGGGCGAGCACGCACCCCGATCCGGCCTCGCGCGTGCGCAATGCGCAGCAGCTCGCGGCCAAGATCGGCGGCGCCGGCGGCGTGCGCAACGCCGATGCCTTCCTCGCCTCGGTCGACGGGGTTCTCTATGGCGACGATCCGGCGCAGGGCGTGGTCGAGGGGCAGGAGTTCCTGCATCCCGACCTGCGCCTGAAATTCGCCGTGCCCAACGGCTATGGCATGCAGAACGGCACCAGCGCGGTGACGGTCAGCGGCAACGGCGGGCAGGCGCAGTTCACGACCGCGGCCTATAACGGCGACATGAACGCGTATATTTCCGCGGCTTTCCAGGCGGTTGCCGGCAAGGCCCAGCTGACGCCGAGCAGCATTCAGCGCACGACGGTGAACGGCATTCCGGCCTATTATTCGGTCGCGCGCGCGAACACCCAGTCGGGGCAGGTCGACGTCACCGTCTTTGCCTATGAATTTTCGAAGAGCAGCGCCTTTCACTTCGTCGCGCTGACGCAAGCGGGCGGAGCCAGCGTGTTCAATCCGATGTTCAACAGCGTCCGGCGGCTGAGCGCGGCCGAAGCGGCGGCGATCAAGCCGCGGCGGGTCGATGTGGTGACGGTCGGGCGCGGCGATACGGTCGCGACGCTGGCCCGGCGCATGGCGTACAGCAATTACCAGACCGAACGCTTTCAGGTGCTCAACCGCCTGACCGCGACGAGCCGGCTGACCCCGGGGCAGAAGGTGAAGATCGTCGTCTATGCCGCGCGATAAGCGCGCGGCGGCCTGATCCGCAGGCAAAGAAAAAGGGCGGTGGAAATTCCACCGCCCTTTTCTGTTTGGTCCCCGGCCCCGAAGGGCGCGGGAGAAGCCGCACTCTATTACGGAGTGGCGGTCGTCAGACCCTTGTCGACTTCGTTGAAAGTCGTCTTGACGCTCTTGCCGACGGCGGTCATGGCCGAGATGCCGGCAACGGCGATGAGAGCGGCGATCAGGCCGTATTCGATGGCGGTCGCGGCCTTCGTGTCGCGAACGAACTTCTTGATGAACTTCATGTCTGGTCTCCTGACATTCACTTACCCTGTTGACGGTCTGGTCGTGGTCAACAACTGCAGGTTAGGGCCAATTGGTTTTGAAAATCTTAATGGCCCGGTTCGTGTTTGCGGCAATTTCGAGTCCCGTTTCAGGACGCCTTAATTGCCGCTCATCGCGTCGACCGACGTGCTGGACACGGTGTTCCACATCGCGCTGGCCGATTTGCCGACGGCGGTCATGGCAATGAGCGCGGCGACAAAAATCAGGGCTAGGATCAGCCCATACTCGACGGCTGTGGCGGCCCTGGTCGACCGCAGCAGCCTCTGAAACTTGTTCATTGTTCCGCCCCTAACTGAAGTTATAGTTCCCGAGGGTTCCGAGCGTCGCACATGAAAGTTAACAATTTGTCCGTGTCGGAGGGCGGTAATACCGCCAGAAAAATGCTTACCGTCGTCGCTGCGGCGCTGGTCGATCGCGACGGGCGGCTGCTCGTCCAGCAGCGCCCGGAGGGCAAGCCGATGGCGGGGCTGTGGGAGTTTCCCGGCGGCAAGCTGGAGCCCGGCGAAACGCCCGAAGCGGCGCTGATCCGCGAGCTTTCGGAAGAGTTGGCGATCGACGTCGACCATGCCTGCCTCGCCCCCGCCTGTTTCGCGAGCGACACGCTGGGCGACAAGCATCTGTTGCTGCTGCTCTATGTATGCCGCAAGTGGCGGGGCACGCCGGTCGCGCAGCATGCGACGGCGCTGCGCTGGGTGCGGCCGGTCGAACTGCACGCGCTGGACATGCCGCCCGCCGATACGCCGCTGATCGGCCTGCTCGAGGCCCTGATCTAGTCCCTTGGTTTCAGCGCCTCGGCCAGCGAGGCGCTGCCGCTGCCGCGGCGGGCGGGTTTGGGCTGGTCGGGATGCGGCGCCCAGCCGCTGAAATGGATCAGGCGAAAGACTTCGGCGACGCGCCCGTCGGGATCGGCCTGCGCGGCGAAGGCTGCGGCGATCCGGGCGGCCTCCTCGCGGGTCAGCGGCGGTGGCGCCGGGGACAGCCGCGACGACAGCCCCGCGGCGCGAAGGTCGCGGACGAGCGCGAACCAGTCGCCATAGCGCACGGTCAGTGCGTCGATGTCGACCACGGGCAGGGCGAAACCGGTGCGCTGGAGCAGATTGCCCATCGCGGCGAGATCGATCTGCGGATGCAGCCGCGCGATCTGGCGAACCCCGTCGGTCATCACCGCGCGGCGCTGGCGCGCCAGGCTGCCGTCGCCGACGAAGGCGCCGAGCAGCAGTCCATCGGGGGCGAGCAGCGCGCGCATCCGCACGAGCGCGCCCGGTACGTCGTTGACGCTGTCGAGGCCGCCCGGCCAGGCGATCAGGTCGAAGCTTCCCAGCGGCAGGTCGATCGCATCGGCTTCGCCGACCAGCGCGCCGACGGTGGCGGCGAGGCGGGGTCCGGCCTCGAAAATGGTGAGATCGGTTCCGGTCGCGCGCAGATGCTGGGTCAGCGCGCTGTCCGCCGCGCCCACCAGCAGCGTGCGGGGAAACGCGCGCGTGACCATCGACAGGCGGTCGAGCAGCGTTTCGGCGATGATCGGCGCCAGGAAATTGGCGTCTTCGGGCAGGCGCGCCATGCGGTCGCGCTGCGCGGCGTGGCGCGCGGAGGAAAAGAGCGGGGTGGGTGACGACATGCGCGCGCTTGTGCCGTCCCGCGCGATGCTTCACAAGTCCGTGCATGAGCGCCGCAGCGGGGGACGCCGAAATCGCAGCATCGGTCGCGGGTGACCGCGCCTTGCTTCGCGCCGTCCGCCAATTGGGACGCGCGGTCGTCGACTATGCGCTGCCGCCGCGGTGCCCGGGATGCGGGGTGATCGTCGGCGAGGATCGGCAATTCTGCCTGGAGTGCTGGTCGTCGCTCCATTTCCTCGACGGGCCGGGGTGCGCGCAATGCTCGATCCCGCTGCCGACCGCTTTGCCGGGCGGGGCGGTCCGTTGCGGCGCGTGCCTGGCCGACCCGCCGCCGTTCGAGGGCGCGCCGTCGGCGGTCGCCTATGGTGCGGTGGCGCGCACGGTCGCGCTGCGGCTGAAATATGGACGCCGGACCGGCAACGCGGCGCTGATGGCGCAATTGATGGCGCGGCGGCTGACCATGCTGGAACAGGGCGATGCGATGCTGATCGTGCCGGTCCCGCTCCACCGCTGGCGGCTCTGGTCGCGCGGCTTCAACCAGGCGGCGCTCGTCGCCGATGCGCTGACGCGGCTGACGGGGACGCCGCACGACCATCACCTGCTGGTCCGGGCCAGGGCGACGGCGGCGCTGCGCGGCAAGGGACGGCGCGACCGCGAACGGATCGTCGCCGGCGCCTTCGCCCTCGCCCCCGACGCAAAGGCGCGCGTGGCGGGCCGGCATCTGGTGCTCGTCGACGATGTCCACGCCAGCGGCGCGACACTCCGCGCGGCCGCACGAGCATTGAAACGCAGCGGCGCGGCGCGCGTATCGGCGCTGACCTGGGCACGCGTGGTCCCCGACGCGCTGATGCCGGGCAACATATTTGACTTTGCGGACGTTGATTCCGATATCAGTGGCGAAAGGATGACAGGATAGCCGTATGGCGAAGATAGAAATCTATACGAAGGCCTTTTGCGGATATTGCGCGCGCGCCAAGGCGCTGCTTGATCGCAAGGGAGCCGATTATCAGGAAACCGACGTGACGATGGATCGCGCCGGGTTCGAGGCAATGGTCACGCGCGCGAACGGCGGACGCACCGTGCCCCAGATATTCATCGACGGCCGGCACGTCGGCGGCAGCGACGACCTGGCCGCGCTGGAGGCGAAGGGCGAGCTTGATGCCCTGTTGGGGACGGCCTGACCCTTGATCGTTTTCGACCTCTGTTGCGCCGCCGGCGACCACCGGTTCGAGGCATGGTTCGCGAGCAGCGACAGCTTCGCCGATCAACAGGCGCGCGGGCTGATCGCCTGCCCGATCTGCGGCGACAGCGACGTCAAGAAGGCCGTGATGGCGCCGCGCGTCGGCGCGAAGTCGAACCAGATGTCGACCGCGCCCGTGCCAACGCCCGTGCCAAACTTCGCGCCGCCGCCGGCAGCCGATGCATCGGAAGGTCCCGCCCCCGAACTGGTCCGCAAGTTGCTGGCCGACATTGCGGCGAAGCAGGCCGAGATGCTGCCGCAGTCGCGCTGGGTCGGCCGCGAGTTTGCCGATGCGGCGCGCGCGATGCACGAAGGCCGCGCGCCGGAGGACCTGATCCACGGCCAGACCTCGCCCGAGGAAGCCCAGGCGCTGCGCGACGAAGGCATCGCCGCGATGCCGTTGCTCGTACCGATCGTTCCGCCGGAAACGGCGAACTGATCCAATTGACCGACCGCGCCCCCCGCCGCTACACGGACCACGCGTGCACCCGTAGCTCAGCAGGATAGAGCATCAGATTCCTAATCTGGGGGCCCCGCGTTCGAATCGCGGCGGGTGCACCATTTTTCAATGACTTAGTGTCAAAGTCGTGTTGCAGTGTGCCGCAGATTGTGTCGCGGAGTTTCAACGAAAATCGCGGAAAATCGCTGCGCTTCGGTGAGTCGATGCAACAGAATTGCAACACGAATGCGGCAGGCAATCACTTGTCGTTACGACTTTTCAGCAATTGGATCGGAGGCTTGCGCCTAGGTGCGCGCGGAATGTTCCGAGGACTCGAATGGACCATAACCTTTGATCGTCGGTTGTCTGACCGCGGGTGTTGGATTTCCCCGTTCTCCGATACGGTCGGAACGGGAACCGGCAAGGCGACGCGAGCCTCGTATCGGGCGACTTCTACGGCCGGCACTCGAATCAGGTTGCCAATCCGGAAGCATTGCAATTCCCCTTGGTTGATGAGTTTGCGGACCAAGCTGCCGCTGCAGCCCCAGCGGTCGGCCAACTGGGCGATCGAGTATGGCCGAACGTCGTGCTCAGGCAGGATATGGCTGCGCTCGTTCATTTGACCCGAGGTCCTGATCGAGGTTGCGTAAGTTCCCATGAACGGCGCCGGGCTGCTTCGATGTAGGGATCTAAATGGGGATGCGGGTATCGCTTGTTATAGGCCGCGTCCATTGCCTCCCGATGCTCTGTCGTGGTGACGGCGATTCGGTCTTCAGAAAGCTGGCGCAACCATTCATTCGTGTATTTGGACAGGGCATCGTATCCGCCCATGACGACGAACATATCCAGCTCTTCGGCCGAAAGCGTGATCGACTTCTGACGTTCAACCCGGTCAGAAATTCGGCGGTATAGTTCTATAGGGGTAATTGGCATGTCGGTTACTCATCATCCCAAGGGTTGTGGAAGGGCGGTTGTTCGGGTGCTCCCTCGCCGATCATAATGTCGATCGTCTGCTCGCGCAGGCTGATGTGGACGCGCGCCTTCTCATAGCCCGCGCGCTTGCAAGCCTTCAGCACGCGGAGAATGTCGTCGTGGCCGACCGCCGCTCGCTTGCTCATTTGCGCTGGTACCTTAGATCACCGGCATAGATTGGGCTTTCGGCGTGCCAATCGTAGCCAGGTCCATTCACGATGCGATCAAGATGCTCGTCGATCGACTGTCGATGCCAGCGTTCCCGGCTACCGAACTTTACCGGAAGAGGCAGGCGGCCGGCGACTATCTCGCGTTCGAACTCGGCGACGCTGAGCCCGCAGTAGTCGGCCGCCATCTGCCGCGCCATCATCGCCGGCCAGTAGGGTATGCGGTCTTGTCGTTTGGTCATCGCCTGAAGCTAGCGCGCATTAGGATCGAGAGCTCTACGGCCGCAGGCGAATTCCATGAGCGCGTAACCTATGCTGTCGGGCGTGACAGGCTCATAACGGAAATCGTAATCCTCATTGGATCGGCTCTGAGAAACCGTACCATTCGGCCGATATCCGGATGTGCTCGCGATCAACATCGTCTCCGCGGAGCAATTAAACCGGTGCAGCGACTTCGTCTCTCGGTCGGGTTCAGTGGCGTCATTAGTGTGGTCGCTCTTCGACCAAATCTGGCGGACGGGAAATGGACGCGCGATTGGAATGGCGGGAAGATCGCGAACCGATGAGACGTCGACGTAGATAACCGTCTCAGTCGTGGATGTCGCAAGATACCGCCAATCGGCCGCCATGGCGCTCGTGGGGGCCAGCGATATTCCAATCAAAGCAAGCGGCGCTAGTTTCATCTCTAATTCCCCCTCTGGCTTTGTGCGGTTTCGCTTGGCCCCCGACTCGCCATTCGCTATAATGGATGCACATAATCACCGTCCCCCAGAGGCGGCAAAAATATAATCCTCAGAATGCCGCCCCGACATGGGGACGCTTCAATGGCCCAGGCCAGCACATTTCCAGTTTTCGGCTCGGTCGATTTCGACAACCGGGGCTTCCGCGACTTTCGCGTTGAGGCAGCGGAGACGGGCAACTACGTGAAACGACAGTTCGAACGCGATATGGCCGATGTTCAGGCCACGGTTGCGAAGGCGCTCACCTTGCCGCGAGGCGCCGGGGACGCCTTCCAGTTCGACACCAAGTCTATCCGCCAGTCGGCCGTAGAAGCGGAGCGCAGCGCTCAAGCGCTTCGGCTCGTAGCGAAGGCGGCCGAAGAAGTTGCCCGCGAGACCGGCGACATGACGGCCGCAACTCGCCGGCACATTCAGACGACGCAGGCCGCGGCCGCCGCCCAAGAGGAGGAAGCCCGGGCGTTGAATGCAAAGGCCGCGATGTATGAGCGCCTGCAAGACCAGATCAATCGATCGGGAACGCAGATCGCTGGCTACACCGGCGCCAATCGCCGCTTGGCAGAATCGCAGCGCGCGGTGCAGCAAGCGTCGGTCGGGGCGGGCCAGCAGCTTCAGGACATCGCGATCAGCCTCTACGGCGGCCAAAAGGCCGGCGTCGTTTTTGCCCAGCAATTACCGCAACTTGCATTCGCTCTGACCGCCTTGGAAGGCTCATCGAACAAAACCGCCGCCAGCGTCGGCAGGTTTGCGACATTCCTCTCGGGTCCCTGGGGCCTTGCGGTCGGGCTCGGCGTCGGTGTCCTCGCGACGCTTACCGCGCGGCTATTCGAAAATGCCGATGCGGCTGACGTTGCGGAGGACGCGCACAAGGCCCTGGAAAAGCGCTTGGCCGATATGGAAACGTTCTTCGACCTCGCGACGGGGGCGATCAACCGGCAGAATGAAGCCCTGATCGCCAATGCTCGCCTGAAGCGCCTCGATGAGATTGATGCTCTCAAGGGGACACAGAAGGACCGCAGCACCGAAATCAAGCGGCTGGTTACCTCCAGCGGCGAAGAGCGCTTCGAGAATGCCGGCAGCATTGCCGATCCGCTCATCCGCTCGATCGGCCGCGACACGACGATCATCGACGCCATCAACAGGAATAAGGGAGACCAGAAGGCGATCAGCGACGCGTTGCTGACCATCGCCCGCGGGGGTGGCGACAATGCAGCCAAGGCCCGCCGCATTCTCGATCTTCGCGGCGAGGCGTTTTCCGCCAACGCCGATGTTCGGGAACTGTCCCTCGAAGAAGAGTCCCTCGCCAGCGGCAAACTCGCGAAGGAGCTGATGAAGGGGAAAAAGGCACCGCGTGCTCGTTCGACCAGGGGTGGCGCGGATCGTGAACTTCGCGCCGCGCGCGCCATAGAAGATGCCGTCGACAGCGCCGCCGCGGCTGTCGCGAACCTTCGCAGCCAATTCGATCAAGCTCCGAGTGACATCGACAAGGCGACGAAGGCTTCCGAAGATCTCGATAAGATCATGAAGCAGATCGAGCGGCGGGAGACGGACGGCAAGCGGACGAAGGGCGAAACGACAAAAGACGAGGAGACGAAGAGGCAGATTGAAGACTTTGAGCGCCTGAAGGCTGAATATCTCAAGCGGCCGATCGAGGATCGGATCAAGGCCAGCGAACGCGAACTTGAACTGCAGCGCCTCGTGCTCAGTGGCCGCGAGGACGAAGCCGATATTCTCTCTCTCCAGTACGACATCATGCGCCAGTTGGGCGTTGAGACCGAGGAGCAGCTTCGCAGGGAGCTCAAAGGCCGCGGCATCTCGTACGATCGCTACCAGCTCCTCGTGCAGCAGCGCGAACAGATGATCGCGATGGAGAAGGCCCAAGAACGCCTCGACCGCGCGGTAAAGTCCACCGGCTCTAAGTTGAGCGAACTCGACCGGGCATATGACACGATCATTCAAGGCGTTGCGGGCCTGCCAAAGGACGCCGTTGGCGCACTGGAAGACGTCGTTAGCAGCCTGAAACAGCAGGTTTACGAAATCGTCGCTCGCCGGATCACCGATAGCCTGTTCGGCAATCTCTTCACCCGCCTAGAAGACCAGATCCGCGGGTCGCGGCCGATCGACGTAGCGACCGAAGGATATGTCGAAAGCACCGCGCAGGCGACCGTTGCCCTGCAGCAACTGACCGACAGTTTCACCAGGGCGTCGACCAAATTCAACGCTGCGAACGACAATCGACTTGCCGGGCAATTGGGCATTGACGGCGGTAGTATGACGAGCCTCGCGGAAATCGTCGTCTCTGGCACCCGCTCGTCGATTGCACGCACCCGCCAGCAGGAGCAGGCTGACGAAACGAAGCGGCTGAACAAGAACATGGACAGCCTGCTCAAGAACCTGGCCACCGGGGCGTTCACTGGGCAGACCGCTTCCAGCTTGATCTTCGGCAAAAAGGGAAGCGCGACCGGATCAGCAATCGGCGGGGCCTTGGGTCAGGTTGCCGGTGAAGCGATCGGTAAAACGCTTGGCGGGCTGGCTGGCAAGTTCGCCGGCCCATTGGGAAGTATCGCTGGTGGACTTCTTGGCAGCGTTGTGGGGGGACTTCTCAAGAAGACCAAGGTTGGCTCCGCCACGATCGGTGTCGGAGCGGATGGCCAGTTGGCCATCGCCAGCTACGGCGGCAATTCCCAGAAGTTCAAAGACCAGGCCGGAAAAGGCGGCGATAGCGTCATCTCGACCATCGAGAGCATCGCCGAGCAGCTTGGCGCATCCGTCAATGCGGGTCGCGGGTCGGTCAGCATCGGGGTTCGTGACGGCAAAATCCGGGTCGACACATCCGGCAAGGGTATCACCAAGGTCAAAAAGGGCGCGGTCGACTTCGGCGACGATAGCGAAGCCGCGATCCGCTATGCGACAATGGACCTCATCAAGGACGGCGTTCTTGAGGGCTTGAAAGCATCGACGCAGCGCCTTTTGCAGCAGGCGAAGGACCTCGACGCGGGCCTTAAGAAGGCTCTGGACTTCGAGAGCGTCTTCAGTCGGCTGAAGGAATACGAGGACCCTGTCGGAGCGGCGCTTGACGGGCTCGACAAGGAGTTCACCCGGCTACAGAAGATTTTCACCGAGGCCGGTGCCAGCGCGGCGGAATTTGCTGACCTCGAACGCCTGTATGGCCTCGAAAGGGCGAAGGCGATCGAGGAAGCCACGAACAGCGTAGCTGGCAGCCTGAAGGACCTCTACAGCGAACTGACCGTGGGCAATAACGGCAAGTCGCTTCGGGATCGCCTGTCCGCAGCCCAGGCGGCCTATGACCCGCTCGCCGCCCGCGTGGCCTCGGGAGATCGTTCCGCCTACGATGCCTTCGCAAAGGCAGCACAGGATTTGCTCGGCATCCAGCGTGAGTTCAGTGGCAGCCAGAGCCCATATTTCAATCTGCTCGACGAGGTGACCCGTCTGACCAAAACCGCGCTCGACCGGGAGACGAATATCATCTCCCTGGCAACGGATCGCGACAGCCCGTTCACTTCGAGCGGTACAGTCGAACAATCATACACTCCCGTGGTTTCGGCGATCCAACAGCAAACCCAAGACCTACTCCGCGGCTTCGCACTCATCGCAGGCGGTGGCGGCGGCTCGCTCGGTAACGGCTTTCTGTCCGAGCGAATGCTCTAACCCCAACAACCGAAAGGAATTTCCATGTCCCTAATGCAGCGCATCCCGCTTCACGCGAAGGAGGTGAAATCGTTCAAACCCGATTGCCTTCGTGACCTCCCCGAGATTCCCTCCTTCACTCTGAGAGCCCCGGCGCGGCAGCAGCGCGAAGATATGGCATACGCCCTCCGAGAGGCGGGCCTACGCCGACACACCGACGAGGTGATGCGGGAGGCTACGATCGAGGAGCTATGCCGTCTGTGGTCCTGCGATGACCAGGATGAAGGCGTCCAGAAAGTGCGGGCCTATTGGCAGGCGGTGGCCGATTACACGGAAGAGGCCGCAAATCGGCTGATCGAGGCCGACAATGCGAAAACCACCGGCGAGGACGCACCGCCGGAGATGCCGCCTTTCGAGCATCCCGACACTGCTGCTGTTGAGGAATTGCTTCAGCGGCTCGACCGGCGATCGGAGCGCCTGCGCCGGATGGATACCGACAACATCAAGTTCACTCGGGCACTGCCGCGCTACGCCATTGCGTATTGCGTTGTGGGCTGGACCGGCCTCGAAATAACCCCGCGCTTCGAAGATGAGCTGCTGACGCTGGAGTCGGTCTTCGAGTTGGAGGAGGAATTCGAAAACAGGTTCGGCGATCTCGGTCGCGACGCCATCGCTGAATTGGCCGCAGCGTCGATATCCCGTCTCTTCCTGAGCAAGGATGCGGAAAAAAACTCCGCATCGGGGCCTGTGTCGCAACAGACCCCGGACAATATGAAGGAAACTGGATCGGGGTCACCGAATGGGAAATCCCCGGCATCGGAACCTTCCGGCGAAACCCACGCCGGCTAGTCGACGAACAGAGCTTCACCTTGATTTCGCTCTATCGCCAATGCGACCGCGGCATGTCCGGATTCGTGTGGCCTGACGGCGGTGGATTGCTTGGTCAGCCGGCTTTGCTGGTCGATGCATGGAACATCATAGGTGACGCCTTACAGAAAGCCCGAGAGGGGAAAGAGCAATGAGCCGCCCCAAGGTAGAACTTAGAATGCCGCCCCGTTCGTGGTTCGATAACTTCGAACGGGAATCCCGAGCGCGCCTGGAGGCTGCGGCGCTCAACGCTACCCATATCGCTGCCGGACGTGCCAAGAGCATGATCCGGCGCGAGATGAGCGCCGCAGCCCTTGGCCGCCTCGGCAATGCGATCGAGAGCGGGAGTGACCTGCAGAAGAGCGGCCGGGTGCGCACCTCGCCTGTCGGCTTCTCGGCGTCGGGCTGGGTGTACGTCCGCAGCAAGTCTGAGCGGACCCTAGGCACGATCGAAGCCTATACCCAAGGCGCGCAGATCGCGCCCCGCAGCGGTCGCTATCTCTGGATCCCGACCGACAACATCCCGGCGCGCGCCGGCAAGGTGAAGATCACGCCGAGGAACTGGGATAAGTTTGGGCTCGACAAGCGGATTGGTCCGCTCGTCATGGTGAAAAGCATCAATGGCAGGCCGCTCCTGATCGCCCAAGGCGCCACGCTCAGCGGGTCGGGCAAGACGCGATCGGCAAAGTCGCGGCGGAAGGACGGCGGCCTTCGCAAAGGCCAAGTCGCCCGAGATTTCGTTGTGGCGTTCGTCGGCATTCCCAGAACATCGCGTCAGGCCCGCGTCGACGTGCCGGCGATCATGCGGGAGGTGCAGGCAATGGTGCCCGGACTGATCGCTGAGCAATTGCGACGGCGATAATGCCGGGACCCGGCTCAGGATATTCCTGCGGTTTGCTTCTTTCGCGCAGACGCTGCGATGGATATTTCGCTCTTCGTGCCGAAGTATCCAGCCAGAAAATAAGCATGGGTCAATTTTCCGAACCGCTTGTAGTAGAAATTCCTGCCGGGGAAACTCGGCTCGGAGTCGATGATTGGCCCCGACAAATGCCCGTGGCTCTTTAGCAAGGTTCGCAGATTTTCGATCAGTTGCTCGTCAGTGAAGGGGGATCCGTCTGGGTTGCGCCGGATCGGCCTGCGGGGCGCGTGAGTGTCTCCGCCGACCCAGGCCTTGTGCGCCAGCCCAGCGATCTGGCGCTCACCCCATGTCATCGGAAAGCCCGCCAGAGCGAAGGCGCGGCGCAGCGAGCCAAAGCGCCGGACGAAGGTCGACTTTCCGGGCGTTCGGCTGTCGGTGACAATCGCATGCGCGCACAGATAGCCACGCTCGCGATGAATGCGGCGAAGCTCGTCGAGCAAATCCTCGTTGCTGTAGACATGCCCATCCGGGTTCTTGGCGCAGCGACTCGGAATCTCATAGCCGACCATCCGGAACGCGGCCCGCACGCTCCCGAAATTGTTCCTGAGCGCCATGCGGTTGGGCAGATAGGGGCATCGGTCCACCAGCGGGCCGGACAGATGGCCTTCCTCCTCCAGCAGCTGGGCTAGCCTCGACAGCAGTTCCTGCTTCGAGAGGATCGTGCGCATCGTTGCCGCCCGACGCGCCTGCGCCGCCTCGAACAGAGCGGCGGGCACGATCGGCTCCATCACCTCCGCATCCACCCAGCGGTCGGGGCTCAGCATCGATTTGCGCCCGAGGTTGTTGTAGCGCCGCCCGAACACATAGCGCCCGGAATATAATGGCTGGGTCAGCACGCCGCGCACCGCTGCCGATGTCCACGGCCTGCCACTGGCCTGCCGATATTTCTTCCGGTTGAGCCAGATTTCGATCTGCCCCAGCCGCATTTCCTCATGGACGTAGAGTTCGAAGATTCGGCGGACGAGCGCGATTTCGCGCGCCGGGCCGGGCGCAAATATGATTTTGTCGGTGCGGAATGCCTTGCTCTGCCCCGGCTGAAGGATATTCCGCCGCTTCCCGTCCTCGCCGATCACCTGACGACGGAGCCCGAGCGGCGTCTCGCCGCCCTGCGCAAACCCGAGTCCGGCCTGATGGCGCTGGGCTCGCGAGATGCGGGTCGACAGCTCCCGGCTGTATTCTGCGGCCATGACGCGCTTCATCGTCTTCAGAATAGCGGCGAGCGGCCCGCCATCATTCTCGAACGGCTCGGAACAATAATGGACCTCCACCCCGGCATCGCGGCAGATATATTCATAATGCGCGGCCTGATCGGTGTCTTGAAATCTCCCCCAACGGCTGACGTCCAACACAAGAATGGCTTTGAAGTCCGCCGTTCCCGACAATACGTCCGCAAGCAGTTGCTGTAGCGCCGGGCGCTTGCTCAAGGTTAGGCCGCTCTTTCCATTGTCCTGATAAGTTCGAACGACGTCGAAGCCTCGCGCCGCGGCAAAAGTGTCGATAACCGACTTCTGATTGTCGGGGGAGTATCGCTGATGCTCGGTCGACATGCGAATATACTGAGCAGCTCGGCGGAGAGCGGGACCAGGTAGGTTTACAGGAATTAAGGTCGACACGCTGCCTCCGCAATTTCGCAAAGTGGCGCTATGCGTACGATTTCCTTACGAGCCCTAAATTCCATGCAGGATTGTCGTCGATAAGGTGCCGGCGACAAGATGGCTGTCGCAGGGCTGTGGCTGACCGAAGGGAGCATACTGACATGGCAGATGTCATATATCGAACGAACTAAAGCAAAGGGCTTAACATCGCGGGAATTTAGGATATATGCTCGGGTTGCAACTCAATCTTGGACTGGCGGCCTTTGGTGGCCGCCTTTTTTTTGAGCAGAGTGCCGCGCGCTGATACGCGAAAGGGCTCCCCCTCTCGGAAGAGCCCCTCTTACCCCACGCCGCGGAGGGGTCCCAGCGACGTTGAGACGTTCCGCTTGCTGCTCCGGGTCGAATCAAAGCAACTTACGATGATCGGCCATAGCCCGGTCAGCAACACAAACATTGATCTACGTTAGCAGCGGCGGGGGTTATTCATTGATGGAAATCAATGCCGTGACGGATAATGGCGCTAATGTGATCGTGCGAGCCGCTTACGCAACCCAAGCTGCTCTGCGCTAACCTTCCTGCCTGCCCCCGCCATCAATACCGGGCGGGGGCGCTTTTTATTCTGCCGAACTTGCCGCAACGGCTGGAGATAGCGGTTATTGAAACTGGATGGATTCTGCTTAGGGTTTGTGTCGCGTCGTGGCGCGCCGATTCCTCCCTCTTAGACGCGAAGTAGGGTCGGCGCGTCGCGCGCACCAAAATCAACGAGAAGCCGCCATTTCATTATTAAGCACCGTCACGCAATCTGCGCGGATCGTGAAACAGTCCTAGTCAGTCTGTCAGTCTTCGCCGACGCGCTTGAGCTTCATCCAGGCATTCGACCGGGCGCGTACATAACCTGCGGCGGCATCCTTCACTAACACGCCTTCGTGTCCCGCCGCCCACGCGAACTGCGCTTCCGCTTCCACGTCTGCAGCATCAAAGGCCCAAGTATCCGCAACCAGCTCGACGGGATCAACACCGTGCCCGGCACCGCGGCTTCCCTCCCGCCACTCCCACGCCGACGCATCGGGAGCGGTCGCGGCGATAGCGCGGGCCAATGCTGCTTTGCGTTCGTGCAGGGGGATGTCGGACTGACCTCGCTCCCAGTCCGCAAAGGGCACGGCATCAAAGGCATGGAACACGCCGGCATCGCCAAGACGCCATCCGCGCTCGTAATGCGCCTTGGTCGCCGCGAGGGTGCCGTCGACGACGAACTCGCCGTCGATGAAGTGCGGCCCGCCCATTGCGGCTTCGATCTCAAGCAAGCGAGAGAGAATATGACCGGCGCCAGGCATGGGCATGCCGCCCCGCGTCCATAGGCCCGGCTGTCGATCGAGGCCGCGGAAGAATAGGCAGCGGAAGCCATCGAACTTGCGCTCGACCATCGCCCCGCCCTCGGGGAGCACATCGGCCCAGCGGCCCGCGAGCATGCACAGTTCGGCGGGCCTGGGCTTGGGGAATGAGCGAGGCGCAAGCGCGACGGACATCAGGCAGCGATCAGCGACTTCACAGCGAGATCGCTTTCATGCTCCCGCGCCTTTGCGAGCTCGTAGCGCGCATGCATGCGTAAGAGCGTCTCAGCCTTCACGCCGAAGCCGTTCTCGAAGCGGATGGCCATGTCGGCCGTCAGCGCCGCGCGACCGTTGAGCACGGCGCTGATCGTCTGCCGGCTGACCCCGAAGGCCTCCGCCAGCTCATTGATAGACACGCCATGCGCCTCGACGATCTCGCTCTTCAGCCACTCGCCGGCATGGATCGCGAAAGAGGGATGAATCTTGATAGCCATCAGTGATAGTCCTCCAAATCCAAGTCGATGATTGCTCCGTCGTCGTCGATCGAGAATGTCATCCGCCAATTGCGGGACACGGTCATCGCCCAGACGCCAGCCCGATCGCCCGTAAGGGGGTGCAGGCCATAGTTCGGGGGCGTGCCGAGCTCGTCCATTGTTTCCGCAGCGATGATGAAGTTCACCATCTTGAAGAGCCGGTCCACCAAGTCACCAGGCAGACCCCTTGGGTTGCCTGTCTCGATGAACCGACGAAGCGGCTTATGGGTGACGCTCTCGATCTCCACCTATGGAAAGTGTCACTTTACATTTAATATGTCAACCCACGCTTTACATTTAAGGTTGAATTTCCCAGAAATCTGCGGGTCCTAGGTTAGCGAAATCGGATCGATATGCGCTGATGAACCGCTTTTTTGACACCGGCCCCATATTTTTGGTCATTCACGAGTTTGAAGAGGCATTCTGTCCCGCTTCGGAATGAAGTGGTTCGGGAATTTGCGAGGTTGCCCGTGATCGGGGTGATAGCCCAGCTCGACTTGGGCTGCCCTCCTAGCGGCCGTTGCTTCGGCGGCCGTTCGAAACGTCCCAAGGTACCGCGATTTGCCGTCGCAGCGGATAAAGGCCTGCCACCGTTGCATCCGCGCGTGCCAGTTCACCCCGGGCGCGCCGGTCTTGTTCCGCTTCGACAATTTGACGTTCCGGTGGCAAGTCTGATGGTCGACATCGCGGAGATTGGATATACGGTTGTCACGGTGATCGCCGTTCCGGTGGCTGCACTTCTGGCTGGGCCATTCGCCGTAATGCATCGCCCACGCCACCCGATGCGCCTTCACATAGCGGTAGTTGATCGGCCCTTGGTAATACCCGTAGCCGTCGATGCCGATCAGCGCGGGCTTGCCGGCGTATTTGGTATTCCATGCCGCGCACGTCCAGCGCCGCCGATGTTCTGTGGCGCCGGCGAACATGTCGGGGGTCCGCGGCAGCCAGGTCAGAACGCCCGTATCGGGATCATAGGTCAGAAGGCGCCGCAATTGGTCGACTGTCGGAAGCGGGCGAGGCATGGGCTGTGTTCCTTTCGGTCCTGGACGGGCGGATACTCGCGGACGTGCGGCTTAGGGTTGAGGGCGCGGCGCACGGTGGACTTGCTCAGCCCGGTGGCTTGCGCGATCTTGGTGACAGTGCCGACAGGTCGGCCCCGCTTAACTTCGATTTGTTCCGCATTTTGCGGGACAATTGCCGCCCTCGCTTCCAGCAATTCGGCATACCGACGGATATGCCCGTCCCTCTGCTCTTTGGTCAGGTCGAGCCTGTGAAGGTTCTCGGTATAGCGCCGACAGAAAATGGCCGACCGCTCGCCTACGCGATGGTCGGCCAAGGGTGCCCGCGTTAGAATACCGCATGAGCACGCGGGGGTTCGAATATCGATGAAGGGAGGGACGGCCGACCCCGAGCCGAAGAGATCGGCCGCCCCGAAGATGGCCACCGGGTGACGAAAGGGACCCGATGACCCGCCGACCGAGCGCGGAAGCTCGCCCGATCGGATCTCGTCAGATTGTCGCTTGCGTGATCAGCCCGATACGCAGCGCGCGGCCCTTGCCCTGGAGGTTCTGCAAAGCAGCGTTGACCTCCTCCGGTACGTCGACGCGCCTGAGCCCATAAATCAGGCTGCCGCTTCTCGATGCGACTTCCATCACGTCGCGGAACTGCGATGTTTCGTAAGCGCCATATCTGGTGGTAGCGCTCACAGCGGCTGCGGCGGCGTAGAGCGCAGCAATCTCTTCAAACTTGCCCCGCGCTTCTGCCATTATCGCTTCATGGAAGCTGCTGGCGATCTCGCCGATCTTCGCCCGAGCGCTGGACTCGATATTCCCGATCTCGGCGCGCAAATCTTCGATCTGATGACCCAATGCCTTGATCCCGGCGCGTAGGGAAAGGCGCTCTTCCTCAAGCGATTCGATGCTTGGGCCAGCGCGAGCGGCGTCGGTTGCCGATGCCCCATCCAGGAGCGCAGCCGCGACGTCAGCCCCCTGCGGGCCCTTGAGACCCTGCTTCAGGCGCGCAATTTCCGAGCATCGATCTTCAGCGGTTTCGATGCCCTTTTGGGCAACGGCAATCTTCGCGTCGATCTCGGCGATCATCGCGCTTTCTTCAGACACGTCGACCGCAGCAAATCCGGACGCCGCCTGGCGAAACACTTCATTTTTCATTGTTCTTCCTTTCAGTTATCAGCGGCGGCGTTCACGCACATCAGCGTGGATTGCTTGCCAGCCGTAGGGGTCCGGTTTGGCGCTGGGCTTCGTTCCCAAAACAGCGGCGAGGGCGCGGTCCCACACCCCCTCGGAGCTCTTGGCCGAACCGGTGACTGTCGCCAGCGTGTCCAGCAGGTCGTCGGCATCAGCGCTGAAGCACCCACGCATTGTCAGGAACTTGAGTGCGGAAACCTCATTCCCGACAAACAAGCTGCTGCTCGCGACAGAGAGCATTCGCTTCCGTGCCGCGTCGCGAGGAGTGGGGCCGCTGGCATCGACAGCGCTTGCGAGCTTTATGCCGCGAGTGTGATAAACTGCGGCAACAGCCTGATCCCATGAGGCAGAAATTTGCCTTTGTTTGTCGGTAGGCATGTTGGCCAATCCGGCGCGAACGTCGGCGTCCGAACTGCCAGATGCGACCATTTCGATCAGAGACGCGATACGCCCCTGAGCAGCTGGAATTTTGGACATCCGCGCGAGCTGATCCGAGACGGCTTCAAACAGGATCCGATAGCCGGCTTCAGCGTTGGCACCTTTCGCAGCGATGTCGGCAGGCACCTTCCACGGCTGGGGCGGAGGTGTGGTCGCTACGGGCTTCGCAGCGGCAACCGGCGCACGCTTGGCCACAGGCGATGGCGTGGGGGCGGGTACCGAGGGGGTGGCGACCTTCGTCGCGCCCAGCGCCGCTCCGGGGGTGCGGACGGCAAGCGAGCGCAGCCGCGCGTCGCTGCCCTGTGCATAGGATGCATGCGAACTGATGCGGGCTTTCTGAAGTGCCTCCATCAATTTCGTGAAGCGCGCTGAGCGGTTAGCAGTATTTGCCCGAGGGTCAGGAAGACCTGAAAAGCGTGACATGGATTAGCTCCTTTCGGGATCGCCGCCCAGCCGAGCCGGCAGTGTGATTTTCGTTCCCGCGGCGGCGGCGGCGCGATCGGCTCGCGACCACATCGCGTTCGCGACAGCGATCGCTTCTGATTTCGCGAGGCGCCCGAACTCGGCGATGAAATCTCGGTCGCGGAAGAAGGGGCGGGTGTGATCATTCTCGGTGAGCCAGCGCGCCATCGGCGCGGCAAACTCGACATCGGCGAATTGCTCGGCACGACGGCGGGGCTGGGGGCCGGTGAAAGGCTTCTCGAATACGTCGGTGTACCGATAGATGCCCGCGAGTGCAGGATCGGGGAGCGTTCCGTCGAATGCTCGTGGCGGTCGAGATGGCGCCGAATGCGGAGCGAGGACGGCGCTCACTTGCCACCCCTCAGCGCAGGCGGATTGCTCGCCATCCAGCGTTCGGTCAGCTCGACGAACTCTGCGGCACTCGCGACCATGTCTGCGTGAATGCGCTCGATTGCTCGGCCAGCGTGATCGCGCTGGCGCATAAGCTCGGCGCGGACGAGGGCCTGTTGGCGGTGGGGGGTGGAGAGGATGTTGATCATCGCTCAGCCTCCAATCGAGCGACGTAGGTGCGCGAGTTGCGCGCGAACAATATCGCGCCGCAGATGGGCGATGACGCCGGGAACGCCAGCACGCATGCTTTCGGTGTGGCGATCGAACTCCCGAGCCCGCTGCATCATGTCAACGACGGCCTCGTTCATTTCGGCCTCTGTCGTGCAATCGCGCGGATCGTGGCCGACACCGTGAAGGATCATGTCCGCAAGGGGATCGATTGGCCGACCCATCACGAGACCTTCATGCCCGCGGCGCTCTCAAGAAGATCGTCGAGTGCTTGGCTGGGGATGATGACGCGCTTACCGATACGACCGGCGCGAAGGCGGCCGTCACGGATGAGGTTGTGGATTTGCGATTTGCTGAGCGACGAAGCTTCGGCGGCTTCTCGGACTGAAAGCGCCCGTTTTGCGATGGGCATGTGCATGGTGCAGCTCCTTGAGCAGAATGTGCACCATGGATGAAGCAATCGCGCTGACGTGGATAACGCCCAAATTACGACGCGGAGATCGGTTGCTATTTGGTCGTTCGATATGCCGTCAGCGCACGCTCGATCGTTCCATTGGATGGCGCTGCTGCGGGCGCCGGAAACCAGATCGGCCACAAATCAGCAACAAATCGGCAGAACTGCGAGCGATAGTCAGGCTTCGGGTTCCCCCCAGGTCTAAATGCCGTAGCCCGCTCATCGGTCAATGCCTCGAAGGCAGCGGCGAGGTGGACTATTAGGCGATCGCGCCATTCGTCCGGCGTCTTCTTGGCGCGGAGCCGGTCGACTGAAGCGAGTCTGCCGAGCCCGGCTACACTGTCTGACGCTCCGCTGAAAACGCCGTTCCACGACCCAGCGAACCAGTCAGTACCGTAGCGCGGCATGGCGCTTTCAACCAGATCATCGGACAGATTGTGACCGGGAAGGCGACTACTGATCCCGCAAACAATCGCCCTCAAGGTGCCGTGTTGCAAACGCTCAAGTTCGGCCCCGCGAACCTGGTTTCCTGCAGCGTTCGATCTTCGAGCATCGTCCAACTGCTGCAGCCCGCGCTCGATTTGCGACAGGCCCGCCGCGATCTCGTCTATAGCCTTCACGATGCTTGTCGGGCTACCGAGGCGACCCATGCTAGCTGGCCGGAAACCGGCATATAATCCGGCTTGAAGTAGATCGTCGATGACCGCGGCCAGGTTAGCCTTTAGCGCTTCATGCCGGTCAATCGGTATCGATAGGCGCTCGATGGCGTGAATAACAATTTCTGCGTCGGTCATTTCATCACGTTTCGGATACGGCGGGCATGGATAATCCCCATAAGCAACTCCGAGCGCGAAATCTGGCTGAAGTGATCGATGAAGTCAGCAGATTCATAATCGGGATGAGGCCCTTGAAGATATGACCAGCTTGCAACGTGGTTCCACCATTTCTCGCGCCCGGCGAGGCGGCTCATGAGATCATCGTAATCCAGCGCCGGCGCCACTGCCGCAGCTTGGAACTCATGCGTCATGCGATCGACTGTCTGCGCAACCTCGTATCGCTCACTCGATGTGAGGTCATGCCAGCGGCTGACGAATTCATCTGACGTAATGGTGCAGCGCCACGGCATGATTTCAAATGCCCAGCGCGTCGCCTGCCGGATATGCTCCCGACGCTCATCGCGCCGACGCCTCGCCTCGGCAATGTCGGTGACCGTCATTCTGCCGGCTCCACGTTGACGCCCATATGCTCGGCCACGGCGCGAAGCTCGTCCGGGGCCAAATCATCGACCATGCACCGCAAAGCTCGACGATGTTGCGGCGGCAGGAGCAGACTCCGTCCGACCCAGCCTCCACCCGCCTCGGTCCAGTGGGCGAGCCATTGGGCGGCGTTGAATTGTTCGGGGTTATGCATGTGATGCCTCCATCAGAGCAGCGGCCAGCGGCCGCCGATATTCGACCGGTAGATTTCGGCCGTTGATGAACTTCGAGAATGTCCCGGGTGGGCAGTCGATCCGAGCGGCGAGGCGCGATTGGGAGCCTGGCCCGAACTCGTCGAGATGCGCAGTTGTCAGAAGCCGAAGGTCGGCAACTTCGTCGCCGAGCCGAAATTCGCGATCGGGCCGCGATGTAGTTTCCGCCCGTTTCCGTTGGTCAGATACCGGATCCCCGTGCGGGTCCCCATGGTAACTTATAAGTGTTGTAGTTTCTGCAAAATTGGAAACATCGGAATCCTGCGGAGTTTCCAAGTTTCCTGTTGAATTTTTTGCTACCGGTTCGCCGGGTGTTTCCAAGTTTCCGGCAAAATTTGCATCCGTGACAGACAAAAACTTCAACCGTGAATTTCCATCGGGCTTCCATTTCTCGAAATCGCGGGTCGGTCCCTTTCTGCCTTCTGGCCATGCTGCCCATGTGTACCGCCAAAGAGCGGCGTGGGAGACCTTTCGCGAGAATCCGCCTGCTTGCGTACACACAATAAAGCCTTTTTCCTGCAGCTCGGCAAAGCATCGCCAACAGGTACGAGAACTCAATCCCGTCACGCCTGATGCCTCGCGGCAACTGAAGCCGATCTTACCGTTTCGCTTGCCGTCATCGCGCGCCACGAGCGCTAGAAGGACTTTCATCGCGTTGCCGCTAAGGTGCTGCCACGCCAACGAGTCGGTCATCGTCTTGTAGAGCCTCATGTGCTTCGGCTCGTATTTTTGACGCCGCTTATCGGCCATCAGACCCGCCCCTGCGCAGTGAGGTCCGCGATCGCACCGAAATATTGGCGCGCGGCCTTCTCCTCCATCTGAGCGGCCGTGACGGCATCAGGCGGCAACAGTGCTTCTATCTCTGCCGTGAGCAGGCCGCGCAGGATATGCGCGGGCATCGCCTCGGCTTCGACGGTCTCTTGGACGTGGAGCGCGCGACGATCGCCGACCTTGCGAGGCTTGGTCGGAAGGTCGAACAACCGGATTTGTTCGGGCGTGATGCCGATGCGCCGAAAGTCGATTTCGACCTCACCCCCAAGGTGCTCGCGCAGTTTGTTTCGAATATCCACGTCGATCAGGACGCCGGCGGGATCGTAGTCCCCGACGTAGAAGATCACCGCAGGGCGCCCGGCTGCGAGCACCTTGATTTGTTCGGCCGCCTCGAAGGCCAAGGTCATGCTTGTGAAGCCGCCTGCCGGGTAGAGCGATACTGCCAATCGCTGGCAGTCGGCTTGGATGACGCCCGCGATCGATCTGCTTTCGCACCAGATTTCGCAGTAGACTGCGGCGTCCCGCCAGACATCGGCCCTGTAACTTCCGGCTACGCGGCGAAGGAAATCGGCTTCGTCATCGAACGTCGCGACATGGTAGCCCCGCCGCGTCGCATCGCTTATCCACGAATATGGCAAGCCGCCCCGGCGCCGAAGCTCGGCGATCCGGTGCTGCACTTGCTTGTAGCCGTGCTCCGTCTTCTCGACTGGTTCGGGCAATCGAGGGTCCGTCATGCGGTAAAACACGTGACGGACGCTCTGCGGATGATCTTCGCGCAGCACGTCGACAATCTGATCGTCGAGCTGCGCGACCTGATCGCGAGTACGTCGCGACCGCTTTATGGGCCGAGGTTGATAAGCGGTTGCCACGATCAATTCCCAGCCTTCGCCATGTCGACGACGGGTAGGCCGGACGCATCCGACATCAGTTTGGCGCCCATCCTGGCGAGGGGATGCGAGCTGAACGTCTGGGGCCGGTTCCAGCCTTTCGGCAGAGCGGTCTCCGGGTTGACTGCGATGCGGAATAGCGGTCCGTCGCGCCGGATTTCGATGTGGGCGCGGCTCATGCGTCCGACTCCGCATTCGGGCGGTTCCACACCTCATCGAAATCATTGTCGCTGACGAGGCAGCCGGCGCCTCGACCTTCGAGAGCGAAGTACGCGCAAGGTTCGTCCTCGGCGCCGCAGCCGTCCTGATCATCTGCGTCGCCGTCAACTTCGTCCAGGATGTCGATCGACACCTCGATCATACGTTCGAGCGCAGTCCGATTGGTCGCGGCGAGGGCGCGAAGCAGATCGACGTCGGGGACGCCGCGGGCGATTGAGGAAAGATCCGGGCTGTTCATGCCGAACCTCCCATCGCGCGCAGCGATTTCAATGCAGCGATGATCAGCCGAACGGACCAATCAAACCGGGACTCGTCGATCAGGAACCAGTCCAGGTCCATTATGTTGATCGCGGCTTCAGCATCGCGGGTCTGTTCGATGTGGGAAAGTGCGGTCCAAACCTGCACCGCGATACCTTGCGGCGTTGAAGCTGCAGCGTCTTTGATGAGCGCTTCGGCCTCGTCGATGATGTCGAGTTGCTCTTGCTCCTCCGGTGTATAGGCTTTGCCGGGGCAATCCGAGAAAGGCAGGGTGCCATAGATCGCGTTGGCGATGGAGCGACGTCCCCATGCAGCGAGGAGTTCTGCATCCCCGTGCATGACGTCGGATGTGTTCGCCGAAGCGGTCATGACGCCCCCCTTTCGGCAAGAATGCCTTCGTGTGCGTCTCCGAACTGTTTGTGCAGACGGTCATGCGCTTCCCGCGCCGTCCAGAGCAGGAGCCAGCAGGTGCGTATCTCGTCGTCGCGGCGTTTTCCTGCGGGCATGCTGTCGAGCGCGTAGTGCAGCTTCTCGTCGATGGTTTCTATAAGGACCCCTTGGCGCTCATTGGCGCAAAGGGTCTGTTCGAGCTGGTCTAGCGCCGCGCTCATGACAGTACTCCGACGCGGAGATTGGCGGCTGGCGAAGCGTCTATGAAGTCGCTCAGGTCGGTGTAGACCATCTTAGTGACGCGTTTGATCTCGCAAAGCATCGTGTCGATTTGCAGGCAAATGCCTACGGTTCTTTCGCTCGGGTCGCTGTCAGGCATCGCCATGCGAAGGTCACAGAGAAACTGCTCGGTCGCGTCGATGAATACGGTCGCGACCTGCAGCTCGCCGTAGACGTGTTCGAGGTCGATGTGGCGCTGGGGCGAGGACGATTTGCTCGCCGTCGCGGATGTGGTATTAGTCGTCATGTCGAATTGCTCCGGTAGTGCGGGGTTTCGATCTGGCCGGCGATCGGGGTGCAACCTGGTCGTCGGCCGCTTTGCCTCAGGCGGCGTTTCGGAAAGCGGCGTCGATTTCGCTCTTACGAGCGAAGACCTTTCGTCCTTTCTTGAATGCCGGAATCTCTCCTTTGGTGATCAGGCGCTGCGCGACCTGCTTATCCTCGCCAATGTAGTCGGCGATGCTTTGGACCCCCGACAGCAGGTCTTCTTTCAATGCGTTCATCGGTCACTCCTTTCATCATTCGGTGTTAATAAAATTGAAAGAGTGCCGTTCCACTATCATGCGATTTGATATGCGTCAATTGATAGCGTATCGATGCATTCATCCGGAGGTGACGTGGCAGTGGGTTATGGATTCGCAGAGGTTGAAGCGGCGCTGGCAGAGATTCACGGAATCGCGGAGGAAAAGCGTTCGGCGTTTTCTAATCGGCTGAAACATTTGCAGCGATTGGGCTTTCCTCCCGGCGTCAACACAGGCCGCGGCCGAGCTGCTACCTACTATGCGGAGCATGCTTTTCTTCTAGGCGTGGCTTTGCAGCTCAATGAATTCAGCATTTCGCCGGAGCGAGCCATCAAGATCATCGAAGCAAGCTTTGCTCAGCTTGCCGGCGGTGCAACGTTAGCGATCTCCGGTGGGGAGCCGGTCTTTTGTGAAGCCCCAACATTAAGCCTCCAAGATCTCGTCCACGGTGATCGTTTATCCGAGCACCTTGGTGTTACAGCGATCGATCAAGATTATGCGAGAAAGCGACTGGAACTGATGTTGGCGGTCGAAGGACCGATCAGGTGGTCGGTCTTTTCGCTTTCGGGTCTGATCGAGCGTCTCTCTGAGTTGCTCGCGTCCAAGCTTAAGCCTGATGGCTTCCCCGACTTCAAATCTCGACTCGCGGCGTGGGCAGAAGAGGTCGGCGGCGAGGGCGACGTATGGAGAGGTCGGGATCTTGGCTAGCATCCGCAAACGGGTTCTCCCGCCCGCAAAGGACGGTTCGGTGAAGACCGTGTGGCTGGTCGATTATCGCGACGGCGCCGGCAATCGTCGCGCAAAGCAATTCCCGCGGCGTAAGTAAGCGCTGTTTCCGGGCCACCTTGCGTCGTGGGGTGATCGCGTCAGATGATGGGCTGTATGGATGACGACAGCCTTGCGAGCGCACTGGACACCTACACTGGAGTGGCTCGGGAGCCTGTTTGTCGACCGGAGTTGCTCGGTGCGATGGCCGGTCGCCGCCGGATCTGGACACTGGAGCAGAAGCTGGCGATTGTCGCCGAGCTGGAGCATTGCGACAACATAGCCGCATTTGCGCGCCGCCACGACATTCGGACATCCTTGCTTTATACCTGGCGGCGGGAGCTTCGCTATGCACGGGCTGCGCGTCAGGCCAGCGATGGCGGTAGTGAGCGTCAGGCGATGTTTGTTCCTGTCGTAGCTGACCGCCCCCAGCCGATGTCGCACGATGGGGCGATCGAAGTTGAGGTTGGCGGTGCTGTGGTCCGGATTGGACGAACGGCTAGCACGGACCTGGCGACGGCCGTGCTCCAGGCTCTGCGGGTGTCGCCTTGATCGGGCTCGGTCCAGGCACGCGCGTGATGGTGGCAACGCGGCCCGTGGATTTCCGCAAGGGGCCCGATGCCCTGTCAGCATTGGTCAGTGCCGAGTATGGCGGCGATCCCTATTCCGGCGTGATCTATGTCTTCCGCGCCAAGCGTGCCGACCGGATCAAGCTGGTCTGGTGGGACGGAACGGGCCTGTGCCTGATGGCCAAGCGGCTGGAGTCCGGCGGGTTCAAGTGGCCGGGCATACAAGACGGCGTGATGCGGCTCACGGCCGCGCAACTTGGCGCTTTGCTCGAGGGTTTGGACTGGCGCCGGGTGCATGGCGGACGCCGCCCGATAGCACCGCAGATTGCCGGTTGACGCGGCTTTCATCTGCTGATTCACTGTTTCCATGCTCATGGAAGCGGACCTGCCTGAAGACGTTGACGCGCTGCGCGCGCTCGTTCTCGAACAGGCCCGCGAGCTCGATGCGCTCAAGGGTTTCAAGGTTGAGGTTGAACGCCTGAAGGCGATTATCGACGCCTTGCAGCGTCACCGTTTTGGCCGTCGTTCCGAACAGCTAGACCCCGATCAGCTCCAGCTTGCGCTTGAGGAAGTCGAGACGGCAATGGCTGAGGCGGAGCACGCCAGGGACAAGGCGAGCCGGACGCCCGCCGATCGCCCGCGCAGGACCAACCGCGGTTCACTGCCGGCGCACCTCGAGCGGGTCGAACAGATCGTCGATGTCGAGAGCAAGGCTTGCCCTTGTTGCGGCGGCGCGCTTCACCAGATCGGCGAGGATGTGGCCGAGCGCCTCGACGTAGTTCCGACCACCTTCCGCGTCTTGGTCACCCGGCGACCGCGTTATGGCTGCCGTTCGTGCGAGAGCGCGATCGTGCAGACCCCCGCGCCGGCACGGATCATCGAGGGCGGTATTCCCACCGAGGCGCTGATCGCGCATGTTCTGGTATCCAAGTATGCCGATCACTTGCCACTTTACCGGCAGGCCCAGATCTACGCCCGGCAGGGCATCGAGCTCGACCGATCGACGCTCGCCGATTGGGTTGGGCGAGCCGCCTGGTATCTGCGTCCCTTGCGTGACCACATTCTCGGCGCGCTGCGAGGATCCGAGCGATTGTTTGCCGACGAGACAACCGCCCCGGTCCTCGATCCGGGGCGCGGACGGACGAAGACAGGGCAGCTGTGGGCCTATGCTCGCGATGATCGGCCATGGGGCAGCTCCGATCCGCCGATCGTGGCCTATGTCTATGCGCCAGATCGCAAGGCAGAGCGCCCTCATTCCCATCTTGGCGATTTTGCGGGCATCCTGCAGGTCGATGGCTATGGCGGTTACACCGCGCTCGCCCGGCGGCGCCAGCAGGTCCGGCTCGCTTTCTGCTGGGCGCATGTGCGCCGCAAGTTCTATGAGCTCGCCGACAGCTCGCCGGTCGCGACTGAAGTGCTACGCCGGATCGCCTTGCTCTACCGTGTCGAGGATGAGGTCCGTGGTTCAACCGCCGAGCAGCGCTGTGCCGCTCGGGCCGAACGCAGCCGCGTCATCGTCGAGGAGCTTCACCAATATCTTGCCGCGCGCGGCCGCCAGGTCAGCGCCAAGAGCAAGCTCGGCGAGGCGATCCGTTACGCGCTCACCCGCTGGGATGGACTGTCCCGGTTCATCGACGACGGCCGCATCGACCTCGACTCCAACACCGTCGAACGCAGCATCAGGCCACTCGCACTGAACCGGAAGAACGCTCTGTTCGCCGGATCCGACGAGGGCGGCGACAACTGGGCGGTGATCGCCACGCTCATCGAAAACTGCAAGATCAGCGGCATTAACCCGCACGACTGGCTGACCCAGACGCTCAGCAAACTGGCAAATGGTCACCCTGCAAACAACGTCGGAAATCTCATGCCCTGGACCGACGTGGGCTGAGAACACCGCTTACG
>JAFKLT010000053.1 GCA_017309275.1 Sphingomonadales bacterium | reverse complement strand
TCCCCGAATGGAAGATCGACGGTGACCTTGTCGGCTTCGACGCCCAGATGTTCGACGACGATCTTTTTTACCTTTTCAGCCGAATCGCTCATGCACAGTTCCTTTTTCTGACTATGTCGTGAATGTTGGAATTTGCCCTAGTGCCCAGCAGCAGGGCTGGCAAGAGGGCTGGCATCGGTCGGGGGGCGGAGCGCCTTGTCGATCAATGCCTCTTCTGCCGCGCCATAGGCCGAACGCTCCCCTTTCTGCCCCTCCGGCACCTGCGTGGTGAAATAGGCAATGCCGTCGCCGGCTTCAAGGTCGAACCACAGGCCCGACCGCAATCCATAGGCATCGCCCGAATGACCAAGACGCAGCCGGCCATCGCCGAACAGGTCATCGCGGCACGCCGGATCGGCGAGAGCGGGGCCGCCGGTGCTGTGCATCGCCGCGCCATATTCGCAAAAGAATCCCCCGGTCCCCTCGCCGCTCGTCGGGTGCACCGGTTGCATCGCCTCCAGCCGCGCGAGGCTTTCAGCTGCAAGAAAATTCTCGCCCCGGCGAAGCAGCAGCACGCCGATGCGGGCAAGACCGTTCGCCGAAATGCGCAGGCCGCCCTGCGGGCTGAACCCCGCGCCATGATGGGCAAGGCGGTACGCCGACAGGTCGCAGCTGCCGTCAAGCGCCGGAACGACCGGGCAATCGGGGCGCTTGCCGCCCAGATCGTCGCGCTGAACGGTCCCGTCGGCGCCATAGAGCGTAACGGCGCGAGCGACCGCAGCGTCGCTGCACGTCGGCCAGTTGAAACAGGCGTCGATGCCGAGCGGGCGAAAGACGAGGCGTTGCATCGCCCGGTCGAACCGCTCGCCCGTCGCCCCCTCGATCACCGCGGCGACGACGGGATAATTCATGTTGGCATAAGCGAAATCGCCGCCGGGCGGTCGGGCCGCGTCCCAGGCGGCCGGGTTGGCCAGCACCACCTCGAGATCGGTACCGAGCGGCAGGGCATAATCGACATCGTCGGTCAGGCCGGCGCGGTGCCCCAAAAGCTGCGCCAGCGTAATCGGGACGTCGGGATGCGCCGGATGCCGCAAACGCCAGCCGAGATAGTCCGACACGTCGCGGTCGAGGTCGAGCCTCCCCGCCTCGACCAGGCGTAACACGCCCAGCGCGACGACGAGTTTCGACACCGATGCGACGCGGACCGGATCGTCGGGGGTAATGGCACGGCCGCGCGCGGGATCGGCAAACCCCTCCGCCACGCGCGTCTCGACCCGTCCGTCGCGATCGAAATGCACCGCCACGGCGGCAGGCGGCGCGGCGACCGAAGTCAGGATCAGCAGGGCGAGGCCGGGCGACATGACACGAGCCTTGCCGCCGCGACCCTGGACGTCAAGGGGCCGGCGCCCCGACGACGCCCGATTCGCGCAGCGCCGCGGAGGACCGCTGGATCACCGTCGGCGTGATGACGAACTGCTGCAGCACCCTTTCGGGCGGCGCGTTCGCCGGCTGCTTCGTATAGGCGAGCAACCGCTGCCACAGAGCGCGCGCTTCGGCCTGTTTGCCCTGCCGCGCCAGCACGATCGCGCGCACCATCAGGAATTGCGGCTCGCGCGCGCTGCTCGACGGCACCTGGTCGAGGATCGACATCGCCGCATCCTGATCGCCGCCCTGCGAGCGGATGAACGCCAGGGTCACGGCCGGGACGCCGGGATAGGAGGAATCGAGGTCGAGCGAACGCTGCAGCAGCGCCGTACCTTCCTCGGCATCGTCGCAGGCCAGTTTGAACAGGCCGAGGAAGCCGGTCAGATCGGCGTTATAGGGATTGAGGCGCACCGCCGCATCGCCCATCGCGACGCCCCCCGAGCAATTGCCGGTATAGAAATTGGCGCGCGCCATCGCGAACTGTCCCGCCGCGGTGCCCGGGCCGTTTTCATAGGCGCGCTCGGCCAGCATTCGCGCTTCGAGGAAAGCCGCCGTTCCCTGCGGCGTACCGCGGCGCGGCTGCCAGTCGCCGAAGCGCAGCAACGACAGCGCGCTGAGCGCGACGGGATCGCGCGAATTGCGGTCGAGCGTCGCGCGCAGACAGGCGTCGACCTGTTGCGCGCTGTCCGCCGTGCGCATCTGCCGCATGCGGTTGAACTGCGCGAGACAGGCGAAACCCGGCGCAAAATTGTCGGGCTCACGCTGAAGCTGGTCGCGAACGATGATGCCATAATCGCCCGCAATCTGCGCGATCGCGGTGTCGACGGCGTCGAAGCCCGGCATCTGGTCGCCGACGAGATGGAATTGCTGCGACCAGATCGTGCGCTGATCGGCGACGCGGTTGAGCACGAGCGTGACGTCGGCCGCCTGCCCCTCGAGCTGGCGAACGATCGATACGTCGAGGCGATAGTCGGCACGGTCCGCGGCGGGCGAACTGGCGGGCGCGCGGGCGCTGCGCAGGTCGACCAGATCGAAACGGCGCAGGCCGTCGCGAAGCCGGCCGTCCAGTCCGCGCGCAAGGGCGCGCGACGTCGGCGTATCGCCCGACAGCGGCGCGCTCACCTCCAGCAGCGGAATCGCGACCGGCGCGCTTGCGAACAGCCGGCCCCAATTGCTCGGAAGCCACCAGGCCCCGGCGGCCAGAAGGGCCAGGACGACCACCAGCGCCGCCCACAGCCCCGGCCGGGAGCTGCGCGCGGGCGCCGCCACCCCAAGCTGACGCGATGACGTCACCTGGCCGCCGGCCGCCTCCACAGCCGCCGCCGCCGCGCCATCCTCTCCCTCGGCGCTCGATCGCGCAGGGGGTGACGAGCGGTACTGGACCACGATTTCATAGCTGCCCTGCGGGACACGCAGGCGGTGGACCCAGGGGGTTTCGGCATAATAGCGGTCGAGCAAGGTGCGCAGGCGACCGACCATGACGCGCGGATAGCTGTCGACCGCGGGATCGAAATCGGCGCTGCGGCCCAGCGCCTCGGTCGCGATCGCATAAGCCTTGGGCGCGCTGCGTCCGCCGCGCAGGCGGTGTTCGACCAGGAACTGCAGCAGACGCGACAGCACGGGCGAACGAGTAAACAGCGGCGATGCAAGCAGCCGCTCGAACTCCTCGTTGATAATCCGGTCGGTCTCGCCCGTGTCCGGTATGTCGTTCGCTTTAATGCGGTCCATGCAACCCTCAAATGCCCTCTGACGTGGCGGGGCGGTAGATACGCCAATCGACGGGCACGACCAGCCGGTTTTACTACCATGTAACGGTAACAGGAAGCTTCGGCCTTATAACAAATTCGAATCCCCGCGCCAAATGTGGCCAAAATCGGCGGCAAATGGTTAAGAAATACCTTCTATCCGGCTACACCCCGCGACGTGACCCCTTGTAACTGTCCCCCTCCCTCATCGCGTGGGAAAGTGTCATTGTCGCGACGTGCCCTGTGCCGTCGTGGTCTGGGCTGGGCATCCGCCCGGGTTGGACGAATGAGGTCGACAGACCGAGGGGTGCGAGCTGGTCCCTGGCACCGTTCGATTAATCTGCCGTCCTCATAAACAGTGACTTCGCCGGACGGGATTGTAGCCCCACCTACACCCCGTCCGGCAAGTCCGCCCCCTCCCGCCCTTTCACCCTCCGCAAGCCGCCGGCGTTACGCCGGGCCGATCCGAAACGCGCACAGCTTGTTGCCGTCGGGGTCGCGGAAATAGGCGGCATAAAAGGCTTGCTCGCTTTCCTCCCCACGCACGCCCGGAGGTCCCTCGCAGCTTCCTCCCAGTTCGAGCGCCCTGGCGTGCAGCGCGTCGACCTTTGCGCGTTCGTCGAGGACGATCGCCGCCATATGGCCGTTGCCGCGATCGGCGGGCGCGCCGTCATAGGGGCGGGTCACCGCGATCCCCGGCTGTCCCCAACCAAGTCCATAGAGGGTGAAACCGTTCGCCTCGGTATCCGACATGCGCATCAATTCGCTCGCGCCGATCGTACCGAGCAGGCCCGAATAAAATCCGCGGGCGCGCTCCAGATCGTTCGTTCCCATCGTGACATAGCCCAGCATCGCCTTCCTCCTCCTCTTACCGAAACCATGGCTTTTTCCGAGACCATGGCGCCAAAAGAAAAGGGGCGCATCGACCAGCCGGTCGATGCGCCCCTTCTGTTCGCTACGTCATCCGACCTCAGGTCGTGCAGGCGCCGACATGCTTGCCCGTCGCGCGCATCACGACTTCCATGTTGCCGCCGGTCGGCGACTTCCCCTTCATCGTGATCGTCACGTCGGTGTTCTTTTCGGCGACCGTGCCGGTCATCGCGAGATCGCTCTTGCCGCTCGGCCCGTTACAGCTGCCGGCAATGTCGATCTTGCCGCCGCCGACATTGTTCTTCGTCCAGGTGCAGCCGCCGCTGCCCGACGCCTTCGACATGTCGCCGGCGATATCTTCCTTCGCGGCCTGCTCCGCCGTCAGGCATTCGTCGAAGGTGCGGCTCGTCGCCATCTGCTGCTGCATCTGAGCCTTCAGCTCGGGCGGCAGTCCCTCGATGTCGAATTTCTCGACCTTGACCTCGGTCGTCCACTTTCCGGCCTCGCGCTTCACCGGCCCATCGGCCGACTTGCTGCAACCCGCCGCCGCCAATGCGACGCCAAGAGCGGCGAATGTAATCAGTTTTTTCATATCCATCCCCTTGTGACTCATTGCGATTGTGGACCCGCCCCATCGATACCATATTGGCAGCAATGGCAATCCAGATTCGCACATCGCTCGACGAAATCGACACCAGCGAGGCCTATGTCCCGCACCGTCCCGTGCGTCCCGAAAAGGTCGAAGGCGGCAAGCGATTTGAACTGGTTAGCGAATATCAGCCCGCAGGCGACCAGCCGACGGCGATTCGCGAACTCGTGGATACCGCGCTTGCCGGCGAGCGCGATCAGGTGCTGCTGGGCGTCACGGGTTCGGGCAAGACCTTCACCATGGCGAAGGTCATCGACGAGCTGCAGCGCCCCGCGCTCATCCTCGCGCCGAACAAGATCCTCGCGGCGCAGCTCTATGGCGAGTTCAAGAGCTTTTTTCCGAACAATGCGGTCGAATATTTCGTCAGCTATTACGACTATTACCAGCCCGAGGCCTATGTGCCGCGATCGGACACCTATATCGAGAAGGAAAGCTCGGTAAATGAGGCGATCGACCGCATGCGCCACTCGGCGACGCGGGCGCTGCTGGAACGCGACGACGTGATCATCGTTGCCTCGGTGTCGTGCCTGTACGGCATCGGATCGGTCGAAACCTATTCGGCGATGATCTTTGACCTGAAAAAGGGTCAGACGGTCGACAATCGCGAGATCATCCGCAAGCTCGTCGCGCTTCAGTACAAGCGCAACGACCAGGCGTTCGCGCGCGGCAATTTTCGCGTGCGCGGCGACAGCCTGGAAATCTTTCCCTCACACTATGAGGACATGGCCTGGCGCGTCAGCTTCTTTGGCGACGACATCGAGGAAATCACCGAATTCGACCCGCTGACGGGCAAGAAGATCGCCAACCTCAACCATGTCCGCATCTATGCCAACAGCCACTATGTGACGCCCGGCCCGACGCTCAAACAGGCAAGCGAGGCGATCAAGCACGAGCTGGCCGAACGACTGAAGGAGCTGGAGGCCGAGGGCCGCCTGCTCGAGGCGCAGCGACTGGAACAGCGTACCAATTTCGACCTCGAGATGATCGCCGCGACCGGTAGCTGCGCGGGGATCGAGAATTACAGCCGCTTCCTGACCGGCCGCCTGCCCGGCGAGCCGCCGCCGACGCTGTTCGAATATCTGCCCGACAACGCCCTGCTCTTCGTCGACGAAAGTCACCAGACGATCCCGCAGATCGGCGCGATGTCGAAGGGCGACCATCGCCGCAAGATCACGCTGGCCGAATATGGCTTTCGCCTGCCGAGCTGCATCGACAACCGGCCGCTGCGGTTTGCCGAATGGGATGCGATGCGGCCGCAAACGGTCAGCGTTTCGGCGACCCCCGGCACGTGGGAGATGGACCGCACGCAAGGCGTCTTCGCCGAACAGGTGATCCGCCCGACCGGCCTGATCGACCCGCCGGTGATCATCCGTCCGGTCGAGGAACAGGTCGACGACCTGATCGCCGAAGCAAAAGCGACCGCCGCGAACGGTTATCGCACGCTGGTCACGACGCTGACCAAGCGCATGGCCGAGGACCTGACCGAGTTTCTTCACGAAGCCGGTCTGAAAGTCCGTTACATGCATTCCGACGTCGAGACGCTGGAGCGCATCGAGATTATTCGCGACCTGCGCCTTGGCGTGTTCAACGTTCTTGTCGGTATCAACCTGCTTCGCGAAGGGCTCGACATTCCCGAATGCGGCCTGGTCGCGATCCTGGACGCCGACAAGGAAGGCTTCCTGCGCAGCGAGACCAGCCTGGTTCAGACGATCGGACGCGCCGCGCGCAACGTCGACGGACGCGTAATCCTGTACGCCGATCGCATCACCGGCAGCATGGAACGCGCGATGCGCGAAACCGATCGCCGCCGCGAAAAGCAGGAAGCCTATAACACCGAACACGGCATCACGCCGACGACGATCAAGCGCAATATCGGCGACATTATCGCACATGTCGCGTCGAAGGATCAGGTCACCATCAGCCTGGGCGACGACAAGCCCGACCATATGGTCGGCCACAACCTGCGCGCCTATATCGCCGACCTGGAAAAGAAGATGCGCGACGCCGCCGCCGACCTGGAGTTCGAGGAAGCCGGCCGCCTGCGCGACGAAATCCGGCGGCTGGAAGCCGACGAACTCGGCTTGCCTGCAGACGAACAGGTCGCACCGCGCGTCGGACGATCGAACGAAGGCAAGCCGGGCACGCGCAAGGGGCGCTTCGGGAAGCAGAGCAAGACGAAGTGGGGGCGGTGAAGCTGCTCCAGTTCGGTTCAATCATCAGCTTGAGCCTCTAGCTGACGGCGGTAACGCGCCGCAAAATCGGGTGCCAGACGATCCTGCGAAAGGATTAGCACCCAGTGACTGACCGAATTGACGATTCCCCGAATGTCCTGTATAGAGGACAATCATTCGTTCTCGAACAGTCGATCGATTTCGACCGTTGGCTTCGGAGGTTGCGAGACCGCGCAGGTCAGCTTCGTATCCTCAAGCGGCTGGTCCGCTGGTCCGACTCTCAAACGGCCATTTCGGGGATTGCAAGGCAGTTGGCGGCGGCGTGCATGAATTGTGCATGTTTTTTGGCCCCGGCTACCGCGTGTATTTCCTGGAGCATGGGACCATAATGATCCTACTCCTGGCTGGCGGCGACAAGGATAGTCAGCCAGCTGATATTATTCGGGCGAAAGCCCTGGCAGAGGAGTTTATCCGTGGGACTGAAGACGATCCCCTTTGACCCCGCCGATTATCTGTCTTCGGAAGCAGATGTCGTCGATTGGCTGAAAATCTGGATGCAGGATGGCTCGCCGGAGGAAATCGCAAAGGCCATCGGCGACATTGCGCGCTCGCAAGGCATGACCGAGATTGCACGCAAGACGGGGCTGGGGCGGCAAGCGCTTTACAATGCGCTTTCCGAACGGGGCAATCCGACTTTGGAAACGTTGATGGCAGTGCTCGACGCACTCGGCCTGCAACTCACCGTACAGCGCAAAGCGGCCTGAGCCCCTTCGACAAAGCGCAAGCTCGCCCCGACAAGCGGCCTTGCCGCCCCTTCCCCGCCCGCTTAGGGTTCGCGCCTTCAACGGGGAGAAATATCCATGAAATCGGGTCTGTCGCTGATCGCGCTGGCGCTTGCCGTCGCCGCTCCTTCCGCCGTTTACGCGCAGGACGCGTCGAGCGAGAAGGCGAAGGTCGAAAAGACGTCCGATATCGAACCGCAGGTCCGCACGACGAAGCTGTCCGGAACATTCGGCGGGCAGAAGATCAGCTATGCCGCGACGATCGGCGAGACGATCCTGAAGAACAAGGACGGCGTGCCCGAAGTCGCCGTCGTGACCACATCCTATATCAAGGAACCGCGCGACCCGAACCGTCCGGTGACCTTTCTGTTCAACGGCGGCCCGGGATCGGGCACGGTATGGCTGATGATGGGCGCGTTCGGACCAAAGCGCGTCGCGATCCCCAGCGATGCGCGCGACGACGGCGCGCCACCCTATCCGATCGTCGACAATCCCGACGCCCTGCTCGACGTCACCGACATCGTCTTCATCGATCCGCCGGGCACCGGCTTTTCGCACCTGATCGGCAAGGCCGACCCCAAGGATTATTATGGGGTCACGCAGGACGCGAAGCTGGTCGCCGAGGTCATCCGCCGCTGGCTGAACGACAATGGCCGCTGGAACAGCCCCAAATATCTGGGCGGCGAAAGCTATGGCACGACGCGATCGGCCGCGGTCGCCAACCAGTTGATGAATGAGACGTACAACGATGTCGCGCTGAACGGGATCATCCTGATCTCGACCGTGCTCGACTTCGCGGCGGGCGCCGACACGCCGGGCAACGAGTTGTCGTACATCACCAACCTGCCCTCCATGGCCGCGACCGCGCTGTTCCACGGCAAGGCGAGCGGATCGTCGGTCGAGGCATTCGCCGAGGAAGCGCGGCAGTGGGCGATCGGCCCCTATGCGTCGGCGCTACTCAAGGGCCAGAAGCTGCAGGGCGAAGAGCGCGCCGCGATCCGCCGCGAGCTTGCCCGGTTTACCGGCCTGTCCGAAACCTATCTGGAGAACGCCGACCTGCGCGTAACGCCCAGCCGTTTCTACAAGGAACTGCTCCGCGACCGCGGCCTGACCGTCGGGCGCCTCGACAGCCGCTATACCGGCAAGGATTACGACAGTGCCGGCGAAGAGCCCGACAATGATCCGAGCTTCTATGGCATCGACGCGAGCTATACCGCGGCGATCAACAGCTGGACCCGTGACACGCTGGGTTTCAAGACCGACCGCGAGTATCAGTCGATCAGCGGCATCGGCGGCCAGTGGGACTGGCGGATCGGCGGGCGCGACACCAACGCCTATATGAACGTCACGCCCTATATCGGGCAGGCTCTACGCGAGAACTCGGGCCTGCGCGTGTTCGTCGGCCAGGGCTATTACGACTTCGCGACGCCCTTTTTTGCTGCCGAATATGCGCTGTCGCGCACCGGCATTCCGCAGGATCGCATCGAGTATAAATATTATGGCGCGGGCCACATGATGTATATTCGCGACGAAGACCGCCACAAATTGTCGCAGGATATCCGGGCCTTCATTCGCGCGCGCTGACCGCTGCCGCCAACGCGCGGCAGCGGAGGGACACGCGGGGCCGTCAGCGAAGGACGCCCTTCGCCTTCATCGCCCGCGCGTAGAAAAGCAGCGCAAGCAGGACGACCCAGATCGTGATGTTCACATAGAGCGGGACATCGCCAAGCAGCTTCTTCAACGTCTCGCCATTCTGGACGAGCTGGTAATAGGTCACGCCCGCAAGGCCGACGGCCGAGATGAGGAACGCCGTCACGGCATGGCGCGACCGGGCGAGCAGCAGGATCGAGCCGAGCAGCGATCCGAAACCGCCGAGCGCCCAGCAGATGTTCGACCATGCGGGCGCCCCGAGCACGAAGGCCTTTTGCGCGTCGGTATATTGCGCGAGCCAGAATTCGCTGTGCATGTTGGTCAGCGTGAAATCGACCGCCGGGAATGCATTCCAAAGCAGCGACAGTCCGCCGATGAGCCACAGGTGCCACGGCGTTTTAACGGCATCGTTCATAATGCTCTCCCCCTCCAGAAAGATCAGGCGAAACTACCAGATTTTGCGGGCGTCATCAATGTGGTGATATATTCGTACAATACAGCAATGTCGTGACCGAAACAACCGAGGCTTGGCAAGAGGCGACGGGCAGGCGATAGGCGCGGCATGTGCGTCGTTGCCCTTGCCCGCCACGTCCATCCCGACTGGCCCCTGATCCTGATCGGCAATCGCGACGAATTCCACGCGCGCCCTGCGGCCGCGCTTGCGGCGTGGGATGACGGCAGCGGCATTGTCGCGGGGCGCGACCTGCAGGCCGGGGGCACATGGCTTGGCGTCCACCAGCCGAGCGGCCGCGTCGTCGTGGTGACGAATGTTCGCGGCGCGGCGCCGGATCCGACAAAGGAATCGCGCGGGGCGCTGGTCGTCGACATGCTGCGCGGCGAGGGTCGGTTTGCGCATCCGACCGAGTCCGATCTCGACAGCTTCAATGCGTTCAACCTGTTCGCCGTCGAAGGCGAAGCGCGCCTTTTGACCAACCGGCCGCGATCGCAGATCGTAACGCTGGATGGCGGCGTCCACGCCTTGGCGAACGAGCCCGTCGATCAACCCTGCCCGCGCGCCGAGCGGCTGCGCGTTGCGCTCGCCGCAACCGCCGAGGCGGGCGCGGATCCGGAGGGCCTGCTCGACACGCTGACCGCGGAAGGCGATCCGGCGCTTTTTCTGCTGGGCGACGTCTATGGCACCCGTGCCTCGACCTTGGTCGCCGTCGCGGCCGACGGCCGCGTCCATATGGCCGAGCGCAGATATGAAGCGGGCGGCCGTCCCATCGGAACGACCGCCCTGAATTTCCGGATCGGCTGAGCCGGGAAGACTTACTTCGGCGCGAGCACCATCAGCATCTGGCGACCTTCGGTACGCGGATGCGCCTCGACCTTCGCGATCTCGGCGGTCATTTCGGCGACTCGCTGCAGAACGTTCAGGCCAAGCTGGGTGTGGCTCATCTCGCGGCCACGGAAACGCATGGTCATCTTGACCTTGTCGCCTTCACCCAGGAAGTCGAAGACCTTTTTCATCTTCACGTCGAAATCATGATCGTCGATATTCGGACGCATCTTGATCTCTTTGATTTCCTGCGTCTTCTGGCTCTTGCGCGCCAGGTTCGCCTTTTTCTGGGCTTCGTATTTGAACTTGCCCACGTCAAGGAACTTGCACACCGGCGGGTCGGCGTTCGGAGATACTTCGACCAGATCCAGTCCCACGGAGGCGGCCTGCTCGATCGCTTCGGCCGTCAGCATCACGCCCAGATTTTCGCCTTCCTCATCGATCACGCGGACCTTGGGGGAAGCGATGAATTCATTATATCGGGGGCCGTTCTTGGGCGGCAGTGGCGCCATCGAGCGGCGGGTCATGGGCGGTGGTATAGCTGTATCTCCTGGTCGTTTATGCAAGGCGCGCGGCGTCGACGCCATAGACGCGCTTGATGCCCATATAGTGAACGCGCGCGCGTCGTAAAGGCTGCCTGTGGCACAAAGCTGACGCTTTTCGACGCCCTGTGGCGGTTATGCCACTACCACTTCGTCGGCGCGGGATCGATTACGCGAAAGCCGCCGGCGCCGATCTCGCTGACTTCGAGCGCGCGAATCGCGATACCGCGGTTGTTGAAACGGAAAATACCGTCGATCCCGCCGAACCCGTCTTCGGCCAGCAGGCGCGCCGCGGGGAAGTTCGTCCCCGGCTTCCACTCGCGCGCGATACGCACCGTCAGCAGCACCGAGTCGTAGCCCAGGCTGGCCAGGCGATAGGGCGCCTTGCCGAAGCGGGTGCGATATTGGGTGGCGAGCTGGCCATAGAGATTGTCCGACACGCTGGCGAACCACGACCCGCGCATCGCCGCGTTGCTGCCCAGCGATGCCTCGGTATTCCACAGTTCGGTGCCGAGAATCTGTTTGTTGCCGGTGCCCTTGATCACCGGAACCGCGCGAATCGCATTGCCGCCCGAATCTGCGATCAGGACCGCGTCCATCGCGCCCGCATTGGCAAGGCGCCGCGCCGCGCCCGTCAGCGCGGTCGCGCTGCGGTCATAGGTCTCGACCGCGACAAGCGTTCCGCCGGCCGCCGTCACCGCCGAACGGAAGGCAGCGACCGACCGGTCGCCGTAGACGGTCTTGGGCACGAGAGCGCCGAAGCGCTGGTGCCCCTTGGCGCGGGAATAGGAGACGACGCGCTCGACCGACTGGCCCGGGACAAACCCCATGATGAAGACGCCATTGCCGGCGACGCCGCTGTCGTTCGAGAAACTGAGGACCGGCACCTTCGCCTCGCGCGCGATCGGCGCGACGGCGGTCACATCCTCACTGAGCAATGGGCCGAGAATCAGCTTGTTGCCGTCCGCAACCGCCTGCCGCGCCGCGGCGGCAGCGCCGAGCGCGGTGTCATAGGTTGTGATGCGCACCTTTTCGGTACGCGAGTCGAGCAACGCCATCGTCGTCGCATTGGCAATCGCCATGCCGACATCGGCGTTGGGACCGGTTTGCGGAACGAGCAGCGCGACGCGGTGGCGATCGGTGTCGGTGGGCAGGCCCGGACCGACATTATCGGTCGGTTTTTCGGGTGGTGGCGGAGCGGCGGGGCCATTCGCCTTGGGCACCATCTGGCACGCCGCCAGCAACCCGCCGAGGGCCAGCGTCGCGGCACCGCGCAGCATTCGACGCCTGGACGACGCATTCGCTTGGCGCTCGGCAGCAGTTTCTGCCATTTTCGGCTCCATGCCGGATTCGACCATCACAAAATCTCCCTTACCCGGACTCTATATCGTCGCGACGCCCATCGGCAACCTCGGCGACGTCAGCGCAAGAGCAGCGGCCACACTTGCCGCCGCCGACGTGATCGCCGCGGAGGATACCCGCGTGACCGCGAAGCTGCTGTCGCATCTGGGCTTGCGCGTTCCGATGACCCCCTATCATGATCATAGCGACGAACGCACCCGCGCCGCTCTGGTTGCGCGCATGGAGGGCGAAGTTGTCGTTTTGGTGTCAGACGCCGGCACGCCGCTGATCTCCGACCCGGGTTACAAGCTGGTGCGCGATGCCCGCGCGGCTGGGCGCCACGTCACCACCCTGCCCGGCCCCTGCGCCGCGATCGCCGCGATCACCCTGTCGGGCCTGCCGAGCGATCGGTTCCTCTTCGCGGGCTTCCTGCCCAACAAGGCGAAGGCGCGCGCCGATACCCTCGCCGAATTTGCGGGGCTGCGCGCGACGCTGGTCTTTTATGAAAGCGGCCCGCGACTCTCGGCGGCGCTAAGCGCACTCGCCGACGGGCTGGGCGACCGCGAGGCAGCGGTCGCGCGCGAGATCAGCAAATTATACGAGGAATGCGTGACGGGGACACTGAGCGAGCTTGCCCTGCGCTATGCCGATGCGCCGCCGAAGGGCGAGATCGTGATCATCGTCGGCCCGCCGGGCGAGGCCATGGCCGAAGAGGCCGATGACGCGGCCGTCGACGCGGCCCTGCGCGCCGCAATGGCCGACAAACCGGTCGCGCAGGCCGCAAAGGCGGTCGCCAAGCGATATGGCCTCGACCGTCATGATGCTTATGCCCGCGCGCTCGCGCTGAAAGAGCAGGCTTGAACCGCGCCGCCGCCGAAGCCCGCGGGCGCAAAGCCGAACGGCGCGCCGCATGGTGGCTGCGGCTTCACGGCTGGCGCATCCTGGGCGAACGACTGCGCGTTTCCGCCGGCGAGGTCGACCTGGTCGCGCGGCGTGGCAAGACGCTTGCCTTCATCGAGGTGAAGTGGCGCGACCGCGCCGAAGACCTCGACCTGGCGATCGACGCGTGGCGCCTGCGGCGGGTCGTGGCCGCGGCTGAAATGCTCGTCCCGCGCTTCGCCAGACCGACCGACGACATCCGGATCGACGTGATGCTCCTTGCGCCGAAGCGATTGCCTCGCCATCTGGTCCACGTCTGGCAAAATCTGGAGTAGTCGATGACCCTGCGTGCAGCCGTGCAAATGGACCCGATGGACGGGATCAACATCAATGGCGACAGCAGTTTCCAACTGATCCTGAAAGCGCTCGAGCGCGGTTATGAGCTGTATCATTACGACGTGCGCGGCCTGACGTGGGAAGCGGGACGACTGACGACCAAGGCGCATCGCCTGACCGAGGCGAAGCGCGAGGCCGGCGACCATTACCGCTTCGGCGATCTCGTCACGATCGACCTCGGCCGTGATGTCGATGTCGTGCTGATGCGGCAGGACCCGCCCTTTGATCTGGGTTACCTGACCGGTACCTGGCTGCTCGAACGGATCGCCGCCGAGACGCTGGTGGTGAACGACCCCGTGTCGGTCCGCAACGCGCCCGAAAAGGTGTTCGTGCTCGACTTTCCCGAATTCATGCCGCCCACGATGGTCACGCGCGACCTGGACGCGGTGAAGGATTTTCAGGCGCGCTATGGCGCGGTGGTCATCAAGCCGCTGCATGGCAACGGCGGCAAGGCGGTGTTCCGCGTCGACGCCGATGGCAGCAATCTGGGCGCGCTCGTCGAGCTGTTCGGACAGGTCTGGCCCGAACCGTTCATGGTGCAGCAGTTCCTGCCCAGCGTCAGCCAGGGCGACAAGCGCATCGTGCTGATCGACGGTGAGGTTGCAGGCGCGATCAACCGCAAGCCCGGCGAGGGCGAATTCCGGTCGAACCTTGCGGTCGGCGGCTATGCCGAACGCGCCGACCTGACGCCGCGCGAGCGCGAGATTTGCGCCGTTCTGGGTCCGCGTTTGAAAGAACGCGGCCTGCTGTTCGTCGGGATTGACGTCATCGGCGGCGAGTGGCTGACCGAAATCAACGTCACGTCGCCGACCGGAATCGTCGCGATCGACCGTTTCAACAACAGCGATACGGCAGGAATGATCTGGGATGCGATAAGCCGCCGGATCGGCTGATGCCCGGCCCGCGTTTTCTTTTGCCATGACCGACTTCATTCTCGATCTGATCCAGGGCTGGGGCTATCTCGGCATTTTCGTGCTGATGTTCCTCGAGAATGTCTTTCCGCCGATCCCTTCCGAAGTGATCATGGGCCTTGGCGGCATCGCGGTCGCGCAGGGCCGCTTCGATTTCTGGACGCTCATCGCGGTCGCGGTGGCGGGCACGACCGCCGGCAACTGGGTCTGGTACGCGATCGGGCGCTGGATCGGTTATGAACGACTGAAGCCCTTCATCGACCGGCACGGGCGGTGGCTGACGCTCGATTGGGCAGAGGTCGAGCGGCTGCACGCGTGGTTCGTCAAATATGGTCCTGCGATCGTATTCGTCGCGCGCTTCATGCCTGTCGCGCGAACGATGGTATCGCTTCCCGCCGGGATGGTCCGGATGACCCAGGCCAAGTTCCTGCTGTGGACCGCGGCGGGTTCGACGATCTGGATCGCCGCGCTCGCGGGCGCGGGGCATTGGTTCGGCAGCCAGTTCGCGAACCTCGACGCCTTCGTCGGACCGCTGGCGCTGGTGGCAATCGGATCGCTCGTGCTGATCTATCTCTGGCGCATCTTCACCTGGAAACCGAAAGCCTAAGCGCGCGGATGCGCGCTGCGGTAGATGTCGAGAAGGTGCGCCGCGTCGACCGCGGTGTAAACCTGGGTCGATGCAAGGCTAGCATGGCCCAGCAGTTCCTGCAGACTGCGCAAATCGGCGCCGCCCGCAAGCAGGTGCGTCGCAAAGCTGTGCCGCAACGCATGCGGTGTGGTGCGTTCGGGCAGGCCCAGCGCGCGCCGGGCGGAGCGAACGCTGGCGCGAACGACGCCTGGCGCAAGCGGACCGCCCCGCGCGCCGAGAAAAAGCGGCGTGTCCTTTGCGATCGGCCAGGGGCAAGCCTCGACATAGCGCGACACCGCCGACGAGACGGCCGCCAAGACCGGAACGATGCGCGTCTTGTTCCGCTTGCCAGTCACGCGCAGCGTGTCGCCGAGCGGCAGCGCCGCACCGGTCAGGCTCAAAGCCTCGCCGATGCGCAGTCCCGCGCCATAGAGCAGCAACAGCAGCGCAAAATCGCGCGCGCCGACCCATCCTTCGCGGGCATTATCCTCGACATCCTGCGCGAGTTGGAGCGCCTCGGCCGGAGCGACCGGGCGCGGTAAGCCCTTCTTGACACGCGGGCCGCGCATCTGCGGCACGCTGGCGTTCGATCCGCCGACGAAGCGCAGGAAACCCCGGAGTGCGGAAAGCTCGCGCGCCGCCGAGGCATTGCCCAGCCCCTCGGCGCGGCGGTCGGCGAGATAGGAACGCAGGTCGTTGGGGGTCAGGCCCTTGAGCATCGGCGCATCGACCGCGCCGCCACGATGATGCGAGAGAAAGGCACAGAAGCGTTCGGCGGTCGCGATATAGGCGCGGCGCGTATGCTCCGACCGGCGCTTTTCATGCGCCAGATGGGCGTCCCATTCGCGGATGATGCCGTCGGTCAAATCTGCCTCGCTTCAGGCCAAGCCTATCCCGTCCGCACGACCTCGGAAAGGATCGAGTCGAGGAGGAGGATACCATCGTCGGTCACCGCAAGCCGTTCGTCGTTCTGCACGATCAACCCCTGCCCTGCGAGCCGCGCCAAGGCATCGGCGTCGACGAACGCATCACGCGCCAGCCCGCTCCGTGCTTCGATGCGCGCAAGATCGATGCCTTCGGTCAGGCGGAGCCCCATGAGCATCGCCTCGGTCGCGCGCTCGTGAGGCGGCAAATCACTCTCGACCTTCAGCCCATGGCCGTTCCGCGTGACCGCCGCGACGAAATTCTCTGGCTTCTTGTGGCGTTCGGTCGCCTGCGCAAGCCGGCGCCCATGTGCGCCGGGGCCGACGCCGGCATAGTCACCATAGCGCCAATAGGTCAGATTGTGCCGACTCTCCTCGCCCGGCCGGGCATGGTTCGATACTTCATAGCGGGGCAGACCCGCCGCGCGCGTGATTGCCTGCGTCGCGTCGAACAGGTCGGCGGCCGTGTCGCCGTCGGGAATGACGAGATCGCCCTTCGCCGCGAGCGTCGCGAACCGCGTGCCGGGTTCGATCGTGAGCTGGTACAGCGACAGATGGCCGGTACCGAAGGCGAGCGCTTCGCTCAGTTCGGCTTCCCACGCGGCGAGTGACTGGCCGGGGCGCGCATAGATCAGGTCGAAGCTGACGCGCGAGAAATGCTCCTGCGCCGCCGCGATCGCGCGCCGCGCCTCGTCGCCGCTGTGCGCGCGGCCCAGAAATTCCAGGATTTGCGGATCGAAGCTCTGGACGCCGATCGACACGCGATTGACGCCGGCACTTGCCAGCGCAGCGAAATTCGCGACTTCGACCGAATTGGGGTTCGCCTCGAGCGTGATCTCGCAGTCGCTCGCCAGCCCCCAGGCTTCATCCGCCGCCGCGATCACCGCCGCGACGGTTTGGGGCGGCATCAGGCTGGGCGTACCGCCGCCGAAGAAGATCGACGATACCGGACGCCCCGGCAGCAAGGCGGCCTCATGCCGCAGGTCGGCGAGCAGGGCCCCGCGCCACACGTCCTGGTCGACGCTCTCGCGCACATGGCTGTTGAAGTCGCAATAGGGGCATTTGCTGACGCAAAATGGCCAATGGACATAAAGGGCGAGCGGTTCGGCCATGCGGCGCTGCCTAAAATGCTCCCGCGACCAGCTTGGCAAACGCGTCGGCACGGTGGCTGATCGCATGCTTCTCTGCCGGGTCTATTTCCGCGAAAGTCAGGCTGTTGCCGGCCAGAACGAACACCGGATCATAACCGAAGCCGAGCGTCCCGCGCGGGGGCCAGGTCAGACTGCCTTCCGCCTTGCCTTCGAACACCTCGGCATGGCCGTCGGGCCAGGCGATCGCAAGCGTACAGACGAAGCGCGCGCTGCGGTCGACCTCGGGCCCCTGTTCGGCGAGCAGGCCCTCGACCTTGCCCATCGCCATGTACCAGTCACGGCCTTTCTCGCCCTCGAACCACTGCCGTTCGGCCCAGTCGGCGGTGTAGACGCCCGGCCGTCCGCCGAGCGCCGCGACCTCCAGCCCGCTGTCGTCCGCGAGTGCCGGCAGGCCCGATGCCGAAGCGCTCGCATGCGCCTTCAGCAGCGCATTTTCGACGAAGGTCGTCCCCGTCTCCTCGGGCTCGGGCAGACCAAGGTCGCCCGCCGACACGGGCTCGATCCCGAAGGGTTCGAGCAAAGCGCGGATTTCGCGTACCTTGCCCGCATTGTGGCTCGCGATCACGAGCTTGCCGGGGGCGAGCTTTCGCGTCACCTCAGCGGCCCACCGCTTTCGCCTGCGCCGCGAAAATCTCTCCGCAGCCGATCCGCGCGAGACGCAGCAGGCGCAGCAGGCCTTCCTCGTCATAGGTCGCGCCCTCGGCGCTGGCCTGCACTTCGACGATCTGGCCGCGACCGGTCAGAACGAAATTGCCGTCGGCCTCCGCGACCGAATCCTCATCATAATCGAGATCGAGAACCGGCGTGCCCTTGTAGATACCGCACGAAATCGCGGCGACGCTGTCCTGGATCGGATCCTCGGCCAGTGCCTTGCTAGCAAGCAGCTTGTCGACCGCGAGACGCAGCGCGACCCATGCGCCGCTGATCGAAGCGGTACGCGTACCGCCGTCGGCCTGGATCACGTCGCAGTCGATGACGATCTGACGCTCGCCGAGCTTCGCCATATCGACGACGGCGCGCAAACTGCGTCCGATAAGCCGCTGGATTTCCTGCGTCCGTCCCGACTGCTTGCCCTTCGCCGCCTCGCGGCTGCCGCGCGTGTGCGTCGCACGGGGGAGCATGCCATATTCGGCGGTGACCCAGCCCTGCCCCTTGCCGCGAAGGAAGGGCGGGACCTTTTCTTCGACGCTGGCGGTGACCAGCACCTTCGTATTGCCGAAGGAAACAAGGACGCTGCCTTCCGCATGAATGGTGAATTCGGTTTCGATGCCGATGAGGCGCATCTGATCGGGCGCGCGGCCGGAGGGGCGCATAGACAGTCCTTTCGTTAGGTGATTGCCGTCGCCCTTAGGCGGCTGCCCTCAACCGCTCAAGCGCATACGGAAGAAATCGAGGATTTCGTCGCGCGCAGCGCGCGTCGGCTGACCTTCCTCGTCGATCAGGTGAAGCGTGACGACGCTGTGCGGGTTCTTCATCGGGCTGTCGGGGTTTGCCGCCTCGTCGGGCAGGACGCGCCCGACAAAACGGTCGCCCAGCGCCGCTTCATAGGCGGCAAAGCGCGCGGCCTTGCAGAATTTGTCGCCCTCGAAGCGATAGGCGAGCACGGTGAGATCCTCGGCCTCCATCCGTGCCTTGACCGCGGCGAGTTCGTCGGGGTGGATGTGCATTCCCGCCGGATCGTTGATCGGCAGCGAGGGCTGCGAAAGTACGGGCGCGAGCACTGCGGGCTCCAACATCATCGACAGCGCGAAATTGCCCGTGAAGCACATGCCGATCGCACCGACGCCCTTGCCGCCGCATTCCTGATGCGCAAGCGCGGCGAGCGCGCGCAGCCACTGCGTCGCGGGCGAGCTTTCATTGGCCTGAAACGCGCGGAACTGACGGCTGATGCAGCCGCCGATCATCGTGAACAGCGCGCCCGGCATGCGCGGCACCGCGCCGTCCTTGCCGAAGATATGCGGCATATAGACGGTGAAACCCGCATCGCGGACCCATCGCGCAAAGCGTGCGACATGCGGACTGATGCCGGGCATCTCGGTCATCACGATCACCGCGGGGCCACTGCCCATCTGGTAGACGCGGTGCGTGCGGCCGAGCAGGACGATATCGCGATGCTCGAAATCGTCGAGCGGGTCGTCGCGGTTGAGCGGTCGGTCGGTCATGCTCTTCTCCCCCGATGGTGCAGGCTAGCGGCGGGATACGGCGTGTCAAACCCTCTCCCGCCGGCGATTGGGGGTTCTTGCGCTTGCCCCATCCCCTCCCCGTCCCTAAATCCTTTCTCATGACGACCCCGCCGATCACCGAACTGACCACGCGCGCGCGCGACGTGTTCCGGCTCGTCGTCGATGCCTATCTCGAAACCGGGCAGCCGGTCGGATCACGCACGCTGTCGAAGTTCGCGGCACTGAACCTGTCCCCCGCATCGATCCGCAACGTCATGCAGGACCTGGAGGAATTCGGCCTGCTCAGCAGCCCGCATACCAGCGCGGGGCGCATGCCGACCGAGCAGGGCCTGCGCCTGTTCGTCGACGGCATGATGCAGGTCGCCGAACCCAGCGCCGAGGACCGCGCGCAGATCGAGGCGAGCCTGGTCGAAGGCGGCCCGATCGAAAGCGCGCTCGCACAGGCAACCGCCGCGCTGTCCGGCCTGTCGGCGTGTGCCGGATTGGTCCTGGTGCCCAAGCATGAGCGCGTGCTGAAGCAGCTCGCGTTCGTCCCCATGTCGGGAACGCAGGCGCTCGTCGTGCTGGTCGCCGGCGACGGGACGGTCGAAAATCGCGTGATCGACGTGCCGGCGGGCCTCAACCCCTCGGCGCTGGTCGAGGCGGGGAATTATATCAGCGCCATGCTGGGCGGCCTGACCCTGTCGGAGGCCATGGCGCGCGTACGGCGCGAGATCGAGGCCGAACGGATCGCGATCGATCGCGCCGCGGCCGACCTGGTATCGCGCGGACTTGCGATCTGGTCTTCGGACGGCGCGGATCGGCCCGTGCTGATCGTGCGCGGCCAGGCGAATCTGCTGGACGAGAGCGCGGTCGGCGACCTCGACCGCGTGCGCCAGTTGCTCGACGAGCTCGAAACCAAGCAGGAAATCGCCGGGTTGCTCGACAGCGCGCGCGAAGGCAGCGCGACCCGGATTTTCATCGGATCGGAAAATAAATTATTCTCGCTTTCGGGCTCGTCCGTGATAGCGGCGCCCTATCGAGGATCGGACGGCCGCGTGGTCGGCGTCGTCGGCGTGATCGGCCCGACGCGCTTGAACTATGCCCGGATCGTACCCATGGTGGATTTCACCGCACAATCGCTTTCAAGACTGATACGATAAGGCTCATGACGAACATTGAAAATGACACGCCCGTCGACGACGGCGCGACCGAAGACACCGAAACCGTGGCGACCGAAACGCAGGACGAAACGGCGAGACTCGTCGAGCAGCTCGCCGCCGTGCAGCAGGATCTTCTGTACGCCCGCGCCGAGACGCAGAACGTCCGCCGCCGCGCTGAAAAGGAGGTCGCCGACGCGCACGCCTATGCGTCGACCAAATTTGCGCGCGACATATTGTCGGTCGCCGACAATCTTGGCCGCGCGCTCGCCGCGCTGACGGCCGAGCAGCGCGAGGATGCAGCGATCAAGCCGCTGATCACCGGCCTGGAAGCGACCGAGCGCGAACTGCTGAGCGTGTTCGAACGCAACGGCATCACGCGCATCGCGGCGATCGGCCTGCCGCTCGACCCGAACCAGCATCAGGCCATGCTCGAAATCCCGAGCGACAAGGCGCCCGGCACGATCGTGCAGGAAATGCAGGCCGGTTATATGATGAAGGACCGGCTGCTGCGTCCGGCAATGGTGGGCGTGGCGAAGAAGGCGGACTGATCCGCCCCATTGGCATCGAGACAAAAAGAAACCCCGGCTTTCGCCGGGGTTTTTTGTTGGATCAGGCGGCCTTACGCAACTTCGCCAGTTTCTTCAGCACCATCTCGCGCTTCAATCGCGACAGATGGTCGATGAACAGGATGCCCTCCAGATGGTCATGCTCGTGCTGGATGCACGTCGCCATCAGGCCGGTCATGCGTTCCTGATGAGGCTTGCCGTCCTCGTCCTGCCAGTCGACGGTGACTTCGGCGGGGCGCGTCACATCGGCATATTGCTCGGGAACCGACAGGCAGCCCTCCTGATAGATGCTATGCTCCTCGCTCTCGTCCGAAAAGACGGGATTGATGAAGACGCGCGGCGTACGGATGACCCGCTTGCCCTCTTCATCCTCGGGATCGGGTTCCTGCAGATCGATGACGAGGATGCGCTTCGGCACCCCGACCTGGATCGCGGCAAGCCCGATGCCGGGCGCGTCGTACATCGTCTCGAACATGTCGGCGACCAGCGTCTTCAGCTCGGCGTCGAAGGTCTCGACGGGCTTGGAAATGACGCGCAGCCGGGGATCGGGGGTCTCTATAATGGGTAGAATGGCCATGAGTGCGATTTAGGTAGGCTAAGCCCCCGGGTCAATGATCGGAACGCCGCCCGAATTCGACCAGCACCGCGAGCCCCATGGTGGGGAGCGCGAACAACGCCCAGGTCATTGCGACCAACATATAGAGATCGCCCGTGTAGCCGGGATTCGCGAACTCACCCTGCGGATTATGATCAAGCGCCATATTCCCAACCGCGAAAGCCGGGATAGCGGCGAAGAGGGCGCAAACGAGAATTTGCGCGCCCAGTCTCATCCCACCGGCCGCCGCGCCCTCAGCGCCTGCGCCAGCGTCCCCTCATCGAGATAATCGAGCTCGCCACCCACCGGCAGGCCGTGCGCGAGCTGCGTCAGCCGGACCGGATAGCCCTCCAGCCGCTCGGCAAGATAGTGCGCGGTCGTCTGGCCCTCCAGCGTCGCGTTCATCGCCAGCACGACCTCGTCGATCCCGCCCGCCGCGACGCGCGCGACGAGGGCGTCGATGCTGAGGTCCTGGGGGCGCACCCCCTCCAGCGCCGACAGCCGGCCACCCAGCACATGATATTTGCCGGGGAACAGCCGCGATTTGTCGAGCGCCCAAAGGTCGGAGACTTCTTCGACGACGCAGAGGCTTCGCGCGTCGCGGCGCGGATCGGAGCAAATCGCGCATGGATCCTGCGTGTCGACATTGCCGCAAGTGCCGCAGGTGACGAGCCGTTCGGACACGGTCTGGAGCGCCGCGAGAAGCGGCGCAAAACTGCTCTCGCGCTTCTTCATCAGGTGCAACACGGCGCGCCTCGCCGAACGTGGGCCGAGACCCGGCAAGCGGGCGAGTTGCTGGACGAGCGCTTCAATCTCTTGCGATGCCATGACGGATGGTCTTAAGCGGCGCGCGAGAAATGACAATGCGCATCGCCTTCATGGGAACGCCGCCCTTTGCGGTGCCGACACTCGCCGCGCTGCATGCGGCGGGGCACGAGATCGTGGCCGTCTATACGCAGCCGCCGCGCCCGGCGCAGCGCGGGAAGAAGCTGCAGCAGAGCGCGGTGCACGTCTGGGCCGACGAACATGGCCTGCCCGTCCGCACGCCGAAGAGCCTGAAAGGCGAGGAGGCACAGGCGGATTTTGCCGCACTGGACCTGGATGTCGCGGTGGTCGCGGCCTACGGCCTGATCCTGCCGCAGGCCGTACTCGATGCGCCGCGCGAGGGCTGCCTCAACGTCCATGGCTCGGTCCTGCCGCGCTGGCGCGGCGCGGCGCCGGTGCAACGCGCGATACTCGCGGGCGATGCGGAGACCGGTGTGACGATCATGCAGATGGACGCGGGACTCGACACCGGCGGCATGCGCCTGATCGAAACGACCGCGGCGGCGAGCAAGACCGCGGGCATGTTGACAGACGAACTCGCCGAAATGGGCGCGCTGATGATGGTGAAGGTGCTGAGCGACCTTCATGCCTTTCCGCCGACGCCGCAGCCCGAGGAAGGCGTCACCTACGCGGCGAAGATCGACAAGAGCGAAGCGCGGCTCGATTTCCTGACCGGCGCTGTGCAGGTCGAACGACAGGTGCGCGCTTTCAATCCGATGCCCGGCGCGTTTTTCGAACTCGACGGCGAGCGGTACAAGATTTTGGCGGCCGCCACCGTGCATCCTGCGGAGACGGTCGCGGGCGCCGCGCCGGGCCTGACGCTGGACGATGCGCTCACGATCGCCTGTAACCCTGGCGCGATCCGTGCGACGCGCGTGCAACGCGCGGGTAAGCCGGCGATGGACGCTGCCGAACTGCTCCGCGGGCGCGCGATCCCCAGGGGCACGCGGCTGGCATGACAAGATTTGCCCTCACGATCGAATTCGACGGTCGCCCCTTCATGGGATGGCAACGCCAAAGCCATGGCCCGAGTGTCCAGCAAGCGCTGGAAGAAGCCGTCGCGCGGATCACCGGCGAGGAAACCGCGGTGCATGGCGCGGGCCGCACCGATGCGGGGGTTCACGCCATCGCGATGCGCGCGCATGTCGACATCGAAAAGGTGATCCAGCCCTTCCGGTTGATGGAGGCCCTGAATGCGCAGCTTCGCCCTGCCCCGGTCGCGGTACTCGCCTGCACCGAGGTCGCCGACGATTGGCACGCGCGCTTTTCCTGCATCGGGCGCGCCTATGAATATCGGATCGTCAATCGCCGCGCGCCGCTGACCTGGGACAAGGGACTGTCATGGCAGTTCGCCAAGCCGCTCGATGCCGAGGCGATGCACGGCGCTGCGCAGGCACTCGTCGGCAATCATGATTTCACCACCTTTCGATCGGTGCACTGCCAGGCGGAAAGCGCGGTCAAGACGCTCGACCGGATCAGCGTCAGCCGGCACGGCGAAGAAATCATCATCGAGACCGCGGCGCGCAGCTTCCTGCACCATCAGGTGCGATCGATGGTCGGGTGCCTGTCGATGGTCGGCGAAGGGAAATGGTCGGCGCGCGACCTGAAGGCGGCGCTCGACGCCGCCGATCGCACTGCGCTGGGACTCAATGCTCCGCCCGACGGGCTCTATTTCGTCGAGGCGAGATATCCGATGTAGAATTTGCCTGTCGTCGTCCCCTCCGGATCAAGTCCGGGGCGCCGATATCTGATGGGGCATTCCCAACGAAAAAGGGCGGCCCCGCAGGACCGCCCCTCTTCACTTCATCGGGAAAGGTCGGCTTAAACCGCCTTCTCCAGATAATATTTCGGCGCATGCTCGTTCAGGATCTGAAGGATTTTCGCCTGCGCGGTCTTTTCGTCGCTTTCTTCCATCGCGCCCAGTTCGCGCGCGAGGCGGCTCGATGCCGCTTCAAAGATCTGACGTTCCGAATAGCTCTGCTCGGGCTGATCGTCGGCGCGGAACAGGTCGCGGGTCACTTCGGCGATCGACACGAGGTCGCCCGAATTGATCTTGGCTTCATATTCCTGCGCACGGCGCGACCACATGGTGCGCTTTACCTTCGGCTTGGTGGTCAGAACCTGGAGCGCTTCCTTCAGCGTCTTGTCCGACGACAGCTTGCGCATGCCGACGCCTTCGGCCTTGTTGGTCGGAACGCGAAGCGTCATCTTTTCCTTTTCGAAGCGCAGCACATAAAGTTCCAGCTGCATCCCGGCGATTTCAGATTTTTGAAGCTCGATGACGCGCCCCACGCCATGCTTCGGATAAACGACATAATCACCAACTTCGAACAAGAGCGTGCTTGCAGACATGCAAATTCCTTTCTTGGCCTTGTCAGTGAACAGGAAAGCGCAAAAAGCCGGGTGCATCCTGCCCTCATGAAAGGGGGATCGGCGATTTCGGGCGGCGCTAGCCAGTCAGAGTGACAAGGGATATGGCTCCATCAGGACGCCCTCAGTCTCCTTGCGCCCTATGGGCAGAGGCAAACTGTCGACGCGTTGATATTTATTATAACAGATTCGCAACAAAATTGCCACCCCTGCACGGAAATGCGTGGGTCGGCACCTTGACGGCTCATCAAGCCCGTTTCAGGTTGCAACGAAATCACAGATAGGGAGCGGTTATGCAGGATCAAGTCTGGTGGGTTACCGGGGCGTCATCGGGCATCGGCGCGGCGCTGGCACGCGAACTTTCGGCGCGCGGAGCACGCCTGATCCTGTCGGGCCGAAACGTCGCGGCGCTGGAGGAGGTCGCGAAGGATTGCGGCCCGGGCACGATGATCCTGCCGTTCGAGGCCACCGACTATGCCGTGCTTCCGACGCTGGTCGAGGAAGCGTGGAACTGGTGCGGCCGCATCGATGGTCTTGTCAACAATGCCGGGATCTCGCAGCGTAGCCTGGCCGTCGACACCGATTTTTCGGTCTATGAAAAGATCGTCGGTGTCGACCTGCTCGCCCCGATCGCCCTCACCCAGCAGCTTTTGCCGCGCATGATCGCAGCGGGCGGCGGACAGATCGTCGCCATTTCCAGCGTCGCCGGGATCGCCGGCATACCGCTGCGCAGCGCCTATTGCGCCGCCAAGCACGGGCTGATCGGCTATCACGACAGCGTTCGCGCCGAGAATGAGCATCTGGGGCTGAAGGTTCTGGTCGTGGAGCCGGGGTCGGTGCAGACCAACGTCAGCCGCAACGCGCTGAACGCCGATGGCAGCGTGCGAGGAGAGAGCGACAAGGCGATAGACAATGGCCTGCCGGCGGATGTCGCCGCGACGCGGATACTCGATGCCGTTGCAGCCGGAACCCGCGAGTTGGTCGTCGCCGAGGGTGCCGAAGCGGCGATTGCCGGGCTTCGGCGCAGCGACCCCGATGCCCTGTTCGACCAGATGAATGCAATGGTGCGGGCAGGCTATGCCGCGCAGATGAAGGCCAACAAATAGGCACTTCGCTACGTCTGTCTTGATCGGGCATTCATTCCAGCATTGGCATCCCGGCACCGGAGGCACGACCGGGATGACGACAGGAAGAAAAGAAAAGGCCCCGCCGGAACGATCCGGCGGAGCCTTTCTTTCACCCTGACGGGCGCGATGCCTACATCGCGTGGCTCGCCAGCGCCGCGAGCAGAAGCAGCGCGACGATGTTGGTGATCTTGATCATCGGGTTCACGGCAGGGCCGGCGGTGTCCTTATAGGGATCGCCGACCGTGTCACCCGTCACCGCGGCCTTGTGGGCTTCGCTGCCCTTGCCGCCATGATTGCCGTCCTCGATATACTTCTTGGCATTGTCCCATGCGCCGCCGCCCGAAGTCATCGAGAGCGCGACGAACAGGCCGCCGACGATCACGCCGAGTAGCAGGGCGCCGAGCGCGGCAAAGCCGTTCTCCTGACCCGCGACCGCCGTGATCACATAATAGACGACGATCGGCGCCAGCACCGGCAGCAGCGACGGGATGATCATCTCCTTGATCGCCGCCTTCGTCACCAGATCGACCGTGCGTGCATAGTCGGGCTTCGAGGTGCCCGCCATAATGCCAGGGTCGCCCGCAAACTGTTCGCGCACGTCCTTCACGACGTCACCGGCAGCACGGCCGACGGCGGTCATGCCCATCGCGCCGAACAGATACGGCAACAGGGCGCCGAGCAGCAGGCCGACGATGACATAGGGGTTTTCGAGGCTGAAATTGACCGTCAGGTTCGGGAAGAATTCCCGAAGATCGGTCGTGTAAGCCGCGAAGAGCACCAGCGCGGCGAGCCCCGCCGAACCGATCGCATAGCCCTTGGTCACCGCCTTGGTCGTGTTGCCCACAGCGTCGAGCAAGTCGGTCTTTTCACGGACCGAGTCGTCGAGGCCGGCCATTTCGGCGATACCGCCCGCATTGTCGGTCACCGGACCATAAGCGTCGAGAGCGACGACCATGCCGGCCAGCGCAAGCATCGCGGTTGCGGCATAGGCGATGCCGATGAGGCCCGCGAGTTGGTGAGCGATGATGATGCCGGCGACGATGACGAGCGTCGGCAGCGCGGTGGATTCAAGGCTGATGGCAAGACCCTGGATCACGTTCGTGCCGTGGCCCGTTTCCGAAGCCTTGGCGATCGAACGCACCGGACGATAGTTGGTGCCGGTATAATATTCGGTGATCCAGATGATCAGGCCGGTGATGACCAGACCGAGCAGCGAGCAATAGAAGAGCGCGCGGCCGTTGAAATCTGTGCCCGCGATGTTGGTTTCCATCCCGCCAAGCGCGTGCTGGGTCGAGAACCAGATCGCCGGAACCGCAAGTATGGCCGAGACGAGGAAGCCCTTGTACATCGCACCCATCACATTGTTCGACCCGCCAAGGCGGACGAAATAGGTGCCGATGATCGAGGTGATGATGCAGACGCCGCCGATCAGCAGCGGCAGCGCCATCAGGCCCGGAAGCAGATCGCCCGCGCTCTTCAGCAGCAAAGCGGTCAACACCATCGTGGCGCCAACCGTCACGACATAGGTTTCGAAAAGGTCGGCCGCCATACCGGCGCAGTCGCCGACATTGTCGCCGACGTTGTCGGCGATCACGGCGGGGTTGCGCGGATCGTCCTCGGGGATTCCGGCCTCGACCTTGCCAACGAGGTCGGCGCCGACGTCGGCGGCCTTGGTGAAGATACCACCGCCGAGACGCGCGAAGATCGAAATCAGCGAAGCGCCGAACGCAAGGGCGACGAGGCCGTCGACGACCGTGCGGTCTTCACCGCCGACCGTCTTGCCCATCTGCGTCGTGAGCACCCAATAGAAGACGGAGATCGCGAGCAACGCCAGGCCCGCGACGAGCAGGCCGGTGATCGCGCCCGCGCGGAACGCCAGCGTCAGGCCTGCCTGCAGCCCCTTCTGGGCGGCAGCCGCGGTGCGCACGTTCGAGCGGACGGAAATGTTCATGCCGATGAAGCCGGCGACGCCGGACAGAACGGCGCCGATGACGAAGCCCGTCGCGGAGATCGGGCCAAGCGCCCACGCGACGACTACCGCGACGACGACACCGACGATGGCGATCGTCGTATACTGGCGCTTGAGATAGGCTTGCGCGCCCTCCTGAATGGCGGCGGCGATTTCCTGCATTTTCTCATTACCCGCCGGTGCACCGAGCACCTGCCGCGAGGTAATGAACCCATAGAGCACGGCCAAAAGGCCGCACGCTATCGCGATCAAAACCGGATTCATGCGTGTCTATTCCTTCCCCATGAGAAGGGCGAACGCAGAGATAGCAGTCGAACGTCCGACTTATTGATGCCGGTTCGCTCTCTCCCCTGATGCGACCGCCCCAAATTTGGACGCCGAGTTATGGGAAGAAAGAAAGCCGAGGGCAAGCCTGCTAATTTGGCAGTTTTCCATGCTTTCGCGCGCTAGTGCGTGAAACCCAGACGATCCGGCAGTGCAATCCGCTGCGCACTGTGAACCAACGTGATTCCTGCGCCGACTCCTGCGTAGCCGACAGGCGTGACCGCGATTCCCGCCGTCGCTGCCAGTTCGCGAACGGCCTGTGCGGCGTCGGGATCGGCCGCGAAGAGCAGTTGATAGTCATCGCCGGCGGTCGCCGCGGCAAGGCGCGTGTCGAGCACGTCGGGACGCACCGCGAGCAAGGCGGCCGACAGCGGCACCGCCTCCATCATCAGCGTGACCGCGCAGCCGCTCGCCGCCGCCATGCGCTCCGCGTCGATCAGCAGGCCGTCCGACACATCCATCATCGCATGGACATGCGGCGCGATGGCCGGGCCGAAATCGGTCAGCGGCTGCGGACGCCGATAGGCGGCGAGACAGGTCTCGTTCGCATCGACCTCCCCCAAGCGCATCGCCAGCCCGACCCCGGCATTGCCGATCGTCCCGGTGACCCATAGCTGGTCGCCGGGCCGCATGCCGCTGCGCGCAGGCGCACCCGTCGCGGGCGCCCTGCCGATCGCGGTCAGCCCGAAGCTGCGCGGCGCACCGGCGGGCATTCCGACGGTATCGCCGCCGAGCAGGATGGTATCATAGCGGCGCAGAACCTCATCGAGTCCCTGGGCAAAGGCCTCATCCCATTCGCTATCGCCGGTCAGGCTGTATCCCAGCAGCACGCCGATGGGGACGGCGCCCTTTGCCGCAAGGTCGGACAGGTTCACCGCAACCAGCTTCCACGCCACATCCTGCGGGCGTTCGTCGGGCAGGAAGTGAATGCCCTCGACGATCATGTCGTGCGTGAGGACCAGGTCGCCAAGCACCGCCGCATCGTCGGCCAGCCCGCGCGCGGCGGGGTCGGTGGCGATGGTTCGCAGACGGGCGATGAAGTCGGCTTCGCTCATGGCGTCCGAATAGCGGAAATTATCGGCATCCGACAATCGCGGTCGACGACAATCAATGCATTGCGACAAAATGTCCGACACACGACCAATGGAAGAACGATTACGCGGCCCCTCCACCATCCGCTTCGCGGACGCCCCCCCTTCCCATCGCTACTCGACGGGGAGGATTTCGGCTTACTTGCGCACGTCCTTGCCGATCGCGTCGAGCAGGCCGTTCGCGAAGCCCGCCTCGCGCGCGTCGAAAAAGGCCTTGGCGACATCGACATATTCGCTGACCACCGCGCCGACCGGCACATCGCCGCGCGCGAGCAGTTCATAGGCGCCGGCGCGCAGGATCGCCTTCATCGTGCGGTCGAGCCGGTCCATCGTCCAGCCGCTCGCAAGCCGTGCGGTGATCGCGGCGTCGACCTCTTCGGAGCGTGCCAGCGCACCCTTCACGATATCGTCGAAGAAGGGCACATCGGCATCGGCATATTCGGCGTCCTCGATGATCGCGCCGATGCGGTGCTGATGAAATTCGTGGATGAGCTGCGCGACCGGCGTGCCCTCCATCTCGTGCTGATAGAGCGCCTGAACGGCGGCAAGCCGGGCGGCGGAGCGGGATTGGGCTCGTTTATTCATGGTCATTTCCACTATAGTCTGTTCTGAACGCTGAGCGCGTGGGCAGGAAGCCCCTCGGCCCGGGCGAGCGCGACGGCGGCGGGGCCGATCGCGGCGAGGCTTGCTTCGTCGAGCGCGAGGAAGCTGGTTCGTTTCATGAAATCGGTCACCGAAAGCCCACTGGAAAAGCGCGCGCGGCGTCCGGTCGGAAGGACATGGTTGGGACCCGCGACATAGTCGCCGATCGCTTCCGGCGTCTGGCGCCCCAGGAACACCGAACCGGCGTGGCGCACCTGCGCAAAGAGCGCGTCGGCCTGCTCCGGATCGACCGCAAGCTCCAGATGCTCGGGCGCGAGCCGGTCGCAGAGCGGAATCGCCTCGGCCAGCGTCGGCACGACGATCACCGCGCCGTTGTCGGCCCAGCTCGCCTGCATCGTCGCCGCGGTCGACAGCGTGGGGATGACGTGCGCGACCGCTGCCGCGACCGCGTCGGCGAAATCGCCGTCGTCGGTGAACAGGATCGACTGGCTCGTCGGGTCATGCTCGGCCTGGCTCAGAAGGTCGGCGGCGATGACATGCGGTTCGTTCCGCTTGTCCGCGACCACGACGATCTCGCTGGGTCCAGCGACCATGTCGATGCCGACGACGCCGTAAAGCTGGCGCTTCGCTTCAGCCACCCAGGCGTTGCCCGGGCCGGTTACGACGTCGACCGGCGCGATGCGGTCGGTGCCATAAGCGAGCGCGGCCACCGCCTGCGCCCCGCCGACGCGCCAGATTTCGTCCACCCCGCCGATATGCGCCGCCGCCATTACGACCGGATTGGTCTCGCCGCCCGGCGTCGGGGTCATCATCACGATCCGCTCCACGCCCGCAACCTTCGCCGGCAGGATGTTCATGAGCACCGACGAGGGATAGGCGGCGCGCCCGCCCGGGACATAAACGCCCGCCGCGTCGACCGCGCGCCAACGCGCACCGAGCCGCGCGCCGGCCGCATCGCGATAGTCGCGATCCTCGGGAAGCTGCGCCGCATGATAGGCACGAATGCGGTCAGCCGCGAGGTCGAGAGCGTCGCGCAACTCGGGCGCGAGTCCTTCATAGGCCGCGGCACATTCCTCGCGCGAGATGCTCCAGCCGCTCGTGTCGAGGTCGAAGCGGTCGAACTTCGCGGTATAATCGGCGAGCGCGACATCGCCCTCCGCCTTCACGCGCGCGATGATCGCCGCGACATCGACAGACACATCGGACGCGCTTTCGCGCCGGTCGTCGACCAGCGCGTCGAATTCCGCGGCGAAGCCGGGGTCGGAGGCGTCAAGCCGCCGCATCGCCCACCGCCTGGCGGAACTTTTCGACGAGTGCCGGCACCTCGGCCGAGCGCAGCTTGAACGCCGCCCGGTTGACGATCAGCCGCGCCGATACCTCGCTGATCACCTGCTGCTCGGCGAGCGCATTCTCGACGAGCGTGCGGCCGGTCGAGACCAGGTCAACGATATGCGAGGCAAGTCCCAGCTTCGGCGCGATCTCCATCGCGCCGTTGAGCTTGATGCATTCGGCCTGGATCCCCTGCCCTTCGAACCAGCGGCGCGTCGTCGCGGGATATTTGGTCGCGACGCGAATATGGCTTTCGCCGATTCCCGGCGGCGCGCTGTCGGCGGGTCCGGCCAGGGAGAGGCGGCAATGACCTATGCCGAGGTCGACCGGGGCGTAAAGTTCGGAATAATCAAACTCATCGACGACGTCCGATCCGACGATGCCGAGCTGTGCGGCGCCATGTGCGACGAAAGTCGCGACGTCGAAGGCGCGGACGCGGATCAGCGAGATGTGCGGCTGGTTCGTCCCGAACACGAGCGCGCGGCTGCTCTTGTCGAAAAAGTCGGCGGCAGGCTCGATGCCCACGCGCGCGAGCAAGGGCAGTGCCTCGTCGAGGATGCGACCTTTCGGGATGGCAAAGATGATCGGTTCGGGCATAAGCACCGCGCCCATAAGCGGCGACGGGAGAAAGGGCAATGAGCGAGCGCTATCAGCCGATCGATCTGGGCGATACGGGCAAGGACGCCGTCCGCACCGCTTTCGCCAACCAGGTCCTCTATTGCCGCGCCAACGACGCGCCGGTGACTGCCCGGATCGTCGCCGCGCTGGCGACCACGCTGGAAAAGCCGGCGACGACTTTCGCGCAGCGGATCGCCGACTGGCAGGGCGCGCCGCTTGCCGACGCCCTGCCGCTTCGCGCGGCGGGCGGGCTGCATGCGCTGCACTTGTCGGGCGCCGCGCCCGAATTGTCGCCCATCTATGCCGACGCCGACGACATCAACGACGGCGCGATCGTCGCCGGGGTCATCGCGCGGCACGAAGCGGCGCTGCTCCCCTGGCTGGACGGCCCGCCGCAAACCAACGAGGCGGGTCGCTCGTCGAATTTCATCGCGGCGATGCTGTGGCTGACCGAACAGGGCCTGCCGCCGCATTTCGACTGCCTGGAAATCGGATCGAGCGCCGGAATCAACCTGATGATCGACCGTTATCATTACGATCTGGGCGGCGTTCAGGTCGGCCCCGAACCCGGCGTGATGGCTTTCACCCCCGAATGGCGCGGCAACCATCCGCCGCAGCACAAGATCGACTTTGCCGGGCTGAAAGGCTGCGACGTCGCACCGGTCGACCTGACCGATCCGGCGCAGGCGATGCGGCTGAAGGCCTATATCTGGCCCGAACACGCAGTGCGCTTTGCCCGCATGGAGGCGGCGATCGCCGCCGCGCGGGAGAAAAAGCCGGACCTGATCCGCGCGACCGCCGCCGACTTCGTCGAGGCCGCGCTGAAGAAACCGCAGCCGAAAGGCGTGACGCGTGTTCTGATGCACTCGATCGTCTGGCAATATGTGCCCGAGGATCAACAGATGCGCGTGACGACCGCGATGGAGGAGGCCGGCGCCGAGGCATCGCCCGATCGTCCGCTCGCTTGGATTGCGCTGGAGGCGAACCGCACGGTGCACAGCCACGAACTGGTCGTACGCTATTGGCCTGGCGGCGAGGCGTCGAAGATGCTGGGACGCGCACATGCGCACGGCGCATGGGTCGAGTGGCTGGAACCCTAGAGCCAGAACGCCAGGGCAAGCATCCTAGAGTCGCGCCTCCAGGCGCGCGAGCAGCGCCTGGACCGGCATGACCGCAACGGGGGATTCCCACCCCGCCTCCAGCGTCGCGATGCGTTCGAACAGGCGTTCGCTCGCCGCGACGACCCGGCGCAGCGGCGCCTCGAACCGCACACAGATGTCCCAGTCGGCCACGACGGGGTCGCCAATGCGCGCCGCGCTGTCGTTCGGCCCCGCGCACGGATCACCAGCGATCATCGCGCGGCGGTGCAGCAGCCACGCGATGATGTGCATCAGCCGCGTCGTCGTCTTCAGCGATTCGCAGGCAAGGCCGACCTGCAGCAACGCGTCGCCACGCACACTGCCCCCCTCGATCAGTCCCAGTTCGCGATGTGCGGCAAAGGCGGCATGCGCCTCGTCGGCGAGCAGCATCGCCTCGACATACAGATTTTCGACCTGCGCGCGCTGCACCGGAATCCCGATCGCGGCGCCGTCAGTATGATCCGTCATCATGTGCCGGGGGATGCCACGGCTGCCGCGGCGATCGCAACGACGGTAACCATGAAATCTGGAAGCCCCCGCGTCCCGTTTTGAATCAGCCCGCTTTTGAATCAGGCCGATTTCAATCAGGCGATGATGTCGGGAATGATCTGATCCTCGCACCACGCGATCTCGTCGCGAAGGCGCAGCTTGCGCTTTTTCATCCGCGCGAGCTGAAGCTGATCGGGAATGGTCGTATCGCCAAGCGCAATGATCGCGGCGTCGAGGTCGCGATGCTCGAGGCGAAGCAGTTCCAGTCGTTGGGAGATTTCTTCCGGGCTCACGCCTGCCTCCTGCCACGATCGCGTCCGGTCCGCAACGGGCCGTCCGCAACGGGGACCGGCTGGCCGAATCGTCACGACATCAAGGCCGATTCGTGATTTACTCGGTCCTGCCAACAATGAGTCGAAAAGGAGAATGGCCAATGACCACGTCGCACCTTTCCGCCCTGAAGTCCCGTCACGCGGACCTCGACGAGAAAATTGCGAATGAGGAGCGGCGCCCTAGCCCCGATACGGCATTAGTGGCGCAGATGAAAAAGCAGAAACTGAGAATCAAGGAAGAAATGGCCGCGACCGCCTGACCGTCGCCTGACCGCTACCGCCCCGCTGACGCATTCCCCCCGAACGCTCAGCGCCGGCGGTAGAGAGGTCCATTCAGCGCCGAAATATGCGGCGGCACTTCCATCTTCTGGACAACCTGACGGCGCACCGCCTGCGGATCGATCGGATGGTCGAACGCGACGCCGAACTTGCCTTCGCCGACCCAGACCACACGGCCGGGCACGAAATCGATGTTGCGAAGTTCGACCTCGACGGCGGCACCCTGTGCCAGCCCGCGCACCTTTGCTTCTGCCAGCATGCCGCCGGCCGACAGGTTGCGCACGCGCACGGTTACCGGCGACTGTTGTCCCGGCAACAGCACACTGGCCTGCATGAACAGACTGTCGCGGTCGGCGCTGCGCGACAGCGACGCCACTTCTTCATCCACCGATGTCGGTACGCGCGATTCCATTGCGACCTGTTCCCCGCATTGCGTTCGGATCAGGTTCTAAATCGCAGGCCTTGCGGAAACGTAAATGACCGGGCGCTTGTGTCCCGCGTCGGAGCAACTCGGAATCAATCCTCGCGAGAGATGCGCTCGTTACGCTCGTGACGCTCCTGCGCCTCCAGCGTCATCGTTGCGATCGGGCGCGCCTGAAGCCGGGCGAGCGAGATAGGCTCGCCGGTGACGGCGCAATAGCCATATTCACCTTCGTCGATCCGGCGGATCGCCGAATCGATTTTGGCGATCAGCTTGCGCTGGCGATCGCGCGTCCGCAGCTCGATCGCCCAATCGGTTTCGCTCGACGCGCGGTCAGCCAGGTCGGGTTCGCGCAGCGGACCGTCCTGCAGATGCGCAAGGGTCGATTCGGATTCGGAAAGGATCGACTTTTTCCAGGCGAGGAGCAGGCCGCGGAAATATTCCTGCTGTCGCTCATTCATAAACTCTTCGTCGTCGCTGGGAACATAATCCGAATCGAGATTCGATTTGGCTTCAAGGAGCGCGTCGGCGCCAACATCGGCAATCTGGGTTGGCATAAAAGGCTTTTCGCGTCCTTCCTGTCGCCCTGTCACCCGGAACGAGCGAACGAGGGGAATGCGCCGCGCCTATAGCCAGCCGCCAGAGCCGATACAAGCGCCGAAGCAGCGGCTAGTCGCAACGGCGTGAAGCGAAGCTGAACCAGCGGTCGCAAAGCGACGATCTGATGCCCTCCTACCCCGAACAAAACAGGAGTCGAATTAAGCTCTGAATTAACCAACGGTACCAAATTATACCCATTTACGTACTGATTTGGGACAGTTACGCCGATTTTTGTTGATTCCGGTGACCTTTTCCCGATCACGGACAGGCAAACGCGGTTAACGCAATGGACGCGTTCACGAAGCTTTGGCCATTTGGATTTAGCGGGAGGTGCAACAGGACGCCCCTGTCGCACCTGCAACGGGAAAAGAGAGAGAAATATATGTCTGTCCGGATGGCCCTCGCGAAGCTCTGTGCCTGCACTTGTGGCGGCGCATTGATCGGTGGCGGTGCGATGCAGGTTGCCGACGTGCCCGCAGCAGCAACCGTTCGAAAAGCGTCCTGCACGCCCTGCGCACCCAAGAAGGTCGTGCGCAAGCGTCATGCCGCGAAGAAGCCGGTGAAGCGCATCCGCCGCGTCGTCACGACGAAGCGCGTGATCCGCACCGCGACTCCGCAGACGCAGGTCGTCACGCAGACCATTCCCCTGCCCCCGATCCCCTATGCACCTTTTCCGCAGCGCGGCTGGGAAGGCGGCGGCGGTAGCGGCGGCGTGACCGTGATCGGCGGCGGCTTCGGCGGCGGTTTCGGTGGTGGCTTCTTCGGCGGTTTCTTTGGCGGCAGCTCGGGCGGCAGCAGCGGCAGCGTGGTCGTGACCTCGACCACCACGGGCGGCCTCAGCTCGACCACCAGCTCGACCTCGGGCGGCGTTTCGACCTCGACCGGCGGTGTGTCGACCTCCACGGGCGGCGTTTCCACTTCCACGGGCGGCGTCAGCACCTCGACTGGCGGCGTTTCGACGTCGACCGGCGGCGTCAGCACCTCTTCGGGCAATGTCTCGACCTCTTCGGGCAACGTCAGCACGTCGTCGGGCAACGTCTCGACCTCGACCGGCGGCATCAGCAGCACCTCGTCGAGCAGCAGCTCGTCGTCGAGCTCCTCCTCGTCATCCTCCTCTTCCTCGTCGAGCTCGTCCTCGTCGGGTGGCGGCAGCTCGTCCAAGGGCGGTTCGTCGCACGGCAGCTCGGGCTGGGGCAGCTCGTCCAAGGGTGGCAGCTCCTCGCACGGCGGCAGCTCCAGCAGCTCGGGCGGTTCGGGTAGCAGTTCTTCGTCTTCTTCGAGCAGCAGCAGTTCGTCCTCGTCGTCGAGCAGCAGCTCGTCGGGCGCGACCTCGTCGGGCGCGACCAGCACCAGCAGCAGCTTCGGCGGCACGAGCACCAGTTCCTCGTCTTCCTCGTCGTCGAGCAGCAGCTCTTCCAGTTCCTCCTCGTCCAGCTCGGGCGGCAGCACCAGCAGCGGTTCGTCGGGCGACCCGACCCCCGTTCCGGCGCCGCCGATGATGTTGCTGTTCGGCGCCGCCGCCGCCGCGCTCGTCGCGCGCCGCCGTGCCGCGAACCGCAACGACGACGACGCCAACGCGGCGTAACGAAATCCACTGGCGGTCGCGGGGGGGCTAACCCCGACCACCTCACTGAGGGCCGTCTTCCGGGACGGCCCTCTTTTCATGCGCGTGCCATTTTCATTTTGCCGATCGGTGAACTATCTATATAGTTCGCCATATGGTGAACCAATACACGGCCCTAGACTCGGTCTTTCACGCGCTTGCCGATCCGACGCGGCGTGCAGTGATCAACCAGCTCCTGAACGGCGCCGCGCCGGTGAAGCGGCTGGCCGAGCCCTTCGACATCGGCCTCCCCGCGTTTCTCAAGCACCTGACCGTGCTGGAGGGGTCGGGATTGATCCGATCGGAGAAGCAGGGGCGCGTGCGCACCTGTCACCTCAACGCCGATCGGCTCGCGACCGCTGAACGCTGGCTCTCCGAGCAGCGCGCCATCTGGCAGGGCCGCACCGACCGGCTCGCCGCATTCGTCGAATCGCACAGCCCTGAGGAGAAGCAGAGGTGAGCAACGAAACCGAATTGACCATATCGCGCCTGATCAAGGCCCCGCCGTCGGCGGTGTGGGACGCGTGGAGCGATCCGGCCAAGCTGGCGCAGTGGTGGATTCCTGCACCGATCGAATGCCGCGTCGACACGCTCGACCTACATCCCGGCGGCGGTTTCGTGACGCGGATGCGCGAGGGCGGTGGCGATTTCCAGCCGCATATCGACGGCTGCTTCCTCGAAGTGGCGCCCGAGAGGAAGCTGGTCTTCACCACTGTCCTGACTGAGGGCTGGCAACCCGCCGAGCCCTGGCTCGCCCTGACCGCGATCCTGAGCTTTCAGCCGCAGGACGGCGGCACGCTCTACACTGCCCGCGTGCTTCACAAGAACCCCGCGGACAGCACCAAGCATGTCGAACTCGGCTTTCACGACGGCTGGGGCACGGTGATCGGCCAGCTCGCGGCGCTGCTGGAGGAGTAATCGCCCGTCAGCGCCACGCGCCGGCCATCGGAACGCATCCGCGAACGACAGGCTTGCACCACCCGCCCGGCCCCGCCATAGCGCGGCGCATGCACGATATCCGCCTGATCCGGGACAACCCCGAAGCGTTCGACGCAGGCCTCGCGCGGCGCGGCCTCGCCCCTTTGTCCGCCCAGGTGCTGAGCGCCGATGCATCGTTGCGCGCGCTCCAGACCGAGATCCAGGCCGCGCTCGCGCGCCGCAACGAGGCGTCGAAGCTGATCGGCCAGGCGATGGCACAGGGCGACAAGGACACCGCCGAGGCGCTGAAAGCCGAGGTCGCCGATCTGAAGACCACGCTTCCGGCGAAAGAAGAGGCCGAGCGCGAGCAGCTCGCGGCGCTGCAGGACGTGCTCGCCGCGCTGCCCAACATCCCGGCGGCCGACGTGCCCGATGGCGAGGATGAGGACGGCAATGTCGAGATCGCGCGCTGGGGCACCCCGCGCAGCTTTGACTTCGCGCCGCAGGAACATGCCGACTTCGCCCCCGCGCTGGGCCTGGATTTCGAGACGGCGGCCAAGATGTCGGGCGCACGCTTTGCGTTTCTGCGCGGACAGATGGCGCGGCTGGAACGCGCGCTGGGCCAGTTCATGCTCGACATGCAGACCGGCGAACCCGGCTATGTCGAGTGCGCGACGCCGCTGATGGTCCGCGACGAGGCGGCGTTCGGCACGACGCAGCTGCCGAAGTTCCGCGAGGATCTGTTTCAGACGACCGACGGCCGCTGGCTGATTTCCACCTCCGAGATGAGCCTGACCAACGCGGTCCGCGAGGAAATCCTGCCCGAGGCCGAGCTGCCGATCCGCATGACCGCGCTGACCCCCTGTTTCCGCTCCGAAGCCGGCGCCGCGGGCCGCGACACGCGCGGCTATATCCGCCAGCACCAGTTCTGGAAGGTCGAGCTGGTTTCGGTCGTGCGTCCCGAGGACAGCGACGCCGAACTGGAACGCAAGACAAGAGCGGCCGAGAAGATATTGGAAGCACTCGAACTTCCCTATCGCAAGATGCTGCTGTGCAGCGGCGACATGGGCTTTTCGGCGCGCCGCACCTACGACCTGGAGGTGTGGTTGCCGGGGCAGAACGCCTATCGCGAGATTTCGAGCTGTTCGAACTGCGGTGACTTTCAGGCGCGCCGCATGAACACGCGTTTCCGCCGCGAGGATGCCAGGGGCAACGAGTTCGTCCACACGCTGAACGGATCGGGCCTTGCCGTCGGTCGCACGCTGGTCGCCATTCTGGAAAATTACCAGCAGGCGGACGGCAGCGTCGACATTCCGGCGGCGCTGGCCCCCTATATGGGCGGAATCACGAAACTGACGCCGGCGGCGGCCTAAGGCCATCGTCATCCCGGACCCGGTCCGGGCAACGCAGACAGAAAGAAACGACAGTGCGCATCCTGCTGACCAACGACGACGGCTATCACGCGCCCGGCATGGCGGTGCTGGAAGCGATCGCGCGCGAACTTTCGGACGATATCTGGGTCTGTGCCCCGGCCGAGGAACAGTCGGGGGCCGGACACTCGCTGACCCTCTCGCGCCCGGTGCGCATCCGCCAGCATGGCGAACGGCGCTGGTCGTGCAGCGGCACGCCGACCGATTCGGTGATGATGGCGATCGGCAAGCTGATGCCGGAAAAGCCCGACTTGATCCTGTCGGGGGTCAATCGCGGCGCCAACCTGGGCGACGACATCACCTATTCGGGAACCGTCTCGGCGGCGATCGAGGGCGCGCTCGCGGGCATCCCCGCCATCGCGCTGAGCCAGGTCTATGCCCGTGAAGGCATGGGCGACAGCGTGCCGTTCGAGGCGGCAGAGCAATGGGGCGCCAAGGTGCTGCGCCCGCTGCTCGACATGGCGATGCCGCCGCGCACGCTGATCAACGTCAACTTCCCCGCGATCCCGGCGGGCGAGGTGCAGGGCATCCGCGTCACGCGGCAGGGCTTCCACGATTATGGCCGCGGTTCGATCGTCGAAGGCACCGATCCACGCGGCTATCGCTATTACTGGTTCGGACTGCACGGCATCGAACATTCGCTGGGCCACGACAGCGACCTGGAGGCGATCGACGACAATTATATCTCGGTCACCCCGCTCCAGCTCGACCTGACGCACGACGCCTCGCTGGCGGCGCTGCGGGGCGCGTATAGCGGCTAGCGTTCGCCGCGCGGCTTTGGCACAAGGTCGGCGATGAGCAAAAGGCCGAACCCGAAGCTTCAGCTCCAGAACAGCTTCCACCTGCTGCGTCGCGCAGCGAAATGGCCGATCTGGGCCGACCTGATCGCGCGGCTGGGCCTGGCCTTCTTTCTGATCGGGATCGTCATCCTGGTCCACTGGATCGACCGCGCCGGCCTGAAAGACAGCCACGACGGCCACATCAGTTTTCTGGACGTCGTCTATTTCACGATGATCTCGGTCACCACGACCGGCTTTGGCGACATCGCGCCGGTGTCCGACCGGTCGCGGCTGATCGAGGCGGTGATCGTGACGCCGATCCGCATCGCGGTGCTCTTTATCTTCGTCGGCACCGCCTATAATTTCGTCATCAAGCGCACATGGGAAAAATGGCGTATGGCCCGCATTCAGGCAAAACTAACCGACCATATCGTCGTCATGGGCTATGGCACCAGCGGCGCCGAAGCGGTCAACGAGCTGATCCAGCGCGGCACCGACCCCGCGTGCATCGTCGTGATCGACCAGGCGCGCAACCGCATCAACGCCGCAGAGGCCGCGGGCTGCAATGTGCTGGAGGGGGACGCCTCGAACGACGACACACTGATCGACCTCCGAATCGCAGAGGCGCAGTCGGTGCTGGTGTCGGCGGGGCGCGACGATACCTCGATCCTCATCGTCCTCACCGTTCGCCACCTGGCGCCGAACGTGCCGATCAGCGTCGTCATCCGCGCACAGGACAATGAACTGCTGGCGCGGCAGGCAGGCGCGAACAACGTCATCAACCCGGTCAGCTTCACCGGCCTGCTGCTCGCCGGGTCGGCACAGGGCGCGCATATCGCCGACTATATGGCCGACCTGGCGTCGATCGGCGGCAAGGTGCAGCTGCGCGAACGGCTGGTAAGCGCGGAGGAAGTCGGCCGCAGCCTGGACCAGCTTGCCAGCGGCGGACGCGGCCTGCGCGTCTATCGCCGCGGCACGCCCTATGGCTTCTGGGAACCGGAGGTGCAGAAGCTGGAATCGGGCGACATGGTCGTCGAGGTCATCCGCTGCGAGCCCAGCGAGGCCGACGCAGCCTAGGGATTGTTGGGGTTTGGCCCTGAACTCTAGCCCCGCCAGTAAAGCCAGGCGGCCCACAGCCACCCGGCGATCAGCAGGGTTCCGCCGATCGGTGTCACCGCCCCGAGCCATTTCGGTGCGCCGAGCGCCATCGCATAGAGCGTGATCGAGAAGATCGCCGCGCCGACGACCAGCGTGATCGCCGGCCCGCGAGCAACGCCCATCAGCGCGAGCGCCGCCACCGCATGGACCAGCTGATACATGCCCCCGGTACGCAGCCATTCGGCCTCGTGCGGCCCCGCCGCGCCATGCGCGCCGAAGGCTCCCGCCGCCACCGCCATCGCTGCCGAAATCGCCGCAAATACGCCTATCACGCCCATCCCTTTCGCTAACCGCTTGCAAAGCCGCGCAAGCGCGCCAAGCTATAGGGCGGAGAGAGGGAGAAGGCGATGCCCCGCGACGTTCCGCTTCCCGAAGGATTGAGGCCGCCCAGCCGGCTCGCGACGCTCGGCGAGTTCGCGCTGCCCCTCGACATGATCCGCTATGGCCTGTCGGGCTATCATCTGATCGGCGCGACGCGCGGCGACGGGCGGCCCATCGCCCTTCTCCCCGGCTATGGCGCCAGCGAGTTGTCGATGCGTCCGCTGGAGGCCTATCTTCGCCACCTCGGCTATCATGTCCGCGACTGGGGCCTGGGCCGCAACAACGGCCGCGTCGCGGCCGACGTCGAACGCTTTGCGGCACAGGCCGGCGCGTGGGCCAAGACCGACGGCGCACCGTTGACACTGATCGGCTGGAGCCTGGGCGGCGTCATCGCGCGCGAGACGGCGCGCAACCACCCGCACCTTGTCCGCGAGGTCATCACCATGGGCACGCCGATCATCGGCGGCCCCAAATATACCGCGCTTGCTCAGCGCTTTGCGGGCCGTGATTTCGACGCAATCGAGCGCGAGATTCATGCGCGCAACCTGCGGGGACTGACGCAGCCGCTGACCGTCATCTACTCGGACCGCGACGGCATCGTCGGTCCCGATATCGCGGTCGATATCTATAATCCGCAGGCCCGCAACATACGGGTCGACGCCACGCATCTTGGCCTGGGGATCAGCCCGCGCGTCTGGCGGATCATCGCCGACACACTGGCAGGCGTGACAAAGCCCCAAAAATAGACTAGGGGCGCCGCCAATCATGACAGTCAAAACCCTACCTACCCAGCCGAAGGTCGGCATGGTGTCGCTCGGCTGCCCGAAGGCGCTGGTCGACAGCGAACGGATTCTCACCAAGTTGCGCGCCGACGGCTATGGCCTGTCGCCCGATTATGCCGGCGCCGACGTCGTGCTGGTCAACACCTGCGGCTTCCTCGATTCCGCCAAGGAAGAAAGCCTGGAGGCGATCGGCGAGGCAATGGCCGAAAATGGCCGCGTCATCGTCACCGGATGCATGGGCAACGAGGCCGAGGTCATCCGCGCGCGCTTTCCGAACGTCCTCGCGGTCACCGGCGCGCATCAATATGAACAGGTGGTCGACGCCGTCCACGATGCCGCGCCGCCCACGCAGGGTCCGTTCATCGACCTGGTGCCCGAGGGCGGGCTGAAGCTGACGCCGCGGCACTACAGCTATCTGAAGATTTCGGAAGGCTGCAACCACAGCTGCGCCTTCTGCATCATTCCCGATCTGCGCGGCAAACTGGTCAGCCGCCGGATCGACGCCGTGCTGCGCGAGGCCGAAAAGCTGGTCGCCGCCGGAACGAAGGAATTGCTGGTCATCAGCCAGGACACCTCGGCCTATGGCGTCGACATCAGGCACGACCCGCGCCAGTGGCACGGCCGCGAAGTTCGCGCCCACATGACCGACCTTGCGCGCGAACTGGGGCAGCTCAGGACAAGCGAAGATCGCGCGCCCTGGGTGCGACTCCATTATGTCTATCCCTATCCGCACGTCGACGCTGTCATTCCGCTGATGGCCGAAGGGCTGCTGACCCCCTACCTCGACATCCCCTTCCAGCATGCGAGCCCCAGCGTGCTGAAGCGCATGAAGCGCCCGGCGAACGAGGCGAAGGTCCTGGAACGGCTGAAAAGCTGGCGTGCGATCGCGCCCGACATCTCGATCCGATCGAGCTTCGTCGTCGGCTTTCCCGGCGAGACCGAGGAAGATTTCCAATATCTGCTCGACTGGTTGGATGAGGCACAGCTCGACCGCGTCGGCGCCTTCCGCTTCGAACCCGTCGCGGGCGCACAGGCGAACGCCCTGCCCGATCCGGTGCCCGAAGAGGTCAAGGAAGAACGCTATCAGCGGATCATGGCGAAAACCGCCGCGATCAGCGCCGCGAAGCTGGAAGCCAAGATCGGCCGTACGCTCCCCGTAATCATCGACGAGGTCGGCGAAGCGGATGAGGACGGCAGCATCGGCGCCACGGGTCGCAGCCAGGCCGACGCGCCGGAGATCGACGGCCATGTCTATCTGCGCGACGTCACCGAAACGCTGAAGCCCGGCGACATCGTCGATGTCGAGATCGAGGACGCCGACGAGCACGACCTGTTCGGAGTCGTTTCCGCCTGATCGGATCATTTGTTGGAACGGCCTTTAGCGATCGGTGTTAGAAACAGGCATCGATCAGGGGCTTTTCATGCATTTCATCAAGGCGCTGACCGCGACGATCCTGCTGGTGACGCTCTCCGCCTGCGATCCGGCGAAGGGCGGAGACGAAGCGCCGCCGCGCGCGACCGACACCGCCCCCACGCCCAGTCAGCGCTCGCTGATAGCGGTTCCGATCAACGCCGATATCTCGCCGGTGAAGGCCGAGCTGGAACGCGCGGTGCCGCGCACCTTGTGGACGATCAACCGCCGCGAAAAGGCCTGCGTCGCGCCGCAGCGCGTCAAGGTCTTCGGCAAGAAGGTCAAGGTCACACCGGCGATTCCGTGCACGATCGTTGGACAGGTGACCCGCGGACCGCTCCGCTTGCGCGGCGAAGGCAATGAAATCGTCATCGACGTGCCGATCAACGCCACCATCGCCGCGCGCGACGTCGGCGGAGTGCTGAAGGGCGAGACGGCGACCGGGTCGGCAATGGCCCACGCGCGTATTCGGGTCGACCTGTCGTCCGATTGGCGGCTGCGCGGCAAGGCGCGCATCACCTATGGCTGGACGAAGGCCCCCGGAATCGATTTCCTCGGCAAGCGGATCACCTTTACCGACGAGGCCGACGCAAAGCTGAAACCCGTGATCGCCGACGTCGAACGCGAGGTTAATCGCGAGATCGCAAAGGTCGATATCCGCGCCCAGGCGGCCGATATCTGGCGCCAGAGCTTTGCCGTGCTCGAACTCAATCGCGAAAACCCGCCGGTGTGGATGCGCGTCACGCCGCAGCGCATCCTGTACGGCGGATATCGCCTGAACGGGCATCGCCTGGACCTGAATCTGGGGATCGAGGGCATCACCGAAACCTTCGTATCGCAGCGGCCCGAGCCGTCCGATCCGACGCCGATGCCCAGGCTGGTGCGCGAAACGCCGCGTCCGCATCTCGACATCCGCGTGCCCGTGATCGCCGACTATGCGCAGCTTCAGCCCGTCATCGACCGAGCATTGGCCAAACGCGCCACGCGACCCTTCGTCCTGCCCAAGCTTGGTCCGATGATGGTCAAGTTCGGCAAGTCGACCGTCTATGGCGCGCCCGATGGCAAGATCGCAGTGGGCACCGACGTCGAAGCGCGACTCGAGGCCCGCACCGGCGCGCCGACACGCGGCCGCATCTGGATGACCGCGACGCCCGTGAACGCGCCGGGCTCGGCCGAGGTTCGCTTCACCAATCTCGCCATCAATGGCGACACCGATGGCGTCGGCGGCGACCTGTTGATCCTGCTCGGCCGCAGCGAAGGCTTTGCGCCGCTGATCGCGGAGGCCCTGACCCAGAATTTCACGCGCGATCTGGAAGGGCTGGAGGGCAAGATCAGGCGCGCGGTCGATCAGCGGCGCGAGGGTGCCTTCGTCATCCGCACGCGCATCGACGGGTTCGAGACGGGCGAAATAAAGGCCTATGGCAACGGGCTCTACCTGCCCGTCCGCCTTACCGGCGGTGCCAGCGTCGATTATCGGCCGAAGCGCTGATCAGAAGAGCCGGGTGAGCGCATAGAAGGCCGCGGCGACCATCGCGCTGGCCGGAATGGTGATGAACCAGGCCGCGACGACGTTGCTCGCCACGCCCCACCGCACCGCGCTGGCGCGGCGCGCTACGCCGGCGCCGATGATGCTGCCGGTGATCGTGTGCGTCGTCGATACGGGGATGCCCAGCAGGCTGGCGGTGAAGACCATGATCGACCCGCCGGTCGAGGCCGCGAAGCCCTGGTGGTGCGACAGCTTGGTGATACGGCCGCCCATCGTCTCGATGATCTTCCACCCGCCCGACAGCGTGCCGAGCCCGATCGCGACATAACAGCTGATCGCGACCCAGTGCGGAACGTGGAACTCGCCCGACAGATAGCCGGTCGAATAAAGGAGGACGGTGATCACGCCCATCGTCTTTTGCGCGTCGTTGAGGCCGTGGCTCAGCGAATACGCCGCCGACGAGAAAAGGTGTAGCGTGCGAAAGGTGCTTTCGGCGAATTTCGCACTCGCGCGGGCCAGCGCCCAGCTGCTGAGCAACATCACCAGCATCGCGAGCAGCATGCCCAGCATCGGCGACAGAAAGATCGCGATGACGGTCTTGTTGAGGCCGGTCCACTGGATCCCCTCGAACCCCGCATGCGCGACGCCCGCACCGACGATTCCGCCGACCAGCGCGTGGCTGGACGACGACGGAATGCCCTTGAGCCAGGTCACGACATTCCAGAACATCGCTCCGACCAGCGCACCGAAAACGACCGCGGGCGTGACTAGGTCCTTGTCGATAATCCCCTTCCCAATAGTCTCCGCCACCTTGTGCAATTCGGGAAAGGCAAGCGACAGGAAATAGGCCGCGAAGTTAAAGAAGGCGGCAAAGATCACCGCCTGGACCGGCCGCAGCAGGCGCGTCGCGACGACGGTCGCGATGCTGTTCGCCGCATCGTGCAGGCCGTTCAGAAAGTCGAACGCCAGCGCAAGCAGGATCAGGCCGACGAGCAGGGGAAAAGCGAGTTCGTGCATCGGAAGCGCCCCCGCTTACGCGTGGTCGATGACCAGGCCGTCGATTTCGTTCGCGACATCCTCGAAACTGTCGGTGACGCGTTCGAGGTGACGGAAAAGTTCGCGCGCGATCAGGAAGCGCGTCGGGTTCGCCTCGCCATGCTCCTTGAACAGGCGCTTGAGGCCGGCAGCATGAATGTCGTCAGCGTGCCCTTCCATGCGGACCAGCCGCTCGGTCAGTTCGTGCAGGCGCGGACCGTTCGCCGAAATATTGCGCAGCAGCGGCAGCGCCTCGGCAGTCAGACGCGCGGCGTCGACAATGATCCCGGCGATGTCGCGCATCTCCGGCTCGAATTCGGTGACGTCGTACAGGTCGACCGCGCCCGCGGTTTTCTGCATCTCGTCGATCGCATCGTCCATCGACGCGATCAGGTCGGTGATCGCGCTGCGGTCGAAGGGCGTCAGGAAGGTACGGCGCACCGTCTGGAGCACTTCGCGGGTGATCGCGTCCGCGTCATGCTCACGCTCGATGATCTCCTGGATATGGTCCGCCATGCCGTCGCCGCCCTGCAGCATCCGCGCGAGCGCTTCCGACCCCGCGGTCAGCGTCGCCGCATGCGCCTCGAACAGCTCGAAGAAATTGCCCTGCTTGGGAAGCAGGCGCTGAAACCAGGCAAACATGCGATTGACCCCTGTCTTTTCCGCAACATTGAAGACGACGCCCGACCGCTGCGCCGCGGCACGAAAGCCGCGATCGCCGAACGACCGGATCATCGCCTGAAGATCGGGCTCGTCGACCGATGAAGCGGCCTGATCGAGCGTGAACCAACGCCGTTCGCGCTCGTCCATTTCCTTCCATTCGTCGAGTTCGCGCGTCACCGCGAGCGGGAATACCTCGACATCGTACATGATGGCCGCACCATTCGCGCGGCGCTTGCGATATTCATAGCTGCCGATCGATGTCGGGCATACCGCCCCGAGTACGCCGGCCTCCTCCTCCGCCTCGATCGCCGCCGAGCTATGGCGGTCCATTCCGGTCAGCGGATTACCCTTGGGAATCACCCAGCGGCCCGTACCACGCGAGGTGACGAGCAATATTTCGGTCGGGCCATCCTTGTCGGACCCGCCGAATCGATAAGGGAGAACTGCGATCTGCCGCATTAAACTTGTCTGATTTTCCCGCTACCCGCCCCACGCAGCGGCCCTAAATTGCAAATTGGTGACGCCATTATGACAATGTTGTGACAACGACAATGGCCCATAGCCGCAGCGGCACTTTCCGTAAACGTCAATTCGATTGCAAAATGCAACGTGGTGCGTAAGCTGCATCCTAAAGATAGCTGGGAGACGAAATGATGGCAGGCACGGCGAGCCCGGTGGACCAGGACGTCCTGATCGTTGGCGCAGGCATTTCAGGCATCGGCATGGCGGTGCATCTCCAGATGTATTCGCCCGACCGAAGTTTCGGACTTGCGGAGCGCCGCGCCGACCTGGGCGGCACATGGGATTTGTTCCGTTATCCCGGCATCCGTTCGGACAGCGACATGCACACGCTGGGTTTCGTGTTCGAGCCGTGGAAGCATGAAAAGTCGATCGCCGACGGTCCGGCGATCCTGGACTATCTGAACCGCATCGTCGACGAACGCGGCATTCGTGACAAGATCCGCTTCAACAGCAAGGTCGTCGGCGCTGACTGGGACAGCGCGGCCGCGCGCTGGACGGTGACGATGGAGGACCAAAACGGCGCAAAGTCGACCACGACCGCGCGCTGGCTCTTCCTCGGTTCGGGCTATTACGATTATGACGAACCCTTCGACGCCCAGTTCACGGGGCGCGAGGATTTCAAGGGTCAGATCATCCACCCGCAATTCTGGCCGAAGGATCTGGATTACAGCGGCAAGAAAGTCGTCGTGATCGGTTCGGGCGCGACAGCCGTGACGATCGTTCCGTCGATGACCGAAAAGGGCGACGGCAAGGGCGCGGCGCACGTCACGATGCTCCAGCGCACGCCGACCTGGTACGCGATCCGCCCCGCGAAGGACGGCATCGCCAACTTCCTGCGCAAGATCCTGCCCGACGGCCTGGCGTACAAGATCACGCGCTTCAAGAACGTCAAGATGCAGGACATCGTCTTCAAGCGCGCACGCGAAAAGCCGGAAAAGCTGAAGGAGTTCCTGAGCAAAAAGGTGCAGGAGGCACTCGGCGACCGTTATGACGCAGAGGCCTTCACCCCGCCCTACAACCCCTGGGAACAGCGGTTGTGCCTGGTTCCTGACGCCGACTTTTTCGAAGCGATGAAGGCCGACAAGGCGTCGGTCGTCACCGACCATATCGAACGGTTCGACGCGACCGGCATCCAGCTCAAGTCGGGCAAGCATCTCGACGCCGACATCATCATAACCGCCACCGGCCTGAAACTGGCAGTCGCGGGCAAGATTCCGGTGCGCGTCGACGGCGAAAGCGTCGACTGGAGCGAGCATTTCTATTACAAGGCATGCATGTTCTCGAACGTCCCGAACTTCTCGGTGGTGTTCGGATATCTCAACGCAAGTTGGACGCTGCGCGCCGACATCGTCGCCGAATATGTCTGCCGCGTGCTCAATCACATGAAGCAAACCGGCACCACGATCGCGACGCCGGCGCTCGCCGATCCGGCAAGCCTGACCGAGGAAAACATCTTCGACTTCTCGTCGGGATACATCCAGCGGTCGCTCCACATCATGCCGAAGAACGCCGACCAGATGCCCTGGCGCCTCAACCAGGATTATCTGCGCGACCGCGTCGACATGAAAACCGGTGCGATCAATGACGGCGTGTTGACTTTCACAAACGCTTCCGTCGCCAAAGCAGCCCCGGTGGCGGAGCTCGAAGCGGCCGAATAGTCGGCCGCCAACGGCTCAGGCGACGCGCTCCGGCTTGCCCGTGGTCGAACCGCTGGCGAAGTCTTCGAGTTGCTTTTCGGTCATGCTTTCCAGCATCTCTTTCGACGCGCCCTTCAGCTTCGAACGCGGGGTATCGCCGCGCTTCGCGCTGAGCGCGGCCCCTGCGGCTCTTTGCTGCGCTTTTGACCGGGCTGGCATCATCCGTCCTTTCAGTTGATCGGCAGAAAATCACGCGCGAAGTCGGGTTTGGCGACACGCACCAGCGCCGCGGTCACCGGCAGATTGATCTTGTAACTGCCCTCCGCGAATGGCCCGATCTCATAGGGCGCTATCGCGATCGTCATGCGGTCAAGGTAGCGACCATCGGACGATCCCACCCAAATGGTTTGGGCGGAGGCGGGTGGGCATTTCGAAAATGGGCTGTCGGGTTCGTCGGGGGCCTGGATGCCCTTTGCAGCCTTTGCCTGCTTGATCCGCAAGCAAAAATCATCGCGGACCGCCGCGTCAAAGGCGGCTGGACTGGTGAAGAGATCAACGGGCTTCAACCGCGCCCGCTTGTTCCGATCCCACAGCAAAGTGTCGAAGCTCGTCATGCCGTGCGCGCCGCCCATATAGGTCTCGATCTCGGCCGAGAGGCTGAGGAAGCGCGGCGTGTCGGTGACGCGCAGCCATTTCTGCAGATGGCTGTGTGCATGATAGGGAAATTCGCCCTTCGCCGATGCCGCCTGGTCGCGCTGCGCTGCGGCGACCAGCGCCTCGCGCTTTACCTGGCGGTCGGTATCGAGAAATTTGGCAAGATCTGGAATCCGCGCCGCTTCCTTGGGATAGGAATAGGCGAACTCGACAAGATCATTCGATTCCCGAACGTCGGATGCAGGCGCCCCCTTTGCCATCTCGTCCTTCGCGCCGCCCCGCGGCGCGCCCGGGACCGACGCAGCGGCAACCCTGTCCGCCTTTGTGGACTTCTCCTCGGAACAGCCCGTCACAAGGAGCATCACGGGCATGATCGCGGCGATAATTCGATAGGTCATCCCCGCACAACGCGGGGAATCGACAAAATATCCCGAGCGGCCTAGCACCCTTGGCATGACCGACTATTCCGACCTGATCCAGCCCGACAAGGGACAGGACGCCCGCGCGATCCACCTCGTCGACAAGAAGAGCTATGACGAATGGCTCAAAGGCCGCAATGCGCGCGAACGGGCGCATCTCGCGGCGGTCGGGTTCAAGCCCGATGCATTCGTCCATGCGATCCTGCCCGGCGACGATCCGGAGCGCTGGTCGGTAGTGACCACGGTCGCCAACGTCGACGGCCTGTCGGCCTGGTGCCTCGCCAAGCTGGCCCAGATCCTGCCCGAGGGCCGCTATCGGCTTGAGAGGCAACAGCCGGGCAAGGCGCTATTCGGATGGCTGAGCGCACAATATCGCTTCGACACGTATAAATCGAACCCGCCGACAAAGGGCCCACGCGTGCTGCTGACCACCGAAGTCGGCGCGATTGCCCCCACCGTTGCCGAGGTGCGCGCGACGGCGCTCGTCCGCGACCTCGTCAACACGCCGGCGGCCGACATGGGGCCCGCCGCGATCGAGAAGGCGGCCGAACGGATCGCCAAGGCGCATGGCGGCAAGCTGACCGTCACCAAGGGCGAAGCCCTGGAACAAGGCTATCCGATGATCCATGCCGTCGGGCGCGCAGCGGCCAAGCATCATGCGCCGCGGCTGATCGAGATCGAATGGGGCAAGGAGGACCACCCACGCGTCGCGCTGGTCGGCAAGGGGATCAGCTTCGACAGCGGTGGCCTCGACATCAAGCCGGCATCGGGCATGCGGCTGATGAAGAAGGACATGGGCGGCGCGGCGCACGTCCTGGCGCTGGCCGAACTGGTCATGGCGAGCGGACTGCCGGTACGCCTCCATTGCCTGGTCGCGGCGGCCGAGAATGCGATCTCGTCGGATGCCTTCCGGCCCGGCGACGTGCTGAAGAGCCGCAAGGGGCTGACAGTCGAAATCGGCAACACCGACGCCGAGGGCCGCTTGGTCCTGGGCGACGCGCTGGCGAAGGCGGGCGAGGACAAGCCCGAACTGATCGTCGATTTCGCGACACTGACGGGCGCAGCGCGCGTCGCGCTGGGGCCCGACCTCCCTGCCCTGTTCGCGAATGACGACGCGCTTGCCGACGATCTGCTGAAAGGCGGCACCGACCGTGACGATCCGCTGTGGCGGATGCCGCTGTGGGACGGCTATGCCGACCTGCTGGAGACCGACATCGCGGACCTTGGCAATGCGGGAAGCTCGCCCTTCGCCGGAACCATTACCGCGGCGCTGTTCCTGAAACGCTTCATCCCCGACGATACAGCGTGGGCGCATTTCGATACCTTCGCCTGGCGACCGTCGGCAAAGCCCGGCCGACCCAAGGGCGGTGCGGCACTCGGATTGCGCGCCGCCTGGGCGATGCTGCAGTCCCGATACGACCGCCGCCAGAAAGGTGAACCCGCTTGATAAAGCGGGGGGCGCTGGTCTAATGCGCCGCGATTGTCCGCTTGGCGCGGAAATTGGCTTATTACGGGACGACAAGTGACAACGACTAGTGGCGATACTTCAGCGGCGAACCGCGTGCGGATGGGGCGCCCCGGCGTCGCCGGACAGGGCCGCGATCGTTTCGGCCTGACCGGCACGTCGCAGTCGTTCGACCCGCGCGTCGTCGCGATCCGCCCCGACCTTGCCGACATCGCTGTCGCCGGCACCCATTTCGCGCCTCACTATGCATCGCCGATGATGATGAGCGGCATGTTGCCCGCCGCGATCATGCGCGGTTTGCCGTCGCTCGAAGCTGAACAGACCAGCGAGCTGCTCTTTGGTGAAGGCTTCGCCCTGCTCGACCTGACGGGCGGCTGGGCTTGGGGCTATAGCCTTGCCGACCATTATGTCGGCTATCTCTCCGCCGAGGCGCTAGGCGCGCCGATTGCCCCCACTCATCGCGTCGACATGATCGAGGCGATGCTCCATTCGGCTCCCGACGCGGCAAGCGGCGGCCCGGCCGTGCTACCGCGCGGTGCTCTGGTGATGGGCGAAGCCGAGGGCGAATGGCTTCGCACCGCGCACGGCTATCTTCCGCTAGCCGCGCTTGTCGAGGTCGGCAGCGAACATGAGGACCCGGTCGCGGTCGCCGAGACGATGATCGGCACGCCCTATCTGTGGGTCGGACGTACCGCGAAAGGTATCGACTGTTCGGGCCTTGTCCAACTTGCCTGGGCTGCCGCCGGAGTACAGCTGCCCCGCGACAGCGACCTGCAGCTTGCGGCGCTTGGCCCCGACAAGGATGTCGCCCCCGCCGACCTGGAACGCGGCGACCTGGTCTTTTTCCCCGGCCATGTCGGCATCATGGCTGACAAGCAGAATATCGTCCACGCGAGCCGCCAGTGGATGGAAGTGCGCGTCGAACCGCTCGCCGAAGTTGCGAAGCGGTCGGCCGCAAAGGGCAATGAGGTCCCGGTCAGCGGCTATAAACGACTGCGATAAATCATGACAAAGACGGTATTCATCGACGGCGCGGCGGGAACGACGGGCCTGGAAATCGCCGAGCGGCTTGCCGGGCGCAGCGAATTTTCGCTGATCACCCTCGACGAGGCGCGCCGCAAGGACGCCGCCGCGCGCCGCGAAGCGCTGAACGAGGCAGATTTCGTCGTCCTGTGCCTGCCCGATGCCGCGGCGATCGAGGCAGTGGCGATGGTCGACAATCCGACCGTGCGGATCATCGACGCATCGACCGCGCACCGCGTCGCGCCCGATTGGGCCTATGGCTTTCCCGAACTCAGCGCGGCGCAGCGCAGCGCGATCGCGGCGTCGACACGCGTCAGCAATCCCGGCTGCTATCCGACCGGCTTTCTCGCGCTCGTCGCGCCGCTGGTTGCGGCAGGCATCGTCGCACGCGACGCGCGGCTCAGCGTCAACGCCGTGTCGGGCTATTCGGGCGGCGGCAAGGAACTGATCGCGCGGTTCGAGTCCGACGAGGACATCGGCTTTCGCAGCTATGGGCTGAACCTGGCGCACAAGCACGTGCCCGAAATGCAGCAGGGCGCAGGCCTTGCACATCCGCCGCTGTTCGCCCCCGCCGTGGTTCCTGTCTATCGCGGCATGCTGGTCGAAGTGCCGATCGGCTTCGACACGCCGTCGGCCGACGCCGTTTTCAACGCGCTCGCCGCCCATTTCGCGGGATCGCCGCTGATCGGCGTGCGCCGTGCGGAGGGTGAGAGCGAGCTGCTGCTGCGCAAGAGCGACGAAGCGACCGACCGGATGGAGCTGATGCTTTACGCCAGCCCGGACGGCACCCAGCTGCGGCTGGTCGCCCGGCTCGACAATCTGGGCAAGGGTGCCAGCGGCGCCTGCGTCCAGAGCCTCAACATCATGGCGGGGCTGCCCGAAACCGCGGGGCTGCGGATCTAGTCTTCAGTGGACGGTGTCGAGCGCGACGTCGATCGACAGATAGGTGATCAGCCGCTCGATCTGGCGCCAACGTGCGAAATGCAGGTGATTGCCGAGCACGCGATATTGCTCCGCGCGCGCCGCGGCGGCAAAGCCCGCCTCCTCGCCATGTTCGCGGATCAGCATATGCGCGTCGTCGACCGCGCCGCGGTCGGCAAGAAAAGGTGCTGGCAGTTGCATGGTGTTCCCGGCCCGTTGCATCGCCGTCCCGTCTAACGGGCGCGCATCACCGCGCCGTTCCCAACCGTAATGAACGGATCGGTAAGGTTAATCCGGCGCGTCGGCGGGTTAACCATCCGCGCCCGCAATCGTCCATTTGCAGCCGCAGCGTCGCCGTGTAAGACTGTCCGCCATGCGCAAAATCCTGAAATATGCCGCCATCGCCCTCGTCGTCCTGATCGTCGCGGGCGGGATCGCTTTCTATGTCCTGTCGCGGCCCGACGTGGCGCGTTTTTCGACGGCGGAGCTTAGCGGCCGCGTGCCGGTGATGGCTTCGCAGAAGTCGGAGAGCATCCCGACGATGAACGTGCCCGAGGCGACGCGCTGGCCCGCAAACGAGGCGCCGCGCGCAGCGCAGGGGCTGACGGTCGCGCGCTTTGCCGAAGGGCTGCAGCATCCGCGCTCGATGCTCGTGCTGCCGAACGGCGACGTCCTGGTCGCCGAGGCCGAGAGCCCGCCGCGGAAGGATGGCGGCATCGAAGGCAAGATCATGAAGTCGATGATGAGCAAGGCGGGCGCGGGCGGACAATCGGCGAACCGTATCACACTGCTGCGCGACGCCGACGGCGACGGCAAGGCAGAGGTCAAGACCGCCTATATCACCGGCCTGAACTCGCCGTATGGCATGGCGCTGATCGGCAAGACGCTGTACGTCGCCAACACCGACGCGATCATCGCCTTTCCCTATGTCGAGGGCGAGACGACGATGAGCGGCAAGCCGACGAAGCTGGTCGACCTGCCGGCGAAGGGCACCAACCGCCACTGGACAAAGAGCCTGGTCGCCGCGCCCAACGGATGGCTGTATGTCGGCGTCGGCGCGGATTCGAACATCGGCGAAAAGGGCATGGGCAACGAAGTGCGCCGTGCAAGCGTGCTCGAGGTACGGCCCGAAAACAAATATATGCGCACCTTCGCGGCGGGTATCCGCAATCCCGTAGGACTGGCTTTCTATCCGGGCAGCGACCGGCTGTGGACCGTGGTCAACGAACGCGACATGCTGGGCAGCGACCTGGTCCCCGATTATCTGACCGACGTCGGCGAGGGCGATTTCTATGGCTGGCCCTGGTATTATTGGGGCGGCTTCATCGACCCGCGCGTCGAACCCGAAGCCGAGGATCGCCGCCAGTATGTGAAGCGCCCCGATTACGGTCTGGGCGCGCATGTCGCGCCGCTGGGCTTTACCTTCACCGACAAGCTGAACCTCGGCGAGCGTTGGGCGAATGGCGCGCTGATCGCACTGCACGGTTCGTGGAACCGCGAGCCGGCCGCGGGATATAATGTCATCTTCGTCAAGTTCGGCGCGAACGGCAAACCGGTCGACGCCCTGCCCGTCACCTTCCTCGACCAGTTCCTGGCCAAGGACGGCAAGACGACACGCGGGCGTCCCGCCGACGTGAAGGTGGCGAAGGACGGCAGCGCGCTGATCGCCGACGACACCGGCAACACCATCTGGCGGGTGTCGAAGGCGGCCGCACCGGCGACCTGATAGCCGGCTGCCCGGCCCCCCTGCTTCCACCGGCATGAAAGGGCCGCCTCTGCACTCGGCAGGGCGGCCCGTTTAGTCTTTATCGTGGTCGTGACGACCGGCACGCAGCCGGTCACCGTTCCTGGTGTTATACGCGCATCGGCATGAGGACGTAGAGCGCCGGGCTCTTCTCGCTCTCGCGGATCAGCGTCGGCGCATTGGCGTCGGCGAGGTGCAGTTCGACGCTGTCGCCGTCGACCTGGCCCAGAATATCGCTGAGATAGCGGGCATTGAAGCCGATCTCCATCGCGTCGCTGTCGTAGCCCGCGGCGAGTTCTTCGGCGGCGGTGCCGTTTTCGGGGCTGGTCACCGACAGGGTGATGCGATCCTTGTCGAGCCCGACCTTTACCGCGCGCGTCTTTTCGCTGGCGATGGTGGAGACGCGATCGACGCCCTGGAACAGGCTTTTCGGATCGACCTTCAGCAGCTTGTCGTTCGCGGTCGGAATGACGCGGCTATAGTCGGGGAAGGTGCCGTCGATCAGCTTCGAGGTCAGCACGGCGTTGCCGAGCTGGAAACGGATCTTGCTGGCCGACAGGCTGATCTCGACATTGCCCTCGGCCTCGTCGAGCAGCTTGCGGATCTCGCCGACGCATTTGCGCGGCACGATGACGTCGGGCATCGACGACGCGCCGTCGGGGCGCGTGACGGTATAGCGCGCGAGGCGGTGGCCATCGGTCGCCGCCGCCTTCAGCACCGGACCCGTCGCGTCTTCGGCAACGTGCAGGAAGATGCCGTTGAGGTAATAGCGCGTCTCTTCGGTCGAGATGGCAAAACGCGTCTTGTCGATGATCTGGATCAGCTCTGCCACCGGCAGTTCGAAGCTGGTCGGCAGGTCACCCTCGGCAATCACCGGGAAGTCGTCGCGCGGCAGCGTCGGAAGGTTGAAGTTCGAACGGCCGGCCTTCACCTGCATCTTGCCCTCGGCAGCGGCCAGGCTGACCTCGGTGCCTTCGGGCAGCTTGCGCGCGATTTCAAAGAGCGTGTGCGCCGACACGGTAGTGGTGCCCGGCGTTTCGACCTTGGCCGCGACGGTTTCGACGACCTGCAGATCCAGGTCGGTCGCCATCAGCTTCAACTGGCCGGTGCTGTCAGCCTCGATCAGCACGTTCGAGAGGATCGGAATCGTGTTGCGCCGTTCGACCACCGACTGGACGTGGCCGAGGCTCTTGAGAAGCACTGCGCGTTCGATCGTCGCTTTCATTCTAATTCGCCATCCCTATACAATGAGGGCAAAGTCCCTAAGAGCGGTGGAACGGGCAATTCGCCCCGAATCCCGTCCCCCGAAAATGTCCACCTTCCTTAACGTGCGCGCCGCGCCGTGCAAGCCATGCTTGCAAAGCATCCACATTCGCGCAAACGAGGATTGATGCGGGGCAGAGCCACATTTTTCCTGATCGCGGCGATGGTTCCGGCGATGGCGTTCGCCGCGCCACAAACCGCGCTTGGCATTTTCGACGGCTGGGGCGCCTTTCGCGAGGCCAGCGTTCCGCGCTGCTATGCGCTCGCCGCGCCGTCTGCCACGATCGGGACGCCGCAGATAAAGGGTTATGCGAGCGTCGGCTACTGGCCGAAATCGCGGATTCGCGGGCAATTTTACGTGCGGCTGTCGCGCGAGCGCGCACCGGGACGCGAGCTGCGCCTGACGGTCGGCAGCCGCCGCTTCATCCTGACCGGCAACGGCATCCACGGCTGGGCGAGCGACGCGCGCATGGACGCCGCGATCATCGCCGCGATGCGCTCCGCGCCAAGCATGAGCGTCGAAAGCAGCACCGCCAGCGGGCGCGCGATCGCCGACACCTATCGCCTGCGCGGCGCGGCGACCGCGATCGACGCCGCGGCACTGGGGTGCGCCTCGATCCGCTGAGGCGGTTCGAAAGAATGGCTAATTTCTGAGAAAATTCACTCGCAATTCGCTTTCGCGCGGAGAATCTGTCGGGAGCCAGGCGCCATCGCCATCGATGCTATGGGAGCCGAATATTGCAGGACAGCCGTTTGTCGGCGGGTTCGAACCGCCCTTCCCCTAATCCCGCGCCAACCTCCCCAACGAGGCGGCGAGAAAATCGAGGACGATGCGGATGCGCGGGACGCGGCGCAGGCGTTCGTGCGTCAGCAGCCAGAGGCCGGTGGTGTCCTCCGCCTTGGGTGGGATGCAGCGGATGAGATCGGGCTCGCGGTCGGCGAGGAAGGCGGGCAGGATCGTCAGCCCCATGCCGGCGCGCACCCCGGCGAGAAGGCCGGACGCGCTGTCATATTTCATGACCACCGATTCCTCGAGCCCATATTGCCGCAGCCAGGCCTGATACGGCTCCCACACGCCGCCGCCGCCGCCGATGAAGGGATGCGTCGCCAACTGCTCGCGGCTGTGCGGAATGCCGTGCAGATCGGCATAGTCGCGGCTGCAATAGAGCGTCCACGGATTGTCGGCGATGCGCCGCCCGACAAGACCCGCGCCGGCGGGCTGCTTGCTGCTGCGAAGCGCGATATCGGCGGCGCCCGCTCCAAGATCGCGCGGCTCGTCGGAGGTGTCGAGATGGATATGGATGCCGGGATGCGCGGCGCGAAGATCGCGCAGGATCGGCGGCAGGACGGTGACCGCGAAAATCTCCATCGTCGTCAGGCTGACCGTTCCGGCGGTGTCGCGCGACCGCGCGCCGGCGGCTTCGCCGAAGCGATCGGCGGCCTCGCGAACCGCCACCGCGCTCGCCACCATCGCCTCGCCCACCGGGGTCAGCGCGTATCCCGCTTGCCGACGCTCGAACAGGCTCACGCCCGTCGCTTCCTCCAGCGCCGCGATGCGACGCGCCACGGTGGTCTGGCTCACGCGTAGCGTCTGGGCGGCGGACAGCGTGCTGCCCGTCTCCGCCACGGCCAGAAAGGCCTTCAGGTCGTTCCAATCATACATGACGCCTTTTGCGACATAAGCGCCCGCGCCTCATTCTGCAATTTTGCAGAATGGTCGCGCAACATCGTTGCTCCTTTTGCGCGGACCGATCGATTATCTGGTTCTCCACCGGCTTCCTCCCCTCCTCTCGAGCCGGCTGATGGAGACATGAGATGAAAAAGATCCTGATCCTGACCGCCCTGACCGCGATCGCCGCCGCATCGTCGATGCAGCCCGCCTACGCCCAGTCATCGGTGACGCACACCGCGCTGGTCGAACATCGCGACCTGGACCTTCACACCGAAGCCGGCGCCCGGACGCTCAAGCTTCGCGTGTGGCGCGCCGTCGTCGACGTGTGCGGAACGACGTCGGAATTCGATATCGCGGGCAAGAACGACATCCGGCAATGCCGCCGGGACACGCTGGCGACCGCATCGGCACAGGCCGATCTGGCCATCGCGGGCGTATCGCGCGATCAGCCGGTCCGCGTCGCCTCGATCCGGGACTGACCGCGACACTTTTTCCATTGCCTGCCTCCCTTTTCTTTGGCTTAGCTGACGCCGGGGTCCAATCGGAGGTGGGTAATGAATATCATCGGAGCTTTGGGTTTGTCGGTCTTGCTCGCGGCGGCGGGCGCCACCGAAGGGTGGCGCTTTGTCGACACCGGATCGAGCGGCGACGGCATAGCGAGCGCCTATTTCGTCGATTCCTATTCGGTCGCGCGCAATGGCGACACGGTGCGTTTTCGCACGTCGACCATTTTCAACACGACGACCGAAGACCGCGACTGGGATCGGTCGATCACCCAGCGTGAAGGAAGCTGCGCGGCGAAGGCGTCGACGATCGTGACGAACGAATATTATCGGAACGGCAAGCTGCTGGATCGCGATACCAATCCCGGCGAGCGGCGCACCCACAGCGCGGGATCGATGATGCACGGCGCGATGAGCATGGTGTGCGGCGACGAAGCCTATGGCGGCCCTGTCGTGGCCGACCCGGTCGCGGCGGCGAAGGCCGAGTTCGCGAAGCTGGGCAACTAGTCGCGGGTGTCGAAGGCGATCCGGGCGGTCTCGACCCGTTCCAGATTCGCCTCGGCCCACAACCACACGCCGCAAAAGGCCTCCCCCAATCCCTGCCCAAGTTCGGTCAGACGATATTCGACCTTGGGCGGGATGACGGGATGGACAGTGCGATGCACCAGACCGTCGCGTTCCATCTGGCGCAGCGTCTGCGTCAGCATCTTTTGGCTGATGCCCGGAACAAGCTGCGCGAGCCGGGTAAAACGGCATTCGCCATTATCCTCCAGCGCCTCGAGCAAAAGCATCGTCCATTTGTCGGCGACTCGGCCGATCAGCTCGTTGACGAGCATCTCGACGCGCGGATCGAGCGGCTGCGAATGGTCGTCGGTCATTTTTTCGGGTGCCTGCATGGCTGAAAATCCAAATCTCTCTTTCGGGTAAGTATAGCACTTTCAGGTGCCTTCTTTCTTTTGGAGAGTATAGGCATATCTAGCGGTCCTCACCACCCCCCCAAGGAGGAAACGACATGAAGACCAGCGGCAACACCATCCTCGTATCCGGCGGCGGCTCGGGCATCGGCCTGGCTCTCGCGCAGCGCTGGCACGATGCCGGCAATGTGGTGATTATCACCGGCCGCAACGCGGCGAAGCTCGAGGGCGCAGTCGCGGGCCGCGCGAACATGCATGCGATGACGCTGGACGTCACCGACCCCGCCGCCATCGCCGCCTTTGCGGCCGACGTCCTCGCCCGCTTTCCCGCGCTGAACGTGCTGGTCAACAACGCCGGCGTGATGATGTACGAACAGGCGAACGCCAAGCGCGACCTGACCGACGCCGAGACGACCCTCGTCACCAATATCCTGGGGCCGATCCGCCTGACCGACGCGCTGATCGGGCAGCTTGCGGCACAGGCCGACAGCGCGATCATCAACGTCACCTCGGGCCTTGCCTTCGTGCCGCTGCCCAAGGCCCCGACCTATTCGGCAAGCAAGGCCGCGATGCACAGCTATACGCAGGCGCTGCGCGTTCAGTTGAAAGGCCAGGTCGAGGTGATCGAAATCGCGCCGCCCGCCGTCCGCACCGAACTGACCCCCGGCCAGTCGACGCGCGACGCCTATATGCCGCTCGACGATTATGCCGACGAGGTCATGACGCTGTTCGCGCAAGTGCCGACGCCCCCGGAAATCCTGGTCCGGAACGTCCTTCCGCTTCGCAATGCGGAGGCGAACGGCAATGTCGATGCCGTTCTGGAAATGCTCGCATCGCTCTAAAGGCCCAGCGAAAGGGCCGTTTGCCGCCGGGACTGGCGTAAACGGCCCTTTGCCACTATATGGCCGCGCATCATGCAGATTCCCGGCCATATCGACCCCGTCACGACGGGCACCGTTCCCCTGCGCGGGGGCAACCGCATCGACCTTGTCGGGCTGACGCGCGACGGCATTCGCGCCGCGCTCGAAGAGGCCGGCCTCGATACCAAGGCCGCGAAGCTGCGGTCCAAGCAGATCTGGCACTGGATGTATCATCGCGGCGTCACCGATTTCGACGCGATGACCGATATCGCAAAGACGATGCGTCCCTGGCTGACCGATCGCTTCATCGTCGGCCGCCCGACCGTCGTCACCGCGCAGGTTTCGACCGACGGCACACGCAAGTGGCTGCTCGCCGCCGCCGACGGCCAGGAATATGAGATGGTCTTCATCCCCGATGCGGACCGCGGAACCTTGTGCGTTTCAAGCCAGGTCGGCTGCACGCTCAACTGCCGCTTTTGTCACACCGGGACCATGCGCCTTGTCCGCAATCTGTCGGCGGGCGAAATCGTCGGGCAGGTGCTGCTCGCGCGCGACGCGCTGGGCGAATGGCCAAAGGGCACGATGGCCTCGACCGCCGATGTCGACGACGAGGATGACGACGCCGGCCATTATACTGCCGACGGCCGCATGCTCACCAACATCGTGATGATGGGCATGGGCGAGCCGCTGTATAATTTCGAAGAGGTCAAGGGCGCGCTGAAGATCGTCATGGACGGCGACGGCCTGGCGCTGTCGAAACGGCGCATCACGCTGTCGACCAGCGGCGTCGTGCCGATGATGGCGCGCGCGGGCGAGGAAATCGGCGTGAACCTGGCCGTGTCGCTGCATGCGGTGAACAAGGAGATCCGCGACGAGATCGTGCCGCTCAACCGCAAATACGGCATCGAGGAACTGCTCGCCGCCTGCGCCGCCTATCCCGGCGCGAACAACGCCCGGCGCATCACCTTCGAATATGTGATGCTGAAGGACAAGAACGACAGCGACGACGACGCGCGCGAGCTCGTCCGGCTGATCAAGCAGTACAAGTTGCCCGCGAAGGTGAACCTGATCCCCTTCAACCCGTGGCCCGGCGCAATCTATGAATGTTCGTCGCCCGAGCGCGTGCGCGCGTTCAGCAACATCATTTTCAAGAACGGCATTTCGGCGCCGATCCGTACCCCGCGCGGACGCGACATCATGGCGGCGTGCGGCCAGCTCAAGAGCGCCGCGACCAAGCCGAGTCGCGCCGAACTCGATCGCATCGCCGAAGAGAAGCAGGTCGCGCTCGGTTGACGGCCCTCCTGTGTTGCAAAAACAACACAGGTAACAAAATTGTCATTTTCTGAACGATCCATTCATTGAAGCGACAGGCACGAACCCCAATTTGCGGGTGGGCCGCGACCCAAAGGGCGTGGTTCGAATGGAAGAAAAAGGAAAAAGACAATGAAGAAGTTCGCAGTTGCAGCCGCTCTCCTCTCGGCCGTTGTTGCCACCCCTGCCCTTGCTGCCGATGGCGGCGAAGCCCGCGTCGAACTGCGCGGCGGCTATATCTGGGGCAATGGCGTCGACGAAGCCACCGCGGGTCTCGCGGCCGGTTACGACTTCGACCTGGGCGACAAGCTGTTCGCCGGTGCGGAAGTCGCGGGCGACAAGGTTCTGCAGGGCGGCGCTGACGTCCAGTTCTCGGCCGGTGGCCGCATCGGCGCCAAGGTCGGCACCGCTGGCAAGCTCTACGCGACCGGTGGTTACACCTTCAGCGACATCGACGATCCGTACATCGGTGCTGGCTACCAGCACAAGTTCGGCTCGAACGTCTATGGCAAGGTCGAGTACCGTCACCAGTTCATCGGCAACTTCGGCGACTTCGACACGGTCGCTGCCGGCATCGGCATCGCGTTCTGATCCTTCGGAACAGCGACCTGAAAACGGAAGGGGCGGCCTGCGGGTCGCCCCTTTTCTTTTGGGCGCGATCCGGCCACGATGCGGGCATGACCGCTTTCGCCTATATCGGGGCCGCCCTGGCCGAGATCGCCGGATGCTTCGCCTTCTGGGCGTGGCTGCGGCTCGACAAGCCCATCTGGTGGATCGTGCCCGGCATGGCCTCTCTCGCGCTGTTCGCGTGGCTGCTGACGCTGGTCGACGCCGATCATGCGGGGCGCACCTATGCCGCCTATGGCGGCGTCTATATCGCCGCGGCGCTGCTGTGGCTGTGGATAGTGGAGGGCGCGCGGCCCGACCGCTGGGACCTGATCGGTGCGGCGATCTGTCTGGGCGGCGCGGCGATCATCCTGTTCGGACCGCGGGGCGCGGCGGCATGAGCTATGCGATCGACGCCGTGCTGACCGGAAAGGCGCAGGCCTTTCGCGGCGGCGAGGCGAGCGCGATCGCCAAGATGCCCGTCGAAAGCGCCCGGCACGTCGGCGTGCTGGGCATCGACGGCGACGAACAGGCCGACCTCACCGTGCACGGCGGGGTCGACAAGGCGATCCACCATTATCCGCGCGACCATTATCGCTGGTGGGCCGAGGCGTTGGGCGGCCACGCGCTCCTCGACGCGCCGGGCGCGTTCGGCGAGAATATCTCGACCGAAGGACTGGTCGAGGGCGAGGCCTGTATCGGCGACCGCTATCGGCTGGGATCCGCGCTGGTCGAAATCAGCCAGGGGCGCCAGCCGTGCTGGAAACTGGGGCATCGCTTCGGCGTCGCCACCGTTCCGGCGACGGTCGTCGCGACGCGGCGGAGCGGCTGGTACTATCGCGTGATCGAGGAAGGCGCGGTGACGGCAGGCGACACGCTGGAGCTGGTCGAACGGCCGCTGCCGAACTGGAGCGTCGAGCGGACCTTTCACCTGCTGATCGGCGGCGCGGGCAAGCGCGAGCTGGCCGCGCTACGGGCGCTGTGGGGAATGGACGTGCTGGCGTCGACGTGGCGCGCGCGGGCGGGAAAGCTGCTCGGCTAACCCTATTTCGCGTCGGGCAACGCATCCTCGACCAGCGGCGCCAGCCCCTGAACCACGACCTTCACCCCCTTTGCATTGGGATGGATATTGTCACCCAGCATCAGGTCCTTTTTCCCGACCACATTGTCGAGGATGAAGGGATAGAGGCTGGCGCCATATTTCGTGGCAAGATCGGAATATATCGGATTGAATTTGGCGATATAATCGGGGCCCATATTCGGCGCTGCAACCATGCCGGTCAGCACCACCGGAATGCCCCGCTTCTTGAGTTCGGCCAGCATCGCATCCAGATTGGCGCGCGTCTGGCCGGCGTCGATCCCACGCAGCATATCGTTGCCGCCGAGCCCCAGCACGACCAGCGCCGGTTTCACCTTCGCATTGTCGAGCACATAGGTCAGCCGCTGACGCCCCGCAGCGGTGGTATCGCCCGACACGCCGGCATTCTGGACGCGCGCGACGACGCCGTCCTCGGCCAGCGCGGCCTGAAGCTGCGGCGCAAGCCCTTCCTTGGGGCCAAGCTGATAGCCGGCATAAAGGCTGTCGCCGAAGGCGATGATAAGCGGGGCGTCGGCTGCAATCGGCGCGACCTTGGCGTCGGGGGCCTTGTCGTTTGTCGACGCCGCCGGCGCCTCCGCCGAACCGCATGCAGCGAGCGGTTGGCAAAGCGCGATCGCGCAACCATATATCAGAGCAGAACGCCATCCGGCCGTTTTCATTCCAAAGGGTCCCTTCTTGACCGCAGCTTCCCGACCTTCGCCTGATCTGGCGATCGCCGCCCATAATGTGACGCTGACTCTGGGGAGCGACAAGGCCCCCGTCGAAATATTGCGCGGGGTCGACCTGGAGGTCGAGGCCGGCAGCTCGGTCGCGCTGCTGGGCCCCTCGGGATCAGGCAAAAGCTCGCTGATGGCGGTCCTGGCCGGACTCGAACGCGCCGGCGGCGGGACGATCAAGGTCGCCGGACTCGATTTCGGCACGATGGACGAGGATGCGCTCGCGCGGGCGCGGCGCGGACGGGTCGGAATCGTGCTTCAGGCCTTTCACCTGCTGCCGACGATGACCGCGCGCGAGAATGTGGCGGTGCCGCTCGAACTGGCCGGGATCGACGATCCGTTCGGGCGGGCGCAGGCCGAGCTGGAGGCTGTCGGCCTCGGCCACCGCCTCACGCATTATCCCGCGCAGCTGTCGGGCGGCGAGCAACAGCGCGTCGCCATAGCGCGCGCGATGGCGAGTTCGCCCGCGATCATCTTTGCCGACGAACCGACGGGCAATCTCGACACCGCGACCGGGCATTCGATCATCGAATTGATCTTCGCGCGCCGCGCCGCCCTTGGCGCGACGCTGCTGATCATCACGCACGACCCCGACCTGGCCGAGCATTGCGACCGCGTCGTGGTGATGCACGACGGGCGGATCGAAGAGCGGACGGCCTAGAGCATGCTTCCCCTCGCCACCCTCTGGCGGATCGCGCGACGCGATCTGGCGACGCGCATCCGCGGCCTTCGGCTGCTGGCGGTTTGCCTGTTTCTCGGCGTCGCGACGCTCGCCGCAATCGGCAGCCTGACCAGCGGGATCACCTCCGAACTCGAACGACGCGGACAGACGATCCTGGGCGGCGACGTCGAATTCAGCATGCCGCAGCGCCAGGCCAGCGCCGAGGAAATGGCCGGATTCCGCAGCATCGGCATCCCCTCCGCAACGGTACGGCTGCGCGCGATGGCGAATGACACCGACGGCGACGCGCTGTTGTCGGAACTTAAGGCGGTCGACGGCGCCTATCCGCTCTATGGCGAAATGCGGCTCGACAGCGGCGTCCGCAAGGGCCCGCCCCCCGCGGGGGCGATCTGGATCGGCAAGGACCTGGCCTCCAGGCTGCAGATAAAGACCGGCGAGCGTGTGAAGTTCGGTGAAAAAACGTTCCTTGTCGACGGTATCATCGCCGAAGAACCCGACCGGCTGGGCGAGGGTTTCACGCTGGGTCCGGTTGCGATCATCGGGCTGAACGACCTGCCCGCGACCCGGCTCATCCAGCCCGGCAGCCTTTATGAAAGCAAATATCGCGTCCGCCTGCCCGATGGCGCGGACCCCACGGCGGTGGGCAAGCAGCTAACCGCGCGGTTCCCCGACGCGGGCTGGGACGTCACCGACCGCAGCAACGGCGCACCGGGCACACGCCGCTTCATCGAACGCATGGGACAATTTCTGTCGCTCGTCGGGCTCGCCGCGCTGGTGATCGCAGGGATCGGCGTCGGCAACGGCGTCGCAAGCTATCTGGCGGGCAAGCGGCCGGGGCTGGCAACGCTGAAGGTGCTGGGCGCCGACAGCGCGGCGGTGCTTCGCATCTATGGGCTTCAGATACTCGCCGTCGCGGCGGCGTCGATCGGCGCGGGCCTGTTGGTGGGTGCTATGGCGCCGAGCCTGATCGGCATGATCGCCGGCGATGTCCTGCCGGTACGGCCGGGCTTTGCGCTCTATCCGCTGCCACTGATCGTCAGCGCCGCCTATGGCCTGCTGATCGCGACCGCGTTCGCACTGCCGCCGCTCGCCGCGACGCGGCACGTCCCGGCGGCCGGGCTTTATCGGGCAACGGTCGACGGCGGTGTGCGCGTCGACCGACCGACGGTCGTCGCAGTCGGGCTGGCGCTGGCCGCCATCATTGCGCTCGCCGTCGGAACCGCGCGCGAGCCGCTGTTCGCGCTGTCGTTCATCGGCGCGGCGATCGCCCTGCTGCTGATCCTCGTCGGGCTGGGCTGGCTGGTGCGGCGCACCGCAAGCCGCCTTCCCCGTCCCAAACGACCGCTGCTGCGCCTCGCGGTCGCGAACCTGCACCGGCCCGGCGCGGCAACCGGCGCGCTGGTCGTGGCGCTGGGCCTGGGCCTGACGCTGTTCGTCACGCTGGCGGCCATCCAGACGAGCATCACCGCCGAAATCGCCCGCACCGTTCCGCAGCGTGCGCCGAGCTTCTTCGTGCTCGACATTCCGCGCGGCGATGCGGCGCGCTTCAAGGCGATGATCGTCGAGACCGCATCCGATGCGCAGGTCAACATGATCCCCGCGCTGCGCGGAAGCGTCACCGAATTTCGCGGTCAACGCGTCGACGAACTTGCCGAGCTGCCCGAAGGCGCATGGGTACTGCGCGGCGACCGCGGCCTGACCTATAGCCCCACGCTCCCGAACGGCAGCGAGCTGGTCGGCGGCCAATGGTGGGCGGCCGATTACAAGGGGCCGCCGCTCGTCAGCGTCGAGCAGGAGGTCGCGGCATCGCTGGGCCTCAAGTTGGGCGATACGCTGTCGGTCAACGTCCTGGGCGTCGAAGTTCAGGCAAAGGTCACCTCTTTCCGCACGGTTTCGTGGGACAATTTCGGGCTGAACTATGTGCTCGTCTTCTCGCCGGGCACCTTCGACGCCGCGCCGCACAACATGGTCGCGACCGTCGCCGTACCGCCAAAGGCCGAAGCCGAGCTGGCACGCAGCATCCCGCGCGCCTTTCCGTCGGCGTCGCTGATCCAGGTGCGCGACGTCGTCAGCCAGGTGACCACGCTGCTGACCCAGACGAGCCAGGCGATCGCAGCGGCGGCGAGCATCGCCATCCTTGCCGGTATCGCCGTGCTGATCGGCGCGATCGCCGCAAGCCGCGAGCGGCGCGTCTATGACAGCGTCATCCTGAAGCTGCTCGGCGCAACGCGCGGGCAGATATTGGGAGCGCAGGCGCTGGAATATGCGGCGCTGGCGGGCATTCTGGCGCTTCTCGCGCTGGCGCTCGGACTGGCGGGGGCGTGGTATGTCGTGACACAGCTCTTCGACTTCCACTTTGCGCCCGATCCGTTCATCGTCGGGCTGACGCTGCTCGGCGGCGCCGGGCTGTCGTTCCTGATCGGGATCGCGGGCAGCTGGCCGCTGCTATCGGCCAAGCCCGCGCAGGCGCTCCGCAGCCTTTAGTTCAGCAGGCGGAGCAGCGCCGACAGGCCGGCGACACCCAGCACGACCGCGACGATGCTGCGCCACACGGACACCGGCACGCGCCCGAACAGGCGCGTGCCGACATTGTCGCCCAGCCACATGGGAACGAACAGCAGCACCGCAACGACGAACAGATGCTTCGTCGCCAGGCCAAGCCACAGCGACGCCAATGTCCCCGCAATCGCGGTCGCGAAAAAGACGAGCATCATCGATGCACGGGCAACCGCTGGATCGATGCGCTGGCGCAGGTAGAAGGGCACGACCGGCGGCCCCGGCATTGCGGCGAAGCCGGTGAGCACGCCCGACGCAACCCCCGTCAGGCCGATCGACGCCGCGCCCGGCCGATGCCCGTCGGGATGCTGCGGCATCAGGATCAGCAGAAACGCGCCGATGGCGATGATCGCGATCAGCAAGCGGGCGACGTCGGGCGACACCGCCTTCAGCGCCAACATGCCGATCGGCGTGGCGACCATCGCCAACAGCCCGATCGGAACCGCCGTGCGCCGATCGGCGTCATTGGCGATCCGCCTGAAACCGACGGGCCCAATCAAGAGCTGAAGGATGATGCCCAGCACCACCGCCTCGCCCGGCGGCATCAGCATGCCGAGCAGCGGGACGAGGATGATCGCCATCCCGAAGCCCGTGAGCCCGCGCACGAAGGCCGCGCCAAAGGTCATCGCGGCGGCGCCGGCGAAAGTCAGCGGCGCGAAGCCGACGAGATGCGCAACATCCATCAGGCGACCTTCGGCCCAAGCGTTACCAGCCAGACGTCGGGCGGCGTGTTGAAACGAAGCGGCAGGACGCTGGTCCCCAGCCCCGCGCCGACGAAAAGCCGCTGCCCCTTGTCGGTGATGTCGCCGCACGCGAAACGGCTTCCGTAGCGCGAGACATAGGTCAGCGCGCCGACAACGGGCAAACGGATCTGGCCGCAATGCGTATGCCCCGCGAACACCGCCGCGACCCGGCGAGGGATATCGGGCACGACGTCGGGGCTGTGCGAGACGATGACCGGCACGCCGGGTCCGAGCGCGTCCATCGCGGCCAGCGTCTTCGGGATATCGTCGTGCCCCGAAAAATCATCGTCGACCCCGCCCACGACGAGCGGGCCGAGCTTGACCGCTTCATTCTGAAGGACACGAAGCCCCTGTTTCTCGAGCGCTCCGCGCAAGGCATCGGGACGAAACCAGTGATCGTGATTACCGGGCGCGACGACGACGCCGAGCGGCGCCTTGAACCGCCCGAGCGGAGCAACGATTTCGGCGGGCGTATAGATGTGGGTCGCGGTGCGTTTTTCGCTGACCAGGTCGCCCGCTATCAAGACGAGATCGGGCTTCAGCCGGTTGAGTTCGCCGACGATCCGCGCGAGCCGCTCGGGCGGCATGTCGGGGCCCGCGACATGCGTGTCCGAAAGCAGCAGCACATGCAGCGGGGCTTGGCCCTTCGGCCAGTCGGCGACCGCGACCGTCGCCGTGCGGACGATCGGATCGCGGGTCGAGTTCCAGTATCCGCGCGCGAGGATCGCAACGCCGAGAAGCGCCAGAAGCGCGACCCAGCGTCGCCACCTCCACCGCGGCCGCGTGCTCAATCGCGCAGGTCCGGCGGGGTTGCTTCGCCCTTCAGCATCGCGATCGCATCAGCCAGCGGCATGATGCGCTGGCCGTCCTGGCCCAGCGTGCGGATCGCGACGGTCCCCTCGTCGGCCTCGCGCTTGCCGACGACGAGCAGGTACGGGACCTTTTGCAGGCTGTGTTCGCGAACCTTATAGTTGATCTTCTCGTTCCGCAGATCGGCCTCGACGCGGACGCCGGCGGCGGCCAGCTTTTCGACCGCGTCCTTCGCATAATCGTCGGCGTCCGAAACGATCGTCGCGACGACCGCCTGCACCGGCGCGAGCCAGGTGGGGAAACGACCGGCGAAATGCTCGATCAAGATACCGATGAACCGCTCATACGTGCCGAGGATCGCACGGTGGAGCATCACCGGCCGGTGGCGCTCGCCATCCTCGCCGACATAGGATGCATCGAGGCGTTCAGGCATCACGCGGTCCGACTGGATCGTCCCGCACTGCCAGGTACGGCCGATCGCGTCGGTCAGGTGGAATTCCAGCTTGGGCGCATAGAAAGCCCCCTCACCCGGCAGCTCTTCCCAGCCATAATCGTCGCTCGCCATGCCGGCGCGCTCGACGGCCTCACGCAGTTCCTGCTCGGCCTTGTCCCACATCTCTTCGGTGCCGAAGCGCATCTCGGGACGCAGCGCGAGCTTCACCGCATATTTCTCGAACCCCAGCTGCTTGTAGACGCGGTCGAGCAGCTCGCAAAAGGCGCGCACCTCCTCGACGATCTGGTCTTCGCGGCAAAAGATGTGGCCGTCGTCCTGCGTGAACTGGCGCACGCGCATGATGCCGTGCAGCGCGCCGTGCGGCTCGTTGCGGTGGCAGCAACCCATTTCGGCCATGCGCAGCGGCAGGTCGCGATACGACTTGATCCCCTGGCGAAAGATCAGGACGTGCGCGGGGCAGTTCATCGGCTTCAACGCCATCCACTCGGCATCGTCGGACACCAGCGGACCTTCATCCTCGATATTCGGAACCTCGTCGGGGATGACGAACATATTCTCGCGATATTTGCCCCAGTGGCCCGACTGTTCCCACTGGCGCGCGTCCATCACCTGCGGAGTCTTGACCTCCTGATAGTCGGCGCCGTCGATCGCGCGCCGCATATAGGCCTCGAGCTCGCGATAGATGCGATAGCCCTTGGGGTGCCAGAAGACGCTGCCGTGCGCCTCTTCCTGCAGGTGGAACAGGTCCATCTCGCGCCCGATCTTGCGGTGGTCGCGCTTCGCGGCCTCCTCCAGGCGGATCAGATGCTCGCTGAGCTGCTTCTTGTTGAGCCAGCCGGTGCCATAGATGCGCGAAAGCTGCGCATTCTTCTGGTCGCCGCGCCAATAGGCGCCCGAGACGCGGGTGAGTTTGAACGCCGCCGGGTCGAGCTTTCCCGTCGAGGCGAGGTGCGGGCCGCGGCACATGTCCATCCAGCCGCCCTCGCCATTCTGGCCGCCCGATCGGTAGACCGTCAGTTCCTCGCCCTGCGGCAGTTCGACCGCCCATTCGGCCTTGAAGCTCTCGCCGTCGGCTTGCCACTTGGCGATCAGCTTGTCGCGCTCCCACACCTCGCGAGTCAGCGGCAGATCGGCGGCGATAATCTTGCGCATCTCCTCCTCGATCAGCGGCAGTTCGTCATCGCGAAAGGGGCCGCGCTCGGCGGTCGGCGCGAAGTCATAATAGAATCCGTCGTTCGTCGACGGACCAAAGGTGATCTGCGTGCCGGGAAACAGATTCTGCACCGCCTCGGCCAGAACATGCGCATAGTCGTGACGCACGAGTTCCAGGGCATCGGCCTCGTCGCGGTTCGTCACCAGCGACAGGTTGGTGTCTTCGTCCAGCGGGCGCATGATATCGCGCAGTTCGCCGTCGATTTTCGCGGCAAGCGCGGCTTTCGCCAGGCCCGGACCGATGTCCGCGGCGATCTGCGCCGGGGTAGTTCCGCGCGCGACTTCACGGGCAGAGCCATCGGGAAGGGTGACGCGGATCATCTGGGACATCTAGAAATCGGCCTTTCTTGCGCAAAAATTGCCGCGCCCCTTTGCCAGCCATGCCGCTCCGCCGCAAGGGGCGCGGAAACGGGCGCGGTTTGTATTCGGACATACCCTGCGGCATAGATAAGGACCCCCTTCCGGAGTTCCAGCATGACCGACCCCACACACAGCATCGCCGCGATCCTGCCGTGCAGCGACCTCGACGCCAGCACCGCCTTTTACCAGCGGCTGGGGCTGGAGGTCGTCAGCGACCATGGCACGTACCGCCTGCTCGCGGACGGCAAGGGCTGGCAGCTTCACCTGACCAATGAATCGGGACCAACCTGGCCCGAGCGCGACCAGAACCCGTTCGGCCTCTATCTCTACACCCAGCAGGTGGCGGAGATTGCGGAGCGCGTGCGCGACCGGATCCTGGAACCGCAAAAGGCGCCGACGCACAAACCGTGGGGCATGTACGAGTTCGCGCTGTCCGATCCCGACGAAACTCTGGTCCGCATCGGCTGGCCCAGCCGATTGATGGGTTAAAACCCCGGCCACCCTTGCGGGAGATACTATCACCCGCTAGGGCGGCGGCAGCCGGAAAGGAGCCGTCCCCATGTTCAAGCGCCTGTTCGTCGACCATCCGAAGAGCGTCGATGAAAATTACGTCGAGCATTTCGGCGTCGCGTCGAAATTCGGCGTCACGATGATCTATGGCGGTCTCTGCGCGCTCGTCCACGCGGTCGTCCCGGGCTGGTGCATCACGACCGGCAGCGACACGATCCGCCGGCTGAACAAGATCATGGTCGAACAGCGCGCCGCCAAGGGGCAGGCCGCGATCCAGATGAACACGGTCGACTGGGTGATTTGACCTCGGTGGACGACCCGCTGGATTCCATCGCACCGATCAGCATGCTCCGCCGCGCCGACGGCACGGTGCTTCGCTATCGCTATTTGCCTGGCCGGTTGCCGACACTGATATTCCTGCCCGGCTATATGTCGGACATGAGCGGCAGCAAGGCGACCGCGATGATGGCCTGGGCGGCCGCGACGGGGCAGGCCTGCCTGTTGCTCGACTATGCCGGCTGCGGCCTTTCGGAAGGCGTTTTCGCCGAAGAAACCTTGTCGAGCTGGCGCGACGACGTGCTGACCGTGGGCAATGTCGAAACCATGGGTCCGAAGATATTGGTCGGCTCTTCCATGGGCGGATGGCTTATGCTGCTTGCCGCGCTCGAATGGTCGAAGCGCGGGCAGCCGCACGGGATCGCCGGGCTGGTCGGCGACGAGAGGTGCGTCGGAGGGCGCCTGCGACACGATCATCGCGACCGAGGGCCTGTTACAGGAAGACACGCCCTACAGCGACCAACCCTATATCACGACGCGCAAATTCTGGACCGACGGGCAGGCGAACCGCCTGCTCGGCACCCGCATCGACCTCACCTGCCCCGTCCGCCTGCTGCACGGGCAGGAGGATGGCGACGTTCCCCCCGAAATCAGCCTGTCGCTGGCGGCCGCGCTCGCCAGCGACGATGTGCAGGTCACGCTCGTCAAGGGCGGCGACCACCGGCTGTCGCGCGACAGCGACATCGCGCTGCTGATAGAAACGGTGGCCCGGCTGGTCCACGCCCATCACAACCGACCCTGAAGGAACAACATGGCCCGCAGCGACTTTCGTTTTCACGTCATCAAGCGCGTCCGCTATGCGGAAATCGACGCGCAGGCCGTGGTGTTCAACAGCCGCTACCTCGAATATTTCGATATCGGGATCACCGAATATTGGCGCGCGGCGGGTGTCTATGACCGCTGGCCGCTGCGCGACAGCCCCGAATTCCACGTCGCGCGCGCCGAAGTCGATTACAAAGCACCCATCCTGCTCGACGAGGAAATCGACATCTGCGTGCGCTGCTCGCGCGTCGGGCGCAGTTCGATGACCTTTCTGTTCGAACTGCACGGCGCGGGGAAGGACGACCTGCGCGCGACCGGGCTGGAGGTCAGCGTCCATGTCGAGGAAGCCCGCGGATCGACATCCCCCGTCCCCGATGAATTCGTAAATCTGTTCGAAGCGTTTGAAGGCCGGCCGCTTCGCGACTAGATTGGCGTCATGACCAAATATCTCCACACGATGATCCGCGTATCGGATCCCGACGCCACCATCGACTTCTTCAAGCTGATCGGGCTGGAAGAGGTCCGCCGCTTCGACAGCGAACAGGGCCGCTTCACCCTGATCTTTCTGGCGCCGCCGGGACAGGCCGGGGTCGCCGAGGTTGAGCTGACCTATAACTGGCCGCCCGAGGACGGCAGCGCGGCCGAAGCCTATTCGGGCGGCCGCAATTTCGGCCACCTCGCGTACCGGGTCGACGACATCTACGAAACCTGCCAGCGGTTGATGGATGCCGGCGTGACGATCAACCGCCCGCCGCGCGACGGCCATATGGCGTTCGTCCGGTCACCCGATGGCATTTCGGTCGAACTGCTGCAGGACGGGCACCTGCCTTCGCAGGAGCCATGGGCATCGATGCCGAACACCGGCGTCTGGTAGGGTCGCCGCGATGCCGGGCCTGTTGATCAACATCGACGTGCCCGACCTTGCCGCTGGCGAGCAATTCTATACCGCGGCGCTCGACCTGTCCGTCGGGCGCCGGTTCGTCGGCGGCGATATCGTCGAGCTGCTGGGAAGCGCGGCCCCCATCTATCTGATCCGCAAATCGGCCGGCTCGACGATCGGCCCCGCCGGCGACGACCTGCGGCGTTACGATCGGCATTGGACGCCGGTGCATGCGGATTTCATCGTAGACGACCTCGACAGGGCCATAGCGCGCGCAATTCGCGCCGGAGCGGTGCAGGAAGGTGAGACATTGACGCTGCCCTATGGCAGACAGGCAATGTTCGCCGACCCGTTCGGCAACGGTTTCTGCCTGATCGCGTTCAACGCGAAGGGATATGATGCCATCGCGACCTGACGTCGACCAAGGCTGATCGCCCGTCGCTCCGTCAGGAGAGCATGAGGCCGGAGAGAAAGGAGACTAAAGTGAGCGCGCTCGACATCGTCCGCATCCCCGTCCTCAGCGACAATTATGTGTGGCTGGTCCACGATCCCGACAGCAAGGCGACGATGGTCGTCGACCCGGCCGTCGCCGACCCCGTGCTCGAAGCCGCGGCCGCCCGCGGCTGGACCATCACCGACATCTGGAACACGCACTGGCACCCCGACCACACCGGCGGCAATGCCGCGATCAAGGAAGCGACCGGCTGCACCATCACCGGCCCCGCCGCCGAGTTCGAACGCATCCCGACACTCGACCGTCAGGTGAAGGGGGGCGACACGGTACGGCTCGGCGCGCATGTCGCCGACGTCTGGGACGTTCCCGCTCACACCGCGGGGCATATCGCCTATCATTTCGCAGCCGACGAGGCGATCTTCGTGGGCGACACGATGTTCGCGATGGGCTGCGGCCGACTGTTCGAGGGCACGGCGGAACAGATGTTCGCCAACATGCAGCGCTTTCAGACGCTCGACGATGCTACCCGCGTCTATTGCGCCCATGAATATACGCTATCCAACGCGCGCTTCGCGGCGACGGTCGAACCCGACAACCGGGCGCTGGCCGAACGGCTGGCGGCGGTCGAATCGGCGCGCGCGCTGGGCGAACCCACGGTGCCGACGAACATCGGCGCCGAGCGCGCGACCAATCCCTTCCTGCGTGCAGCCAGCGCCGTCGAACTTGGGCGCATCCGCGCGCTCAAGGACGCGGCGTGATGCTTCAGCGGACGTTCAGTTTATCAATGGCAGCATCCGTAATGCTGCAAGGAGTGTAGTCATGCTCAAGACGATGCGCGCCGCAGCGCTGACAATTGTCGCGGTCCCATTACTCGCCAGTTGCGCGGGGTCGGGTACCGCTGAGCCCGGCGCGTCCGCGCTGTCGCCCAAGCAGGCCGAGCGGCTCGACAAGCAGCTGGCCGGCAAGGTTCCCGGTGAGCCGATCCGCTGCCTTCCCAATTACCGCACGAGCGAGACCATCCGCATCTCGGACGACATCCTGCTCTATCGCGCTGGCGGCAACCTGGTTTATCGCAACAATCTGAAGGGCGCCTGCCCCGGTCTGGCGCGCGACAGCGACATCATGGTCATCCGACAGTTCGGATCGTCGACCTGTGAAGGCGACTTCTTCCATCTGGTCGACCGCACCAGCGGCATCCGCGGTCCGACCTGCGTCTTCGGTGAATTCGTCCCCTATCGCAAACCGGCGGGGGACGCTGGCTGAGCCATGGCTTGGTCGCAGGCGGGGCTCCGGTTTGCACCGAGCTCTTCGGGTCGCATCCCCGCCTGCATCATGGACCAGGTCCGCTCCCTCTGCATCGGACGAAGCCGAGATGGTGGCTTGCACCAAGTCTTCTCGGCTTCCGTCTCGGCTTCGCCCGCTGCGGAACGGTAGAGATCAGCCCCGGTAATCAGCCTTTGTAGAGTGCGGCGATCTTGTCCTGGTAAACCTCGCGCAGCACATGGCGGCGGATTTTCATCGAGGGCGTCATCTGTTCATTCTCGATCGTGAACGGCTCGTCGGCGAAGTCGAACTTGCGAACCTTTTCGATCACCGAAAGCTGTTCGTTGACGCGGTCGATCGCGGCGCGAACGGCGGCCCGGAACTTCTCATGTTCGCGCAGCAGCTTGAGGTCCTTGGGCAGCCCCTCGACCTCGGCCCATTCGACGATCCATTCGGGATCGGGGACGATCAGCCCGACCAGATGCGGGCGCTTGTCGCCATAGACCATCGCCTGCAATATCTCGGGCTGAAGCGTCAGCATGCCTTCGACGCGCTGCGGTGAGACATTGTCGCCCTTGTCGTTGACGATCAGGTCCTTCTTGCGGTCGGTGATGACGATGCGGCCCTTGTTGTCGATATGGCCGATGTCGCCCGTGTGCAGCCACGGCCCCTTTTCGGGCTCGGCGGGATCGGGGACCAACACGCGCTCGGTCTCGGGCTTGTTGCGCCAATAGCCCTTCATCACCAGCTCGCCGCGCACCAATATCTCGCCGTCGTCGGCGATCTTGACCTCGGTGTTCATCAGCGGCGGGCCGACGGTGTCCATCTTAAGGCCCACCGACGGGCGGTTGCAGCTGATCACGGGCCCCGCCTCGGTCTGGCCATAGCCCTGCAGCAGGGTCAGGCCGATCGAGTGGAAAAAGACTCCGATCTCCGGATTCAGGGGCGCGCCGCCCGACACCAGCGCCTTCATCCGGCCGCCGAAACGCTGCTGGATCTTGGGGCGGAACAGCTTGTTGAGCAGCAGGTCGACCGGCCGATCGAGCACGCCCAGGCGCCGCTCATAATCCTTCTCGCCGACGCGAAGCGCCTGGTTGAGCATCCAGTTGGCGAGCTTGCCCTGTTTCTCGACCGACTTGATCATCCGCGCGCGGATCACCTCGAACAGGCGCGGCACGACGACCATGATCGTCGGACGCGTCTCCTCGATGTTCGAGACGAGCTTTTCCAAGCCTTCGCTGTAATAGATCTGCGCGCCGACCATGATCGGCAGGAACTGCCCGCCCGAATGTTCATAGGCGTGGCTGAGCGGCAGGAAGGAGAGAAAGACCTCTTCATCGCCGATGCCGAAATCGTTGACGAGCACCTCCGCGGCGCCCGCCGCATTGTGCAGGATCGCGCCATGATGCTGCATGACGCCGCGCGGCGCGCCGCCCGTTCCGCTGGTATAGATCAGGCAGGCGGTATCCTCGCGCTTCATCGCCGCCCCGCGCGCCTCGATGTCGGCGCGATAGGCCTCGCCACCGGTGATGAGCGGATCCCAGTCCAGGACCTGCACATCGCCTTGCTGGCCGACGCGCATGCTTTCCATGCTGATCACCATCTTGACGTTCGACCGCAGCACGGCGGGCATCAGAACGCGCGCCAGCTTCGCGGTGGACACGATCACCGCGCTTGCCCCGCTATTGTCCAGGATATGCTGGTGATCGCGTTCGGTATTGGTGGTGTAGGTCGGAACGGTGATGCAGCCCGCCGCCATGATGGCGAGGTCGGCGATACAGAATTCGGGCCGGTTCTCGCTGACCAGGACGACCCGGTCGCCGTCCTTCAGTCCCAGTTCGCGCAGATTGTGCGCGAGCGCCGCGACCTGGTTCGCGACCTGTCGCCAGCTCAGTGGCTGCCACGTCCGGTCGGCCTTGCGCCACAGGAAGGGATCTTCGCCGCCGCGCATCGCGCGGTCGAAGAACATCGCGACCAGACTCGGGAAATGGTCGAGATGGGGATTTACGAGCTTCATGCCTGCCTCTCTCCAGGGAGTGTCGTTGTTTTATCTTATCGTTGTCTTTGTTCAGTTCTGCGCCGGCGCGCCGTCGACCGACGAGGTGCCGGGGCCACGGGGATCGGCGGCACCGCGCCACCCGTCACCGACGCGTTCGACCGCGTTGAGCTTTGACCCCAGGTCGGTCGCGGTAAAGCTGTAACCAAAGGGTTTCATCTTTGCGGCAATAGCCTTCCCGGCATCGTTATTCTCGATCAGCACGCCCTGCTGCCCGAAAAAGAGGTTGGGAAGCTCCATCGCCGACTTGGCGTCCAGCCCCCAGTCGAGCACGCCGATCAGCGTCTTCGTGACATGCATGATGATGCGCTTGCCGCCCGCCGAACCGACCGCCAGCACGACCTTGCCGTCGGGGCCGTACACGATGGTCGGCGACATCGACGACAGCGGACGCTTGCCCGCCTGCACGCGGTTCTGGGTCGGCACGCCGTCCTTGGTCGGCGCCAGGTCGAAATCGGTGAGTTCATTGTTCAGGAAATAGCCGTTCGCCATCAACTGGCTGCCAAAGATGCTCTCGACCGTCGAGGTCATCGAAACGACATTGCCCGCGGCGTCGACCGCCACGAAATGCGTCGTCCCCTGTTCCTTGACCGGTGGAGCCTCCGCGCGCGGCTTGGTGCCGGGCGGCGTGCCGGGCTCGTAACGCCCTGCGGCGCCATAGGGCGAGATCAGGTCGCGGCGCTCGGCGAGATAGGTCTTGTCGAGCAGTCCCTTTACGGGAACGTCGACGAAGTCGGCATCGCCCAGATAGGCCGAGCGGTCGGCATAGGCGAGCTGCATCGCCTCTGCCATCAGGTGCCAGCTCATCGGATTGTCCTTGCCCATCGCCTTCATGTCCCAGCCTTCGAGCATCCCCAGGATGCCGAAGACGGTCGTGGCGCCGGACGAGGGCGGCCCCATGCCGCAGACCTTGTAGATGCGATAGGTGGTGCAGACCGCGGGGCGGTCCTTCGCCTTGTAGGCGGCCAGATCCTTCAGCGTGAGCTGCGTCGCGTTGCGCGGGGCCTTGGCGACGGCGTCGCTGATCGCCTTTGCGTTCGCGCCCGAATAAAAGGCTTCGGGTCCGCGCGCGGCGATGTCGCGCAGCACCGCGGCATAGGCCGGGTTGCGGATCGTCGTACCGACGGGTGCCGGCTTGCCGTTCACATAATAAATGGCTCGCGCCGCGGGAAAATCCTTCCACACCGGTTCGAACTGGACGAGCCATTGGTACAGCGCGGGCGTGACCTGATAGCCCTCGTCAGCCAGTTTGATCGCGGGCTGGAACAGCGCTTTCCATTCCAGCTCTCCCCATTTCTTGTGCGCCATTTCCATCAGGCGGACATTGCCCGGAACGCCGACCGACAGCCCGCCGGGGATAACATCCATATAACCGCGCGGCTTACCATCGGGGCCCAGGAAACGCTCCGGCTTTGCGCCGGCGGGTGCCGTTTCGCGGCCGTCGATCGTCGCGATGCTGCCGTCGGCGGCATTGTGATAGACCATGAAGCCGCCGCCGCCGATGCCGCTCGACTGCGGCTCGACGAGGGTCAGCACCGCGACCATCGCGACCGCCGCGTCCGCGGCGGTGCCGCCCTGATGCAATATCTCGCGCCCCGCCTC
>JAFKLT010000052.1 GCA_017309275.1 Sphingomonadales bacterium | reverse complement strand
GACTCGACTAGATATCTGCGCGCAAGAAAAGGCCGCCGGATCGCTCCGGCGGCCTTTTCTGTTCGGCGACGCCCTGGGGCTTAGCCGACGATTTCTTCGGGCTTGAAGAAATAGGCGATTTCGATCGCCGCATTCTCGTCGCTGTCGCTGCCGTGGACGGTGTTCGCCTCGATGCTCTCGGCCAGTTCCTTGCGGATCGTGCCCGGCTCGGCGTTCTCCGGATTGGTCGCGCCCATGATGTCGCGGTTGCGCTGCATCGCGTTCTCGCCCTCGAGAACCTGGACGACAACGGGGCCCGAGGTCATGAATTCGACGAGTTCGCCGAAGAAGGGGCGTTCCTTGTGAACCGCGTAAAAGCCCTCGGCCTGTTCGCGGGTCATGTGGATGCGCTTCGAGGCGACGACGCGCAGACCGGCGTCTTCCAGCATCTTGGTGACGGCGCCCGTGATGTTGCGACGCGTCGCGTCGGGCTTGATGATCGAAAAGGTGCGGGTGACCGCCATGGGAAAGCTCCTGCGTTGCTGTGTTATATGATGCGCGCGCCTCTAGCCGCGCTTTTGCTGCACCGCAAGAACAGAGCGCAACCGGCGGTCAGCGGCCGGAACTATAAGTTACCGCGCCTTCCACCATATCGCCGTTCTGCGTCGCGGTGACCTGGATCGTCGTCGCTTCGTCGCCCGGCTTTTCGGCACCGAAGATAAAGGTGTCGCCGGCTGTCATTTCGGACTTCACCTTCAGGCCGGCCTTCTCGATCTGACCCCGATAATGCGCGATGACGTCGGCGCCCTTCGCCTTCACCTCGAAGCTGACGACTCCGCCCGTCTTCCCCTCCGAGGAGCCCGCGAAGCCACCGGTCAGCTTCGATCCCGGATAGGGCGTGAGCCCGGCGGGAAGCTGCGCGTTCGTGCCGAACTGCATCTCGCCATCCTCGGTCTTGATCGTGACCTTGTCGCTTTGCCCGTCCTTGCTGCTGCTGATCTTGTAATCGGCGGTCTTGCCGGTTTCGGGGTCGGTATAAGTACCGCTGGCGACCTCGGTCTCGGACTTCGATCCGCAGCCCGCGACCAGCAGCACCGCCGTAGTGGCAAGGGCGATCGAAAGGCGGATGTTCGGGCGTGTCGTCATGTCCAGGCTCCTGCAAGAACGGAAAAATCGGGCGGCGAAAGCCGCGCGTCCGCTCTTTGCGGTACGAACCATCGCGTGTCGGTGACAGCGATCACACGATAAGGATCAGGGCCCTTCCGACCAGCGCCCGCCGTCATCCTGTTTCCAGAAGCGATTGTCGACGTCCTGGCGCGCCGCAAGGACACGCCAGGTTGCGCGGGCATCGTCGATGCGGCTGTTGTCGAAGAGGAGGAAGGTCCGTTCAAAGCTCAGCGCATCCTCGCGCCATTCGCCATCGGCAAGCGCGATATGGCTGGCGCCATTGGGCGGCGATGCATCGAGCGTGCCCGCCAGCAGGATCGGTTCGATCGCCTCGTCGGGCGACCCCGCATGGCCGTGCGGCAGGAAACTCGACGGAGTGACCGTCCACAGCGCCTCGTCGATCGCCTGGCGTTGCATCGCGGAGGCGGCGACCACCAGCAGGCGGTCGCCATTCCCCAATATGCGCGTCGCGAGCGCGGGAAGCACCCGCTCGACGGGATCGCGCGTCAGCCGATAGAAGTCGACGCGAGCCATTTTGGACTATCCCGCCTTCGTCATCGCGAGCAAGGCATCAGCCTTCGTGGTTTTCGGCGATGTAGCGGTCGAGCAGGCGCACGCCATATCCCGTCGCGCCTTTGGCATAGACCGGACCTTCCTTGTCGTGCCAGGCCATGCCCGCGATGTCGAGGTGCGCCCAGGCGACGCCGTCCTCGACGAACCGCTTCAGGAACTGCGCCGCGGTGATCGATCCGCCCTCGCGCGGGCCGACATTCTTGATGTCGGCGATCGGGCTGTCGATCAGCTTGTCGTACGCGGCCGACAGCGGGAAGCGCCACAGCTTGTTGTTGCTGCCCTCGCCCGCCGCGATCAGCTTGGCGGCCAGATCGTCTTCATTGGCAAAGATGCCCGCATATTCATGGCCGAGCGAGATCACCATCGCGCCGGTCAGCGTCGCCAGATCGACGATGACCTTCGGATCATAGGCCTTTTGCGCCCAGGTGATCGCATCGCACAGGACCAGGCGGCCTTCGGCGTCGGTGTTCAGCACCTCGACCGTCTGGCCCGACATGGTGGTGACGATGTCGCCGGGGCGCATCGCATTGCCGTCGGGCATATTCTCGACCAGGCCGACGACGCCGACGACGTTCGCCTTTGCCTTGCGGCCGGCAATCGCCTTGATCGCGCCCGCGACGGCGCCAGCGCCGCCCATGTCCCATTTCATCATGTCCATGCCGGCTGCGGGCTTGATGCTGATACCGCCGGTATCGAAGGTCACGCCCTTGCCGATGAACACCACGGGCGCGTCGCCCGGATTACCGCCGTTCCAGCGCATCGCGAGGAGGCGCGGCGGACGAGTCGAGCCCTGTGCGACGCCAAGCAGCGCGCCCATGCCCAACGCATTCATCTGGCGCTCGTCGAGGATTTCCAGTTCGACGCCAAGGTCGGTCAGATGCCGGCAGCGTTCGACGAAGCTTTCCGGGTAGAGGATGTTCGGCGGCTCGGCGACCAGCGTCTGGGTCAGGGCAACGCCGTCGGCGACCGCCGAATAGCGGCCCCAGCGCGCCGAAAGATCGCCGGCGGACGACGCGACGACGATCTTCGCCAGGCTGGGCTTCGCATTGTCCGCAAGACGCGTGCGATAGGTGTCGATGCGCCAGTTGCGCAGCCGCGCGCCCATCGCAAAGGAAAGGATGTCATCCTCGTCGCTCTGGCCGGCGCTCGCGAAATCGACATGAACCGTGGTTACGCCGCTCGTCTGCAGCCGCGCGACCAGCGCCGCGCCCGCGCGCTCGAGATCATGCTCGCTGCCTTCGCCAATGCCGACGAGCAGCAGCCGCTTGGCCTGTTCGCCGTCGATCGCGGCGGTTTCGGCGATCGCGCCCGCGGCGCCTTCGAAGCGGGCCTGTTTCGCCGCGGCGCCGAGCAGCGCGCCGAGCGCTCCCGCCTCACCCTTGCGAACCGGAAATGCGACGACGTCGGCAGACGCATCGATTTGCGCGACAAACTGGATGTCCATGCGATTACTTTCTTATGCGGAGATTGATTGGAACGTGCCGGACCGATAGGGGTTTCGCCTGCGAGTTGCAAAACAAAGCAGAAGACCCTGTCCGGGTGGACATTAGATAAGGCGCGGGACGAAGATATCAAATGAGCTGGGCTTTGTTCCATCGGTCGGCGCGCACGCGGCGCTTGTGGCTGGTGACCGCGAGCGGCGCTGCGCTGATGGCCTGCCCCGTCGCGGCGCAGCAGACGGTCGAACCGCCGGTCGTGCAAGCGCCCGACCTGCAGGATCGCGACGTTTCCGCCACTAACACCGACGCACCGAAGTCCCAGACCGAGGAACAGATCGGCTTCGCCGCCGACACGCTGAACTACGATAACGAGACCGACATCGTCGTCGCTGGCGGCAACGTCCAGATGAACCGCGACGCGATCGAGATGCGCGCGGACAAGGTCACCTGGAATCGCAAGACCGGCGAAGTCGTGGCCGAAGGCGACGTTGCCATCAAGAATCCGGAGGGCGACACCGCCTATGGCGACCGCGTCGTCCTGACCGACACGCTGCGCGACGGCGTGATCGACAATATGCTGGTCGTGCTCGACAATGGCGCGCGCCTTGCCGCGGTGAAGGGCACGCGTTTCGACAACGGCAATATCGAACTTGAAAATGCGGCCTATACCCCCTGCCCCGTCGAGGATGGCGGCGGGTGCCCCAAAAAGCCGAGCTGGCAGATTCGCGCCGTCCGCGTGATGTACGACCGCACGAAGAACAAGGTGAAGTACAAGGGCGCGCGGGTCGAGATTTTCGGCCTGCCGCTGATTCCGCTGCCAGGGCTCAGCCATCCCGCGAACCGCGAGGCGGGCAGCGGGCTGCTGGTGCCCGAAATCCGCCTCGATCGCACCAACGGCTTCGAAATCGCCGTTCCTTATTATCTGCGCCTCGCGCCCGACCGCGACCTTACGATCACGCCGCATCTCTACACCAGTTCGGCACCGATGATCGAAGGCGAGTTCCGCGCGCTGACCGATATCGGTTCGTTCCGCATCAACGGCTATGCGACGCATAGCGCCGTCGTTCCCGTTTCGGGGCCGGTGATCGACCAGAATCGTCAGTTTCGCGGCTATCTGGAAAGCGCCGGCAAATTCCAGTTCAGCCCGCGCTGGAGCCTGACCTATTCGGGCCGCATCACCACCGACCGCACCTTCATGCGCCGCTATGACATCAGCCGCGACGACCGGCTGCGTTCGACCTTCGAGCTCGAGCGAATCGGCGGGCAAAGCTACCTCTCGATCGCCGGCTGGGCGACGCAGACGCTGCGCGCCAACGATGTGCAGGGTCAACAGCCGATCGCGCTGCCGATCATCGACTATCGCCAGCGCTTCGCCGACCCGGTCCTCGGCGGCCAGGTAGAGCTCCAGCTCAACACGCTCGCGATCGGTCGCACCGCAGGACAGGATACGCAGCGCGCCTTTGCCGGGGCGCAATGGAATTTGCGCGGGCTGACGGGGCTCGGCCAGGAAGTCGTGCTGACCGCGCTGGTCCGCGGCGACGTGTATCACAGCGACGAGAATCTGCTGACTTCGGTGCCCGGCTATCGCGGCAAGTCGGGATGGGAAGGTCGCGGCATCGCGGCCATCGCGGCCGATATGCGCTGGCCGTTCATCGGCGAATTCGCTGGCGGGACGCAGACACTGACCCCGCGCGTCCAGATCGTAGCGACGCCCCAGCTCAAGAATCTCGACATTCCGAACGAGGATTCGCGCGCCTTCGACCTGGAGGACAGCAACCTCTTCGCGATCAACCGTTTCTCCGGGTACGACCGGTTCGAGGATGGCGCGCGCATCACCTATGGCGTTGAGTGGAATTACAGTCGGCCGGGCTTCAACGTCAACTCGATGATCGGGCAGAGCTACCGCCTGTCGGACAAGCCCAGCCTGTTCCCCGACGGCACCGGGCTGACCGACCGCACATCCGACATCGTCGGGCGCACGACGGTCGCGTACAAGGATTTCCTGCGACTGACGCACCGCTTCCGACTGGACAAAGACAATCTGGCAATCCGCCGCAACGAATTCGACGCGACGATCGGCAACCGTTCGACCTATGCCGTGCTCGGCTACTCGCGGCTCAACCGCGACATCCTGTTGCTCGGCGAGGATCTTCAGGACCGCGAGGAAGCGCGCGTCGGCGGCCGCGTCGCGGTGGCAAAGAACTGGTCGCTCTTCGGGTCGGCGATCATCGATCTGACCAGCAAGAGCGACGATCCGCTGAGCGTCGCCGACGGGTTCGATCCGATCCGTCACCGGCTGGGTATCGCCTATGACGACGAATGCCTGTCGATCGCGCTGACCTGGCGCCGCGACTATATCGACACCGGCGATGCGAAGCGCGGCAACAGCTTCTCGTTCCGCATCGCGTTCCGCAACCTGGGTTTCTGAGCGCTCGATGATCCATATCTTCGCCGGATCGCAGGATTGTCCGAAACAATAGCCATTCTCCGCTCAGCCCCTGTTCAGCGTTTTGAACCTAGATCGGGCGGCAGTTATGATACGCTTGCGCGCGTTTGCGCTGGACCATCGGGCACGTCCGCTGATACGGAGCGGGCCGGAACCTCTCGAATAGGGTAAAAATGACCAAAATTTCGACCATGATCGGGCTGATGGCCGCTGCGGCCGTGGGTGTGACGCCGGTGCTGGCGCAGACCGTCCCCGACACCGAAGTGCCGACCACGAGCCTCAACATCCCCGGCAATCTCCAGATCTATGGCGATGCGAAGCCGAACGTGTATCGCCCGTCGGCGACCGTGAACGGCGAGATCATCACCGCGACCGACATCGAACAGCGCATGGCGCTGATCCGCATCGCCAACAACGACGTCGCCCTTCCCGCCGAGGAAGAACAGCGGCTCCGCAACCAGGTATTCAGCAACCTGATCGACGAAAAGCTTCAGATTCAGGAAGCCAAGGCGGCGAAGATCGAAATCGACGAAAATATCGTCAACCAGCAGTTCGCCCGCCTGGCCGCGCGCTTCAAGCAGAGCCCCGACCAGTTCACCCAGTATCTGGCGTCGAAGGGCTCGTCGGCCGGCGCCGTCAAGCAACAGATCCGTGGCGAATATGCCTGGGACCGCCTCCTCTCCCGCAACATCCAGTCGACGACGAACGTGTCGACCGAGGAGGTTGAGGCGATCGTCAAGCAGATGAACGATGCCAAGGGCCAGGACGAGTTCCACATCGGCGAAATCTATCTGTCCGCGACGCCCGAGAATCAGGCCGCGGTCGTCGAGAATGCGCGCAAGATCATCCAGGCGCTGCAGGCCGGCGGCAGCTTCGCCGCCTATGCGCGCCAGTTTTCCGAAGCCTCGACGGCAGTGGTCGGCGGCGACCTGGGCTGGGTCAAGGCGGCACAGTTGCCCGGATCGATGGCCGAGGCCGCGGGGCAGATGGCGCCCGGCCAGCTCGTCGGCCCGATCGAGGTTCCGGGCGGCGTATCGATCATGCTGATGATCGACCGGCGCCAGGTCCTGACGGCCGACCCGCGCGACGCGGTGCTCAGCCTCAAGCAGATTTCGCTCGATTTCCCGGCCGGCACGACCGAAGCGCGGGCGCAGGATCTTGCCGGCAAGTTCGCCGAGGCGACGCGCGGCATCGCCGGTTGCGGCGCCGCCGACGAGGTTGCGCGCAGCCTGGGCGCCAGCGTCGTGTCGCGCGACAATATCGAGATGCGCGTGCTGCCGCCGCCGCTGCAGGCGACGCTCGCGACGCTGCAAATCGGCCAGACGACGCAGCCCTTCGGCGCCGCGAACGAGGGCATCAGCGTCCTGGTGCTGTGCGGCCGCGACGTGCCGAATACGGCCACCGCCCCCGACCGCGCCCAGATCGAGGAAAAGATCCTCGAGGACAAGGTCAGCAAGCGCGCCCAGCGCTATCTGCGCGACCTGCGCCGCGACGCGGTGATCGAATATAGCTGATGCCTGATATCGAAGAACGACGTCCGATCGCGGTCACCATGGGTGACCCGGCCGGGGTCGGTCCCGAGGTTGCCGCGCGGGCGTGGGCCGCGCGCAACGAGCATGGCCTGCCGCCTTTCGTCGCGATCGGCGACATCGCCGCGATCGAGGCCGTCTGGGACGGCCCCGTCGCGCGCGTTGGCGATATGGACGAAGCGGTGCGCGCGTTCGCCACCGCCCTGCCCGTCTGGCATCTGGAGGATAGCGGCCCGCTGACTCCCGGCAGCCCGACTCCGGCGGGGGCGACCTGCGCGCTCCACGCGCTCGAAACCGGGATCGGCCTGACCCGCACCGGCGCAAGCTGCGCGCTGGTCACCGGGCCGGTGTCGAAACATGCGCTCCATGGTATCGGCTACACCCATCCCGGCCAGACCGAATTCATCGCCGAACGTTGCGGCGTGACCGCGACCAACGCCGTGATGATGCTGGCGGGGCCAAGCCTGCGCGTCGTCCCGCTGACTGTCCATATTCCGCTTGCCGAAGTGCCCGAACGGCTGACGATCGACTTGATCGTCGCAAAGGCGCGCATGGTCGCGCGCGGGCTGACGCGCGATTTCGGCATCGCCGAACCGCGCCTCGCCATCGCCGGGCTGAACCCCCATGCCGGCGAGAATGGACAGCTCGGCAGCGAGGAAATCCGGATCATGATCCCCGCCGTGGCTCAGCTCGCCGAAGAGGGCGTGATCGTCGAGGGGCCGCTCGCCGCCGACGCGCTGTTCGCACCCGGCATTCGCGATCGCTATGACGCGATCCTGTGCGGCTATCACGATCAGGCGCTGGCGCCGTTCAAGGCGCTGCACTTTCATGACGGCGTCAACCTAACGCTCGGCCTGCCGATCATCCGCACCTCGCCCGACCATGGAACGGCGTTCAATATCGCGGGCACGGGCCAGGCCGATCCGGGACCGACGATCGCCGCGATCGCCACCGCAGTGCGGATGGCGGCCGCCCGCGAGCGTAGCTCAGCCTCGGCGAAGTGAGCGCGATCCAGCCCAAGACGCCCCTGCCGCCGCTGCGCGAGACCGTGCGCCTGCACGGCCTGTCGGCGAGCAAGGCGCTGGGGCAGAATTTCCTGTTCGATGAACAGTTGCTCGACCGGATCGCCGCGCTGCCGGGCGACCTGGACGGCGCGACGGTGTTCGAGGTCGGGCCCGGACCCGGCGGACTGACGCGCGCGCTGCTGCGCGCCGGGGCCCGCGTCATTGCGGTCGAGCGCGACGATCGCTGCCTTCCACTGCTCGGCGAACTGTCCGAAGCCTTTGACGGCCGGCTGACGGTGATCCCCGACGATGCGATGGCGATCGACGCCGATGCGCTCGCCGGCGGGCCGTATCACATCGTCGCGAACCTACCCTATAACGTCGGAACCGCGCTGTTCACGCGGTGGCTCGAACCCAAGAGCTGGCCGCCGCAATGGCTTTCGCTGACGCTGATGTTCCAGTTGGAGGTCGCCGAACGGATCGTCGCACCGGTCGGAACCGGCGCCTACGGCCGGCTCGCGGTCCTCGCGCAATGGCGGTCGAATGCGAAGATCGCTATGAAGGTCCATCGGTCGGCCTTCACTCCGCCGCCGAAGGTCATGTCGGCGATCGTCCATGTGACGCCAGCCGACGAACCGGCCGGGGTCGATCCCCGCATCCTGTCGAAGCTCACCGAAAAGGGCTTCGGTCAGCGGCGCAAGATGCTGCGGCAGAGCCTGAAAGGCATGGCGGGCGCCGTCGAGGCGCTGGAGGCCCTGGGCATCGAATCGACGCGGCGCGCCGAAACGGTCAGCGTCGCCGAATGGGTCGCGCTGGCCAGGACGCTGAGCGCTTAATTCTGGCTGCTGGTGCCGACCGTCGCGACGACGGGCTTGGGCGCGATCGCTTCGGCCGCGACGACGCGCTTAGCATCGCCATTGGCAATCGCCTTCTGCAGCGCCGCGATCTGCGGGCAATCGGTCTTGCAGACGCGCTGCGCCTCGGCGAGCTTTTCGCGCGCGAGTTCCAGCGCACCCTTATCGGCAAGCGCTTCGCCCTGCCCCGTCAGCGCGATGACATCGTTCGGTTCCAGCAACAGCGCCTCGCGATACAGGCTGATCGCCTTGCCCGGCAGACCCTGCGCCCGCGCGACCTGCGCCATCGCGATGATCGCGGAGCGGTTGCGCGGATCAGCGGCGAGCGCCGATTCATAAAAATCGACCGCGGCGTCCAGATCGCCTGCGTGCTGCGCTTCCTCGCCCTGCTTCTGCAGCGTGACCGAGCGCGGGAGAATGTCGTTGTCGGCGCGCTGCGCGTCGGAGGCTACGGGCATGCTCGCAAGGATGAGGCCGGCACCCAAAGCCAGGAAACTGACGCGCATCGCATTCTCCCATTTCGTCATTCGGGAGGATGCTAACATGGCGCCGTCAGCCGTGCGAGAAAAAATCCGTCGCATCCATCATGCGCCGGAGTCATCAGAAAACCGCGCCCCGCGGCGCGGCCGACGCCTTCGGGAAGATAGGAATCGTCGGCCGTCCAGCCGTGATGTCGGTTCAGAAAATCGTCCACCTGGGCCCGCCCCTCGCGCTCGATGATCGAGCACACGGCATAAATCAGTTTGCCGCCCGGCGCCACAAGATCGGCACCGATTTCGATCAGCTTCGCCTGATCGGCCAGATGGCGCTCCAGCCGCGACGGACTGAGCCGCCAACGCAATTCGGGGCTACGCCGCCACGTCCCGCTGCCCGAACAGGGCGCGTCGACGAACACGCGATCGGCCTTCGTCTGCCAGTCGGCCAGCATATCGACCTCCTGCGCCGGATTGAGCAGGCGCGTTTCGATGCACGTCGCACCGGCGCGTTCGGCGCGCGGCGGAAGTTGCTGAAGCCGTGCGCGATTGGTGTCGCACGCCAGGATCTTGGCGCCGTCACCGGTCAGCGAAGCGATGGTCAGCGTCTTGCCGCCGCCCCCCGCGCACAGATCGACGATCGCCTGCCCCGGCTCGGCGTCCAGCGCGGCCGAGGCATATTGGCTCGCCGCGTCCTGCACCTCGAACAGGCCGTCAGCATAGGCAGGATGCTGCACTGCGGCGGTTTCGGACGGCAGGCGCCAACCATCGGGCGCCCCCGCGATCCGCTCGCCCTCCGGAAAGAGCACGGCAAGATCGTCCGCGCTCGCCTTGATGCGGTTGGCACGAAGGTCGAGCGACGCGCGGGCAAGCATCGCATCGCCCTCGTCCGCCCCGACCAGCGGGTCGAAAAGGTCGATCAGCGCCTGCGCCGCCAGCCCCGTCTCCGCGCGCACCTCGTCGGCCGCGATTGGTGCGGGACCATAAGACGATCCGTCGAACAGCGCGGCAATCGCGGGATCGGCATCGGCGAGCGCCAGCATCGCGGCGCGCCCCGACACCGGCGCCGACCGTATCGCCCGGATCGTATCATAGACATGGGCGCGGATCGCACGGCGGTCCTTCGACCCGGCATAGCGCCGCGCGCGCATCGCCTCGGCAAAAATCGCATCGGCGGGCGCGCCGCCGTCACGCGCCGCGGCAGCAATGGCATCGAGAATCTCGATCGCGGTCTGAAGGCGTGCGGCGGGCGTCATTGGATAAAGCCCTTTCCGCTTGCCGCGGCGCCCTGGCGCGAACCGGCAGGCAGGCGGGAATGATCAGCGCCTGGGCGCATGATCTGCGTCACCCGACCGGATAGTTCGGCGCCTCGCGCGTAATCGCGACATCATGGACGTGGCTTTCGCGCAGGCCCGCATTGGTGATGCGAACGAACTTTGCACGTTCGCGCAGGTCCTTGAGCGTGCGGCTGCCGGTATAGCCCATGGCCGCCTTCACGCCGCCGACAAGCTGGTGGATCACGTCCTTCGCGGGGCCCTTGAAGGGCACCTGCCCCTCGATACCTTCGGGAACCAGCTTCATCTGGTCCTTGATATCCTGCTGGAAATAGCGGTCGGCCGAACCGCGCGCCATCGCGCCGACGCTGCCCATGCCGCGATAGCTCTTATAGGTGCGCCCCTGGAACAGGAAGGTCTCGCCCGGTGCCTCAGCCGTGCCCGCGAGCAGCGATCCGACCATGACGCTCGACGCGCCGGCGGCCAGCGCCTTGGCAATGTCGCCCGAGGTGCGAAGCCCGCCATCGGCGATCACCGGAACGCCCAGCTTCGACGCCGCCTCTACGCTGTCGAGAATCGCGGTGAGCTGCGGCACGCCGACACCCGCGACGACGCGCGTGGTGCAGATCGAACCCGGGCCGATGCCGACCTTCACGCCGTCCGCACCGCAGTCGATCAACGCCTTGGTCGCTTCGCCCGTCGCGACATTGCCCGCGAGGACCTGAACGCGGTTCGACAATTTCTTGATACGCTCGACCGTCGCACCGACGCCCTTGCTGTGCCCGTGCGCGGTGTCGACGACGATCAGATCGCATTCGGCATCGAGCAGCGCCTCGGCGCGTTCGATGCCGCTGTCGCCGGTGTTCGTGGCGGCCGCGACGCGCAGGCGGCCGCTGCCGTCCTTCGTCGCTTCGGGATAATTCACCGCCTTTTCCATGTCCTTGACGGTGATCAGGCCGATGCAGCGATAATCATCGTCGACGACGAGCAGCTTTTCGATGCGGCGCTGGTGAAGCAGCTTGCGCGCCTCGTCCTGCCCGACGCCGGGACGGACGGTCGCCAGATTGTCGGCGGTCATCAGCTCGCGCACCGGCTGGCCGGGGTTTTCGGCGAAACGCACGTCGCGGTGCGTCAGGATGCCGACCAGCTTGCCGCCGGGTTCGACCACCGGAATGCCCGAAATCTTGTGCTGGTCCATCAGCGCGGTGGCATAGGACAGCGGCGCGTCGGGGGTGATGGTGATCGGGTTGACGATCATGCCGCTTTCGAACCGCTTGACCTGGCGCACCGCCGCGGCCTGTTCCTCGATCGTCAGATTGCGGTGCAGCACGCCGATGCCGCCGATCTGCGCCATCAGGATCGCCATGTCGGCCTCGGTCACCGTATCCATCGCAGAGGAAAGGATCGGGATATTCAGCGTGATGTCGCTGGTAAGCTGGGTCGAAAGATTGGCATCGGACGGCAGGATATCCGACGCGCCGGGCACCAGCAGAACGTCGTCGAAGGTCAGGCCGGTGATGATTTCCATGGGTGCCACTTTCTCATGCGGGCGGCGCCAGCCCCGCGGTTTTCGGGCGGCACACGCGATTCGTTTGGTGGCGGCCCATGTAACCAGTCGGACCGAAGCGCGCCAGTGGGGTAGACAGGATTATTTCGTCCGCCTGATAGGCCGCGAAAAAGTCGGAATTGCGGCAGCGGTTGCGGCAGCGCGATCGGGGGCGCGTCCCATTTGCCGGATGGACCGGCAGGCTCCTGAAACATCCCGCCGGGCCACGCCGCAAAGGCGTCGACGCGCCGGCCATACGCAACGCGACCGCATCTCATGTAACCGGTTGCATTGATCTGGACACAGCATTAGACCAACGCGATAACGACAATCTTCCGGAAGAGGAAAAAAGATGGATGCACCCAGCCAGACGCCGGTGGGCGCCGGCGCAAAGTCGACCGCAATGGCCGCCTTTGCCGCTGTCACCGTGCTGTTTTTCACCTGGGGCTTCATCACCTCGCTGATCGATCCGCTGGTTGCCGCCGTAAAGGGCATCTTCACGCTCAGCGATGCCGAGGCGCAGCTTTCGGCCTCGGCCTATTTCATCGCCTATGGCCTGATGTCCTTTCCCGCGGCGGCGCTGATCGCCCGCTTTCATTCGGTGCCGTCGATTCTGACCGCGCTGTCGACGATGGTCATCGGCTGCCTTGTCATGCTCGCCGCCGCGAACCTCGCCATTTATCCGCTTGTCCTCGCCGGCCTGTTCATCCTCGCCAGCGGCGTCACGATCCTTCAGGTCGCGGCCAATCCGCTGGCTGCGGCGCTCGGTGACCCGCGACGCAGCCATTTCCGCCTGACCTTCAGCCAGACCTTCAACAGCTTCGGCACCTTTCTCGGCCCGCTGATCGGCGCCCACCTGTTCCTCGAAGGCGTCGAGGTGAAGGAAGGCACGGTCGTCACCGACGCCGTGCGCGCGCAGGCGCTCGCGGGGATCGACGCCGCCTATTTCTGGATTTGCGGGCTGATCCTCGCGCTGGTCCTCTTCTTCTGGGTCAGCCGGCGGATCGTGAACGAGGCGGTGCCGCCTGCCCCCGCCGGTTCGCACGCGAACATGGGCGACCTGATCCGCGAGGCTTTCTCGTCGCGCTGGGCTCTGCTCGGCTCGCTCGCGATCTTCCTCTATGTCGGGGCAGAGGTCGCGATCGGCACGCACATGGCCTTTTTCCTCAACAGCGATGCCGTCTGGGGCCAGTCCGACGTGCCATTCGGCGTTCCCCTGCTCGGATGGTTCATGGGCAGCGACGGCGTCTCCGGCGTCTCGCTTCAGGAAGCGGGCAAGGCCGTGGCTTTCTATTGGGGCGGCGCGATGGTCGGCCGCGCGATCGGATCGGTCCTGCTCGCCCGTCTTTCGGCGACCAGGCTGCTGACGACCTTCACCGCCATCGCCGCGCTGCTGTGCCTGTACGTCGCGCTTGTCGGCGGGGTCAGCGCGGGTTTCGTCGCGCTTGCCATCGGCCTGTTCAACTCGATCATGTTCCCCGTCATCTTCACCCTGACGCTCGAACGCTCGACCGCGCGCGCAGAGGCAACATCGGGCCTGCTGTGCACCGCGATCGTCGGCGGCGCGGCGATCCCCTATCTCGCGGGCCTTCTGTCCGACGCGGTCGGCTATGGCATGGCGCTGGTGCTTCCCGCCGCCTGCTATGTCGCGCTCTGCGTCTTTGCCGTCGCGGCGGGGCGTGCGCCCGTGCGCGCGGTCGCCACCGGCACGACGGTGCATTGATGCCCCGGCTGCGCGACATCGCGCGGGCTGGCGGCCTTCCCTTTGCGGCGCTGGCGAGCGCCGTCGCCAATCCCGTCGCCGCGCGCGACGACGTGACGCACAAGGTCTGCTCGCCCGACGAGCGGATCTGCTTTTCGCTGACCACCGTCGACGAAATCCCGACCTACAGCGTCACGCGCGACGGCCAGCCGGTGATCGCCCCCTCGCGGCTCGGCTTCATGCTGCGCGGCGACGGCAAGTTCGAGCATAGTACCGCGCTGGGCGATGCGACCTTCGCCGAGGCCGATCGCAAATGGGAACAGCCGTGGGGCGAGAATCGCCTGATGCGCGAGCATTATCGCGAGATGCGCGTTCCCATCGTCGAGCTGATCGGCGGCAAGCGGCGCATCGACCTGATCGCGCGCGTGTTCGACACCGGCGTCGGCTTCCGCTTCGCCTTTCCCGACCAGGAACGGCTGAAGGACGTCCGGATCGACGAGGAGCTGACCGAATTCAACATCGCGGGCGAGGCCGAGGCGTGGTGGATCACCGCGGGCGAATGGAACCGCTACGAATATCTCTATAACCACACCCCCGCGAACCAGGTCGGCACCGCGCACACGCCGATCACTTTTCGCCGCAAGGACGGGCTGCACATCGCGATCCACGAGGCGGCGCTGGTCGACTATGCCGCCTTCTGGCTGCAGCGCATCGACGGGCAGCGCTTTCGCACGCGCCTGTCGAATTCGTCGGAGCCCTCGAAGGTTCGGCGCACCGCGCCGTTCGACACGCCGTGGCGGACGATCATCATCGCCGACGACGCGCCCGGCCTCTACGCCGCCGCTGACATCACCCTGAACCTCAACGAGCCCAACAAGCTGGGCGACGTAAGCTGGGTCCGGCCGCTCAAATATATCGGCATCTGGTGGGCGATGCACCTCGACCAGTGGAGCTGGAACAGCGGGCCGAAACATGGCGCGACCACCGCGCACGCGATGCAGTACATCGATTTCGCCGCGAAGCACGGCTTCGACGCGGTGCTGATCGAGGGGTGGAATGTCGGGTGGGACGGCAACTGGATCGGCGACCACGGCCGCAACTTCCAGTTCGCAAAGGCCTATCCCGACTTCGACATGGACAAGGTCGCGGCCTATGCGAAGGCAAAGGGCGTCGCGATCATGGGGCATCACGAAACCGCCGGTAATTCGGGCCTCTATGCCGAACAGCTCGACGCGGCGATGGACTATTATGCCCGATATGGCGTGCCGTCGGTGAAGACCGGCTATGTCGCCGACGCCGGAGGCGTGCTGCACAAGGACGCGGCGGGAAACGAGATCTGGGACTGGCACGACGGGCAATGGCAGTCGCGCCACCATCTGGAGGTCGTGCTGGCGGCGGCAAAGCGCCACATCTCGATCAACGCGCACGAACCGATCAAGGACACCGGCCTGCGCCGCACCTATCCGAACTGGGTCAGCCGCGAGGGCGCGCGCGGGATGGAGTATCAGGCGTGGGGCGACCCGCCGAACCCGCCCGAGCATGAAACCAACCTCGCCTTCACGCGCATGCTGGCGGGGCCGATGGACTTCACGCCGGGCATCGTCAGCCTGACCGGCAAGGGCGGGCGGGCGGTGCCGTCGACCCTCGCGCGGCAGCTCGCCAACTATGTGGTGATCTACAGCCCCGTGCAGATGGCGGCCGACCTGCCCGAAAATTACGCGAAGCATCTCGACGCGTTCGAATTCATCAAGCGCGTTCCCGCCGACTGGGAACGGACGCGCGTGCTCGCGGGCGCGATCGGCGACTATGCCGTCTTCGCGCGCCAGCGGCGCGGCGGACAGGATTGGTACGTCGGCGGCGTGACCGACGAACAGGCGCGCGAGCTGACCCTCGACTTCGGCTTTCTTCCGGCGGGCAAAAGCTATCGCGCAAAAATCTGGCGCGATGGTCCCGGCGGCGGCATCGGCGGCGATCGCTTTGCGATGACGGTCGAGGAAAAGACCGTGACCGCCACGACCAAGCTGCCGATCCGCATGGAGGCCGGCGGCGGCTTCGCGATCGCGCTGACGCCGGGGCGCTGACGATGGCCGGCCTCACCATCCGCGACGCGCGCAAGAGCTTCGGCGATACCGATGTGCTGAAGGGCGTGTCGATCGACGTCGCCGACGGCGAATTCGCCGTCATCGTCGGTCCGTCGGGGTGCGGCAAATCGACCCTGCTCCGCTCGGTCGCCGGGCTGGAGGAGCTGACCGGCGGCAGCATCCGGATCGGCGACCGCGACGTCACCACGCTTGCTCCGTCCGACCGCGGCATCGCGATGGTGTTCCAAAGCTATGCGCTCTACCCGCACCTGACCGTCTACGAAAACATGGCCTTCGGGCTGAAGATCGCAAAGGCCGACAAGGCCGCGATCGACGAAGCGGTGCGCCGCGCCGCCACGATCCTGAATATCGAACCGCTGCTGGAGCGAAAGCCCGCCGCGCTGTCAGGCGGACAGCGGCAACGCGTCGCGATCGGCCGCGCGATCGTCCGGCAGCCGCAGATATTCCTGTTCGACGAGCCGCTGTCGAACCTCGACGCCGACCTGCGCGTCCGCATGCGCTACGAATTCGCCAGCCTGCATCGCCAGCTCGGTACCACCACGCTGTACGTGACGCATGACCAGGTCGAGGCGATGACGCTCGCCGACCGCATCATCGTGCTGCGCGACGGACGCATCGAACAGGTCGGCACGCCGCGCGAGCTCTACGAACGGCCCGCGAACATCTTCGTCGCGCAGTTCCTGGGAACGCCGCGCATGAACATCCTGCCCGCGGTCGCGGCGGGCGAGGCGCAGGCGGCGCTCGCCGACGGGCGACGCATCGCCCTGCCCGCGACGACGCCCGCGCCCACGGACGGCACCGACCTGTCGATCGGCATCCGCCCCGAAGATATCATGCTCGGCGACGGCCCCGACGCCCTGTCCTTCACCGTCACCTTCATCGAGCGGCTCGGCGGGCTGGCGACGGTCCACCTCGGCGCCCGCGATGGCGACGAGCCGCTCCGGTGCCAGCTTCGCGACGACGGCACGCTGGCCGAGGGCGACCGCGTGATGGCGCATTTCCCGCCCGAACGGTTGCACCTGTTCGACCGCGATGGTCAGGCTCTCGCACGAAGTACCGACGAATGACCTTGCGGCGAACCTTTGCAACCGCTTACCGTCCGCGGCTTCGGCGCCGCTGCGCCTCTGGGGGATGGGCGTCATGGCGACTTTAAGGGATGTTGCGCGCGAGGCTGGCGTATCGGTCGCAACCGCATCGCGCGCGATCAACGGGCTGGGCAATGTCACCGGCCCGACGCGCGACGCGGTGCTGGCGGCGGTGAAAAAGCTGAACTTCGTCCCGCACAGCGGCGCGCGCAGCCTGACGCGGCGCAAGACCGACACCATCGGCGTGATCCTGCCCGACCTGTTCGGCGAATTCTTCTCCGAAATCATTCGCGGGATCGACCTCGTCGCGCACGAATCGGGAATGCACCTGCTGCTCGGCAACATGCACGGCAGCGCGCACGAAACCGCCGCGGCGGTCGCCTCGATGCGCGGGCGCGTCGACGGGCTGCTGCTGATGCCGCCCGACATGAAGCCCGAATTGCTCGCCGGGCATCTCGACCCCGCGCTTCCCACGGTGCTGCTCAACTATGACGCCAGCCCGCTCGACCTGCCCTTCGTCGCGGTCGACAATTACCACGGCGCCTATGCGATGACCGAGGCGCTGCTCGATCGCGGCGCACGCCAGGTCGTCCATATCGCCGGTCCGAAGCACAACCGCGACGCGCGCGACCGCCAGCGCGGCTTCGTCGACGCGATGGCACGGATCGCCAAGGAACGCAGCCCGGTCATCCTGCCCGGCGACTTCTCCGAAGAGGCGGGGCAAGAGGCGGCGCGCCTGCTGATCCAGGGCCAGCTTCCCGCCGACGCGGTGTTCGCGTCGAACGACCTGATGGCGGTCGGCTGTATCCAGCAACTCGGCGAGGCGGGTATTTCGGTGCCGCGCGACGTCATGGTCGCGGGCTTCGACGATATCCCGCTGTCGCGCCACATCTCGCCCGCGCTGACGACGATGCAGGTCAAGATCGACCGGCTCGGCTCGACGGCGATGATGATGTTGCTGCGCCTGCTGCGCGGCGAAACGCTGGGCGCGGCAAGCGGCAACGTCCTGACCCCCACCCTGATCGCGCGCGGCACGACCGCCGGCCCGGTCGGCCTTGCCGCCGTGACCAAGGCCCTGGCCGCCAAGGAACAGGAGGCGCCGTGATGCCTGGCGCCCGCTGCCTGTGCAGTTGACGCGGCGCCAGATAACGGGCGCGCTTGCGGGCGTGCCCCTTTTGCCGATGCTCGGCGGCTGCGGCGCGCGCGGCGGCGACGGCCTGACGATCTGGGCGATGGGGAATGAGGCCGCCAGCCTGCCCGCCCTGCTCGACACGCTGGCCCTGCCGGCCGGAACGCCCCCGATCCGCGTCCAGCCGCTGCCCTGGACCGCGGCGCACGAAAAGCTGCTCACCGGCTTTGCCGGCGGCTCGCTGCCTGCGATCGGACAGGTCGGCAACAGCTGGATCGCGGAGATGGCGGCGATCGGCGCGATCGCCCCGGTGCCCGCATCGGCCGAACATCTGTTGACCGATCAGTTCCCGGCGGTCGTCGATACCAACCGCATCGCGGGAAAGACATGGGCGGTGCCCTGGTATGTCGACACGCGCCTGCAATTCTATCGCAAGGACATGTTCGCGCGCGCCGGTTATGCGACGCCGCCGCTCGTCTGGAGCGAATGGAAGGGCGCGCTGCACAAGGTAAAGGCGCTTGCCGGTCCCGGCAATTACGCGGTTCTCCTGCCCGTCAACGAGTTCGAGCAACTGCTCACGATCGCGCTGTCGTCCGGCGCGCGCCTGCTGCGCGACAATGGCGCGCGCGGCGCCTTTTCGGAGCCCGAGTTCAAGGAGGCGCTGGCCTTCTACAAATCGCTGTTCGACGAACGGCTCGCGCCGATCGCGTCGGCCACGCAGATTTCGAACATCTGGGACGAGTTCGCGAAGGGCTTTTTCAGCATCTTCACCTCGGGCCCGTGGACGATCGGCGACATGAAGAGCCGCCTTGCCCCGGCGATGCAGGCCAATTGGGGAACCGCGCCGAACCCGGGGCCGACGGGCATCGGCTCGGCCGCGCCCGGCGGATCCAGCCTCGTCGTCTTTTCGGGCGCCGATCGGACCGACGCCGCATGGGACGTGATTTCGCGGCTGCTCGCGCCATCGGCCCAGCTCAAGTTCCAGCAACTCACCGGCGACCTTCCCGCGCGCCGCTCGGTCTGGGCGCAGGCCGGCCTTGCCGCCGATCCGGTGGTCGCGCCCTTCGCGACCCAGCTCGATCGCGCGACCGCGCTGCCCAAGGTTCCCGAGTGGGAACGCATCGTTACAGAGATGCAGGTCGTCGCCGAACGCATGGTGCGCGGCCAATATGACATCGACCAGGCCGCGGCCGAGATCGATCGCCGCGCCGACCGGCTGCTCGAAAAGCGGCGCTGGATGCTCGACAAGGGGCACGCGCTGTGAGCGCGGTGGGCCGCAAGAGCGAGGCGCGCGCCGGCTGGGCGATGAGCGCGCCCGCGCTCGCCGCCATCACCATCTTCTTCGTCATCCCGGCGGTGGCGTCGCTGGTGCTCAGCTTTACCGATTTCGACATCTACGCGCTCGCCGACCTCTCAAACCTGCGCTTCGTCGGTTTCCAGAATTACGAACGGCTGGTCGAAAACCCGCTGTTCTGGAAAGCGATGGGCAACACATTATGGTTCGTCGCCCTCGGCGTGCCCTTCGTCGTCGCGCTGTCGCTGTTCGCTGCGATGCTCGTCAATTCGCGCTGGCTCAAATGGCGGCCCGTGTGGCGGGTCGCGCTGTTCGCGCCCTATGTGACGACTCTGGTCGCGACGGCGGTCGTGTGGCGCTATCTGCTCCATACGCGCTACGGCCTCGTCAACTATCTGCTCTCGCTCTTCGGTATCGCGCCGATCGACTGGCTGGGCGATCCGCATGCGTCGCTGCCCGCGATCCTGATCTTCGTGGGGTGGAAGACCTTCGGCTATAATATGATCATCTTCCTTGCCGCGCTGCAGACGGTCCCGCGCGAGCTGGAGGAGGCCGCGCGGATCGACGGGGCCGGATGGTGGATGCGGCTGCGCCACGTCACCCTGCCCGCGATCGCGCCCACGGTGTTGCTCGTGTCGATCCTGACCGTCGCCGCGATGTTCCAGCTCTTCGCCGAACCCTATGTGATGACGCAGGGCGGCCCGGCGCAATCGACCGTCACCATCCTCTATTTCATGTACGAGGAAGGGTTCAAATGGTGGAACCTCGGGTCGGGCGCGGCGGTCGCCTTCCTGCTCTTCCTCTGCATCCTCGCGGTAACTTTGGTGCAATTGAAACTCGCGAAGCGCGGGGGTGCGATATGAGCCTGCGCCGCTGGACCGTCACGCTTCTCGCGGCGATCGTCGCGCTGATGACGATCGCGCCCTTGCTGTGGATGGTGTCGGTCAGCTTCATGGCGCGCGGCGAGGCGTCGCAATTCCCGCCGCCGCTGCTTCCCGACAGCCCCACGCTCGACAATTACCGTATGCTTTTCGGTACCTTCGGGCTTGGGCGCTTTCTCGCGAACAGCATATTGGTATCGACGTTGGCGACGGCGCTCGCGCTGCTCTTCACCGTTCCCGCGGGCTATGCCTTCGCGAAACTGCGGTTCCGGGGGCGCGATGCGACCTTTCGGATGCTCGTCGCCGCGCTGGTCGTGCCGGGACAGATCGGGATGCTGCCGCTGTTCCTGGAACTGAAGGCGATGGGGCTGGTGAACAGCTATGCCGGGGCGCTCATTCCCTGGCTCGCGGGGATTTTCGGCATCTTCCTCGTCCGCCAATATTGCCTGTCGATCCCTGATGAGATGCTGGAGGCCGCGCGCATCGACGGCGCCGGCGAAGGCGAAATTCTGCGCCGCATCGTCCTGCCCCTGCTGACCCCGATCATCGTCACGCTGGCGCTGTTCGTCTTTCTGTCGAGCTGGAACGACTTCATGTGGCCGCTGATCATCCTTGCCGACCAGAATCTCTACACGCTCCCCGTCGCGCTGGCCGCGATGAGCCGCGAGCATGTCCAGGACAATGAACTGATGATGGCGGGCGCGGTCGTGACGACCCTGCCGGTGCTGATCCTCTTCCTCGCGCTGCAGCGCTTCTACTTGAGCGGCCTCCTGACCGGGAGCGTCAAAGGATGATGATGAAACGATATGGATTTGCGGCGCTGACCGCGCTCGCCCTCGCCTTTTCCCCTCCCGCCACGGCGCAGGTCATGACTGACGGACAAAACCCCCAGCCCGCGATCGAGGCGGGCAATTATCCCTATCAGCTCTTCCTTCCGCGCGGCTATTCGGCCGACAAGGCAAAGCGCTGGCCGCTGCTGATCTTTCTCCACGGCTCGGGCGAGCGCGGCGACGACATCGCAAAGGTGAAAGTCCACGGGCCGCCGAAGATCGCCGACCGCGATCCCGACTTCCCCTTCATACTCGTGTCTCCCCTGCTCGGCGCCGATCAGGACTGGGACATCGAAAAGCTCGATCGGCTGGTCGACCAGACCGCGAAGAAACTGCGCATCGATCCCGCCCGCATCTATCTGACGGGCCTCAGCCGCGGCGGCCATGCAAGCTGGCGCTGGGTGATTGCCGAACCGACGCGCTTCGCTGCGGTCGCGCCGGTCGCGGGGCGCGGCGATCCCGGCGGCGCGTGCCGGATCATGGACCTGCCCGTCTGGGCCTTCCACGGCGACCGCGACGATGTCGTCCTGCCGGAGGGCAGCTTCAACATGGCGCGCGCGATCCGCGCCTGCGGCGGCCGCAAGGCCCGCCTCTCCATCTATCCCGACCTCGGCCACAATGCCTGGGATCCCGCCTATGACGATCCTGCGCTCTATGCCTGGCTTCTCGAACAGCGGCTGCCGGCAAAGGGCAGCAAATGACGCGGACCAGCTTCCCCGAAAACTTCCTCTGGGGCGCCGCCACCGCCGCCTATCAGATCGAGGGGTCGCCGCTCGCCGACGGCGCGGGCGCCAGCATCTGGCAGCGTTTCAGCCATGATCCGCGGCTGATGGCGGCGCCGGGCGATACCGGCGACGTCGCGTGCGACCATTACAACCGCATGGAAAGCGACGTCGCGCTGATGAAGGAGCTGGGGCTGCAGGCCTATCGCTTCAGCGTCGGCTGGGGCCGCGTGCTGCCCGACGGGACCGGGCGCGTGAACGACAAGGGGCTCGATTTCTACAAGCGGCTGGTCGACGAACTGCTGCGGAACGACATAGAACCCTTGCTGACGCTGCATCACTGGGACTTGCCCGTCGCGCTCGACGACCGGGGCGGCTGGCTCAACCGCGACAGCGCCGACTGGTTCGCCGACTATGCGCGCGTCATGTATCGCGCGCTCGACGGCCGGGTGAAAAAATGGGTCACGCTCAACGAACCCTGGGTGATCACCGACGGCGGCTATCTCCACGGCGCGCTCGCGCCCGGACACCGCAACATGTTCGAGGCGCCGATCGCCAGCCACAATCTGATGCGCGCGCACGGGCGCGCGGTGCAGGCCTATCGGGCCGAGGGCGCGCACGAAATCGGGCTCGTCGTCAACATCGAACCCAAATATCCCGCCAGCCAGAGCGCCGACGACCTCGCCGCGACCGCCCGCGCGCACGCCTATATGAACCGCCAGTATCTCGACCCGGCGCTGAAGGGCAGCTACCCTGCGGAGCTCAAGGACATCTTCGGCGAAGCCTGGCCCGAATGGCCCGAAGCTGACCTTAAGGATATTTATCAACCAGTTGATTTTATTGGAATAAATTACTACACACGCGCCGTTGTTCGCGACGATCCGAACCAGTGGCCACTTCGGGCCTCCCCGGTAAAGCAGATCGCCACCCACACGACTACGGATTGGGAGGTTTATCCCCCCGCAATGACCGACATGCTTGTGTGGTTCCGCGACACTTTCGGCAACATCCCGCTCTACATCACCGAAAACGGCGCCGCCTTCTACGACCCCCCGGTCGCGGGCCCCGACGGCATCGACGACCCGCTGCGCTGCGACTATTTCCGCACGCACATCGCGGCGATCGGCGATGCGATCGACCAGGGCGTCGACGTGCGCGGCTACATGGCCTGGTCGCTGCTCGACAATCTGGAATGGTCGCTCGGCTATTCGAAGCGCTTCGGCATCGTCCACGTCGACTATCAGACCCAGACCCGAACGCCGAAGCGCAGCGCGCGCTATTACAGCCAGATCATCGCCACCAACGGCGGAATTCTCGGCTGATGCGCTGGCTGGCGCTGATCCTCGCCGTCCTGATCGCCCCGCTGCCGGCGGCGGCCAGCGACGGCGCCGATCGCTACAGCCTGATGACTTACAATATTCGCCTCGACCTCGCGTCGGACGGCGACAACGCCTGGCCGCACCGGCGAAAGGCGCTGACCGGCCTGGTCGCTTATTATGCGCCCGACATCGTCGGGATGCAGGAAGTGCTGCTGAACCAGAAGCGCGATATCGAGGCCGATCTGCCCGGCTATGCCTTCGTCGGCGTCGCCCGTGACGACGGCAAGGAGCAAGGCGAGTTTTCGCCGCTCGGCTATCGCCGCGACCGCTTCACCTTGCTCGCCTCGGGTACATTCTGGCTATCCCCCACCCCCGACACGCCCGGCAAGGGCTGGGACGCCGCCTATCCCCGCGTCGCAAGCTGGGCGAGGCTGCGGGACAAGGCGTCGAAGCGCGTGTTTCTGGTCGTGAACACGCATATGGACCATATCGGCGTCACCGCCCGCCTCGAGGGCGCGGCGCTGATCCGCCGCTGGATCGAAAGCCATCGCAAACCGAACGAGGCGACCGCCCTGATGGGCGACTTCAACAGTCCGACCGACAGCCCCGCCTATGCCGCGATCATACAGGGCGGCGCGGGCGCGCTGCGCGACACGCTGACGATCAGCCGGACGCCGCATTTCGGCCCGCCGGGCACCTTCACCGCCTTCAAGGTCGAACAGGTCGAGCCGGCGCCGATCGATCATATTTTCGTCAGCGGCGATATCGCGGTGTTGCGCCACGCGACGCTGACGCAGCAAACGGGCGGCAAGCTGCCGTCGGATCATTATCCGGTGCTGGCCGACCTTTGCATCGGCAAGCGCTGCTGACCCTATTCGGCCGGCGCCTTGTCGAGCCAGCCGCCGGTGAAGCCGATCCGCTTCAGGCCGCGGATGATATGAGGGTTCCGGCGCATCACCTCCCACACGAAGCCGCTGCGATGATTTTCCATCATCGCCAGGATCGGCCCCTGATCGATGCCCAGATGATCGTTCGCGACCCAGCCCTGCACCGGATCGACCGTGCCGTCGCCCGATGACGCCCCGGCGAAGTTGAAGCTGGGGTTGAACGCGTCCCGGAAGCCATAGCGCGTGTACAGCCTTGCGCCATATTGGGTGCGCATCGTCATCAGCGCGGGGATCGTAACCTCGGGGGCGAAGGGCACCGATCCGCCCGCGGCGGTCGGGACGACCGTGCCGTCGTCGACGACGCGGATCGCACTGACGCCGCGCGCCATATAGCCGTTGAACGCGCGCGGGGTGCCGTTCACGCGATACTCGCCGACCGAATATCCGGGGCCGTCGGAGGCGCTCCAGCCCCAGATGTCGGCGCTATACCCAACCCACTTGTTCGGATTGTCGGCGCCATAGGCCCGCTGCGCCAGCGTGGCGCGGCGGCTGTTCTCGAAATAGTCGATGCCCTTGCCGCGCATGAACGCGTCCTGGATCCCGCGAAAGTCGACCCAGACATGGCTGTACTGGTGGCCGAACAGCGGCTCGAACTGCAAATGCTCCTGACCGTAATAGGTGCCCCAATCCTTTTCCAGATCGGCCGCCCACCCCTTGTCCCAGGCATCCTTGTCGACGGCGTGCGTCGGCGAACCGAGCGCGAGCACATAGACGAGCATACCCTCGTTATAGCCGACCCAGTCGTGCGTCTCCCATCCCTTCTCGGGCTTCCAGCCCATCGTGATGGCGTGCAAATTTTTCGAATTCTCGGCGCGGGTGCCCGTGGATGCGCGTTGCGCCCAGCGCCAATCGACGCGGGTGTAGATTTTTTCGGCGAGGTCGCGGATCTCGGCCTCGACCGGATCGCTGCCGTCGTAATAGCTTTGCGCGAAGAGCACGCCGCCCAGGAACAGGCTGGTGTCGACGGTCGACAGCTCGACATTCTTGAACCGCGTGCCGTCGTCATTCTTCAGGAAATGATAGAAGAACCCCTTGTAACCGGCATTGCCCGAAGCCTCCGGCCCCTGCGGCGCGGTCCAGTAGAAACGCAGGCAATCGCGCGTGCGGACCGCCGCTTCGGCACGGGTCACATAGCCGCGCTCGGACCCAATGCCATAGGCGGTAAGCGCAAAGCCCGTCGCGGCGATCGAGGAGAAGGGATTGCTGGGCCAGCGGTCGGGTGCGAGGCAACGCTCGGTGCTCGTCGTATCCCAGAAATAGCGGAAGGTGCGCTGGGTCAGGTCTTCCGAAAAAGCCGCCTCGGTCATCGGCGCGAGTGTGGCGCTCTCCGGCGGTATCGTCGCGGATGGGGCGGGATTGACGGTGCAAGCGGCGGTCAAGGCCACGAGGGGCAAAGCGAACGCCCCGATCCGGAACGACATTTTAAACTCCAAAAAAGAAAGGCGCCCGGTCAACGGGAGGGGTGTGTGACCGGGCGCCTGTCCAGCCGGTTAGAAAGTGAAACCGGCCGATACCTTTACCGTACGCGGCGGGTTGCCGCCAACCCCGCGACCCGAAATCTCCAGGTAACGCGGCGAGTTCGGATCGTTGTTGTAATCGACATAGTTGCGATCGTTGAACAGGTTCAGGATGTCGACGCGCAGGCGCAGACGCGATTCCTCGCTGATGAACTTGAACGGGATGTACTTGCTGATCGCGATGTCCATCTGGCGGAAGCCCCAGCGCGACCCGTTGCTGTCGGCTTCGTTCGAGATGACGGTGCGGCTCGGCGTCGCGCCGCCCTGGTTGATGAACGCCTTCAGATACGGCGGCGACGCGATCTGGAACTTGCCCGACAGCGTCACGCCGATCGGCAGGTCGACCGATCCCGTCGCGACCAGGCGATGCTTGCGCACCCCGCTGGAACGCGTGACGGTGTAATCGTCCAGCGACGGGAAATCGAGGCTGAAGGTCTCACCAAACTGGCGGTTTTCCTCGGCTTCGGTGTAGGTGTACGTCGCCGAGAAGCTCCACGGCGAGGCCGGCGTATAGTTTTTGACGAGCTTCAGATACCCCGTATCCGCGCTGGTCTCGATCCCGTTCGTGCCGATGATGATCGACCCGAAGCCCGGAGGAGCGAAGCCGAAGGGCGAGCCCGGTGCCGCCGGCGCCGGCGGGAAGAAGGTGCCGTCCGGACGGCGGTTGCCCAGCAGATAGGCGAAGCCGTCCTTCGACTCGATGTGGCTATACCCCACCTCGGCCTCGAACAGCGGCGTCACCTTGGCGCGGAAGCCCAGGCTGAACTGGTCCGAATAGGGCACCTTGAGGTCGTTGTTGATGAAGCGAAGCTCGCGCCCGCCGCCGGGTCCTGCCTGCGCGAGCAGCTGCGCGCGGCCCGCTTCGGTCAGATAGATCGGATTCCACGGCACGCACGTCGGCCCGGGCGCGCAGGTGTTGTTCGGATCGCCCGTGATGAAGTTGAAGGTACGCGTGGTATAGGAACCGGTGCTGATTTCCTGCTGCAGGAAGTCGAACTGGTTGCGGTCGTACGAACGGCCGAAACCGCCGAACACGACAAAGCGCGCATCGTCGTCGAGCTCATAGCTGAACCCGATACGCGGCTGCCACGCGCCCTTGAACGCCTTGCGCTCGCTGCCCGTCGAGATGAAGTCGCGGATATCGTAATCGGCGTTGACCAGGTTCGGATAATTGGTCGGCGACACCGCGTTCACCGCGTCGGCCGGGTGGACGAAGTTCAGGAAGGCCGGGGTCCGCTCATAATCCCAGCGCACGCCCAGGTTAAGCGTCAGCCGGTCGGTGACTTCCCAATCGTCCTGCGCATAGATGCCGAACTGGAAATTCTTCGAGCTGATGATCGGGCTGCCGTTGCCGGTCGAGGCGCCGAACTGCACGCGATAGGGCACATCGTCGTTGAAGGTGCCGCCGCCCGGATTGAACGCGGGGTTATAGGTATAGACCGGGTTGAAGCCGTTGAGCTGAAGCGAATTCAGCTCCACCCACTTCGCCTTGGCTCCGACCTTGAACGTGTGGCCTTCGAAACCGGTCCAGGTGAAGTCGTTCTGGACGCCCCAGCCCTTCTGGCCCTTGTCCTGATAGTTGCTGCCGCCACCGACGCGCAGGATGTCGCCGCGAACGACGACGCCCGGCTGCGGATTGGTCGGCGACGGACCGGCATAGGCAAAGAGGAAGCCGTTGCCGAACACGGTCGGCGTCGGCGACCAGCTCACGTCTTCATAAGTGACCTTGAAGTCGTTGATCCAGTTTTCGGCCGTATGTTCCCAGCGGCCGGTGACGCGCAGTTCGTCGACCTCCTGGTTGCTGATCGTGCTGCGCGCGTTGATCCCGCTGCTCAGGAACTCGCCGCTTTCCTTGCGATACTTGCCCGACAGCTCGATCAGATCGCTCGACGAGGGCGAGAAGGTCAGCTTGCCGAAATACAGGTCTTCGTTGAAGGTCGCGTTGGTCGGACCGAAGACGCCCTGATATTCGGACGGGAAAAAGCTGACCGGCAGGCTGAGGCCGGGTGTGACGTCGACCGGCTGCTCCTGACGCTTCCCTTCATAGGTCACGAAGAAGTGCAGCATGTCCTTGATGATCGGGCCGCCCAGCGCACCGCCGAACTGGAAATCCTTCGTCCGTACCTTGCTCGTGGCCAATTCGGTCGGACGCGCGTCGCGCAGGCTCTGGTCGGTGTAGTCGATGAAGGCTTCGCCGTGGAACTCGTTAGTGCCCGACTTGGTCACCGCGGTGATCGCGACCGAGCTGACCTGGTCGAATTCGGCCTTATAGTTCGACGAAATCACGCGATATTCGCCGACCGCAAGCTGCGGGAACGGGTTGCCCTGCGTCGAATCCTGGCCGGTGATGCCGTTCTTGAGGACATAGTCCTTCTGGCCCACGCCATCGATGAAGATGTTGACGCTGCGGCTGTCCTGCGCGCCGCCTTGCAGGCGCGACTGGCCGTTGCCGCCGGTCACGAACTGGACGCCCGGCGCAAGATCGGCGAACGCCAGGAAGTTGCGGTTGTTCTGCGGCAGCACCTCGATCTGGCGCTGGGTGATGTTCGATCCGACTTCGCCGCCTTCCATCGAGCGGATGCGCGATCCGGTCACGATGATCGCGTCGCCATCGCCCGATGCGATGTCGGGCTGCGAAAAATCGAAGTCGAGCACGGCGCTCTGGCCGACCGACAGCGTGAATTCGTCGGTCCGGCGGACGCCGCTCGGCGTCGTGAGTTCGAGGCGATAGGTGCCGACCGGCAGCGAGGCGATATTATAGTCGCCGTTGGCGCTGACGGTAACGCTGCGCGTCAGGCCCGTCGCGACGTTGATCGCCGTCACCTGCGAAACGCCGCCGTCGGCCTTCACATTGCCGCGGAGCGATGCATTCGAAACCTGCGCATGCGCGGGGGCCGCCATTCCGAGCGCCAAAGCGGCGCCGGCACTGCTATATGCAAGCGCGGCAGCGAACATCCGGACATTCGACCGGCGCGCGGCATTCGACTGAATCTGACGGTGTGACTTCACGACATCCTCCCTATTGAACTGCCCCGATTTCCCTGTTTTCCGGCAGATACGCCCGGCATTCGAACCGGTACGACGCCGAATCACGGGAAACCCGTTATCGTTGTTGATTTGATTTGTAACCGGTTTCACGATAGCTGTATAGAGGGAAGCGACACAGGCAAACAGGGCCGGGCACCAACCGGAAAATGGCTTATTCCAGCCAATCCTCGCGCCATAGCCAAAGAGAAGACCTAATGGGGAAGGACGAATCATGCCGCCTGTACCGCGCAATCTTGCCAGCTTGACGCTTGCCACTTTGATGATCGTCGGACAGCTCGCCCCTACCCCGCTCCTCGCCAAACCGGCGACCGGAACCGCTCAACCCGCGGCCGAAATCGATTCGACCGGCTGGATGAAACCCGATCCGGCGATGGACAAATTCATCGCCGATCTGATGGCGAAGATGACGATCGAAGAGAAGATCGGCCAGCTGTCGCTGTTGACCAGCGACTGGGATTCGACCGGCCCGACGATGCGCCAGGGCTATCAGGACGACATCCGCAAGGGCCGCATCGGATCGATCTTCAACGCCTTTACCGCGAAGTACACGCGCGAGTTGCAGCGGCTCGCGGTCGAGGAAACCCGGCTCAAGATTCCGCTGCTCTTCGGCTATGACGTGGTCCACGGACATCGCACGATCTTCCCCATCTCGCTTGGCGAATCCGCCAGCTGGGACATGAAAGCCATTGAAAAGGCAGCAAGAGTTTCGGCAACCGAAGCCGCCGCAGAGGGCATACACTGGACCTTCGCGCCGATGGTCGACGTCGCGCGCGACCCGCGCTGGGGTCGAATTTCAGAGGGGTCGGGCGAGGATGTCTTCCTGGGCAGCGAGATTGCGAAGGCGCGCGTGCGCGGTTTCCAGGGCGACGATCTTCGCCGCGTCGACACGGTTCTGGCGACCGCGAAGCATTTCGCCGCTTATGGGGCGGCGCAGGCGGGACGCGACTATCACACCGTCGACATCTCCGAACGCACGCTGCGCGATATCTATCTGCCGCCCTTCAAGGCCGCGGCCGATGTCGGCGCCGCGACCTTCATGACGTCGTTCAATGAATATGACGGCATCCCTGCGTCGGGCAGCCACTATCTGCTTACCGAAATCCTTCGGGAAAAATGGGGCTTCAAGGGCTTCGTGGTAACCGATTACACGTCGATCAACGAAATGGTCGCCCATGGCTATTCGCGCGACCTGAAACAGGCCGGCGAACAGGCGATCAACGCCGGCGTCGACATGGATCTGCAAGGCGCGGTGTTCATGGATCATCTCGCCAGGTCGGTTGCCGAGGGCAAGGTCGACATGGCGCGCGTCGACGAGGCGGTGAAGTCGATCCTCGAGATGAAATATCGCCGTGGCCTGTTCGAGGACCCCTATCGCTATTCGGTCGAATCGCGCGAAAAGGCGACAGTCTATAAACCCGAGTTTCTTGAGGCGGCGCGCGATGTCGCGCGGCGCTCGATCGTCCTGCTGAAGAACAAGGACAACGCCCTTCCCCTCGCCGCCACGGCGAAATCGATCGCGGTGATCGGCCCGCTCGGCAACAGCAAGGAAGATATGATCGGCAGTTGGGCGGCCGCGGGCGATCGCAAGACGCGCCCCATAACCGTGCTCGAAGGGCTGAAGGCGCGCGCGCCGAAGGGAGCCAGCGTCGAATATGCCCGCGGCGCCAGCTATGCCTTCGAGGATGCGGGCAAGACCGACGGCTTTGCCGACGCGATCGCGCTCGCGCAGAAATCCGACGTCATCATCGCCGCGATGGGCGAGCGCTGGGACATGACGGGCGAAGCCGCGAGCCGGACCTCGCTCGACCTGCCCGGCAACCAGCAAGCCCTGCTCGAAGAGCTCAAGAAAACGGGCAAGCCGATCATCCTCGTGCTCCTCAGCGGCCGGCCGAACAGCATCGAATGGGCCGACGCGAACGTCGATGCGATCATGGAGGCCTGGTATCCGGGAACGATGGGCGGCCACGCGATCGCCGATGTGCTGTACGGCGATTATAATCCGTCGGGCAAATTGCCCGCCACCTTCCCACGCAACGTCGGACAGGTGCCGATCTATTACGATATGAAGAACACCGGACGGCCGATCAATCCGGCCGACCCGAATGCGAAATATGTATCGCGCTATCTCGATACGCCGAACACGCCGCTCTATCCGTTCGGCTATGGCCTCAGCTACACCAGCTTCGCCTATTCGCCGGTGACGCTCGACAAGGCGAAGATTCGCCCCGGCGAGACGCTGACCGCCAGCGTCACCGTCACGAACAGCGGCGGCCGCGACGGGGAAGAAGTCGTGCAGCTTTATGTCCGCGACCTCACCGGCTCCGTCACGCGACCCGTCAAGGAGCTGAAGGGGTTCGAGAAGATCGCGCTGAAGAAGGGCGAAAAGCGCACGATACGCTTCACCCTGACCGACGCCGACCTTGCCTTCACCCGCGCCGACATGAGCTGGGGCAGCGAGCCCGGCGCATTCAAGCTGTGGGTGGGGCCGTCGTCGGCCGAAGGGTCCGAAGCCGACTTCGAGCTGACCGAATAGCGGCGACTTGCCGGGTGCGCGGCGTGGGTCTAGGCGAGGTGGTGTGAGTCCCGACACGCCTTCGCCGCCATCCGCGCTCGCCCCCTTTCGCTACCCTGCCTTTCGCGCGATCTGGATCGCCAATCTCGCGTCGAACATGGGGTCGATGATCCAGTCGGTCGGCGCCGCCTGGCTGATGACCGAACTGACGAAGTCGCACCTGCTGATCGCCCTGGTGCAGGCGGGCGCGACCATTCCCATCCTGATGCTCGGCGTGTTCGCGGGAGCGATCGCCGACAATTACGACCGCCGGCGGGTGATGCTCGCGGCGCAGACCGGAATGCTGATCGTCTCGGCGGCCCTGACGATCACGACATGGATCGGCGCGATCACGCCGCTGCTGCTGCTCTTCTTCACCCTCGCGGTCGGCTGCGGCACCGCGCTGAACGGACCGGCATGGCAGGCGTCGGTGCGGCTTCAGGTCGGGCCCAGGGATTTGCCGCAGGCGATCGCGCTCAACAGCATTGCCTTCAACCTCGCACGTTCGGCGGGCCCTGCTCTTGGCGGCCTGCTGATCTCGATCACCGGTCCCGCGCCGGCCTTCGCGCTCAACGCCGTCTCCTATCTGGCGCTGATCGTCGTGCTGCTGCGCTGGCATCCGGAGGTCGACCCGCCAAAGCGCACGCCGATGCTGGCCGCGATCGCGACGGGCATCCGCTTCTGTGTTCAGTCGGACCCGGTGCGCCGCATCCTGATCCGCGGTTTCGTCTTCGGCATTCCCGCAATCGCCTTTCAGGCACTGCTGCCGTCGCTGGTCCGCGATCGACTGCACGGCACCGAAACCACCTATGGCCTTTGCCTCGCCGCTTTCGGGACCGGGTCGATCATTGCGGCGCTGTTCGTCGGCAGCATCCGTCGCCGCTGGGGCAGCGACCGGATCGTGAGTGTCGCATCGCTGGTTTACGCCGCCTCCATGCTGCCGGTGGCGCTGACGCAGCATCTGCCGACGATCCTTGTGGCCGCCTTCGTCGCGGGGATGGCGTGGGTGTCGACGCTGACGACGCTCAACGTCGCGATGCAGCTCCGTTCGCCCGAGGCGATCCTCGGTCGCTGCATGGCGATCTATCAGGCCGTCACCTTCGGGGCGATGGCGGTGGGCGCTTGGCTGTTCGGAATGGCCGCCGACCTCGCGACGCTCGCGGCGGCGATCCTGGGAGCGGCGGGTTGGCTCACGTTGTCGGCGATCGTCGTGCCGATGCTCGCGCCGATGCCGGCCCGCGACGAAGGGCGCATCATGCCCTGATCAGGCGTCGGCCTGTTCGATCGTGAATCCGCTGTTCGCGAGTTTCAGTTCGTCGCCGCAATGGCTGCACGCGACGACCATGTTCAGATCATGTCCGCAGGGGTCGTGCGTCAACAGCACCGGAGGCCCGCGCTCGTCCGAAAACCAGCGATCGCCCCACTGCAGCAGCGCCAGCAGCACGGGGTACAGGTCGCGTCCCTTTTCGGTCAGCCGATATTCGACCCGGTCCGCGTGCGTCGAATAAGGCACGGTCTTCAAAATCCCCTGTCGCACCAGCCGCTCCAGCCGGCCCGTCAGGATATTCGTCGCCATCAGCGTGTCGCGCTGGATATCGTCGAAGCGGTTGATGCGCGTGAACATCGCGCGGACGACCAGCGTCGCCCAGCGATCGCCGAACAGTTCGATCATCGTGTCGACCAGCGGACGGCCGCCCGGTCGCCGCGCCCCGACCTCGCCGCAAAAGCGGCGGCGCTCATACGCCGGGGCGACCTGAACCAGCCCCGGTCCCTCGCGCCACGAAACCTCGCGCGGGTCGATCGCTTTGCGGCAATGGTCGCACACCGGGACCGGCTCGGTCGCATGGCCGCAGCTTGCATGGTGCAGCCGGACCTGGAAGTCGCGGCTCGCCGCCTCCCACTTGTGCTGCCAGCGCAGCATCATCAGTGCGTTGGGAAACTGGTCGCGGCCCTTTTGGGTCAGCACATAGTGAAAGCCGCGCCCGCCCTTCTTCGGCTTTTTGGCGAGGCAATCCTCCTCGACCAGCTTTTTGAGGCGGCCGTTGACGACCGAGCGCGCCAATCCGGTGCGTGCGACGAATTCGTCGAAGCTGTGCGTACCCAGAAACGCCTGTTCCATGATGAGCAGAACCGGCACGTCGCCGACGACGTCGAGCGCACGCCAGATCGAACAGGCCCTGATGGTACGCTCATGTTTCAATCGGGACACATCCTCCGCTTGGCTCCGCCCCTAGACAGGAAGCCGGGGGATGGGAAGAGGGGGCCGTGCCCGTGGCCCCCTCTCCCGCACCGGGAGAGCCCGGTCGGAAATCCCTCAGAAACGTCCCGTCAGCTGCACCGCGATCGTGCGCGGCCGGTCGACGATGCCGTTATAGGCGTTGCCCGCGTTGCGCGTGATCGTCGTCGCCAGCGGCATCGAGCTCGCGGTCTGCAGGATGCGCTGGTTGGTAAGGTTGCGGCCGATCAGCGCGATTTCCCATTTGTTGTCGACCTCGGCCAGCGCCAGGCGCGCTCCCAGCTTGGCATAGCTGTCCTGCCGCGTCCGCGGATCGAGGTTCGCCGCCGCGATATAGGCCGACGAGAAATCGGCGTTCAGGTTCAGCGCGACCTTCATATTGCTGCTGATCGGCGTCGTATAATCGAGGTTGAGGTTGCCCGACCATTTGGGCGACAGCGCGTTGCGCTTGCCCGTATAGTCGCAAAAGCCCCCTGCTCCTGGCGCCTGCAGATAATAGCATTGGCCGTTGGTGAAGTTGGTGAACTTGAAATCCAGATAGGCGACCGCACCGCTGATCGTCAGCCCGCTCGCGATCGCCGCCCGGAAATCGGCCTCAACCCCCTGAGTCTTCGCACCAGCCGCGTTTCTCACGTTGAAGTTCAAGGTGCCGTCAAAGATATTAACCTGCAAATCGTGATACTTGGTACGATAGATCGACAGGTTGATCGCCAAATTACGCCCCTTAAACTTAACCCCCCCCTCGAAATTGTCGGCACTTTCGTCCGCGAACATGAAGGCGCCCGGACGCGCGACGGTCGTCGATGTCGGCAGCGAGTTCGACCGGATGTCGAAGCCCCCGGCCTTTGTTCCCTTCGCATAGGAGGCATAGAGCATCAGGTCGTCGGTCGCGTCGAACTGAATGTTCACCATCGGGTTGAAACTGTCTTCGCTGAGCTTGCCCGAGATGCTGTGCGCCTCGATGTTCAGCGCGCGGAAGGTCGCGGCGACGACCAGCGGGTTGAAGGTGTTGAGCGGCCCCTGGACAATCGCCAGCGTCCGGCTGCCGGTCTTCTTCTCATGATTGAAGCGGGCGCCGGCCGTCAGGCGCAACTGGTCGGTCAGCGACAGCTCGCCCTGCGCGAACGCCGAAATCAGGTCCGACGTCTGGCTGTAATCGCGGTCGTTGCGCGTGTCGCCCAGCGCGTTGAACGGCGCGCCCAGAGCCAGGAAGGTCGCGTTGAACAGCGTGAAATCCTGTACGTCCAGCTTGGCGTTCTGATAATAGACGCCGGCGATATAGTTGAACGCCTCGCCGCCCGGTGATGCCAGGCGCAACTCCTGCGAATATTGGCGATAATCCTCGCGCAGGTTCGTGCCGTCGAGGAAGCTGATGCCGGAGAAATCCACGTCGACAATCTCGCGCGTCTTATAGTCGAGCAGCGACGAAATCGACGTCAACGTGTGGTCACCAAGCTCCAGATCCATGTTCAGCGTCGCGCCGAACACCTTGTTGCGGCTTTGATACCCATTGTCCTCGCGGACATAATCGGGATTGGTACTGACGAAGAATGGCCCCTGAAAGACGGTGTTATAGTTGCCGACCGCACCGAATACGTCGCGCGGCTGCCCCTTTGCCTCAAAGTCCGCATATTCCAGCTTCAGCTCCGCCGCGAACGGCCCACCGCGATCGAACTCCAGCTTGCCGCGGAAATATTTCTCGTCGACGTTCGGCTCGTTGCGATCAAGCTTCGCGTTATAGAAATAGCCGTCCATCGTCCGGTAATAGCCGACGACGCGCGCCTCGACCCCTTCGCTCAGCGGGCCGGACAAGACGCCGGTAAGCTGGAATTCCTTGTGGTTGAATTCATACAGGCCGCTGACTGACCCCTCGAATTCATCGGTCGGACTGCGCGTGGTGATATTGACCGCGCCCGCGATCGCATTCTTGCCGAACAGGGTCGGCTGGGGGCCGCGCAGCACCTCGACCCGCTCCATGTCGATCAGCGGCAGGCGCGATAGCTGGTCGCGGCCATAGTAGACGCCGTCGACGAACATCGCGACCGACTGTTCGAAACCCTTGTTATCGCCCGACGCAATGCCGCGGATCGCGATGCGATTGGCGATCGCAGTCTGCGTGATCTTCAGGTTCGGGACCGACGATGAAATCTGTTCGAGATTGGTCTGGCCATAGCTTTCAATCTGCTTGCCGCTGACCGCCGAGATCGAAATCGGCACGTCCGACAGGCCCTCCGCCCGCTTCTGGGCCGTCACGATGATTTCTTCGAGGCCGCCCTGATCGGCGGCGGGTGCGGCATCTTGCGCAAAGGCGATTCCGGGCGTGGCAAGCGCGGTCGCGGCGAACAGCACAGCAAAGCTGGTCTTCATACTCTCTCTCCCTCCCACCATCGTCGGGTGGGACCCCGCGATGTTTTTCTGGCCTTGCGACTCTTATCGTCTTTAAGTATCACTATGCAAGTCAGATAATTCGGGAGAGCACAACAGTGCCGAAAAACGGCCTTCCACCAGCGCTGACGCGCAATCTACGGCTGCCTGCGATCGCCGCGCCGATGTTCCTTGTTTCCGGTCCGGAGATGGTAATCGCCGCGTCTCGCTCGGGCGTCATCGGCAGCTTCCCTGCTCCCAACGCGCGCACTTCGGCGGACCTGGAGGATTGGATCGGGCGGATCGATTCGGCGCTGTCGAACGACCCCGAGGCGGCCGCCTGGGCGGTCAACCTGGTCGTCCACCCGTCGAATAGCCGCCTTCCCGAAGACCTTGCCTGCGTCGTCCGTCATCGGGTTCCGCTGGTCATCACCGCTCTCGGCAGTCCGGCGCGGGTAGTCGACGAAATTCACGGCTATGGCGGGCTCGTCTTCGCCGACGTCAATTCAGTGGGCTTCGCGCGCAAAGCCGCCGAAGCGGGTGTCGACGGGCTGGTACTCGTCGCCGCCGGCGCGGGCGGACATACGGGCGCGACCGCCGGTTTCGCCTTTGTAGAGGAAGTGCGCCAATTCTGGGACGGTCCCCTCGTCCTTGGCGGCGCGATCTCGACCGGTCATGCCGTCCGCGCGGCAGAGATATTGGGTGCCGATTTCGCCTATCTTGGCACCTCGCTCATCGCGTGTGCGGAGAGCATGGCGGTTCCGGGCTATAAGGAAATGGTCGTCACGGCGGGGGCCGAGGATATCGTCCCGTCTAAGGGCATTACCGGCGTAACCGCAAACTGGCTGAAATCGAGCTTGATCGCTGCAGGATACGATCCCCTTAACATGCCCGAGGACAAGCGGCCGAATTTCTCCGACGCGCAGGACGACGCAAAGGCGTGGAAGAATGTCTGGTCCGCAGGCCAGGGCGTCGGCGCAGTACGCGCGATCGAGCCCGTCGCCGATATCGTCGACCGTCTCGTAAAAGAATATGATGCGGCAGCAACGAGGCCGCGCTTCACCCCCGCCGAAGGAGTCATCGCATGACCATAGAGCTCGTCGATACGATCACCTCCACGATCCAGCCGAACGATCACCCCTATATGAAGGGGGCATGGCGGCCGACCTATAATGAGTGGAACGCCATCTTCGCGAACGGCGATGCGCAGGTAATCGGAACCATTCCGACCGACATCGACGGCGTATATGTCCGCACGGGCGAGAACCAGGTTCACGACCCGATCGGCCGCTACCACCCCTTCGACGGCGATGGTTTCATCCATGCCATTTCCTTCAAGGACGGCCGCGCGAGCTATCGCAGCCGCTTCGTCCGCACCAAGGGATTCGAGGCCGAAAAGGAGGCCGGTCACTCGCTGTGGGCCGGGCTGATGGAGCCGCCGCACAAGTCGACGCGCCATGGCTGGGGCGCGCAGGAATGGCTCAAGGATTCCAGCTCGACCGATGTCGCAATCCACGCGGGAAAGATCATCTCGACCTTTTATCAGTGCGGCGAGGCCTATCGGCTCGATCCGTTCACGCTGGAACAGTTCGGCACCGAAAGCTGGGTGCCGCTCGACGGCATTTCGGCGCATTGCAAGGTCGACCTCGCGACCGGCGAACTGATGTTCTTCAACTATTCGAAGCACGCGCCCTACATGCATTATGGGGTCGTCGGCGCAGACAACAGGCTCAAGCACTATATCCCCGTGCCGCTCGCGGGCCCGCGCCTTCCGCACGACATGGCGTTCACGCAGAATTACACGATCCTCAACGACATGCCGCTCTATTGGAACGAAGAGTTGCTCGAACGCAATTTGCACGTTGTGCAATTCCATCCTGACGAGAAGACACGCTTCGCGATCATCCCGCGCCACGGACAGCCCGAAGATATTCGGTGGTTCGAGGCCGAGCCGACCTACACGCTCCATTGGCTCAACGCCTGGGAGGAAGGCGACGAGATCATCCTCGACGGCTATTATCAGGAAGAGCCGATGCCCAAATCCTATCCGAACGCGCCCGAAGGGCTCGAACGGATGATGGCCTATCTTGATCAAGGCCTGCTCAAGCCGCGGCTCCATCGCTGGCGCTTCAACCTGAAGACCGGCGAAACGACCGAGGAGAGGCTCGACGATCGCGACCTCGAATTCGGCATGTTCAACCATCGCTATGCGGGAAAGCCCTATCGCTATGCCTATAGCGCAATCCCCGAACCCGGCTGGTTCCTGTTCCGTGGGCTGGTGAAGCACGACCTCGATGCGCGGACGAGCGAATCCTATGAATTCGGTCCGGGCCGCTTCGGCAGCGAAGCCCCCTTCGCGCCGCGGATCGATGCGAAGGACGAAGACGACGGCTATCTCGTCTCCTTCATCGCCGATCTGGAGAACGACACCAGCGAGTGCGTGCTGATCGATGCGAAGAATTTCGCTGCGGGCCCCGTCTGCCGGATCATCCTGCCGGAACGCATCTGTTCGGGGACCCACACCGTATGGGCGAGCGGCGACGATCTCGGTATGGGCGAAAACAGCGTATTGGCCGCCTGACATGATCGTCGCGGGAGAGGAAAAAAGGCAACAATATCGAGCGAGCGGCTGGTGGGGAGACAAGAGTTTCGCCGATCTGTTCGCGGTCAATGCGGCGGCACATCCGCAGCGTACAGCGCTGATCGATGCTCCGAACCGCGCCGACTTCGCGTTCGGTGAGCCCAGACGCCTGAACTACGCCGAACTGGCGGCCGAGATCGACCGGCTCGCGGGAGCACTCCTCGCGGCCGGGATCCGCAAGGACGACGTCCTGCTCGTCCAGCTTCCCAACATCAGCGAATTCGTCGCGCTCTATTTCGCGGCGGCAAAGATCGGCGCGATCGTCAGCCCGGCGGCCGTGCAATATCGCGGCCATGAGCTGACGGGCATGATCGGTGTGGTCGCGCCCCGGGCCTTCATCTGCGCGACACAGGTGAAGGGGTGCGATCATCTGGGCGTTGCGCAGCCATTACTCGGCGCCATCGCGCTGATGACCTTTGGGCCGAACCCTCCGGCTGGCGCCCATGACCTGTCCAATGCGCCCGGCGATGCAGAAGCGCTCGCCCGACATGTTGCAGCGAACCCGGTCGACGCCGACGATATCTTCACCATCTGCTGGACATCGGGCACGACCGGCGTTCCCAAGGGCGTGCCGCGCAGCCACAATCACTGGATCGCAGTCGCCGCCGCAGGGTATGAGGCGATGAAGGTCGGGCCGGGCGACGTCCTGCTCAACCCTTTTCCGCTCATCAACATGGCGAGCATCGGCGGCATCACCATGTGCTGGTTGACCAGCGCCGGGACGATGGTGCTGCATCATCCCTTCGACCCTGCCATCTACCTTCGGCAAATCGCGACCGAACGCCCAAGCCTGACCATCGCGCCCCCCGCGATCCTCAACATGCTGCTGCAGAACGAGGCGTTGCTTGCATCGGTCGACCTGTCCAGCCTGCGAGTCATCGCCTCGGGCTCCGCCCCACTCGCGCCTGCGATGGTGCGCGGTTTCCAGGAAAAGCTCGGCATCATCATCGTCAACGTCTTCGGATCGAACGAGGGGATGAGTTTCATCACCGGCGAGGGCGACATGCCCGACCCCGACAAGCGGGCGAGCCTGTTTCCGCGTCGCGGCCGCTACCCGCCCCCCTATGCTGATGGCCGCACGCATAATATCGAAAGCCGGCTCGTGCCGCCCGGCGGCGGCGACCCTGTCGAACAGGACGGCGTCGCGGGGGAATTGCAGATCCGTGGCCCAACCCTGTTCGAAGGCTATCACAACGCGCCCGACCGCACGGCCGAGGCCTTCACCGACGACGGCTGGTTTCGCACCGGCGACTTGTTCGAGATCGCCGAAAACGGCGACTTCTACCGCTTCGTCGGGCGCTGCAAGGATCTGATCATCCGCGGCGGCATGAACATCTCGCCCGAAGAGATCGACCAGTTGCTTGGCGGTCACCCACTGTTGACTGAAGCATGCGTCTTTTCGCTGCCCGACGCGACGATGGGGGAACGCATCGGACTTGCCTATGTCTCGCGCGGCGGCGGGGACGTCGGGTTGGCCGAGGTGACCGACTATCTGCGCGGAAAGGACCTCGCTGTCTTCAAACTGCCCGAGCGGCTCTTCCGCTTCGACGCGCTTCCGCGCAACGTCACGAACAAGGTGATGCGCAGCGAAGTCCGCGAAATGGCGCTCGCAACCCTCGAAAAGGAAAACTGACATGGCCAGGGACGTCTTCATTCTCGGCGGTGCGCAGACCGATTTCGCGCGCAACATCGAACGCGAAGGCGGCGGGATGTTCGAGCTGTTCCGTGACGTGGCTGAACAGGCCTTCGCCGCCACCGGAATCGAACCAAAGGAGGTCGAGACCGCCCATGTCGGCAATTTCGTCGGCGAGCTGTTTGCCGGACAAGGGCAACTTGGCGGTTTCTTCGGCCATGTGCACCCCGATCTGGCCGGCATCCCCGCCGCGCGGCACGAAGCAGCCTGCGCGTCCGGCAGCATCGCGATACTCGCCGCCGCCGCAGAGATCGAGGCCGAACGCTATGGCCTTGCGCTCGTGCTCGGGATCGAGTTGATGCGCAACGTTCCCGGCCAGCGCGCCGCCGAATATCTTGGCGCGGCAGCCTGGGCGGGGCGCGAGGCGCAGGAGGCGCGCTACCTTTGGCCCTGGATGTTCGCACGCGTGGCCGAGGAATATGAGGAGCGCTTCGGCCTCGACCGCGCGCACCTGCGCGGCATCTCGGCAAACAATTTCGCCAACGCCAAGCGGAACCCGAATTCGCAGACCCGCGGCTGGGCGATCACAGACGGACATCTGGGGGAGGATGACGAGGTCAATCCGCTGATCGAAGGCAGCCTCCGCAAATCCGATTGCGGACAGGTTACCGACGGAGCCGCCGCGATCTTTCTGGCATCGCGCGAGGTTGCCGAGGCATGGGCACGACGGCGCGGTATCCCGATCGACAGCCTGCCCCGCATCAAGGGTTGGGGCCACGCGACCGCGCCCCTGCTCTATTCGACCAAGGTACGGGACAGCCGCGACCAGCCATATGTCTTCCCCAGCGTCCGCAAGGCGATGATGGATGCGTTGAAACGGGCCGATATGCCCGACATCTATGCCTGCGACGGCGTCGAGGTGCATGATTGCTTCTCGATCACCGAATATATGGCGATCGACCATTTCGGCATCACGCCGCCCGGCGAAAGCTGGCGCGCGGTCGAGGACGGCACGATCGCACTCGGCGGCAAACTGCCGGTCAATCCATCGGGTGGACTGATCGGTCTTGGCCATCCGGTCGGCGCGACCGGCGTCCGCATGCTCCTCGACAGCTGGCGGCAGGTCACCGGCAATGCCGGCGATTATCAGGTCGAGGGCGCCCGCAATTTTGCGACCTTCAATGTCGGAGGCAGCGCAACAACCGCGGTCAGTTTCGTCGTCGGAACCTGAGTTGGCGAACCCGGTCTATCTGTATGACGCGGTGCGCACCCCGCGCGGCAAGGCGCGGCCCGACGGCGGCTTGGCGGGGCTGACCCCGCAGGAACTGGTGCGCCAGCAGGCGGCAGCACTTGCGGCGCGGTGCGGCAATGCCGCGCGATCACCCGAGGCGTTGATCGTCGGCTGCGTGACGCAGGCCGGCGCACAGGGCGGGCACATCGCGCTGGTGTCAAAGCTTCACGCCGGCCTGCCCGACGCCACGGCCGCGACCAGCCTCAACAATTATTGCGCCTCCGGCCTCACCGCGATCGGACAGGCGGTGGCCCGCGTGGCAAGCGGACAGATCGCCTCGGCGCTCGCTGGCGGGGTCGAATCGATGAGCCGCAGCCCCTTTCTCGGTGATCGGGCGACCTTCTATACCGACGGCGAATTGCCGCCACGCGCGCGTTTCGTTCCGCCGGTACTCGCCGCCGACCGCCTCGCAAATAGCGAGGGCCTAGGTCGCGCCGAGCTCGACGCAGTCGCGCTCGCATCGCAACAGAAAGCGGCAATGGCAGAGGGCGATGCCGCGCTTCAATATTCGCGCATCGCGACCGGACGACTGGACGGTGAGGAGTGCATCCGCCCTCAAACGACCGCTGAAGCACTTGCCGCCGCGTCCCCCGCATTCGGCGGCCTGCAAGATCAATATGCCGCCGCGCTGTCGGGCGAGCGTTTCGAACCGTTGCACAGCGTCGCCCACGCGCCGCCGATCTGCGACGGCGCGGGCCTTGCGCTTGTCGGCAGCGAAGGCCTGGGCCCCGCGCCCCGCGCACGCATCCTCGCCTTTGCCGAGAATGGCGGCGATCCCGCGGCCTCGCTTACCGCGGGTTTCGCGGCCATGGACACCGCGCTGGCTCGATCCGGCCTGGCTTTCGCCGACATGGACAGGATAGAATTCATGGAGGCCTTTGCCGTCACCATCGCCAAGTTCCTCCGCGACAGGCCCGTCGACGCAGCCCGCGTCAACGTCGGCGGCGGACATCTGGCAAAGGGCCATCCGATGGGCGCTAGCGGCGCCATCCTGACCTCGACCCTGCTCGACGCACTCGATGCAAGTCACGGAAAATATGGGCTTGTGGTGCTCACCGGCGCGATGGGAGTCGGCGCGGCGATGGTCGTCGAGCGACTTCAGGGATAAATTTGCATTAGCCATTAAATCCCGCGCACAGGCGCCCGTTAAATGTCGCATGACCACACATGCACCACCATCGAACGAGCCGGTAGGGCGGCTCCTGGGCTGGCTGGGGCTCCGCAATTCACAAGGCGGCGCCCGTGAAGAGGAGCGCGGGCCGCCGGGATCGTCCGTCACGCGCGACCTCGTGCGCGAGGCGCGCCATCAGTTGGTGGGTGCAATAGGGTCCTTCCTTCTCGATCACGATCTCGACGTGACGGCGACGAACCTGCTGATCGCCCACAGCGCCTTTTCGGGGATCAATCCCCGCCTCGCGCGGCAGATCGCACTGCGCGCCGAAACGGGCGAAGGCATCTCGCAGCAATGGCTCGACGAGCTGGCGCAGCAGGAACCGATCCAGCCCGATCATGCCGAGCTCGACCGCATGGTCGCTCGCCTCGAATCCAATCTCGAAACTTTCCAGACGAACACCAAGGCTGCACGCAACGCCACCAGCGAATATGGCACCAAGCTCGAAGAACATGTCAGCGACCTCGAACAGGTCCAAAAGACCGGCGAACTGGTCTCGCACCTCGCCGACATCGCCAAGGTGATGCTCGAACGCACGCGCCATGCCGAAGAAGAAATGCGCAAGAGCGAGGACGAAGCCCGCTCACTGCGTCGCAGCCTCGCCCGCGCCAAGCGCGATGCGGAGATCGACTATCTGACCGGCCTGCCCAACCGGCGCGCCTTCGAAGTGCTGCTCGAGCGGCATTATGAAGAGGCCCGCGCCGCGTGCGAACCGCTGTCGGTCGCCTTCTGCGACATCGACAAGTTCAAGGAAGTCAACGACACGCACGGCCACGAGGCCGGCGACCGCGTGATCAAACTGATCGCGGACACGCTTGCGCATATCTCGAACGACCATTGCCACGTCGCCCGCCATGGCGGCGAAGAGTTTGTCATGCTGTTCCGCGGCCTACCGCCCAGCGAGGCGGCGGCGAAGCTCGATCAGGCGCGGGAGGCGCTCGCCAACCGCAGGCTGATCAACCGCAAGACCGACGAGCCATTCGGCCAGATAACCTTCTCGGGCGGCGTCGCCGACGTCTTCGGCTTCGGCGACGCACGCGCGGCGCTCAAGGCGGCCGACGACGCCCTTTACCGGGCAAAGGAAAGCGGCCGAAACCGGATCGAACTGGCGGGGCTCTAACGGCTCCAGCGTGCGAAGATGGCCGTGGGGAGCAACAGCCCCCGCGCCTCTTCGCGCACCGCCAGTTCGCCGCATTCGACTGTCCCGGGCATGTCGGCGAACAACTGCGCCAGCAATTCGCCAATCGCCAGCGCCGACATGCGCACGGCATAGACCGTCAGAAACAGCGCCCGGCTGTCGGCGTCCAGCAACTTGCGGCAATCGGCAAGTAGCGGCGCAAGCCCTTCTTCGAGCTGCCAGCGCTCGTTATTCGGTCCGCGTCCGAACTTGGGCGGATCGAGCAGAATGGCATCATAACGTCGCTCGCGCCGTACCTCGCGCGCGGTGAACTTGCCCGCATCGTCGACGATCCAGCGGACTGGCCTGTCGTCCATGCCCGCCAACGCGGCATTTTCGCGCGCCTGTGCCACCGATTTCTTCGACGCGTCGACATGCGTCACCGATGCGCCGGCGGCCGCCAGCGCCTGACTACCGACGCCGGTATAGCCGAAGAGGTTGAGGAACGCCGGATTGGGCTTGTCCGCGACCTGCGTTCGCAACCAGTCCCAGACGGGCGCCATGTCGGGGAAAAAGCCCAGATGACGGAAGGGCGTGCAGCTTGCCGTGAAGCGCGTTTCGCGCCAGCCCAGCGGCCAGCCTTCGGCCGGCACCGGCTTGTTATAATACCAACGGCCGCCGCCATCGTCGTCCGAGGCGGGAATGAACTCGCCGTCGGCCATGTCCCATTCCGCCTGCGGCAACGCCGGCTCCCACATCGCCTGCGGTTCGGGACGGATGAAGCGATAGGGTCCATAGCGTTCAAGCTTGCGCCCGCCGCCGCTGTCGACCAGCCCATAATCCTCCCAGGCCTCGCCGATCAGCGTGACCAGGGGCGCTAGCTCAGCCACGCGTTGCCTCGTCGAGGATATAAGCCTTTACCGCGTCATAATCGCCAGGGAGCTTCTCGTATCGCTCTTCGCGGTCGAACAGGTTGCCAAGGCGCGCGGGAAGCGACGGGCGGACACCCGTCGCGCGTTCGACCGCGTCGCGGAACTTTGACGGGTGCGCGGTCGCGAGCGTGACGACGGGGATGTCGGCGTCGATCTGAAGCTCGCGCGCCGCAGCAAGGCCGATCGCACTGTGCGGATCGATGATCTGGCCACCCTTCTCTTGCGCCCAGCGCAGCGCGAGTGCCATACCGTCGCCATCGATGCTGGCGCTCGAAAAAAGGTCGCGGGCTCCGGCAAGCATATCGGCTGGAATCGTCATCGCGCGGTTGCGGTCGAATTCACCCATCATGCCGGTAATCGCCGCTCCGTCGCGACCCGCCAGGTCAAAAAGCAGGCGTTCGAAATTGCTGCTGACCTGAATATCCATGCTCGGCGTCGCAGTCGCAGTGACGGTGCCCGCGCTGTAATCGCCATTCGACAATGCACGGTGCAGGATGTCGTTGACGTTGGTCGCGACGACCAGCCGCGCGACGGGCAGCCCCATCCGCGAAGCGACATAGCCTGCAAAGACGTCGCCGAAATTGCCCGTCGGTACGCTGAACGCGATCGACCGATCGGGTGCGCCCAGGCGAACGGCCGCATAGAAATAATAGACCACCTGCGCCATCAGCCGCGCCCAGTTGATGCTGTTCACCGCCGACAGCGTCACGCGGTCGCGCGCTTCGGCATCGCCGAACAGCCGCTTCACCATTGCCTGCGCATCGTCGAAGCTGCCGTCGATCGCGATGTTGTGGACGTTGGGAGCAAGGACCGTCGTCATCTGGCGGCGCTGCACGTCGCTTACGCGGCCTTCAGGATGCAGCATGAATATGCGGATATGCTCACGCCCGGCGACCGCCTCGATCGCCGCGGACCCCGTATCGCCCGACGTCGCGCCGACGATCGTGATATCGGTGTCGCCGCCCGCCAGGAATTTTTCGAAAAGCTGGCCCAGCAGTTGCAGCGCGACATCCTTGAACGCCAGCGTCGGGCCGTGGAACAGCTCCAGCAACCAATGACGATGGTCGAGCTGGACGAGCGGGGTCACCGCATCATGGCTGAACCGTCCATAGGCGGCTTTGCACAGCCCGCGCAGATCGTCTTCGGACAGCGCGCCCGCGACGAACGGCGTCATCACGCGAACCGCGGTTTCAACATAGTCGAGCCCGGCAAGCGCGCGAATATCCTCGGTAGACATCTGCGGCCATTTGGCGGGCACATACAGCCCCCCATCGCTGGCGAGGCCGGCAAGCGTGGCGGCGCGGAAGTCGAGGGTCGGCGCGGAGCCGCGGGTGCTGATATAATCCATGACGGACACAGCGCCTAGCGGCGCGTCGTCACGGCTGCAAGCGGCGGCGCACCGCCAGGACATAGATAATCAACGCGACAACCGCGAAGAAGAACCACTGGAACGCATAAGCGAGATGGTTGTTCGGCACGTCCGCGCCCGACGGTACCTCGCTGGCGCGAAGGCCGGCAACAGCTACATCGGCGACGAGCATCGCACGCGCCGGCTTTGCCCTGCCCGTCAGCCGCTCGATCACCGAGGGCTGTTCGGGGCCTGGCACGATCGTCCCCTGCACCGTGCCGCCCGTCCATTTGGGCGGAGTGAAATCCTCCGCTATTCCGACGTCGACCAGCACGCCCGGCCCCTCGGCACCGGTGCGGCAATCGGCGATCATCCGTATCCCCGACGCGCCCTTGCGATCGGTGCCGCCCCGCGGATCCCAGCGCACGACCTCCAGGCAGACCACGCTGCTCTTGCGAAACAGCATCGCGTCGGGAACCGGTGGCAGCTTGGGATAGGTGACGAGCGACGACATCGCCATATTGCGTTCATAAAGCGCGATCAGCGCTTCCTTCTCAGCCTTGCGCTGAAGCTGCCAGACGCCGAGCGCGATCATCACCGCAACGGCAGCAAGGACGACGATCGTCGGCAGGACAGGCCAGCGGCGGAGAGGTTTGCCAGCTTCACTCATCGCTCAACTTTCCTTCGGCTGCCTGTCGCTGATGCTCGCTGGCGAGCAGCGCCGCCTTGCCGAGGCGGAGGCCATAGACGACGGCCGCGATGGTGAGCGGCACCCACAGCACGACATGAACCCACAGCGGCGGGCTAAAGGCGGAATCGAGGCCCAGTGCGAGTGCGATCAGCAGCGCGCCGACGATCAGGGTCAGGAAAGCCGCCGGGCCGTCGCCGACATTATAGCGGCCGAAGTCGAGCCCGCATGCGGTGCAGCGATCGCGAAACGTCACGCCGCGCTCGAACAGTCCCGGCGCCCCGCACTCCGGACAGGTCGCAAAAAAGGCAGCGCGCCAGACCGGCGGCTGCCCTTTTTGTTTCTGCTCTTGTTCCGTCACTTAGTGTGCGGCGACAGGTGCGCCCCAGCCGCCCCAGACATAGATGATGATGAAGAGGAACAGCCACACCACGTCGACGAAGTGCCAGTACCATGCAGCCGCTTCGAAACCGAAATGCTGGGTCGGTGTGAAATGGCCCTTGTAGGTACGAACCAGGCAGACGATCAGGAAGATCGTGCCGACGAGGACATGGAAGCCGTGGAAGCCGGTCGCCATGAAGAAGGCCGACGAATAGTTGATCTGGCCAAAGTTGAACGGCGCTTCCGCATATTCATACGCCTGGATCGACGTGAACAGCATGCCGAGCAGGATCGTGGCCCACAAACCCTTCTTCAGGCCTTCACGATCGCCGTGGATGAGCGCGTGGTGCGCCCAGGTGATCGTCGTGCCCGAGCAAAGCAGGATCAGCGTGTTGAGCAGCGGCAGCGAGAAGGCGTCGATGACATGGATGCCCTTGGGCGGCCAGATGGTCGCGGCGGCGGCGCCGTCCTGACCGAAGAGCGAGGTAACCGCGCCGTCGACGATCTCGACAGGGACCGGGAACAGCGAGAAGTCGAACCACGCCCAGAACCAGCCGACGAAGAACATCACTTCCGACGCGATGAACAGGATCATGCCATAGCGCAGGTGAAGCTGGACGACCGGGGTATGGTCGCCGGCGTGCGCTTCGTTGATGACGTCCGACCACCAGCTGAAGAAGGTGGCGATCACGCCCATGAAACCGAGGCCCAGAACCCATTTGCCGGCGCCGCCGAAATAGTCGGCATGCATCGCCATGACGAGGCCGAAGAACATCACCAGCGCCGCGACCGACCCGATGAGCGGCCAGACGCTGGGATTTACGAGGTGATAGTCATGATGTTTGGCACCGGCCATGTCACAGTTCCCGTTTTTTGCCCCAGCGTGGCGATTCCCCATCACCCGCCGGTCCTTGGTAAGACTCTTTGGATGCGGCCTTAGCTCGCGTTTTTGTCCCCGTCTACAGGGTGGAAGGTGTAGCTGAGGGTGATTTCTTCGATGTCGCGCGCGTCGGGGTCGTCCATGATCTTGGGATCGACGAAGAACAGCACCGGCATGCGTACCTGCTGCCCCGGCTCCAACCGTTGTTCGGTGAAACAGAAGCACTGAATCTTGGTGAAATATTTGCCCGCGGCATCGGGCGTCACGTTGAAGCTCGCGGTTCCGACGACAGGATGGGACGAATTATTCTGAGCGATAAAGATCGCCATGTCGCGGGCGCCGATGCTGACCGTATCGGTCGGATGCTCGGGATAGAATTTCCACGGCAGTTTGGGCGACACGTTCGCGTCGAAGCGTACCGAGATGGTATCGCTCAGGATTTTCGGCGTCTCGGCTGCCGCGACCGGGTCGTAACGCTGGGTCGTACCGCCGAAGCCGGTCACGCGGCAAAAGAGATTGTAGAGCGGCACCGCCGCGAAGCCGAGCCCAACCATCGCGACCGCGAGCAGCGCGGCGAGCGAGCCTGTCTTCGCATTTCGCGACATCGTCTTCATTTGGGCACTACCATGCGCGCCATCGTGATGAAGAAGAAAAGAAAGGCAAGCCCGCCCAGTATCCAACCCATCAGATTGGCGCGACTGCGCTGGCGACGGCGATATTCGGCTTCGTCGAAGGGCGGCTGTTCGGGGGGTGTTTCGTCGGTCATAGGGGCCACCAATGGTCGGCGACGACTGCGCCGAACAGAATGAAGAGATAGGCGATCGAATAGGCGAACAGGCGCTTTTCGGGCCGCATCCCGTCTCCCTCGCCCGTCCGGCGCGTTCCGACCTGTACGGACAGCAGCACAAAGACGGCCGACAGCACCACCGCCGCCCAGCCATAGAGCGCGCCGGTATAGCCGAGCGGCCAGGGCGCGATCGCGCTTGCAGCCATGATCAGCGCATAGAAGAGAATCTGGCGGCGCGTCGACGTCTCGCCCGCAACGACGGGCATCATCGGGATGCCCGCGGCCGCATAGTCCGACCGCACGAACAGCGCGAGCGCCCAGAAATGCGGCGGAGTCCACAGAAAGATCAGCAGGAACAGCAGCACCGGCAGCGGCGCGACGCTGCCCGTCGCGGCGACCCATCCGATTAGCGGCGGAAAGGCACCCGCGGCCCCGCCGATCACGATGTTCTGCGGAGTCCGGGGCTTCAGCCACATCGTATAGACGAAGACATAGAAGAGGATCGAAACGGTCAGCAGCGCCGCGGCCTGCCAATTGGCGGCGAACAGCATCAGAAAGACCGAGAAGGCAGCCAGGCCGACCCCGAACTGCAGAGCGGTCTGCGGATCGAGGCGCCCCGCGGGAAGCGGCCGACCAGCCGTCCGCTTCATCTTGGCATCGAGGCCAGCCTCATACCATTGGTTGAGTGCGCCCGAAGCCCCTGCCCCCAGTGCGATTGCGAGGATCGACGAGAAGGCAAGTACCGGATGAACGTTCCCCGGCGCCGCGAGCAGACCGCACAGCGCCGTAAAGACGACCAGCGACATCACGCGCGGCTTGGTCAGCGCGAACAGGTCGCGCCAGTCGGCGGGAAGCGCCGTTTCGCCATGGGTCAGGCTCTGCGCCATGCTTACTCCAGGCCGGAACGCTATCGCCCCCTGCCAAGGCTCTCAGCAGGGGGCGAAACGTGTCAGGCGATACGCGGCAGTTCGTTGAACTGGTGGAACGGCGGCGGGCTCGACAGCGTCCATTCGAGCGTCGTTGCGCCTTCGCCCCACGGATTGTCGGCCGCCTTCTTGCCCGCGAACAGCGAATACAGGATGTTCACGAAGAAGAAGATCATGCCCACGGCCATGATCACATAGCCGAGCGACGAGATGTGGTGCCAATAGGCATAGGCTTCCGCATAGTCCGGATAACGGCGCGGCATGCCCTGCTGACCCAGGAAGTGCTGGGGGAAGAACATGACGTTCACGCCGATGAAGAATATCCAGAAGTGCAGCTGGCCCAGGACTTCGCTGTACATCCGGCCCGACATCTTCGGGAACCAGTAATAGAAGCCCGCGAAGAGCGAGAAGACCGCGCCCAGCGACAGCACATAGTGGAAGTGCGCGACGACATAATAGGTGTCGTGCAGGTTGGTGTCGACGCCGCCATTGGCGAGCACGACGCCCGTGACGCCACCGACGGTGAACATGAAGATGAAGCCGAGCGCCCAGACCATCGGGGTCTTGAAGCTCATCGAACCGCCCCACATCGTGGCGATCCAGCTGAAGATCTTGATGCCCGTCGGGACGGCGATGACCATCGTCGCGGCGGTGAAATACATCTTCAGGTTCACGCTCATGCCGACGGTGAACATGTGGTGCGCCCACACGATGAAGCCGACGACGCCGATCGCGACCATGGCATAGGCCATGCCCAGATAACCGAACACCGGCTTGCGGCTGAAGGTCGAGATGATCTGGCTGACGATGCCGAAGCCCGGCAGGATCATGATGTACACTTCGGGGTGCCCGAAGAACCAGAAGAGATGCTGATAGAGCACCGGATCGCCGCCGCCCGTCGCATCATAGAAGGTGGTGCCGAAGTTACGGTCGGTCAGCAGCATGGTGATTGCCGCAGCCAGAACCGGCAGCGCGAGCAACAGCAGGAAGGCAGTAACCAGCACCGACCACACGAACAGCGGCATCTTGTGCAGGGTCATGCCCGGCGCGCGCATGTTGAAGATGGTGGTGATGAAGTTGATCGCACCCAGGATCGATGCCGCACCCGCGAGGTGGAGCGAAAAGATCGCCATGTCGACCGCCGGGCCGACCGACCCGCTGGTCGACAGCGGGGCATAGACCGTCCAGCCGGTACCGGCGCCATGGCCGCTGCCGCCGGGCACGAAGCTCGACCCCACCAGCATGACGAACGCGACCGCGGTCAGCCAGAAGGAGACGTTGTTCATGCGCGGGAACGCCATGTCGGGCGCGCCGATCATCAGCGGCACGAACCAGTTGCCGAAGCCGCCGATCATCGCGGGCATGACCATGAAGAAGACCATGATCAGGCCGTGCGCGGTAATCAGCACGTTCCAGAGGTGCTTGCCCGCGACCTCGTCGGCGCCGCTGCCCAGCATCGAAGCCCAGCCGGGCAGATACTGGATACCGGGTTCGGCGAGTTCGAGACGCATCATGCCCGAAATCGCGCCGCCGACGATGCCGGCGATGATCGCGAAGATCAGGTAGAGGGTGCCGATGTCCTTATGGTTCGTCGACATGAACCAACGAACGAAAAAGCCGGGCGTATCATGATCATGACCATGATCGTGCGCATGAGTGTCGGTCATCTGTGGAAGCCCCTAATATTATTTCTTGGCGGCCGGTGCGGCTTCGGGAGCCGCAGCCGGTGCTGCTTCGGTCGTGGCGGCAGCCGGCGTGGCCGGAGCGGCAGCGGGAGCCGCAGCAGGCGCGGCGGCCGGCGCCGCAGCGGCGGGAGCCGCCGGCGCGGGATTGGGGTTGCCGCCCTTCGAGCGGACCCAGGCTTCCCACTTGTCGACCGGGAGAACTTCGACCGCGATCGGCATATAGCCGTGATCGACGCCGCAAAGTTCCGAGCACTGGCCGTAATAGACGCCAACCTTCATCGGCGTGAACGTCGTCTCGTTGGCACGGCCGGGGACCGCGTCCATCTTGGTCCAGAAGGCGGGAACCGCGAAGCTGTGGATCACGTCGGCACCGGTGATGATCAGCTTCACCTGGCGGCCGACGGGAACGACCATGCGGTTGTCGACCGCGAGGTGATAGGGTTCGCCGGCAGCCTTAGCCTTGTCTTCCGGCAGGATCTTCGAGACATATTCGCCGATGCCCTGGTCGGGATAGGCATAGCCCCAATACCACTGATAGCCCGTGACCTTGATCGTCAGCGCGTCCTTCTTCGGCGGTTCATACTGCGCCGCGAGCAGGCGGATCGAGGGAACCGCGACGACTGCGAGGATCAGGACAGGGATGGCGGTCCACAGCACTTCGATAAGCGTGTTGTGCGTCGTCTTCGACGGCACCGGGTTCGCTTTCGCGCGGTAGCGGACGATCACCCACAGCAGCAGGCCGAGGACGAAGAGCGAGATGATCGTGATGATCGGCAGCAGCAGCACATGGTTGAACCAATAGGCCTGCTGGCCGATCGGCGTCACCTGCGGCTGAAAATCGATACCCGCGTCGATCGGCTGACCGATGCCCGGGGTCGGCTTCATCGGGACATAAGTCGCGTCGCCCGCGGGCACCGCTGCCTTCGTCGCCTCTGCCGGAGCCGGCGCAGCGGCGGTCGCGGCCGCGTCGGGCGCTTCCGCAGCCGGAGTCGCCGCCGTGGCGGTCGCCGGGGCCGCAGCGGGTGCCGCCGCATGCGCGGTGCCCACCGCGCCAAGCGACAAAGCCGCTGCGATTACAAGGGTTTTCAAGCTCTTCATAAGGATAGTGCCGCCCGTTGCCTGTTGTTCTTATTGATGCCCCAACCCCTTTGATCGGGCAACCGGACACGCGTCACGGCAGCCATCCCCAAGGCTGAATCTCGCGGGCGCTATAACCCCGCTTGCCGCTTGCCTCAAGCATCTCTAACACTATTTTACGGCTGGCAAATATCGACCGCCGAAACAGGGTCGCCCGATCCGGGCGATGACAGGAACAAAAGATAAAATCTCCCATGACCGATGATGAAATTCTGGCCGAGTTCCGCGCCGCCGACGCGCTGCTGCAGGGACACTTCCTTCTCTCCTCCGGGCGACACAGCGAATATTATCTTCAGTGCGCGCGCGTGTTGATGGATACCAACCGCGCCGGCCGCCTCGCCGCCGCGCTCGCAGCAAAGCTGCCACGCGACCTCCGTCAGGCGATCGACATCGTCGTTTCGCCCGCGATGGGCGGGGTGATCATCGGCCATGAGATGGGCCGCGCCCTCGGCAAGCCGGCGATTTTCGTCGAGCGGCCCACCGGCACCTTCGAGCTTCGTCGCGGCTTCGCGATCCCCGAAGGCGCAAAGGTGCTGATGGTCGAAGACGTCGTCACGACCGGCCTGTCATCGCGCGAAGCAATGGATGCCGTCCGCGCCGCGGGCGGCGAGGTCGTCGCAGAGGCCGCGCTCGTCGATCGTTCGGCGGGCAGCAACATCGACCTTGGGGTCCCCTTTTATCCTTTGGTCGCAATCAACTTTCCCACTTATGCGCCAGATGAACTGCCGCCCGAGCTCGCAGGCACGCAGGCGATCAAGCCAGGGAGCCGGAGCGTAGCAGCTTGACCGACACGCCGCCCCCTCTGGCCGCCAAGCTGAGGCTCGGCGTCAACATCGACCATGTGGCAACGATCCGCAATGCGCGCGGGGGCGACCATCCCGATCCCGTGCGCGCGGCAGAGATCGTCGCGGCGTTCGGCGGCGACGGTATCACCGCGCATCTGCGCGAGGATCGGCGTCATATCCGCGATGCGGATCTGGCGCGCATCCAGGCGGCAACCACCCTGCCCCTGAACCTTGAGATGGCGGCGACCGACGAGATGCTGGAGATCGCGCTGCGCCACATGCCGCACGCAGCCTGCATCGTGCCCGAAAAGCGCGAAGAGAGGACGACCGAGGGCGGCCTCGATGCGGCAGGTCAGCACAATCATCTTGCGCCGATCGTCTCGCGATTGAACGACGCGGGCATCCGCGTCAGCCTGTTCATCGAACCCGATCCGCGCCAGATCGAGGCCGCGATGCGGCTCAAGGTGCCCGTCGTCGAGTTCCACACCGGCCGCTATGCGCATGTCGAGGGCGAGGAGCGCGCGGCCGAGCTGCGCCGTATCGCCGACGCCGCCGCACTAGCATGGAAGAATGGCATCGAACCGCACGCCGGGCACGGCTTGACCTATGACAATGTCGTGCCGATCGCCGCGATCCCCCAGCTCGCAGAGCTCAACATCGGCCACTATCTGATCGGCGAGGCGATCTTTACCGGTCTGGAGCATGCGATCCAGCGGATGCGCGGATTGATGGACGAGGCGCGGGGCGCCGCATGATCATCGGGCTCGGCTCCGACCTCTGCAATATCGAGCGTATTCAGAACTCGCTCGATCGTTTCGGCGAGCGGTTCGAGCAGCGCGTATTCACCGATGTCGAGCGTGCCAAGGCCGCGCGGCGGCCGTTCACCCGCGCGGGCACCTATGCCAAGCGCTTCGCGGCGAAAGAGGCTTTTTCGAAGGCGGTCGGCACCGGCTTCAAGCGCGGCGTGTTCATGAAGGACATCGGCGTGGTCAACGCCCCCTCCGGCGCGCCGACGCTGGCCTTGACCGGCGGCGCGGCCGCGCGGCTCGCGGAGATGATCCCTACGGGGCATAGCGCGCATATCCACCTGACGCTGACCGACGACCACCCCTGGGCGCAGGCTTTCGTCATCATAGAGGCGATCAAGGACTGAAAATGGCGAAGACTGCAGGCAAAGATGAAGGCGGCTGGGGGAAGCTGATCCGCGACATCGTGGTGATCGTCGCACTGGTGCTCGGCATCCATAGCTGCGTTGCGAAGCCTTTTTACATTCCGTCCGATTCGATGATGCCGGTCCTGCGGAACGGCGACCGTCTGGTGGTGACCAAATATCCCTATGGCTGGTCCTATGCTTCGGTCAGCTTCCATCTCGCGCCCAAAGCCGCGGGCCGCTGGTTCGGAAAGCTTCCCGAACGCGGCGACATCGTCGTTCTCGAACATCCGCAGACGCGGATCGACTATATCAAGCGTGTGATCGGCCTGCCCGGCGACACGATCGAACTGAGAGGCGGCGCGCTCTTCATCAACGGCAAGCCGATCAAGCGCGAGGTGCAGCCGATGCTGACGCTGCCGATCGATGCAAACCTGCCCGGACCGGACAGCAGCCTCGGCCGCTTCATCACGAAGGACGCAAGCGGCAAGGATGTGCTCGAACTACCGATCGTACGCGAAACGCTGCCCGGCGGCGCCACCTTCGACACCATCGACATGGGGCCGGGCTATATGACCGACGATTATGGTCCGGTCACAGTACCCAAGGACCATCTGTTTCTGATGGGCGACAATCGCGACGGCAGCGCCGACAGCCGCGTTTCGGTCGAACGCAAGGGCCTCGGGGGGCCAGTGCCGTTCGATGCGATCGCGGGGCGCGCGGAGATCATCAGCTTTTCGACCGATGGAACGGCGGAATGGTACAACCCGTTGAGCTGGTTCGAGGCACTACGGCCCGACCGCGCGGGAACCAATTTGCGTCCCGAGCATGACAAGAGCGCTCAATAGGGAGGGACGAATGGCGACGACGACCAGAAAAACGGCCACGACGCGCGCCAAGGCTCCCGCGAGAACCGCCGCAGCCAAGCCCGCGGACGACCATAAGGAAGCCCCCGGCCCGACCGAGATTCGCAGCCAGCTCGTCCGTACCGAGCTGTTGCGGGCCGCGGTCTGGCTCGGTCTCGCACTGCTGATCGGCATCTGCATCATCCTGGTCCAGCCGATCCTGCTGATCTTCGCGGGCATCGTCATGGCGGCGATGCTCGACGGCGGCACGCGCTTGCTCGGCCGCGTCCTGCCGATCGCGCGCGGCTGGCGGCTCCTGATCGTCTGCCTGTCGCTCATCGCCTTTCTTGCCTGGACGATAATGTTCGCGGGCTCGCAGATCGCCGATCAGGCCGCGACCCTGCAAACGGTCGTCATGGCGCAAGTCGAACGCATCGCGGCCTGGGCCAGCGCGCACGGGATGGGCAACATCCAGCTCGACACCAAGACGATCACCGAAAATATCGCCGGCACCTTCGGCCGCGTCACCGCTGCGGTCGGCACGGTGCTGGGCGCGTTGACCAGCCTCGTCATGGTCCTCGTCCTCGGCGTCTTCATCGCGATCGAGCCGCGCCTTTACGAACGCGGCGTCGCGTGGATGCTGCCGATGAAGAGCCGCGAGAATTTCTACATCACCACCGCGCGCATGGGTTTCACCCTGCGCCGGTTGATGGCGGGACGCCTGCTCGGCATGCTGGTCGAGGGTGTCGGAACCTGGCTGGCCTGCCTCGCCGTCGGCATTCCGATGGCCGCCCTGATGGGCCTGCTCACGGGCTTGCTCGCCTTCATCCCCAATATCGGCGCGATCGTGTCGGGCGTGCTGCTGGTGCTCGTCGGCTTCTCGGCGGGCGTTGACACCGGTCTGTGGGCGATCGCCATATATTTCATCGTCCAGACGGTCGATGGCTATCTGATCGTCCCGATGGTCGCGAAACAGACCGTAGACCTGGCCCCTGCCCTCGTCCTCGGCGCGCAGATATTGTTCGGCGCCCTGCTCGGGATCATGGGCCTGTTCCTCGCCGACCCGATCGTCGCGATGATCAAGGTCGCGCTGGAGCGCGAGGCCGAGCGCAACGCCGGCGAGACCAAAACGAAAGCGGCGGCGAACTCCTAAGCTCGCCGCCGCCTTTGCGTCCGTATCTCGTGGCCGGCGTTATTGCGGCGCGGGCGCCGGAGCCGGGGCAGCGCCGGGCGCGCCCTGTTGCTGCTGCATCTGTTGTTGTTGCTGCATCATCTGCTGCATCGCGCGAACCTCTGCCTCCGACCGGAAGTCGATCAGTTCGACATCGAAATGCAGCGTGCTGTTCGCGGGGATCGGCCCGACCGCGCGGTCGCCATAACCCAGCGACGGCGGAATGCTGATCTTGTACTTCCCGCCCTTCTGCATGCGCGTCAACGCTTGGGAAAAGCCCGGCACAACCTGAGCGACCTGCATCGGCGCCTGTTCGTTGGCGTCGAAGACGGTGCCATCGTCGAGCTTGCCTTCATATTTGACCAGAACGACGTCAGCAGTCGTCGGGCTGGGGCCTTCGCCCGCCTTCACGACTTCGAAACCGATTTTCGGCGTTCCCTGAAAGGCAAAGGCAATGCCGGCAACGAGCAACGCGATCAGGCCGATCCACATCAGCCACAGCCCGCCCTTGCCCACCGGACGCAATGGAACCGTCGTTACGCTCATGCTCTTGTCCTTCCCCAGCTCCGCTGACGGGAGCGAAAATGTCGGCACGCCTATAGGCGGTGCGGCGTGGAAGGGTCCAGAGACATTATGCGCCAGCGCATAACGAAAAAGGGCGCCGCGTTGCCGCAGCGCCCTTTTCTCGAATCAGGATCCCGAACGGGAAACGGTCTTACTTGATACCGTCGCGTTCCATACGCTTGCGCTCCATCTTGCGGGCGCGGCGCACGGCGGCAGCGCGCTCGCGCGCACGCTTTTCGCTGGGCTTTTCGTAGTGACGACGCAGCTTCATTTCGCGATACACGCCCTCACGCTGCAGCTTCTTCTTGAGCGCGCGAAGGGCCTGGTCGACATTATTGTCGCGAACGATGATCTGCATACGCCGTGTCGTCTCCTGTTCGTCAAACGACCTATATCCCCGGCTTGGTTCCGGTGCATCATAGATCGCCGATATTCGGGCAATAAGAAGAGCGCCGCGAAAGCGCGACGTTCCGATGGAGCGCCACTAAAGGGATTCGCGCCGAAATGCAAGCCCCAACGCGGCGGATCGCGGTTCAAACACCGCAGAAGGCCTTCAGGCGGGATTGTGCCCTCCCCTTCGCCTGTGGCATAGGTAGCAGTACAAAACCGATAGAAGAAGAGGACTGCTCGATGGCGACCCAGCTCAAGCGCAACAGCAAATATAGCGAAGCCGAGTGGACGGCGCGGCTCGAACTGGCCGCCTGCTATCGCATCTTTGCGATGATGGGCTGGGACGAAATGATCTTCAACCACATCACGGTGAAGGTCCCCGACGAGGACGGCAGCTACCTTATCAACCCCTATGGCATGCACTTCAGCGAAGTGACGGCGTCCAGCCTGATCAAGATCGATATCGACGGCAACAAGGTCGACGAGGACAATCCCTGGCACGTCAACAAGGCTGGTTTTGTGCAGCACAGCCTGTTTCACCGGGTGATTCCCGACGCGCATGCGATCATCCACACCCACACGACCGCGACAACCGCGGTCTGCTCGCTCGAAGGCGGGCTGCAACCGGTCAATTTCTATGCCTGCAATTTCATGGGCCAGCTCGGCTACCATGATTTCGAAGGCGTCACGGTGCGCGAGGAAGAGGGTGAGCGCCTGGTCGAGAACCTTGGCGGCAAGCGCATCCTGATGTTAAAGAACCACGGACCCGTCGTGATGGGCAAGTCGCTGTCCGATGCCTTCATCAAATATTGGGCGCTGCAGCGCGCGTGCGAGATCCAACTCGCGACGATGAGCATGGGCAAGGCGATCACCGTTCCTGAAGAAGTGATCAAGGTGCACCAGCGCGACCTGTATATGGCGGCGATCCCCGGCCAGTCGGGTAAGGCCGAATTCGATGCGATGGTGCGCAAGGTCGACAAGATCGATTCAAGCTGGCGTGACTAATCCAAAGGTTGCGCTAAGACCGGCGGCATGACGCGATTCTCGGTCAACGACCGCCCGGTCGAATATCGCATGGACCCCGAAACGCCCCTGCTGTGGGCGCTTCGCGATGTGTAGAATATGACGGGCACCAAATATGGCTGCGGCACCGGAGAGTGCGGCGCCTGCACGGTCGATATCGATGGCGAGGCGATTCGCAGCTGCATGGTCACCATCGCCGAATGCGAGGGACGCTTCGTCACGACCATCGAGGCGTTGTCGCGCGACCGCAGCCACCCGGTGCAACAGGCATGGGTTGCCGAACAGGTGCCCCAGTGCGGCTTCTGCCAGTCGGGCATGATCATGGCGGCCGCCGCGCTGCTGCGCAAAAACAGCAACCCCAGCGATGCCGAGATCGACGCGGCGATGACCAATATCTGCCGCTGCGGCACCTATCCCCGGATTCGCGGGGCGATCCGCCTCGCAGGACGCGTGCTGCGGGGCGAGGAACGCATCGCCGCCGCTCCGCCGCCAGGCATCCGCCCTGCCGACGCGGCGCGCGCGGTTCCCGCGTTGAAGACCCGGCAAAGCGACTGATCCGTTCATCTAGCTGAACCGCAGGCAACAACCGGGTTCAGCCATGATCCATCTTGCGTACGGTAACTTTCGATTCATCTTCCCGATCGGCTGGGTGCCGGGTGGGATATTGGAGTATGCCGAGATGAAGAAGACGCTTGGAGGATTGCTCATCGCAGCGACGATCCTCACCCCAATAGCGCCCGCCGCCGCCCAGGCGAACGGCGAGCGCGTTCAGATCGCCCAGCGCGGCGGCGGTGGCGAACGTGGACCGCGCGGCCCCGAAGTCCGTCGCGGCGGCAACTGGAACGGCGGCGAGCAGCGCGGAGAACGCCAGCAAGTGCAGACGCAGCAGACCCAACAGGCTCCGCGCGAACGTGGAGGCAATGGCGGGAACGGCCAGCGCGACCGCGGCGGCGATGGACAGCGCCAGTGGCAGGGTCAGCGCGGCGATGCGCAGCGCGGCCAGGGTCAGCGGCAATGGCAGCGAGGCAACGATCAGCGCCCGGCTCAGCAGCAGCAATGGCAACGCGGAAACGACCAGCGCCCCGCCCAGCAGTGGCAGGGTCAGCAGCGCGGCGGCAATAACGACCGGAACCGCGACGGCCGCACCGATCGCCAGTGGGACCGCAATCGCGACGGGCAGGTCGATCGCCAGTGGGATCGCAACCGCAACGGCCAAGTCGATCGGCGCTATGACCGGAATCGCAACGGCGACCTCGATCGTCGCTGGGATCGGAACAACGACAATCGCGTAGACCGCCGTTACGACAACAACCGCAACGGCTATGTCGACCGGCGCTATCGCGATGGCCGCCCGGGCAACAACTGGAACCGCGGCTGGCGCGACGATCGCCGCTACGACTGGCGGAGCTATCGCGACAGGAACCGCAACTATTATCGCATGCCGCGCTATTACAACCCGTATCGCGGTTACGGATATACGCGGTTCAGCATCGGTTTCTCGCTGAACTCCCTGTTCTACGGCCAGCGCTATTGGATCAACGATCCCTGGTACTATCGCCTGCCGCCCGCTTATGGCGACTATCGCTGGATCCGATATTACGACGATGCGTTGCTCGTCGACGTCTACAGCGGCCGCGTGGTCGACGTGATCTACGACTTCTTCTGGTAATATTCCTTTCGGTTATCAGAGGTGAAACTGAGGGGCCGGATATCCGGCCCCTCTTTTTATGGCCTTGCCCTCCCCCGCGCCGCGCGCCACGATGACGGCACAACCAGGGGAGACAATATGCGCAAATTGGGACTGGCCGCGGCCACGACGCTCGCGTTGCTGAGCAGCGCCGCCATGGCGAAAACCACTATCATCTACGCTGGCCGCGTCATCACCGACGCCAGCAAACCGGTCGAGGGGCCGTCGACCGTCACCGTAACCGACGACCGCATAACCTCGATCGCCCCGGGCCGCACCGCGGCACCTGCCGATGCGGAGGTCGTCGACCTGGGCGACAAGACCCTGCTCCCCGGCCTGATCGACTTGCACGTCCACCTGACCGGCGATCCGGGCGGCGATTACAGGAGTGAGGCCGTCGACCCCGACGAGTGGGGTGTCGTCGTCGGCGCGAAGAATGCGCGCATCACGCTTCGTGCGGGCTTCACCACCGTTCGCGAAGCAGGGTCGGCGCAATATACCGCCTTCTCGCTGCGTCGTGGCACAGCCGAAGGGCTGATCGAAGGGCCCCGTATCGTCGCGGCCGGCCCCGCGCTGTCGATCATCGGCGGGCACGGCGACGTCACGGGTTTCCGTGAAGACATCCACGCCGTGCTCGATCAGGGGTACACCTGCACCGGAGCCGTCGAATGTGCGGAAAAGGTCCGCAAGGCATCGCGCGCGGGCGCGGACGTCATCAAGATCACCGCGACCGGCGGCGTTCTGTCGCAACAGGGCCGCGGGCTCGAGGGGCATTTCTCGAACGCCGAACTCATCGCGATTTCGGACACGGCTCATTCGCTGGGTCTGAAAGTCATGGCTCATGCCCATGGCGCGCGCGGGATTGAATCCGCAGCAGCAGCCGGGATCGACAGCATCGAGCATGGCACCTTCGCCGACGAAGCCGCGCTGAAGGTCATGAAGGCCAAGGGCACTTACATGGTTCCCACGCTGATGGCGTTCGAAGGCATCCGCGAGCGGCTCGGCAAGGGCATCTATACGCCGACGGTAGAAACAAAGGTGCGCATGACGTTGAACGACGTCGGCAAGGCGGTGGGCCGCGCCAAGGCGCTGGGCGTGCCGATCGCCTTCGGCACCGACGCCGGCGTCTTCGAGCATGGCCGCAACGCTGGCGAATTCGCGCTGCTGGTCAAATATGGCCTCACGCCGCGCGAAGCGTTGGCGAGCGCGACGACCGTCGCGGCAAAGCTGTTGTCGCTGGAAAGCGAAATCGGCCGGATCGCGCCGGGCATGTCAGCGGACATGATCGCGGTGAGCGGCGATCCGCTGAGCGATGTGCGCAGCCTCGAAAAGGTCGATTGGGTAATGGTCCGGGGCCGGATCGCCGACTGAGCCCACGCAATAGACGTCAGGCGGCGCGATCGATCCGGATGCGCGCCGCCCTTTTCGTCGGGCCGATCAGTTCGGCGATATTGACCGATTGTGAGAATTGCACGCCGACGCGATTGCCCGTCGACCATCGCGCCCTAGCGTCGAGCACGGTATCGTGCGCGAATTCAAGCAGCAGGGGCGTACCGTCGGGCACGTTCCACATCCCTTCGATCATCGCGCCACGCGAGGACATGTTCCGAATGATCGCTTCGTACCGATAGCCGCCGCTGGCGACCTGGATCGTCCGGAAAGTCCGCACCCGACGTTCGCGCGCGCTCTTGAAGCCCTGGGCGATCGCGCGCCCGCCGCTTTCGCCGAGGAGCGCGAGCACTTCGCCCAATTCCATAGGCTTGCCATAGATATAGCCCTGCACATGGCTGCAGCCGAGGCCGCGGATCAGCGCGAGGTCGTCGTGCGTCTCGACCCCTTCGGCCGTCGTTTCCATGTTGAGCGCGGTGGCGAGCCCGACGATCGACGAGATGATCGCCGCGTTCATGCTGCTCGGATCGGCCGCGCCAAGCACGAAGCTCTGGTCGATCTTGATCTTGTCGAACGGCGCCTTCTTCAGATAGCCGAGCGCCGAATAGCCGGTACCGAAATCGTCGAGCGCAAGCCGCACGCCGGTTCGCTTCAGCCTTTGGAACATCGCCAGATTTTCAGGGCTTTCGTCAAGGAACACGCCCTCGGTAATCTCAAGCTCCAGCTGCTCAGGACGGATTCCCGACGCCGCGACCGCGCTGAGGATCGTCGTCGGCAGTTTCTCGTTCGCGAACTGGCGCGGCGAGACATTGACCGCCACGCGGTACCCGACGCCCAGCCGCGCAATGGCATCGCAGGCAGACCGGATGATCCATTCGCCGATCGGGACGATCAGGTTCGATTCCTCGGCGATCGGGATGAATTTCGAGGGGCTGACGGCATCGCCTGCATCGCGTTGCCAGCGGATCAGCGCTTCGAAGCCCGAGATATGCTCGCTTTCGACATCGACGATCGGTTGATAGAGCAGCTTCAGCTCGTCTTTCGCCAGGGCATCGCGCAGCGCGTCTTCGATCGCCTTCCTCTCGCTCGCCTGATTGTGCATCGCATCGGCGTAGAAGCGATAGACACCGCGGCCGGCATCCTTTGCCGCATAGAGCGCAAGGTCGGCGTTACGGACGAGCGCTGACGAGGTGACGCCGTCGCCCTCCGACACCGCGATACCGATCGACGAACCGATGCGCACCTGCTCGCCCTCGATCTCGAAGAGCTTGGCGAGGCTGAGGATGATCGCATTGGCGACACCCGCCAGCTTCTCGGTCTGCGTCATCTGCGGCAACACGATCTGGAATTCGTCGCCGCCCAGACGACCGACCTGCCCCTTGTCGCCGACGATCTGGGTCAGCCGCGCCGCGACTTGCTGAAGAAGCTGGTCGCCGACGGGATGGCCCAGCGTATCATTGACCTGTTTGAAGCGGTCGAGGTCCATCATGAGCAGCGCGCACGGCTGCGCCTGTCCCATATGGTTTCGGAGCGCGCGTTCGAGCAGATCGGTGATGTGAAGGCGGTTGGCGAGGCCGGTCAGCGTGTCGTAGCGCGCAAGCTGGTTGATCTCACGCTCCGAGCGCTTCTTTTCGGTGAGGTCGGTGCCGCTACCGCGAAAGCCCTGGAAATTGCCTAGCTCGTTGCTGATCGGATGGCCCGAAATCGACCACCAGCGCTCTTCGCCCTCGACCGCGGCCTGGACCGTCAATTCGTTGAACGGTGTGCGCGACGACAGGCTGAAGCCGAGCGTCCGTTCTTCGCTGTCGTCGTTGCCGATGCGCTTGCGGATGATGTCGGTGAAGGGCCGTCCCAGAATCCGGGTAAGCGGCACCCCCAGTTTCGCGGCGACGGTCGGCGAGACATAGACAAGCTGCCCGTTCCGATCGGTTTCCCAGAACCAGCCGCGTCCGGCACGCTCGAAATCGCGCATCAGGCCGAGCGCGCGCTGCTGCTCACTGATCGAAAGCCGGCTTGCGCGGGTCGCGCGGCGCTGGTGGCGGACATCCTCGCGCATCATCACGATCAGCAGACCAAGAAACACGAGCCCCGCAACGCCGAAGGGCCAGGAGGCGATCCCGATCGCGCCGCCCAGTGCGGTCGCTCCGGCAAAGGCGAAGAAAGCGGGGCGCGCAATGGCGGCGGCTGATGCGGCGACGAGGATCGTGCCAAGCTGGATGGCGGCGAAGGCGTCGAAATAGAGGCGCCCGTCGTTGACCGCGATCGCCGGGAACATCGCCGCGGCGTTGAGCAGGCTGCCCATTGCGATCAGCGCCATGCAGAACAGCATGAACGGTCGCAGTCGGTCGGGGAGCCGGGCCCGGCTGGAGCGCGAAAGCTGACCGATGACGGTCAGCAGCAGGTCGGAAACCAGCCCGATCGACATCACCAGCCATTGCGAAGGATGTACCAGAAAACCGGCGACCCCTGGGACGAAAGCGAAAACCAGAAACGCCAGCGTGCGGCCGAAGAAGACATAGTGCCAAAGCTGTGCGACGCGCATCAGACGCGCGACGAAATCGGGTGAGTCGAACAGCGAATCGCCGTCTCCCCCGTCGCCGTCGACCGGCCGCACGATGCTGCGCTTGACCCCCAAGATTCCGCGTCCCTGCCCCTCTGGTCCTAAGGCTAGGGCTCTGTCCGAAAGGGGTTTCCAAATCCTTACACGGAGCGTCCGGTTAACCGCGTTTCTGTGCCAAAAACGGAAGGGGTTGGGTTTCGGTTCGCAACCCGTTACGATGCGCCATGCCTGCCGTCCGCCTTCTGCCGCCAGACCGTTTCTTCGACCGCGCCGAATGGGCTGCGATCACCACTGCATCGCGCTGGCACGGGCCATGGCTCGTCGCCCACGCCTGGATCGTCAGCATAGCCGCGGTCGGCCTTGCGGCATGGAGCGGGAACCCGGCGGCGTGGCTGCTCGCGGTGATCATCGTCGGCGGCCGCCAACTGGGGCTGGCCATCCTGATGCACGAGGCGGCGCACGGCCTGCTCCATCCCAATCGAAAGCTTAACAATTTCCTCGGCCAATGGCTGACCGGCGCGGCGGTGGGGTCGGACCTGATCGCCTATCGCACCTATCATCTGCAGCATCACAAATTCACCCAGCAGCCGGAGGATCCGGACTTGTCGTTGTCGAAACCCTTTCCAACGACACGGGCCAGCCTGTGGCGCAAGGTGCTGCGCGACTTGACCGGACAGACGTTTTTAAAACAGCGCGTGGCACAGTTCGGTTTCGCCTTCAAAGGCCTGCAGGCGATGATGCGCGGCGAGCGGGTCGACAAGGGCCGCGCCAGCACGAAGGCAGGGACGCCGTTCAACAAGCAGTCGGACGACGGCATGACGTCGCCCACGATCGACATCGCCGGGGCGATGGCGGTGACGCGGGCGGTGGGGCGCTTCCTTGTCGTGCAGGCGGTTCTGCTGGCGGCATCGCTGCTGCTTTATGGCTGGACGCCATACCTGCTGTGGCTCGCCGGCCTGGCGACGACGTTCCAGCTTTATCTGCGCATCCGAAATATCGCCGAGCATGCCTGCACGACCACAGGCAGCGACGATCCCTTTACCCATGCGCGCACCACCTATGCCGGATGGATCGCGCGGGCCACGGTCGCGCCCTATTGGGTGAATTATCATGCCGAGCATCATCTGTTCATGGGGGTGCCCTGCTATCGGCTGCGGGCGGTCCACGCCATGCTGGGCCGGCAGGGCAAGCATGAGGCGATGACGATCGCGCCCACCTATACCGCCGTGCTGCGTCAGGTGACGGCAAAGGGCTGATCGGCCAGGACGAGCAGGCCGTCGGCCAGCCACTGGCCCAGCCAGGCCGCCAGCTCCTCCATCGCCGCCGCCTCGCCCACATGGTCGATCAGATGGGCGCTGAGGTCGGTGAAGCTCGCTCCCGCCTCGATCTGCGCCAGCGCATCGGCTTCGGCCGGAGAAAGACTGCGGAAATGGGGCTGCTGGCCGCTGCGCCATACGAGCAGCGTCACCGGCGCGGCGAATTCGACCGGTTCGGGCGGTTCCTCCTCGGCGTCGAGCGCGCTCCACAGCGTTGCGACGTTGAACCGGACGGCGATCAGCGAAGCCGAGGGATGGAGCGCCAGCCGGCGTTCGATCCACGCGTCGCCGAGCGCGCCGACCGCGGCGGCGTCGAGCAACGGGATGTCGGGCGCGTCGAAGGCCGAACGCAGCGCCCAGTCGAGCTGCGCCAGCTCCGCCAGTTCGCCGTCGCCCGGAAAATGCTGGGCCAGGAAGGCGGGAAACACGTCGCCATAATAGCGAAGGTTGCGCGTCGCCGAGGGATGCGCGGCGACATACGCTCCGGCCACATTGTCGAACTGCTCGTCGCCCAGATAGGCGTGCAGCCGTTCGAAATGGTCGGAGAGGACACCGACGAGGCTGGCGCGATAATTGTTGCGATAGATGTCGAGCCGCTGGCGCGCGCCGACGCGTTCGTCATCGACGATCAGCGCCTCGGCCCCGGCATCCCCGCCGATGATCCCGGAAAGGAAGCGTTGCTGAACTTCGCGCAGCGCCTCAGGCATGGGCGGGCTCCAGCGCGCGCCCGGCTAGCGCCCGCGCCCGGTCGAGCTCGGCGATCACCTCGGCGAGCGGCGGGATGTCGTCGTCGCGTTCGATCATCGTCGCGACGGGGCCGAACATGCCGATCGCCGTGGCATAAAGGTCCCACACCGCGTCGCAGACCGCCGCGTCGTGGGTGTCGATGACATAGTCGCCCATGTCGCTGTGCCCAGCCAGATGGATCTGCTGGATGCGCCCGGCGGGAAGTCCGGCGAGATAGTCGAGGGGATCGAAGCCGTGGTTGCGCGCGCTGACGTAGATATTGTTGACGTCGAGCAGCAGCAGGCAATCGGCGCGCTCCGCCATTTCGGCCAGAAAGTCCCACTCGCTGCGATCCGATGAACGAAAGGTGACATAGCTCGACGGATTTTCGATCAGGATGCGGCGGCCGAGGAAATCCTGTACCCGGCCGATATTGCCGACGACGCAATCGAGCGCCGGGGCATCATAGGGCAAGGGCAGCAGGTCGTGCGTGTTGTGCGCGTTGATCCCCGTCCAGCAGAGATGGTCGGAAATCCACAGCGGCTCGACGCGCCGTTCGAGGGCGCGGAGCTGTTCCAGATAGTCCATGTCGAGCGGTTCGTCCGAACCGATCGACAGCGACACGCCGTGCATGACCATCGGATAGTCGGCGCGGATCGCATCGAGCATCGCCAGCGGCTTGCCGCCAGGGACCATGTAATTTTCGGAAATGATCTCGAGCCAGTCGACCGGCTGCGGTCCGGCCAGAAAGTCGCGATAATGGTCGGGGCGCAGGCCGAGACCGAAGCCCGGCGAAGCCATTGTCATGTTTTGCGTCATGCGCCCGATCCGTCCGGCGAATGGAGGGTCCGGCCAGCGACCGGACCCTCGAATCGATCAGACGCCGATCTTGCCGCCGTCGGTCAGGCACTTGCCTGCGGCGATTTTCTTGTAACCCTTGCCCTTGCAGCTGTTCGCGCCGGCGCAGCTGTTGCCCGGCGTGCTGCAGCCCGAATCGCCGCTGCACGATGCGGCCTCGACCTTGCAGTCAGAGGTGCCCTTGCAGCTGTTGACGCCATAGCATTTGACGGTGTCGTTCGCGCCGATCTGTTTCGGCAGCGGCTTGTCGGCGGCGACTGCGGCGCTCGACAGCGCCAGCGCGGTCGCCGATGCGGCGATAAGGCCGGCGAGTTTGTTCGTGTTCATGTCAGATCGTCCCTTCCCATGGTTGTCCAGATAAAGGCGGGGCGAATCGTCGCCCCCGGTGCTTTGTCACACGACCCGAAGACCTTTTGGCATGATCTTGATCACAGGCGAAAGGAAATTCAGGTGCCGGTCCGAAAGCGCCCGGCGGAGCGGTCCTTCACCGTCGTTTCCGGGTCGAAGATCATCCCGTTCATCGCGACATAGACGCCGGGCGGCAGCGTCTGCACCGCCGCCAGCGCAAAGCCGACGTTGAATTCGGCGTCGCTCGCGCGCACCGACGCGGGCTGCATCGCCCCGGTCATGACGATCGTCTTGCCCGGAATGCCGGCGAGCACGCGGCCGGTGACGACCATCGTGTCGGTGCCGTGCGTCACCAGGATGCGCGAGGCATCGCTGGCGGCGACCGCCGCGCGGATCGCCTCGCGATCGGCGTCGTCCAGTTCGAGGCTATCCTTGCGCATGAGCTGCGTCACGCGGTGCGCGACGTGGACGTTATTTTCGCGCAACATGTCGGGGATCGCCGCCGGGCCGATCTGAAACTCGCTGAGCGCGTCGAAATAGACCTTGTCGATCGTTCCGCCGGTCGTGAAGATATCGATCATGTCGGTCATGCGCATTCGTCCCGGACTGGCGATGCGGGCGTGCCGTCAGGCGCCGCAAAGGGTCGTTTGAAGGTAAAGGCCGCGGCCGTTGGGCCGTCGGCCTGGAGAAGGGCGAGCTGCGCCATGCCCTCGGCAACCGTCGGGCGGTGTCCGGCCGGCACCCACCAGAGCACCTGGTAGAAGCCGATATGGTCGAACCATTCCTTGCGCCGCCGCATGATCGAAAGATGATCGGGCTGGCGATAGACGAAGGCGGCAAGCGCATCGAGATCGCGCCACACCGACATGTTCGCGATCAGCAGCGGATCGTCGGTGACGGGCACGTCGGTCGCGTCATTGCCGTCACCGACAAGCCGCCAGACGAAGCCGTCGCTTGCCTCCGCAATCGCATTCACATGGTCGAGCGCGTCCATGAAGTCGCGGTTCGCGACATGGTCGGCCGGCAGGCGAAAGCGCGCGATGTTGATCTGCGCCAGCTCGAATGCGGGTTCGGCGGTCATTCAGCCACTCCTCTATTCCCGTTCGCGTCGGGCGACGTCGGACCGCGGCGGGCCGGGCGTCACGCCGACGCGTATCGCGATCCCGCCCGATGCGAACGGGCGTTTTTCGTCACGCCAGCGCTTCGGCGATCAGGCGCCGCGTGTTGTCGATGCCGAACAGCGCAATGAAGCTGCCCATGCGCGGCCCCGCGCTGGAACCCAGAAGCGTTTCGTACAGCGCCTTGAACCAATCGCGCAGATTTTCAAAGCCATAGGCCTCGTTCTTGCCGATCTCGTACACGATATTCTGGATATCGTCGGCCGAGGCATCGGCGGGCAAAGCCGCGAGCTTGTCGTCGAGTTCGCGAAGCGCGGCCCCTTCCCCGCCCTGCGGCTTGCGGCGCTGGAGCGTCGGCGCGACGAAATCGCGGTTATACGCCATTGCATTGTCGATCAGCCGGTCGAGTTCGGGATAGCTCTGCGCATTCGCGCCCGCGACATATTGGCCGAGGTAGCGCCAGATCTGCTCCTTCGACGCGTCGGCGCCCATCACCCCGACAAGGTTGAGGAGCAGCCCGTAGGTCACCGGCAGTTCGGTCGCGGGCACATCCTGCCCCCGCGCGACATGGACATGATGCACGGGGTTGCCGAGCTTCTTGTCGCCGTCCTGCGCCGGATAATTGCCGCGCATCTGCAGATATTCGTCGACCGCCTTCGGCACCACGCCGATGTGGAGCTGCTTCGCGGCCTTGGGCTCGCGATAGGCGAAGAAGGCAAGGCTTTCCTCGCTGCCATAGGTCAGCCATTCCTCCATCGACAGGCCATTGCCCTTCGACTTCGAAATCTTTTCCCCCTTTTCGTCGAGGAACATCTCGTAGATCAGCCCTTCGGGCTTCCGCCCGCCGAGCGCCTTGGCGATCTTGCCCGACTGCACCCCGCTGTCGGTCAGGTCCTTGCCGTACATCTCGTAATCGACGCCCAGCGCGACCCAGCGCATCGCCCAGTCGACCTTCCATTGCAGCTTCGCGCCGCCCGACAGGATGCTGTGCGTGATCGTCTCGCCCTCATCCTCGAACGAGACGAGGCCGGCGTCGGCGTCGACGACGGTGACCGGAACCTGCAGCACGATGCCCGACTTGGGGCTGACCGGCAGGATCGGCGAATAGGTCGCGGCCCGCTCCGCGCGCAGCGTCGGCAGCATGATGTCGAGAATGTCCTGATTGTGGCGCAGGACATTCTTCAGCGCCTCGTCGAACGCTCCCGACTTGTACCGCTCGGTCGAGCTCACAAATTCATATTGGAAGCCGAAACGGTCGAGAAATTCACGCAGCATCGCGTTGTTGTGATGAGCAAAACTCTCATACTTCCCGAACGGATCGGGAATGTCGGTCAGCGGCTTGCCGAGATGCGTGCGCAGCATGTCGCCGTTCGGCACATTGTCGGGAACCTTGCGCAGCCCGTCCATGTCGTCGCTGAACGCGACGAGGCGCGTCGCCGCGCCGCCGGTCATCGCCTCATAGGCGCGGCGGACCATCGTGGTGCGCAACACTTCGTTGAAGGTGCCGATATGCGGCAGGCCCGACGGACCATATCCCGTTTCGAACAGGACGGGTTCGCCCGCCTTTCCGTCGGGATAGCGTTTGACCAGCTTGCGCGCTTCCTCGAACGGCCAGGCCTTGGACGTTTGCGCGGGTTCGCGCAGCGAAGGATGAAGGTGCAGGTCAGTCATTCGAGCGCCCATAGCGGCAAGAAGGGCCGAAGGAAAGAAGCGCGGAAAACCGCATAACTTTACTCTGGAATTGCTGTGCGACGCGGGGGTCCCGGACCCTTAAAGCGACAAAGTATACCAACAGGCAGGTCCTTTCCGTCTCCTTTATCGCTTTACGGTCAGGATCGAAATGCCGCAGCGGGCCGCATCCGACCGTACCAAGCACGGCGCGATAATGTAGGGCAGCGCCATTGGTGTCCCCGACCGCGGTTCGGCGCAGAATTCTGGTTACCGGAAATTTACCATGATGGGCGTAGCGTGCCGGTCATGACGAACTTTCGCTCCCCCACGGCGCGCAGCCACAACCGGACCCCGGTCTCGATCGACGTGATGGTCAACGGCGTGCTCAATTTCGTCGACGGCCGGATCACCGACCTGTCGGAAGGCGGCGCGCGCATCGACGGCGCGAGCATGCCCGCGCGGTCGCGCTGCGAAATCCATTATGCGGGCGAGATCACCTATGCGATCGTCATGTGGTCGGAATTCGACCGCATGGGCGTGCGCTTTCCCTATGAACTGGCGCATGGCGCGCTTCACAATGCGTTGCGGCGCGCGCGGACTGCCGCGGTCGCCGAAACGCCGCCGCCTTTCCTTGGCCATCGCGGCCCGGTGTTCGGACGCCGCGGGCTGAGCTGATCGCAAACGGGCGCCGGGTCGACACCGGGCGCCGCAGCGACCTTGCCGCGTTCGCTCTTTGTCCTTAGCTAGGGCGACATGCCGGCGCGCGTCGATCCCCTTGCCCTACCCTCCATCCATGCAAGCCATGTCGGCATCTGGATCGCCGGCACCGACGGGCGTGTGCAGCGCGTCGGACGCGGCGAGGCGATCGCGGCCGTCGCGGCCACGCCCCACCTGCTGCTCAATGCGACGCTGACCGGCGACCGGCTCGGCTATCCCGAACTTTCGGGTCTCGACCTGCTCGAGCTCTTCGCCTTCCTCTATCCGGCGCGCTTCGCGGTGCCGACACCCGCGGGAATGGCCGCGGCGATCGGGCTCGAAGCGCCGAAGGCCGAGGAGGATATCGCCGTCTTTCTGCGCCACGCGGCGGCCGGAATGCTCGCCAGCCTGGATGGCGGCGACTGGGCCGAGCGCGAGGGCGCATGGCATGGGCTGCAGGCGCTTGCCCGGCAGCGCTGGCCGTGGGCGTCGCTGATCCAGCCGCGCCTCGATCCGCCCGAAAAGGCCGACCGCTGGCTCTTCGCGCGCCTGCCCGAGTGGGAGGAGCAACCCCCGCGCCCACAGCCGCGCCAGGTGACGGTCAATCCCGACGACATCAGCGCGCGGCTGGACCGGCTGACCGGCGACGGGGCCGAACGGCGCACGGGACAACAGGATTATGCGCGCGCCGTCGCCGCGATCTTTGAACCGCGCGACAAGCGCGACATGCCGAGCATGCTCGTTGCCGAGGCGGGCACCGGCATCGGCAAGACGCTGGGCTATCTGGCCCCGGCCAAGCAATGGATCGACCAGTCGACGGGCTCGATCTGCATCTCCACCTATACCAAGGCGCTGCAACGCCAATTGTCGCGCGAGACCGAGCGGCTGTATCCCGACGCCGCGACGCACCGCGAAAAGGTGGTCGTGCGCAAGGGCCGCGAGAATTATCTATGCCTGCTCAACCTGGAGGATGCACTGCAGGGCGGTTTTTCGGGTCGCGCGGCGATTCTGGCGCAGCTCGTCGCGCGCTGGGCGAGCTATACGCGCGACGGTGACATGGTCGGCGGCGACCTGCCCGGCTGGCTGCCCGCGCTGTTCCGCCGCAACGGCACGACCGCGCTGACCGACCGGCGCGGCGAGTGCATCTATGCCGGCTGTCCGCATTTCCGCAAATGCTTCATCGAACGGTCGGCGCGCGCGGCGACGCAGGCCGATATCGTCATCGCCAACCACGCGCTGACGATGGTGCAGGCGGCGCGGCCGCGCGACGGCGGCGCACCCGCGACGCGGCTGATCTTCGACGAGGGGCATCATCTGTGGGACGCCGCCGACAGCATGTTCGCCGCCGCGCTGACCGGGCAGGAAGCGGTCGAGATCCGCCGCTGGGTGCTGGGGCCGGAGGGCAAGTCGCGCGGACGACGGCGCGGACTGGCGGCGCGGCTGGCCGATGTCGCAAGCTATGACGAGGGCGGCGACCGCGCGATCCAGGCGGCGATCACCGCGGCGGGCGAACTGCCGGGCGACGGCTGGCTGGGCCGGATCGGCGAGAATGAGCCCTGGGGCGCGGTCGAGCGGCTGCTCGTCGCGGTCCGCGCGATGGTCTATGCGCGCAGCGTCGACACGCGCACCGCCGACAGCGGCTATGGCCTGGAAACCGAACTCGCCGACCCCGATCCCGAGCTGGTGACCGCAGCGGCCGGCGCGAGCGACGCGATCGAGGCGTTGCTGCGGCCGTTGATGGCGCTCGGCAAGCGGCTGGATGCGCTGGTCGAGGATCCGCCCGACTGGCTGGACGGTCAGGCGCGGGCGCGCGTCGATGGCGCGCGCGGCAGCCTGGGTACGCGAATCGACACGCTGGGCGGCTGGCTGTCGCTGCTCGGCCGCGTGGGCGGACCCGCCGACCCCGACTTCGTCGACTGGCTGGCGGTCGACCGATACGACGGACGCGAATTCGACCTGGGGCTGCACCGCCACTGGCTCGACCCAGCGCGTCCGGTCGCCGAAGTCGTATATCGCCCTGCGCAGGGCGTGCTCGTCACCTCGGCCACGCTGCGCAGCGGCGCGCACGGCGGCGGCTGGACCGACGCCGACATCCGCACCGGCGCGCGCCACATGGGCGGCGGGGTGCAGCATTTCGCCGTGCCGAGCCCCTTCGATTATGCCCGCCAGTCGGAGGTGCTGATCGTTACCGACATCGCGCGCGGCGACCTGCCCGCGCTGGCGGGCGCGTACAGCCGGCTGATCGAGGCGTCGGGCGGCGGCGCGCTGGGGCTGTTCAGCGCGATCCGGCGGCTGCGCATCGTTCATGCGCGCATTGCCGACCGGCTCGCCCGGGCCGGCCTGCCGCTCTATGCCCAGCATGTCGATCCGCTCGACACGGGGACGCTCGTCGACATTTTTCGCGCCGATCCGCACGCCTCGCTGCTCGGCACCGATGCGCTGCGCGACGGGGTCGACGTGCCCGGCGATTCGCTGCGGCTGGTGATCATGGAGGGCGTGCCCTGGCCGCGACCGACGATCCTGCACGCGGCGCGGCGCGCGGCGCAGGGCGGCAGCGCCTATGACGACAGCGTCATTCGCGCGTGGATCGGCCAGGCTTTCGGCCGGCTGATCCGC
>JAFKLT010000051.1 GCA_017309275.1 Sphingomonadales bacterium | reverse complement strand
AGCTCGTGCGCCGCATCGGCGATGAAGCGCCGCTGCGCGGTCATCGCGTCGCCCGCGCGATGAAACAGGCGGTTGATCGCCTCGACCAGCGGCACGATCTCGCCGGGAAGGCCCCGGGTCTGGAAGGGGGTCAGGTCGTGCTCCGGGCGGGCGTCGACGTCGCCGGCCAGTCGCCGCAATGGTCCGAGCATGCGCCCCACGATCGCCGCGACGATCAGCAACAGTGCGGGGACCAGCGCGAGGATCGGGATCGCCGCGCGCACCGCGCCGTCATGCGCGATATCGTCGCGGATCGCGGTCGGCTGTGCGACGACGAAGCGCTCGCCTTCCGCCGATCGCACGAAGATTCGCCATTCGGTGCCGCCGAGCGCTTCGGTGTGAAAGCCCGGCGCAATGTCGGGCCGAAGGCCGCTGAGTTCGGCGGGAAGGTTCGATCCCGCGCGCGATATTCGCCCTACGCGCAGGCGCAGCTGATCGGCATCCTCGCCGGTTCCCGCGCGGCCCGCCGCCGGCGCGGCATCGGCGCGGACGGCGAATTCGGCGATCGCGCCGAGCTCGCCATCCTGCATCTCGATCGCCTCGTCGAAGGCTGACGAATAGCTATAGGCGGCGCCGATCGCCGCGACCGCCAGGATCGCGACGGTCAGCCACAGCGACAGGCGAAACTGCAGCGAGCGCGGCGTCACGGCGCGCGATCGACCAGCCATCCGGCGCCCCGGATGTTGCGGATGGCGTCTTGGCCCAGCTTGCGGCGCAGACCGTGGATCAGGAAATCGACGGCATTGCTCTCGACCTCCTCGCCCCAGCCATAGATGCGCTCCTCCAGCTCGGAGCGCGAAAGGATCGTGCCGGGTCGGACGAGCAGCGCGCGAAGCAGTGCAAATTCGCGCGCGGATAGGCGGATCGCTTCGGCACCCTCGACCCGGGCTTCGTGCGAAGCGGGGTCCAGGTGGATGCGGCCGTTCGACAGGACCGGGCTGGCATCGCCGTCCTTGCGGCGCGACACCGCGCGGATGCGGGCCAGCAATTCGGCCATGTCGAACGGCTTGACGATATAGTCGTCGGCGCCGGCATCGAGGCCCTCGATACGGTCGCTGACGGCATCGCGCGCGGTGACGGCCAGGACGGGAACCTTGTCACCGCCGCGCCGCAACGTGCGAATGACCGACACGCCGTCGATTTCCGGAAGGCCAAGGTCGAGGAGAACCGCCCCATAATGCTGGGTCTCAAGGGCATCCAGCGCGCTGGCGCCATCGCGGACCCAGTCGACGGCAAAGGCGGCGTCGCGCAGCGCCAGCGACATCGCCTCGCCGATCATCCGGTCATCCTCGACGACAAGCACCCGCACCGCGGTTCTCCGCTTTTCCTATGCTATCCGGCGATTGCCGCCGACTTCGGCAAGGCAGCGCGCAAATACAGGACCAGCGCCACGATCACAACCAGGAAGGCAAGGCTGGTCTGGGTGGTGCCGAGCCCAAGCCCGCCGTTCGCCTGCGTCTGCGCGAGCAGGTCGCCGCACGATGCGCCCAGCGGACGGGTCAGGACATAGGCGATCCAGAATGTCGCGACCGGGCTTGCCTTGAAGAGAAAGCGCGCCGCCGCGACCGCCGCTATCATCGCGCCGAACAATATGGCCGATGTGCCATAGCCAAGGCCGAGCCCTTCGCCGACCCAGTCGCCCGCAGCGGTGCCGAGCGCGAAGGTGACGAGGATCGATATCCAATAGAAGCGCTCGCGCCGCGGCGTATCGATCGCATCGATGGCCAGCGTTCCCTCGCTGCGATGCCAGATCCAGAACAGCGCGACGAGAAGGATGGAGAAGGCACCCGTCGACACCGCCAACGGCACGCCGAACTGATCGGTCAGATTGTCGGTCACCAGCGTCCCGAAAATGCTGACGAGCACGACGGCCAGCCAATAGGGTTCGGGAACATAACGACGAAGCCGCATCTGCCACGCCAACGCCGCGACGAGCAGCACGCCCATGACCGCCGATGTGATCGTCAATCCATATCCCAGGTTGAAGATCAGATAGTCGGCGCCGGTTTCGCCGACTGTCGTCGACAACATCTTGATGATCCAGAAAGCCAGCGTGACTTCCGGCACCTTGTTCAGCATCCCGTCGGATGACCGCAGTTCGGCTGTCGCCATGGGGAACTCCTTCAGCAAATGGGGGATCAGTCGCGATGGTCCGCGCCATCCTCGTCGGCTTCATCGCCCTGGTCGGCCTGATCCTCCAGCGTCGACAGGATTTTTCCCGATGCGGCATCGACGCGGACGTCGAAGACTTTCGAACCGCTCACGACTTCAACGTCATAGGCCCAGCCGGTCTTGGTCCGTTCATATTCGGCCCGTGTCGCATATCCTGCGGCGGCATTCTCCGCGGCGCCGACCGCGGCGACGAGGGAGGTGGCGGGGCGCGGCGCGGCCATGGCGTCGTTCGTGCCGCCATCGGCCTGTGCGAGCGCAACCGTAGCGGTCGCGCCAATGGCGCCGGCCGCCGCAACGGCGATTCCGGCGATCAGGAGGGTCTGTTTGATTTGCATGACAAGGTCCTTTCAACACGGCGCCTGCTGCGCCGCCCTTGTCATGCCGCCCCTGACTTAGGAGAGACTTAGGGGCCCTTTGGCTCTTCGGCGGCTATTTCGCCGCGCCCGCCAGTTTCGCCAGCTCGGCCTTCGCTTCGGCCGCGGTCAGCGGATGGTAGCCCGAATAGCGCACCCACTCCTGGCCCTCGCGGCTCAGTATGTAGCGCAGGAACGCGGCCGCCTGCGGCGACACCTTTCCGGGTGCCAGGCGAATGTACATGAAGCGGGTGAAGGGATAGCGGCCGGTCGCGGCATTGGGGGCGTCGAGCGGGACGATATTGCCGTCGGCATCGGCGACCGCCAGTGCCTTGAGGTCGGGTGCGCCTTCCTCCAGGCCGCCAAATCCGATCGCGGCGGGATCGGCCTGCAACGCGCGCGCGGTTTCCGCATAGGGGGCGGGGACCGCCGCCGCGTTCCAGCCCTTGCCCTTCAGCAACATCATCTGCATCGACATCGCATTGGGCGCGACATGGGGAGGCGTCAGAACCTTGATCGGACGATCGGCCCATTCGCCGGTCAGCCCAAGCTGGCCCCAGCGCGTGATCGTCGGGCTTTCCCCCAGTATCGCGGCAAGCTGTTCGATGCTCAGATGGCCGATGGGGTTGGACGGGTGGACGAAGATCGCCTGCGCGGTGGTGCGCTGCGGGGTGTTGAACCCCCCGCGTGCGACGGCAATCTCGATCGGCGCCGCGCTGGACCCGGACCCCGCGCGCCACTGCGCCAGTTCGGACGGCCAGAGTTCGCGGCCCATCGACGCCATGTCGGCTTCGCCCACCAACAGTGCGTGAAAGCCGTTCAACGTGCCGGGGTGATCCCAGCGATCGCCTTTTCGCACACCCGGCTGCAGCACGGAGAAGCGGCACTGCCACTTGTCCATCAGGCTGCGCATGCCGTCGCTTCCGACGCTGCTGATCGTCCCCGAAAGGCCCGGAACGGGGCGATAGGTCGGCAGCGCCGCGTCGAGCGGGGCGACATAGGCGTCGAGCCTCTTGCGCTCGGCCGCCCGCTCGTCGGCGCCGAGCGGGGCAAAGCCCGGCGTCGCCGCGATCACAGCCTGACCTTCGGCTGAAAGCGCCAGGTCAAGGAAGGCGAGAAGGCGCGGCGGCAACGGGGAATCGGGACGCTTGTTGATCGCGATCCACGCCGGGCGGCCGTCGACGGACCCGATCCGCACCATGTGGGGCGTCTTCATCATGTCGCCCTTGAAATGATGGTCATAGGGCGAGTTTTCGGTCGGCAAAAAGGCGCGCGTCATCGGCGCCATGTCGGCAATTTCATAAGTCAGGACACCCGCCCCGACGGCGTCGCTCCCGTGAATCCAGCGCGAAGGAGCCGCCGCCTTCGGAGCTTTCGCGCGATAGAGTTTTTGCAAGCCGTCCATCGCCGGGGCCATCGCCGCGTCGCCGTGGCTGCTGGGAATCCGGTTCTGGATGGGATCGAGCTCGCATTCCGCCCGGGGCAGCGCCGACGCGGGCAGCGCCGCGAGCAGGCACGCGGCCGCGATGAACTTGCGCATGAATCTCTCCCTCGACTGTTTTGCGGAAGCCTAGGGGCAAATACTGTCATGCGGCTGACGCGCTGCCCGTAACGCTTCGCTCCGACATCCCCGACCTGACACCATCCTGACAAGCCACGACAGGCGCCTGTCAGGGACGATCGGGCAGGGGGCTTGCGGGGAATATGGGTCGACGCGGCATCGAGATCGGGTTCGCCTCTCGCTTCCCCGGACAAGGGCAAGAATGGCCAAGACACGCAGCCGCGTGTCGAAAGGCCGAGACGTCGCAGAGAGGAAGTACAAGATGAGCAATAGGGTCCGTGGAGTTCGTCGCCTGGGCGCGGTGTCGGCGTTCGCCATCATGATCGCGGCGCCGACGTACGCACAGGCGCAGTCTGCCGATGATTTCGCCGCGATGCGTGCGGAAATCGCCGCCCTGAAGGCGCAGCAGCAGCAATCGGCCGTCGAGATCGAAGAGCTGAAGGCGAAGCTTGCGGGCGGTTCGCCGGTTGTCGCGGCCCAGCCCCAAAGCGCCCCTGTCGCAACGACGGCGCAGCTACAGCCTACGCCTGCGGCGCAGGGCGGCTCCTTCATTCAACGATCGCCTCAGCCTGCGGTTTTCGCCTCGGCCGCGGCTCCCGTGAATCCCGCCGGCGGCTCGGCGCCGGGCACGCCGCCCGCATCGGTGCCGTCCAAGTTGACGATCAACGGCGACTTCCGTCTGCGCTATGAATCGAATTTCGGCGATCAGGATGCGCGCAACCGCGATCGCGGCGTCCTGCGCGCCCGCCTGCGCGCCGCCTATGCCGTGAACAAATGGCTGACCGTCGGCGGCCAGCTTTCGACCGGCGATGCCGACGATCCGAACAGCACCGACATCACCCTGTCGAACTTCAACGACGATCTCGATGTCAGCCTGGATCAGGCCTATGCCAAATTCTCGCTCGGCAATCTGACGCTCTACGGCGGCAAGATTCCGCAGCCTTTCGTGCGCACCGAACTGGTGTGGGACGGCGACGTCAGCCCGCAGGGCGTCAGCGCGTCCTATAAGATCAACCTCGGCGGCGGTGCGTCGCTCAAGGCCAACGCGCTGTACTTCCTGATCGATGAATCGGTGGCCGGCAAGAACAGCGACATGGTCGGCGGACAGCTGGCGTTCGAAACGTCGCCTTCGGCACCGCTCAAATTCGAGCTTGCGGCCGGCTATTACGACTATCAGCTCGGCAGCACCGCCGGGGGCGATACCGGCGACTTCCGCTCGAACCGTTTCCTTGCCGGACGCTATCTGTCCGACTTCGACCTGCTCGACGTCATCGGCGCGGTCCAGTTCAATGGTCTTGGCGAAAAATGGCCGGTGCGTGTCGTCGGCGATTATGTCCACAACTTCGGGGCAACCGTGCCGGGCGACAGTGGCTTCGGCGTCGATCTGCTCGTCGGTCGCGCTTCGAAGAAGGGCGATCTTCGCTTTGGTTATGGTTATGCGCAGACCGGCGTAGACGCGGTGTTCGCGGCTTTCAGTCACGACAACACGAATATCGCGACCAACTATCGCCAGCACACGCTGTTCGTCGACTTCGTCCCGATCGACAATATCGTGCTCAACGCCACCTTCTATCGCTACCGTCCCAAGGACGCGCTCTATGCGGGGTCGAATGGCGCGAGCGATTGGCTCGACCGGCTGCGTTTGAACATGCTCGTCAATTTCTGATCCGGAAATTTCGATCGCATGAAAGAGGCGCACCCCTGCACAGCCGCAGGGGTGCGCCTCGTCGCATTCAGATGAGCGGCGGATGCTGTCGTTCGCGACCTCCGCCTTCGCCACCCGCTTTCCGCCAGCGGTCACCCAAAAAGCCGATGGCGGAGACGCAGGAACCAGCCAGGGAGCGGGTCGTTCCTGCGTCATCCGCCATCACGGCCGCCGCGCGGCCGTTTTGGGTGGCGGGATGCTATACCCCGCCACGGTTGAAGTTATTTTACGGCTATGGGCGTCGCGAGCGTGCCGGAAATCTGCTCGCGCATCTTCGGCTTCTCACCGTCCAGCACCATCCAGGCGGGATCCTTCTTCAACTCTTCGCGGATCGCGACCTTGGCTTTTTCGGCGCTGTGCCAGCCGGCTTCGTCGGTATATTGCTTCACCAGAATGGCGCGGTTGCCCTTGATCCCTTCGACGGGCTCGCGCTCATAATACATCGCATAGCCCGTCAGGCCGCCGGCCTTGATCTGACCGTCGAGATTGGGGCTGATATAGCCTTCGGTGAAGCTGCCATATTTCGCGGCGTCGACCATCGTATCATAATGGCCGAGAACATAGATCGCCGTTGCCGGATGCTCCTTTGCACGCCGATCGACCAACAGGTCGGCGCGGCGGATAACCAGATCGGTGCCGAGCTTGCGTACGGCGGTTCCGTTCCATTTGTTGAAGGCGGCCTCGCTCGGGAATTCGAGCACGGCGAGTTGATCGAAGCCGAGCGGTCCTTCGGCGCTCGGCTTCGATTTCAGGAGCAGGACATCGCTGACATCGCCGCTGCTCTTCGCTGCCGCAAGCTGCGCCACCAGATCGGCGGGGGCCTTCTTGCCGACCGGCAAGGTCACGAGCGCGAAGGCGGGGGCAGCTGTCGCCTCGGTCTCGGCCGTGGTATCGACCGACGCCTTGGTTTCTTCCTTGCCGCCGCCCGAACAGCCTGCGAGCGCGATCAGCGTGACGGCGCCCGCTGCAAGCAGGCTCCGACGAGTAAAATCGAACATTATGTTTCTCCTCTCCAGACTGCGAGCGCCGACGCACCCGCCTCTGGGCGCATCGCTAACCCGCGCAGGCTGACAGAATCCTGTCGCCGGACCTCGCTGATCGGCCGGTCGCCGTCGCGACAGCCTCCTGTCAGCTTGCCGAACCCATTGTTCGCGAAATTGAAGCGCGCGATGGCCACCGCTTTGTTGTCGCATCCGGGGGGTGTGGTCCGTATGCCGGATACGGCCTTCACCCGTCTCGCTATGTTGGATGGGCCTAGCCTGACCGGATGGGCGTTGAAAATATCGGGTTCAGCTGACAGTCTGGCCCGCAAGAAGGGGTGAGTGCGAAATGCACCGCCTATGGGGATGGGATGGCGCGGATATTATTGGTTGAAGACGAGGCTCCGCTTGCGCGCGCGATCGCTGCATCGCTGCGCACCGCGGGCTATGCGGTGGATGTGGCGGATGACGGGGAGTCGGGGCTTGAGATGGCGCTCGACGAACCCTTTGCGCTGATCACGCTCGACGTTGGGCTTCCCGACATGAGCGGCTTCGACGTGTTGCGGACGCTGCGCGCCAGGGGGCTTGCGACCCCGGTCCTGATCCTGACCGCCCGCGATACGGTGGACGACCGCGTGACGGGGCTTGATCTCGGCGCGGACGATTATCTGCTGAAGCCGTTCGAAGTCAGCGAGCTTCTCGCCCGTATCCGTGCGCTCCTGCGCCGCTCGGTCGGCCAGGCGTCGTCGGTCGTCGAGGTCGGGGCATTGGCGATGGATCTGGGGCGTGCGTCGGCGACCGTAAATGGCCGGACGCTGGACCTGCGCCGCCGCGAGTGGGCCGTCCTCGAACGCCTGGTCGCCAAGGCCGGCAAGGTGGTGCCGAAGGAAAGGCTGCTCTCCGAAATATTCAGCTATGACGAGGTCGTCGCCCCCAATGCGATCGAGGTTTATATCGCGCGCCTTCGCCGGAAACTCGAACCCGACGGGCCTGCGATTCGGACGATACGCGGGTTAGGCTATATGCTCGATGCCGATTGACGATCCACAGCGTTTCCGGATCGTTTCGCTCACCGAGCGACTGCTGCGCAGCATGGTATTGCCGATTGCCGGCATCGCAATCATCCTTGGTATCGGCGGTTCCTGGGCCGTCGCTGAATCGGTCGAGGCGGTTAATGACCGCATTCTCGGCGCGGCGTCCCGGGCGATCGCCGAGTCGCTGACGATCGAGGACGATCAGGTCGCGCTCGATCTGTCGCCCGCGATTTTCGGCATGCTGGAGACGGCGGAACGCGACAACGTCTATTACAGCGTGCGGCATCGCGGGCAGTTGCTCACCGGCTATTCCGACCTTCCCAACATTGCGCCGGGCAAGATGTCCGATGGCGAGGTCATGTACGGGCGAGCGCAATATCTCGGCCGCGAACTGCGTATCGTCGCGGAGGCGCGGCGGTTGCCCGGCATTGCCGACCCGGTCATCGTCGAGGTGGCCGAAACGCTTGGCGCGCGGGACCGGATGACGCGCCAGCTCTATATCGGCCTCGCCCTGCTCGAGATCGTGCTCATCGCGGTCATGGCGCTGTTGCTGCCGCGCGCGGTGCGTTGGGGTCTGAAGCCGGTGCTGTTGCTGCGTGACGAGATGGACGAACGCCAGCCGTCGGACCTGACGCCGCTGCCGCTCACCAAGGTGCCGACCGAGCTTCGCGATCTCGTCACGGCGTTCAACGGCATGCTGTCGCGCCTCGACGAAGCGAATGATGGCATGCGCCGTTTCACCGCCGACGCCTCGCACCAGATGCGAACGCCGCTCTCGATTTTGCGGGGGCACATCGCCGTCCTGCAGTCGAGCGCCATCGACGATGCGCAGGCGAAGACGTCCATCGCCGACATCGACCAGGCGACCGAGCGGCTCAGTCGCCTGTTGATCCAGCTACTCGCGCTGGCGCGTGCCGACAGCGCGGCGACGGCCGCGGTCGAGCCCGAAGCGGTCGATATGAACGCGCTCGTCGCCGATATAGCCGCCGAGCGATCGATCGAAGCGCTGAAGGCCGGCATCGACCTGCATTTTGAACGCAGCGAAACGCCGCCGATCGCGATGACGCAGCCGGTGCTGGCGGGCGAGCTGGTCGCCAACCTCGTAGACAATGCGATCCGCTATAATAATTGCGGCCGCGAGGTGGGCATCTCCATCGCGTCGAAAGATGGACAAGTGGTGGTCGCCGTCGAGGATGACGGCCCCGGTATCGCTCCCGAAGAGCGCGAACGCATGTTCACGCGCTTCACCCGGTTGCCGCGCGCGGCCGATCGCGGCGGGAGCGGCCTTGGCCTTTCGATCGTCCGCGCGCTGGCCCGTGCGATCGGCGCCGAGGTCCGGCTCAGCACCGCGAGCAACGGGCGGGGACTGCGCGCCGAGGTGATCCTGCCGCCCGCGAATTGATGAACCCAGTCTGACAGGTGAGTGACAGGTTGGCGGAATATCCGATGGTCACAGAACCGGAATCAACCGGTCTGTCGAAGAGAGGATGATCTCGCGAACGCATTTGCCGATGCAGATGCTGGCGGGCTGGCGCTCCGGGCAGAATGGCGCCGCATCTTGTTTCATGCCGGCGACACCGTCTGACCCGCGAATGATCCTCTCGATTTAGGTGCCGGGTCCCGCTTTCGCGGAGCCTGCGAAAGAGGGGAAGGCAATGCTTTCGATTTTGGCGTTCACCATGGTCGCGACCTTCATGGTGCTGATCATGACCAAAAGGATTTCGGCGATGATCGCCCTGATCCTCGTTCCGCTGCTTTTTGCATTGCTGGCGGTTCCGCTCGCGGGCGTCGATGCCGCCGAACTCGGCAAGATGATGATGGACGGGGTCAAGGATCTTGCCCCGACCGGCGTCATGCTGGTGTTCGCCATCCTCTATTTCGGGCTGATGATCGACGTCGGGCTCTTCGATCCCCTTATCAAGGCGATCGTCCGCGTCGTCGACCATGATCCGGTCAAGATTCTGATGGGCACCGCCGTGCTGGCGCTGATCGTGTCGCTCGATGGCGACGGCGCGACCACCTATATGATCACCACCGCAGCGATGCTCCCTCTCTATCGCCACATGAAGATGGACGTTCGCATGGCGGCGTGCATCATCATTATGGCGGGCGCGGTCATGAACGTCCTGCCCTGGGGCGGCCCGACCGCGCGCGTCGTGAGCGCGCTCAAGCTCGACGCCAACGAAGTCTTCGTTCCCCTGATCCTGCCGATGATCTTCACGGCCTTCTGGGTGCTTTTCGTCGCCTATCGCTTTGGCCTCAAGGAGCGTGAACGCCTTGCCGCGATGCCTGCCGATGCGCATTCCGGCGACGCGCATGCCAGCGCCGCCGCGATCATCGCGGAGGATTCGCACAGCCATATCGAGGCGCGCCGTCCGAACCTCATCTGGTTCAACTTCCTGCTGACCGCCGCGCTGATGGTCGCGCTGATCACCGGCCTGCTGCCGCTCGCCGTGCTGTTCATGCTGGCCTTCGCCATCGCCATGACGGTGAACTATCCGCGGCTTCAGCATCAGCGCGAGCGGCTCAGCGCCCATGCCGGCAATGCGCTTGCCGTTGCCGGCCTGATCTTTGCCGCGGGCATCTTCACCGGCATCCTGTCGGGTACGAAGATGGTCGACGCGATGGCCGCGACCGTCACCAGCTACATCCCGCCGGCATGGGGGCCCTATATGGCGCCGATCACCGCGCTGCTCAGCGCGCCGTTCACTTTCTTCATCTCGAACGACGCCTTCTACTTCGGCATGCTGCCGATCCTGGCGGAGACCGGCGCGCACTACGGCCTGACTCCCGCCGAGATCGGCCGCGCGTCGCTCGTCGGACAGCAGATCCACCTGCTCAGCCCGCTCGTCGCCTCGACCTATCTCCTCGTCGGCTTCGTCGGCATCGAATTCGGCGAGCATCAGCGCTTCACGCTCAAATGGGCGCTCGGCTCGTTCGTCGTCTTCTTCATCGCGTCGCTGGCGTTCGGGGTCTTCCCGCTCGTCGGGGCGACGGGTTGAAAGTGACAGGAGCGTGACAGCTAACAGGCATAGACTTGGGCCAGGACGCGACATCAGATCGCGCCGGAAAGAGGAGCGGATCGTGGCGGCTTTTGCTGGCAGCTTGTTCGACTGTGCCCGTGTCGTGGCACGGGTCCTGGCCGGCGCCCTTGCACTTGTCGGCCTGACCGCTCCCGCCAACGCGCAGATGCATTCCGAAAAGCCTGCGCCGGCCGTGGCGAAAGCCATGGCGACGGGCTTTGCCGACATCGCACCAAAACAGAATATTTCAAAAGGAGAGGAAGAACATGACACGTAAGTCGACCCTGGCGGGGCTTGTCGCAACGGTCGTTGCCGCCACCCAGCTGGCCGCGCCCGCCCATGCCTCCGGCCCGACGCCGACCGATCTGCCGCCCGCGCGGCCGGGCGTGCAGCATTGGGACCTCCCGACGAGTGCCTCTCCCGCCCCGCAGACCGAGGAGGAGAAAAAGGCGGGGATGCAGAACGGGCGTACGGTTCCGACGCCCGAACTGCTCCAGCCGTCGATCGATCCCGCGCTGCCCGCCTTCAAGAAGACGCCGGGTCTCAAGATCAACCGGACCTATCAGGCCGGCACCTCCGACGTGCTTCCCGGCCTGGTCGACATGTGGGTCAAGGATTTTCAGCGCTATTATCCCGGCTTCAAGCTGGAGATCGAAAAGCCGATGGCGGGCAGCCTCGGCACGCTGGAACTGATCAAGGGCAATCTCGAACTGGTTTTCGTCTCGCGTGAGCTCAAGCCGACCGACGTCTCCAGCTACCGCGAGAAGTTCAACGCCGATCCTTTCTCGGTGCCGATCTCGGGCGGGTCGTGGCGCCACTACGGCTTCCTCGACGCGATGGCGTTCATGGTTCATCCCGACAACCCGATCGCCAAGCTCAACTACCAGCAGCTCGACGCCGCTTTCTCGTCGACGCGCCATCGCGGCGGCAAGCCTGTCGAAACCTGGGGCGACCTTGGCCTGACGGGCGAGTGGAAGGACAAGAAGATCCATCTCTATGGCATCACGCCCTGGAATGGCTTCGAGGAATTCATCCGCCAGCGCGTTCTGTCGACCGACGGCAAGCGCGGCGAATGGAAGAAGGACATGGCGAGCGATCCCGTCTTTTTCTACGTCGCCCGCCGCGTCGCGAACGATCGCTATGCGCTCGGCTACACGGGGCTCTCCGCGATCGATTCCGAGGTGCGCATCGTGCCGGTCTCGGAAGGCGACGGCCCCGCCGTCTCGCCGAGCTATGACGCGGTCGCCAGCACCAAATATCCGCTGACGCGCCTCGTCTATCTCAACACCAACGGTTCGGCGGGCAAGCCGGTCGATCCGGGCCTGGCCGAATTCCTGCGCTATGTGCTCAGCCGCGAGGGCCAGTCGGTCATCCAGCGCCAGGGCATCTTCCTGCCGCTGCGCGCGCACCAGGTCGAGGCAAGCCGGGCGTATCTCGCGAGCAACGGCGCGAAGAAATAATCGTCTCCGGGGGCGCGTCCCGGCGCGCTCCCGGACGCAATCTCCCGGTCGTCCGACACGGCGGGCGTCCGAGGGAGAGCGGAAAGGGTTCGGTCACCCACAGACCGCCGGAAACAAGCATAAAGCAAAAGAATGTTCCGGAATAAGAATCTGTAAAATAACAATAAAAATCATTTCAGTCATTTGCCGGACGGACCGCGGACAGGGGCGGGAAAATGGTCTGGGCGAATGACGGGGGGCGGAGGCGCCCCCTGAACAAAGAAGCTAGATTGGGAGCTAGGAAGATGAATAAGGTCAAATTTGGGGCGCGCTGTCTGCTCGGAGTATCGGCGATGGCCATGATTGTCGCCGCCGTCCCCGCCGCGGCGCAAGGAGCGCCGGTCGATGCCGCCGAACAGGAAGAAGGGGAACCTTCGGCCGAAGCGATCATCGTCACCGGACGCAAGATGCTCGACTCGGGGGCGTCGAGTGCGTCGAAAATGGACATTCCCGTCCTGGAAACGCCGTTCAGCGTCAACGCGTACAACGACAATTTCCTCGACGCGATCGAGACGCAGAACGTCTCCGACCTGTATCGCTACATGACGGGCATCCAGCGCGCGGGCAACACGGGCTACGACATCAGCTTTCGCGGCTTCAAGACCGGCGGCACCGATCGCAACGCGATCCTGACCGATGGCCTTCCCGGCCTGTCGGTCCGCATCGGCTCGCCGCCGACGATCGGCGTCGAGCGCGTCGAACTGGTGAAGGGCGGCACGTCGGTGCTGTACGGTCAGGCGCAGCCGGGCGGCTTCATCAATATCATCACCAAGAAGCCGGAATTCAAACCGGGCTATCAGGTCGATCTCAAGGGCATCGCGGGGGCGGGCAAATATGACCGCGCGCTGGGCGGCACGATCTCGGTCGACCTTACCGGGCCGCTCGATTCCGCCGACCGGTTTGCCTTCCGCATGATCGGCGAGATTGGCCGCATCGACGGCTTCCGCGACTTTTCGAACGAGAAGCCCGTCTATTTCGCGCCCAGCCTGGCGTGGAAGTTGGGCGATCGGACCAAGGTTACCGTTCAGGGCGAATATCGCCGCGTGAAGGTACATTATGATACCTATCTCGTTGCGCCGAACCGCGACGTCAGCCTGATCGCCGACATCACCACGGCGTATCAGGAGCCCGAGGATGTCATCACCGAGCGCGGCCTGATCGGCAGCGTCTTCTTCGAACATGAGTTCAGTTCGGACATCAATTTCCGCCTGGGCTATCGCTACGTCGATCAGGACAGCGCGCAGACCAGCTTCGACGTTCTGGGGTTCCGCGATACGGCGAACACCATCGTGACCCGCCGCGCGCGCGGACAGGATAATGAGCGCACCTACAGCTTCGTCGACGCGAACCTGACGGCAAAGCTCGACACCTTCGGCATCCAGCATACGCTGCTCGTCGGCTTTACCGGCGGCCAGGAAACGACCAGCCTCAACCGTACGCAGTTCTACAACTGCTCGGGTGCGGCCTGTAACTCACTGGATGTGAGCGTTTATAATCCGGTTCATGGCGTCGTGCCGCGGCCGTCGGCGTTTCCGCTGTTCAACCCGGGCCAGATGAGCAACCTCACCTGGCGCTATACCGTCCAGAACTCGCTGGGCTTCTATGCGTCCGACTTCATCGAGTTTTCCGACATGTTCAAGGCGATGGTCGGCGTCCGCTATGCCGACGAACGACAGAGCATCGAGGATCTGCGGCTGACCACGTTCGTGCCGGTCAAAAAGAAGGATACAAGGGTCCTTCCGATGGCGGGCCTGATTTTCCAGCCGAAGGAAACGATCTCGATCTATTCGAGCTACAGCACCTCCTTCGTCCCCGTCGCTGCGACGGCGCAGGACAATTTCGGCAACAATCCCTTCTCCCCCACGACCGCGAACTCGATCGAGGCGGGGATCAAGGCCGAACTGTTCGACCGCAAGGTCACCGTCACCTCGGCGGTGTTCGACATCAAGAAGAAGAACACGCTCAACACCTTCAACTGCCTTACCCAGGCGCAGCTGATCGCGGCGGGGATCGCCATCCCTCCCGGTGCGACGATCGCCTCGGGCACCTGCTCGAACCAGCTTGGCGGCGAACGGTCGAAGGGCTTTGAAATCGAGTTCAACGGGACGCCGCTGCCGGGCTGGAGCCTGACCGGTGGCTATGCCTTCACCAATGCGAAGGTGACCTCGTCGAACATCGCGGTCCAGAATGGCGCGCGCCTGACCAACTCGCCGCGCAACTCGTTCAACCTCTGGTCGCGTTATGATTTCGAGAGCGGCCCGCTCGAAAATCTCGGTTTCGGCCTTGGTCTTGCCTATGTCGGCAACCGTGCCGGTCTGCTGCCGACCCAGGCAAACGACCCGCGGCCGGGCGGCGGCACGATGCCGTTGGGTTCCTATTTCACCGTCGATCTCGGCATCTATTACGAGCCCATCGAGAATCTCAATATCACGCTGAAGGCCACCAACCTTCTCGACGAGCGCTATATCGAGAATTCGGGTTTTGCCGCCGAATTGCAGACCAACCCCGGCACACCGCGGCAGCTGACCGCCACGGTGCGCTACAAATTCTGAACGCTTGCCTACCGGCCCAAACCATGGGGATGGGAGGGGCCGGTAGGGAGGCACTGGGCTTCACCGGAAGCGAGGCGCCCCGCAAGGGGCGCCTTTTGGCGGGACAGGCTGTATGAAATTCGCCGCGCATATGGCTCTTGTGCTGGGCTGCCTTGCCGGACCGGCAACGCAAACGGCGATGGCCCAACCCGCCGCCGCCCAGCCCGCCGCTGCTCCGCCGGTCGCGCTTAACCCGGGGCTTCGCGCCTACCGACCTCAGCCGGTTAAGATGCCGGCCGACGCCCCGTATCTTCTGGCCGACGGATCGATCGCGATCGTCGGCTATTATGACATGGCGCATATCCTCGAGCGCCTGAACGCGCTGTTCGTCGCCAGGCATCGCGGATTCAAGTTCACGCTGCTTCTGAAGGGTACGGCGACCGCCGCGCCGTCGCTCACCTTCGGCCGTTCGGCCTTTGCTCCGATGGGCGCCGAATTCAGTTCGCTGGAGATGCAGGCCTATCGCGACGTTCTGGGAAGCGAGCCGCTGATGGTTCGCATCGCGCGCGATCCTCCGAATTCGAAGGCGCTGTCCGGGCCGGTGTGCATCTTCGTCCATCCCGACAACCCGCTGACCAGCCTGACCGTCGATCAGGTCGCGCGAATATTCACCGCCGGAAACGGGACGGGCGACCTCACGCAATGGCGGCAGCTCGGCCTGACCGGCGAATGGTCCGAACGCGCTATCCATGTGCACAGCATCAGCAATTCGAACGTCGCGGGGGCTACCCCCTTCATGGTCGACGGCTGGTTCGGCGGGCGCTTTTTCCGCCCCGAGGATTCGCCGCGCGTCGATCCCGACAAGCGCGATCCGCTGGTATCGCGTGAGGCGCGCGTCGCGAACGACGTCGGCGCCATCGGCATGCACACCTGCAACATCGTCGAGTGGCGGCGGGTGAAGATCCTCAAGATCACGCCGACCGATGGGGGCGCGCCCTTGTCGCCGATGGATGTCGGTCAGTTGATGAGCGGCCGCTATCCCTTCGACCGCCACCTGCTGATCTATGCGCGTCGTGACGCAAGCGGCCGTGTCGAACCCTTCATCCGCGAATATTTGCGCATGATATTGTCGCGCGAGGGGCAACGGATCATCGCGGAGGCGCCCCCTGCGGGCTATGTCGGCGGGACGCCCTGGACTGCGGCGCAACTCGCCGACCAGTCGGCGCCGGGCTATCTTCCGCTCAGCGCCGCCGAGGCGGCGGCCGAACTGGCGAAGATCCGATGACCGCGAGGCTCTCGATGTCCGCCAGGTTCGCCGCGCTGATCGCCGGCTTGCTCCTGTCCTTTGCGCCGATCGGTTGCGCCTCTGCCTTGGGGAGCGAGGCCGAACGTCCCGCTTATGTCCTGCCCGACGGTTCGATTTCGATCGTCGCCGGCGAGCGGCTGGCGCCGCTCCTGACCCGGCTCAACGCGCTGTTTCTGACGATGCATCCCGAATATCGGATCACCCTCACGACCCCGAAGTCGGAGGTGGCGACGATGCAGGCATTCGCGGCCGGGGTGACGCCGTTCGCGGTGATGGACCGCGAAAGCTGGGGCGTTCGCGTGGAGGATCGGCCTTTCCTGCAGACGCGCGGCTATGCGCCGACCGACATCCGTTTCGGCCGCGTCGGCTATTTCGCGCCCGGCCGCCCGCATCCGCCCGCGGTGTATGTCAACGTCGACAACCCGATCTCGGCCCTGACCCTGGCCCAGGTCGCGGCGATCTTTACCACCGGGCACGAGGGCGGCGACGTCACCCATTGGGGGCAGGTCGGTCTTGCGGACCGATGGCGCGATCACCGCATTCATTCCTATGGGCCGCCCGATAACGGCTATGGCGCGTCGGCGCTGCGCGGCTCGCGCATGAAAGGCTATCCCTTCAATCCCAATTATGAGGCGCAGTCGGACGATGCGGCGATCATCGCCGCGGTTGCCGGCGACATCTTCGGCATCGCTATCGTCGATCATCCGGTTGCCGTGCAGGCGCAGTCGCCGCGCGTGCGGATGGTGCCCCTCGCCGACACCGGGGGCGCGGCCCCGTCGGCCGGAACCCATGCCGACGTGGCGGCGGGGCGCTATCCGCTGTCGCCGTTCCTGCATCTCTACGTCGACCGAAAGCCGGGCCAGCCGCTCGATCCCTTTGTCGAGGCTTATGCGCGCATGCTTCTTTCGGACGCGGGGCAGGCGATCGTCGCCGCCGAGGCGTCGGACGGATCGGGCCTGGTGCCGCTGACGCCGGCGGAGGTCGCCGCCGAACTATCCGGGCTGCGATAATCGACATGCGAGCGACAGGCGGGGCAAAGCTATTGACTATGGCAACCAAACATCTTGTTCTCGGCGCGGGATGAGGTTCTCGGTCAAACTCGCCGCGCCATTGGCGCTTCTCCTCGTGCAGGCGCTGTCGGCGTGCGCGCCGCGTGCCGATGTGCCGCCGGGATATCCGCGCGATTATGCCCAGACGATCGACGCGGCGCAGGAGGAGGGCGCGCTCACCCTCTACGGCACCATCGGTATCAGCCGCGTCGAGGCGCTGGTCGCCGCCTTCGAGCGCAAATATCCCGCGATCGACGTCGACTATCTCGACATGCCCGCCGACGAGGCATTCAACCGGACGATCGCGGAAGGGCGCGCGGGCAAGGGCGGCGGCGACATCGTCTGGAGTTCGGCGATGGATCTCCAGATCAAGCTCGTCAACGACGGCTATGCCCAGGCCTATAAATCGCCCGAGAGCGGCGCGCTGCCGCCGGGGCTGGTGTGGAAGAACGAGGCGTTCGGCATCACGGCGGAGCGCGTCGTGTTCGCGTACAACAGCCGGCTGCTGCCCCGGGCAGAGGTACCGCGGACGCATGCGGAGCTCCGGCGCTTTCTCGTGGAACGGCCTGACATGGCGGGGCGCGTGGCGACCTATGATCCCGAGCGCTCGGCGGTCGGCTTCATGTTCCTGCGCGAGGATCTTCAGGCGAGCGCGAACACCTGGCAATTGGTCAATGCGCTGGGAAGGTCGCATGCCAAGCTCTTCAAATCATCAGACGAAATTCTGGAGGCGCTGTCGTCGGGCGAGGTGCTGATCGCCTATAATGTGATCAGCTCCTACGCGCAGAAGCGGCAGCAGCAGGACGATATCATCGGCCACGTTGTGCCGCAGGATTACACGCTGCTGATGTCGCGCATCGCGCTCATCACGCGCGACGCCCGGCACCCGAACGCTGCGCGGCTGTTCCTCGACTTCATGCTGTCGAAGGAGGGGCAGACGATCCTCGCCCAGCAATCGGTCTTTCCGGTACGATCCGACGTCGCCTTGCCGCAGACCATTCGCGAAAAGACCGGCCAACGCCGAATGATCCGCGTCGGTCCCGCACTCCTCACGCACCTCGACCAGCTCACGCGCGAGCGCTTTTTCCGGCAGTGGAAAGAAGCCTATTCGGCCGGCGAAAGCCAGTCGCGTGGCGTGGGCGCGCAGGGCCGCTATTCGGGCGACGAATGATCCGGCGCTGCTATTCCGCCGCCGCCGGGGGCAGGCTGCTCGCCATGATCGTCCGGTCCAGCGCCTCGAAGGCGGCAAGCCCGATCAGCGCGTAAAGCTCGCTGCGCGTCTGCATCCGGTCGCGAAGCGCGCGTGTCGTCCCGGCGCGGGCAAGTTCGGCATACAGCTCTTCCTGTGCCTTGCTCGCCACGCGCAGGCTGCTGACCGGCCAGATCACCATGGCAAAGCCAAGCTGCTGCAGCCGATCGGCGGTCAGGTCGGGGCTGCGCCCGAACTCGGTCATGTTGGCGAGCAGCGGCACGCCGGGAAGGGCGGCGGCGAACTCGGCATACATCGCCTCGCTCGTCAGCGCTTCGGGAAAGATCGCGTCGGCGCCGGCATCGCGATAGGCGCGCGCGCGATCGATCGCCGCGCCGATGCCCTCGACCGCGACGGCATCGGTTCGTGCGACGATGACCAGGTGGCGTCGCGCCCGAACGGCGGCCGCGACCTTGGCCGCCATCTCGTCGCGCGCGATGAGCTGCTTGTCGTTGAGATGGCCGCATTTCTTGGGCAGAAGTTGGTCCTCGACATGAATCGCCGCCGCGCCGGATTCTTCCATCAGGCGCACGAATTGCATCATGTTGAGCGGCCCGCCATGTCCGGTATCGCCGTCGACGAGCAAGGGAAGGTCGGCGGCGCGCGCGATCTGGCGAACGAAGAAGGCGACCTCTTCGGGGGTGATCAGCCCGACGTCGGGCGTGCCCATCGAGGCGCTCATCGCCGCCCCTGACAGATAGAGGGACTCGAAGCCCGCAGCGCGCGCCTGCAGGGCCGACAGGCCGTTATGAGCGCCCGGTATCCGAAGAATATCGGCGCGGCGAAGCAATGCCCGAAACCGATCGCCGGGCGGAACCGAAGAATGCGCAGCGGCTTCCAGCCAGGGAAGGGCCTCAGTCGGCATCGAACAGTCCCCGCGGCCCCTTCGCCAGGGGGATCGTCGCGCCGATGTTCAACGAAAGCACCTCGGCCGACGAGAGCGTCGGCAGTCGCTCCGCCAGATCGAGGAAGCGATTCTGTTCCGGCTCGGCAACCCGGTCTTCGGCCAGGCTGCGGAGCTTCGCGATATATTCGGCGCGACCGAACGGTCGCGCGCCCGCGGGATGGGCGTTGGCCACGCCCAGTTCGTCGGTCATCGTCTCGCCATCGTCGAACCGGATCGTGACGCGGCCGCCGAAGCGGCGCTGTTGCGGATTGGCGTGATGATAGGCGGCGGTCCAGTTCGGGTGCTCGACGGTCCGTATCTTGTGCCACAGCGCGACCGTTTCCGGGCGGCTCGCCCGCTCGGGCAGATAGCTTTTTTCATGGTGCCAGACCCCGTCCTCCAGCGCGACGGCGAAGATATAGAGGATCGAGTGATCCAATGTTTCGCGGCTGGCGCCGGGATCGCGCTTCTGCGGATCGCCCGCGCCCGATCCGATGACGTTGTGCGTATGATGGCTGGTCTCGATCAATATGTCGGCGATCCGCGACAGGTCGGGAATTGCGCGGCCCATTCGCTGCGCAAGGTCAATCAGCGCCTGGCTTTGATATTCGGCCGCATGTTCCTTGGTATAGGTCTCGAGTATCGCCGAGCGCGGATCGCCGAGGCGCGGCAACGGCACGTCATAGATCGTCGAAGGCCCGCCCAGCAGCCAGGCGATGAAGCCGTCTTCACCCTCATAGGCGGGCTCGGGCGCGCTCTCCCCGCGCATCGCGCGGTCGACCGCCTCGACCGCCATCTTGCCGGCGAAGGCGGGGGCGTAGGCCTTCCACGACGAGATCGCGCCCTTGCGCGATTGCCTGGTCGTCGTGGTGACGTGCAGCGTCTGCTGAATCGCCTGGAACAGCGTGGGCGTATCAAGGCCCAGCATCGCACCGATCCCGGCGGCGGCGGCAGGACCGGTATGCGCGATATGGTCGATGCGGTGCGCGTGAAGGCAGATGCCCTTCACCAGCGCGACATGAATTTCATACGCGGCCGCTATTCCCCTGACCAGCGCGGCGCCGTCGCAGCCCATGCGCTGCGCGACGGCCAGCAGGGGCGGGATCGTATCGCCGGGATGGGCATAATCCTCGGCAAGGAAGGTGTCGTGGAAATCGAGGTGGCGGACCGCGACGCCATTCGCCCAAGCCGCCCACTCGGGCGCGATACGGGCGAGGCTCGATCCGAACAGCCGGCTGCCGCGCGGATCGGGCCGCGCAAGCGCCTGCGCTCTGGCCGAAGCCACGCTGGGGGCATTGAGCGCCGCTGCGCTGACTGCCGCATTGTCGATGACGCGATTGGCGATCATGGCCGCCACATCCTCGCCGATCGGCGCAGGGTCGAGTGCGACTTCGGCCAGTTTCCACGCGAGCTGGTCGGTACGGCAAAGGCCCTCGCTCGAACGATGCGCGCGGACACTATGTATTACGGTCATGCAATCCTCCGGGGCGACACGGCGGCCGCGGGGCCGCGGCGTTGGCCGACGCATTCCGGCGGACATGTTCGCATCCCGGTGCCGGCCTCGTGCCGATCTAGACAGTGCCGGCACCCTAGGAAGGATTGCTTTCACGTACCTGTCGCTCGGTCGGCGCTCGGTCGGCTTTGCGGTCGGATGCTATCTGACGCCCCGCTGACACCGACTGAAAGCGGGGCGTCAGCATTACTCGTCCATTGGGCCCCGGCGCGGACACTGCCGCGCAAGGAAGGGGATCCCGATGCATACCGCCCGAGCCGCGCTGGCTGCCGTTCTTGTCGCTCCGATCCTGTGCCATGCGGCACCGGCCGCGAGCCAGGAAGCCGCCGCGCAGGACCAGCCGGTCTACCCGGCCGAATTCTTCGCCTTCGGCCAGCCGTCGAATGCCTTCGACATGATCGCCCTGCTGCCCGGCTTTCGGCTCGTCGAGGGGAATAGTTCGCTTCGCGGCTATTCGGGCGCGGGCGGCAATGTGCTGATCGATGGTCAGCGGCCCGCCGGCAAGGCAGAGACGCTGGAGGACATATTGAAGCGCATTCCGGCGGCGCGGGTCGAGCGGATCGAAATCTTGCGGGCAGGGGCTCCCGGCGTCGATATGCAGGGCTACGCGCTTCTGGCGAATGTGGTTCTCGCCAAGTCCGGTCGTCTTGGCGGCCGCGCCGAATGGCGCCAGGGCTTCTATCGCGACGTGGGCCTTGCGCCGCGCGTGGCCGGGCAGGTCGATTTCGACAAGGGCGGTCACATCGTCAATCTCAGCGCCGCGCTCTACCGCGACATCGACGACGAGCATGGATACGGAACCCGGAACCGCTATGCGCTCGACGGCACGCCGCTGCGGCTCGCGCGCTATTTCCAGCCTGAGGAGACGCGCGGGATCGACGCGACGGCGGAGTATCGCAAGGCGATGCTCGGCGGGACGTTGCGGCTCGACGGCCTCATTCGGGCAAAGCGCCAGATCGTCGACCTCGGTTATGATATCAGCTTTCCCGTTCCTGCGACCATTCGCGGCAGCGAGCGGAAGCGGACGCGCATCTATGAAGGCGGACTTCGCTTCGAACGGCCGTTGGGGTCCACGACCGATTTCGACTTCATCTCCAGCTATCGTTACGAACGCGGTGCGGGCGAGGATCGCGAAAGCTCCGCCACCGAAAGCGACATTTCGAACAAGAATTCGGTTCGGCGCGAGGCGATCATGCGCGCGGCCTTTCGGCACAAGCGCGGCGCCGCGACGTTCGAACTGGGGGCCGAAGGCGCGATCAACAGCCTCGACAGCCTGAACCGGCTGTTCGAAAACGACGTCGAGATCGCGCTGCCCAACGCCCAGGTCCGCGTCGAGGAACATCGGGCCGAATTCTTCGCCAATTCCAATTGGAAACTCGGCGGCGCGTTCGCACTGGACGCCGGCCTGCGCTACGAGGTGTCGCGTCTGACCCAGTCCGGCGACACCAGCCTTTCCAAGTCGCTGTCCTTTCTGAAACCGCGCGCACGCCTCAGCTGGTCGCCGGCGGGAAGTCACGAACTGCGCGTTCTGGTCGAACGCGAGGTCGGCCAGCTCGACTTCGGCAATTTCGTCGGCGCGGCGTCGCTCAACGCGGGGACGATCAGCGCAGGCAATCGCGACCTCGAGCCCGACAGCTTGTGGCGCGCAGAGGTTGCTTACGAACATCGCTTCGGTGCGGGTTCGATCGTCCTTGCCGCCCGGCGCGAGTGGATTTCGGACCTTATCGACCAGCTTCCGCTCACGATCGGCGGCGTCGTCTATGACGGCATCGGAAATATCGGCAGCGCGCGGCGCGACGAATTCGAAGCGTCGGTCAAATTGCCGCTCGATAGGCTGGGGTTGAAGGGCGTGCTGGTGACGGGCGATGCGACCGCGCGGCGCAGCCGGGCGACCGATCCGTCGACCGGCGAGCGTCGGCGCATCTCAAAGGACCTCCCGCTGGAGGCCAAGGTGACGCTCAGCCACGACATTCCGGCCTGGAAACTCCGCTGGGGCGGCAGCTTCACCTTCGCGGAGGAACAGCGCAGCTTCAAGATCCGCGAGATTCAGACCGACCGGCTTGGCGGCCGCCTCGAGCTCTTCGTCGAATATAAGCCGGACTCGCATTGGACGCTGCGGCTCTACGGCCGCAACCTCACCGACAGCCCCGGTGTCAGGACGCGGGAAATCTATACGGGCATTCGGGGCGGCAGCGCTTATCGATACACCGACGTGCGGACCCTGCGCGCAGGGCCTTATGTCGGCTTTGAAATTCAGCGCCGTTTCGGCGGATGATCGGGCGATGCCCAGCGCAGCTCGGCGGAGAGGCCGCCGAGTGCGGATGCTCCCAGCCCGAACATGGCCTCGGTCGCGTCTGCCAGGTCGCGGACGATCGACAGGCCCAGGCCATGCCCGCTGCCGCGCTCGTCGATCCGGACGCCGCGCTGCGTGGCGACCTCGATCGCCGATGCGTCCATTCCGGGGCCGTCATCCTCAACGCGCAGGATGATCGCGCCGGCCTCTCGACGACCTTCGATCCGAACCTGGCGCCGCGCGTGACGGGTGGCGTTCTCGATAAGCGCGCCAAGCATTTCGGCGAGGTCGGTTCCGTCGACCGGCGCGCGCAGACCGGGTGCGATATCGATAGAAAAGGCGATCGCTTCGCCTTCCTCGGTCCGTTCGATCACCGAAACCAGGCCTTCGACCACCTCGATCGCGTCGCTATCGCCGCTCGCCCCGCGTGCCGCCGCCGCGCGCGAGCGCGCCAGTTCGGCTTCCAGCGCCGCGCCCACCGCCTCGACCGCCCGGTCCAGGCTTTCGGCGGCATTGTCGGCGCCGGCTTCGCGGACGCGGCGGCTTTGCGCCGCGACGACCGCAAGTGGCGTCTTCAGCCCGTGGGCGAGGTCGGCCGCGCGCCGTCTTGCCCGAACAAGGTCGCCCTCGCGGGCCGTGGCCATCGCGTTGATCGCCTCGATCAGCGGGTGGATTTCATGCGGATGATGTTCGGAAAGCCGCGCGCTCGGGCTTCGGCGCAGCCGCTCGAGATCGCGGCGCAGGCGATCGAGCGGTCTCAGGCCAAGGCTGACCTGCACATAGGCGGCGATGGACAGGACGAGCCACAGCAGCGCCAGCGACAAGGCGAGCACGCGGTCGAAGTCCCGGACCGCGCTGCGCACCTCGCTATTGTCGTTCGCCACGCGGACGGTCACCCCCAGCGGTCGCTCGTCGGGCCTGATCTGGCGGCTGACCATCGTGAGTTGTTTGCCATAGGGGCCCATCACCGTCGCGCGCGTCCACCGGTTCAGCGAAGCGCCCGTGCGGGGAAGGCTTTGATCCCACAAGGATTGCGACTGGACCGAACCGCGCGCGTTCGTCGCCTGCCAATAGCTTCCGCCCGCGATCTGCTGAAAGCGGGGGTCGGCGGGCCGGGGTTCCACAACCGGGCGGCCGTCGGCGCCGACGGTCAGGCCGGCGACGACCTGTTCGGCGATCTGGACAAGGGCATCGGCCTCGCGCCGTTCGACATGCTGCAGGAAAAGCCAGGATATTCCGGCCCACGCCAGCGCGAGGGCCAGAAAGACGGTGACGGCCGCGCCCGCCAGCAAGCGCAGGCGGAGCGAGTTTCTCCTCATCCGGCCTTGCCCGTCAGCAGATAGCCGAGCCCGCGCCGCGTTTCGATGGCGGAACTTCCCAGCTTTCGTCGCAGCCGCGTGACGATCGCCTCGACCGCGTTGGTATCCGATCCATCGGTGGCGCCGTACAGATGTTCGGCGATTTCGCCCGCGGGCACGATCCGGTCCTGCTGGTGCGCAAGATAATTGATCAGGCGGAATTCAAGCTGCGACAATTGGGCCTGCCGGTCGCGGATCGATGCGTTCATGCGCGCGGTATCGATGACGAGATCGCCGACGGTCAGCATGGCGCTCGCATGGCCCGACGCACGCCTGACCAGCGCGCGGACGCGCGCGATCAGTTCGCCGGTCGCGAACGGCTTCGACATATAATCGTCGGCGCCCGCGTCGATCCCCTCGACCTTTTCGGTCCATTCACCGCGTGCCGTCAGGATCAGCACGGGCATCGTCCGCGACGCGGCGCGCCAACGGCGCAGGACGCTCAGGCCGTCGAGGCGCGGAAGGCCCAGGTCGAGGATCGCGATCGCATAATCCTCGACGTCGCCCTGGAACCAGGCGTCCTCGCCATTGCTGCACCGGTCGACGACGAAACCTGCCGCGGCCAGCGAGCGCGCGACGTCCTCCGAAAGATCGGGATCGTCCTCAACCAGCAGTGCGCGCATCAATCATCCTCGATCCTTATGACGCTGCCGGTGCGGGCGTTGATTTCGACCTCGCGCACTCGGCCCGACGCGGTCAATATCTTCACCTCATATTTGATGCCCGTGGGCTCATAGTCCAGCTCGACCTTTACCACATCGCCCGGCACGCTCTTCTGCGCGATGGCAAGGACGCGGGGCAGGGGCAACAGCTCGCCGCGCTGGACGGCCTGGCGGATCGCCTCCTGCTCGGCGCGCTTGCGCTCTTCCTTCGTCTGCTTGTCTTCCTTGACCTTCGATTTCTTCTCGAACGCATGGGCGATGGCGGGGCTGGCGATATAGGCGGCCGGAACGGCGGCGGCCACCAGAATGGCGATGGGGGCTAGGATACGCATTTCGATCATCCTTGTTCAATTGATGCCCCTTTCTAGCCCGTCTTTGCTGATGACAAGCTGACAGCCGTTTTTGCGCATTTCGCGCGACAGCATGCTGACAGCCAATACTCCTAGTCAGGTCCGGTAACGAGGGACTCCGGCCAACCGGATCGAGAGACGAGAGGAGAAACCATATGAAAAACGCAATTTTGAAAGCGGCCGTCGCCGCCATTATCTTCGCGGTTCCGACCGCAAGCTGGGGAGGCGAGGAAATTCCGCGCGCTGCCTCGACGCCGCAGACTCCGAAGAATTGGGTCGGCCCCAAGCAAAAGATCGTCGCGCAGAAGATCGTCGATGAAATCATCGCCGCGCACCCCGAACTGGTCAGTATCACGATTCACGCGATCCCGGCCGGGATGACCGAATATACGATGATCGCGGGGACCTTTCCCGACCGCATCGGCAATGCCTCTTCGCCGGGTGACGCGATCACCGCAAAAAAGGGCGTGACCCAGGTCGAATCGAAGTGGGGTACCCCCGATTTCAACAAGAAGGTTTCGATCCTCGTTCCGCTCAAGGATTCGACCGGCAAATATCTGCCCGTCACCATGGTCCTTGCGTTCAAGCAGTCTCCGGACAGTGGCTTGATCGATATCGACTTCATGCAGCCGGGCGTCCGCATTCGCGATGCGGTGGCGCCGAAGATCGCCAGCGTCGAAGCACTATTCTCTCCCGCTCGATAAATCCTGATATCGGGTGTAATGACGGGGACGGCCTCTGGTCGTCCCCCTTTTTTTGTGGCCGTTCATTCAGGCTCGTCGCGTTAGGATTGGCGCCAGGCGGGCGGCGCAAGGGTGGGGCCGCCCGGCTTCGCCGGACGACCCCGGGGCCGGCCGGTCAGTTCGGTCCGGCAGGCCGATAGGTAAGAACGGCGAAGCTGTCCTTGTGGAAAGTGGGCGCCGCGACACCCTTCTCATCGGGGGCGGCAAATGTCGCATCGGCAGTGACGGTGAAGACACGGCCGCTCGCCTCGTCGAGTTGCATGACACGCGCTTGCGGACGGGTCTGGACGTTGCCGAGCAGGCGATAGCTGTCCGGCCCGGCCTGTTCGATGACCGTCATCGAGCTGTCGCCGCCGTTCGTCGTGACGATGCGGTGGCGAACCTCGTCGACCGCCATGCCGTCGATGCCCTTGCCGATCGGGATACGGGCCACTTCGGCGCCGGTCCTGGCATCGAGCGCCAGGAATACGGGCTTGTCGCCGCGGCAGCCGATCAGGATCCGGTCGGTATGCGGCTGGTATTCGACCGCCACGACCTGTTCGCAGTTGATGTTCCAGCGGGCTTGCTCGGCCAGCGTGTTGGAATCGAGCTGCATCAATATCTTGTCATAGCGCGCTGGCGCGAACAGATGGCCTTTCCCGTCGGGCGAGGGGTCATCCATCTTCTTGAACGGAAACACCTTCGTCGACAGCAATTTGCCGGTTGCGGCGTCTAGCGTGAACCAGCCGGACTCGGCCTGCCGCGAACCGACGACGGCGTGGATGCGCTTCGTCGCGGCGTCATAAACGACGCCGTTGAGACCGCCGTCCTTGGCAAGCGGGATGCGGTCCAGGACCTTCAGCGACTTCAGTTCGAAGCTCAGCAGCGAACCGTCGGTCATGGCGACATAACCGCGATTGAACTGGGGCAGCAGCAACGGGCCGTTCGCGCCGATCGAGTTTTCGACCTGGCCGACCACCTTGTGCGTCTTGATGTCATAGACGGTCAGCCCGTCCTTGCGACGCGCGATGAACAGTCGCGAACCATGCGGTTCGAGCTTGATATAATCCCAGTCGCTGTCGGTGCTCGGCAGGACGACCGCCTTCTCGAGCGTATAGATCGGTTCCGCCGCAAAGGCGGGCACGAACGCCGCCGTCGAAAGGCAGGCTAGCATGAAACCCAGTCGCATAATCTTCTCTCCCTATTGAATGGTAGAAGACTATGCGGGTGCGGCTGTCACCGCGCTGTCAGGCCAGGGCGATTGCGGCCGCCTGATACAGGAATGCCAGACCGACCAGTGTCACGATCCAGCGACGTCCGGCGCGGAAATGCGCGTCGCTGATGCGGTCGAGAATATAGCCGCCGACCATGATGCCGGCCATCGATGCGACGATGGCGGTGCCCGATACCGACAGGGGCAGCGTCGCGCGCACGCCTGCGTTCAGCAGCAGGCCGCCATAGACGAGAATCTTCGAGGCATGGCCGATCGCTTGCATCACCGCCTTGGTCGCCACCACCTGATGACGATTGAGTTCGGTATGCACGAATAGAAGGTCGGTGAGCGGGCCGGAGACGCCCGAAACCAGCGAGAGCCCCGTCGACAGAAAACCGCCGCTAAGTGCATGCCAGCGATTGGCGGCATCAAGGCGGATCAGGCGTTCGGGAAGCCAGACGAGGATCGGGAGCAGGCCAAGGCCCAGGAAGACATAGAATTTGGACGGGACGAATATCACGACCGAGAAGAAGGCGATGGCCGCTGCAGCACCCAGTCCGAACCACAAGAGCACGCGCCACGCGACATGGACGCGGTGCAGGATCACGCGCCACAGATTCGATGCGAACTGTATGACGCCATGCAGCGCCAGAGCGACGGCGACAGGAAGCGCCCAGGCCAGCAATCCCATGAAGATCAGGCCACCCGCCATGCCGAAGATGCCTGACAGGATCGATGTCAGGAAGGCCGCGACAATGATTATCAGACTAAGCTGCATCATCTCCACTTTCGGCTTGGGCGGGCCTGAATTGCGTGGCTGTGCTTTGAGACGTGCGCGACCTGAAAGCAATCGATCGATTGCGGCGCGTCATGCATGATCTTGCGCGCCGTGTGTCCCGGCCTGTTTCGACCGGCGAGGCAGATGAATGCGCGCCGTTCGCATTCGAACGGCGCGCATTCGGGGAAGATCAGTTGACGGCTTCAGGGAGGGCCAACGTGCCCGAAATGTCCTTGCGAAGCGTGTCCTTGGTGTCGTTGATCCGCTTCCACTCTGGGTCCTTCAGCAACTCGACCTTGTCCTTCTTCTTGATCGCATCGCTGCGGTCGAAGGCGGCTTCGTCGACATATTGCTTTACGAGAACGGTGCGGTTGCCCTTGTATCCGGGCGCCGGTTCGCGCTCGTAGTACATGGCATAGCCGGTCATGACGCCGCCCTTCTTCTGCCCTTCCATGTTCGGCGTGATATAGGCCTTGGTATAGGTCGTATACTGGTCGGCCGGGATGAGCGCTTCATAGTGGCTCACGACATAGGCGGATTTCGCATCGGCGGTCTTCGCGCGATCGTCGACGAGAAGGTCGGCGCGGCGGACGACGATGTCCTTGCCCAGCTTCGCGGCGGCTTCGCTCGACCATTTGTCGTAGGCGGCGCCATCGGGGAATTCGACGACCGCCAGGCTGGCAAAGCCGACCGGCCCCTCGACGCTCGGCTTGGACCGCAGCAGCAGCACCTTGCTGATGGCGCCCGATTTCTTGGCGGCGGCAAGCTGCGCGACATAATCCGCGGGTGCCGACTTGCCGGCGGGCTGGGTGATCAGCGCATAAGCCGGACCTGCTTCGGCTTCGACCTTTGCAGGTTCGGCCTTGGCTTCGGTGCTATCCTTGCCGCCCGAGCAGCCGGCGACGAGCATCAGGCTCGCCATGGCACCGGTAAACAGCGCGGTGCGCCTGGTGAATTTCAGCATGCAATACTCCTCTAATCCCAGATCTATGACCCCGCGTCGCTCCGTATGGCGGCGCGGGCGACGTCGCAGCGGCCGGTCATGCGGACGGTGCGCGTGGGGTCACGCTGACAGGCAATGCTGTCATCGGCCTGTCAGCGAAGGGAAATTATGACGATATGCAGCGGCGGCGCGTCAGCCGGTATGCATCGAGGGTAGGTGAATTCTGATGGCTAGGCCGGTTGGCGATGGGCGCGCCATGACCCTGCCGCCATGCGCTTCGGCTATGGCCATGACCATGCTCAGCCCAAGTCCATGCCCCGGCTTGGACCTGCTTTGATCAAGCCGCACGAGGCGTTCGAATATTCGTTTTCCTTCTTCCGGCGGAATGCCGATCCCGTTGTCCGCGACTTCGATCCAGTGCTCCTTGTCGTCCGCTCCAACGATGACCGAGACGGCGGTGGCGCGACCCCCGTGGACCAGAACATTGTCCAGCAGATTTCCGACCGCTCGCTGTAACAGAGCCTTGTCCCCCATGACCTCGCTGGGCGCCACATGCAGGTTGAGCGCAATGCCCCGGTCATCGAAGGCCGCCCGATGGACCTCGACGATTTCATCGATCGCGGCGGCCAGGTCGACCACCTTGAATCTGTTCCGGATCCCCCGTGCATCGACCTCCGCAACCGCGAGTATTCCTGCAAAAAGATTGAGCAGGGCGTCGAGCTCGGATGTCGCCGATTCCAGTTCGCGAACCTGCTCCGGCGTTGTTGCGATCCGTTCGGCGCGGTCGAGGCTGGCGCGCATCCGGGCCAATGGCGTGCGAAGATCATGCGCCAGCCCGCTCGATACGTCGCGCAGGTTCGTGACCAGCGCAGCAATCCGGTCGAGCATGGCGTTGAGTACCGTGGCCAGCTCGTCGAGTTCGCTATCGTCGCGACCGATGCGCATGCGCTGGGTCATGTCGCCTGCCATGATGGATGCGGCGGTTGATCCCATCTGTTCGAAACGTCGGCGGATCAGGCGACCAAAGGCCAGGGTCGCGCCAACGTTGAACAGAAGCAGAGCGCCGAAGGCACCGCCGAACAGACGGAACAGCCTTGCGTCCATCTGGTCGACGATAAGCCGATCGACGGCAACCACCAAGCGCCCGCCGTCAGGAAGCGGGGAGTTGACCGCCTGGGCGATACCGCGCGAGCCGTCGGGACGGGCGAAATGCACGAACTCGCTCCAGCCGAGGGGGGGCTGCGTCGCGTCGAGCTCTCCGCCACGCCGAGCACCCGCGGCGTCGAAGACCATATAGCCGAGCGTATGTCCTGAATCCGCGCCGTTGCCGTCTGGGATGCTTCGCATCTCCTGGGTGCCTGTTTCCTCGCGAATGCGGATCGCGGTAAGCAGCGCGTCGAAACCGTGCGCGCGTTCATATTCGATGAGCGCGCGCGTCTCGATCTTGATGCGATGATCGATCTGCCGTTCGATCTCCTCGTGCACGACATGATAGGTGAGGCCGCCGAGCGCCGCGGTGACGATCGCGGTCGCTGCGGCTACCGCCAGCGTCAGCCCGCGGATCGATCGTGGGGCAAGGCGAAGGTGTCGTCCGGCTTCAGCCATCCGCGCTGGTCAGAATATAGCCCGAACCGCGAACGGTACGGATCGCGTTCGTATCGAAGCCCAGGTTGAGCTTGGTTCGCAGCCGACTCATGTGGGTCTCGACGATATTGGTCTGCGGGTCGAAGCCAAGGTTCCATATGCGGTCGAGCAGCAGCGTGCGCGTCATCACCCGGTCGGGGTTTCGCATCAGCTGTTCGAGCAGGCTGAATTCGCGCGGCTGCAGATCGATCGCGCGTCCCCCTCGCTTTACCGTGCGGCGCAGAACATTCATCTCGATATCGCCGACGACGAGTTGGCCCTGCGGCACATGCTGCGGCCCCCGCCGCGACAGGGCGATCAGGCGGGCGGCAAACTCTGAAAAGGCGAAGGGCTTCACGAGATAGTCGTCGGCGCCACCTTCCAGCCCTTCGACCCGATCCTCGATTCCCGCAAGCGCGGTCAGCATCAGGATCGGCGTATGGCAGCCGGCGCGGCGTGCTTCGCGTGCAACGCCCAGGCCGTCGATCCCAGGGACCATCCGGTCGAGCACCGCAACGTCGAACGGCGACCGCAGCAGGGACGCAAGCGCATCCTGGCCATGCTCGACACGCTCCACATGATGGCCGAGTTCGCCAAGGCCTTCCGCAATATAGTCGGAAAGCGCCCGGTCATCCTCGAGAACCAGGATATTCATCTTCGTCCCTTCGTCATTCTCCCGCTGCTAGCCGTCAGAACATTGGGGTAGCATTGGGATTTTCATAAGTTTCCCCAACCTTTCGATTGGAGCCTTGGGATTGATCATGCCCGCCGCTAACGGGCCGCTCAAGTGCGAATGTTTCGCATTAGCTGTCAATCCAATTCCAGGGGGTTCTAGTGCTTCAGATCCGATCGTCGACTTCCAAGGCCCGCATGACTCTGCTCGCGACCAGCGCCATCATGGCCTGCACGCTTGGCGGGACTGCTCATGCCCAATCGACCGAGGAGGGCGGCAAGCTGGGCGGGGTCACCGTCACCGACACCGCGATCGACGACAATGAGTCCGAGGTCTCGTACAAGGTCAGCCGCAGCATCGGCGCGACCCGTACCGACACGCCGCTGATCGACGTGCCGCAGACGGTCAACGTCGTTTCGGTCAAGCAGATCGAGGATCAGGCGGCCGGCAGCATTGGCGATGCAATCCGCTATGTCCCCGGGGTCTTCTCTGCGCAGGGCGAGGGTAATCGCGAAACGCTCGTCTTCCGCGGCAACTCGACCACGGGCGATTTCTTCGTCGATGGCGTGCGCGACGACGTTCAGACCTATCGCGACCTCTACAACATCGAACGGCTCGAAATCTTCAAGGGCCCCAATGCGATGATCTTTGGTCGCGGCGGCGTCGGCGGCATCGTCAACCGCGTGACCAAGGTGGCAAATGGCGAGACGATCCGTTCGTTCCGCATCGAAGGTGGCAGCCACGACCATGTCCGCGGCCAGTTCGACTTGGGCACGCCGATCGGCAGCGGCGCCTCGGTGCGCCTCACCGGCGTCTATCAGGACAGCGACAGCTATCGCGACGGCGTCAACTACAACCGCTGGGGTTTCAATCCGACCGCGACGATCAACCTCGGCCCCGATACGACGCTAACCCTTGGCTACGAGCATTTCGAGGACGATCGCATCGCCGACCGCGGCATCTCGACCTATCTCGGAGCTCCGCTCGTCACGCCGCGCGGCCGCTTCTTCGGCGATCCGAAGCAGAGCCCGACCTGGACGAACACCGACGCCGCAACGCTCTTCATCGAGCATCGGTTCAGTGACAGCGTGACCGTCCGCAACCGCACGCGCTATGCCGACTATGACAAATTCTATCAGAATGTCTTTCCCGGCACGGTGAACACCACCGCGCAGGTCAATCCGGTCGGGCTGCCCGCCGGCACCTATGCGCCGGGCACGATTGTTCAGATACAGGCCTATAATCAGCGCACCTACCGCAAGAATTTCATCAACCAGACCGATCTCAACGCGACCTTCAACACAGGCGCGATCGAACACACGCTGCTCGTCGGCTTCGAATATGGGCATCAGAAGACCGACAATATCCGTCTCGAAGGCTTCTTCCCGACCACCGCCGCGCCGACCGGCGTCCAGACGATCTTCGCGACCGTGGCCAACCCGACGGTCAGCCGTCCCGACCTGCTGTGGCGCGCGGTTGCCAGCAGCGGCGCGAACGAAGGTACTGCCGAAGTCTTTGCGGGCTATATCCAGGACCAGATCGCGATCTCGCCGATGTTCGACGTCATCCTCGGCGTCCGTTACGAGAGCTTCAAGACCAAGGTCAGCGATCTCCGCACCGTCGGCTTCCCCGTCGGCCAGCAGCGTGATTTCGACGTCTCCGACAAGCTCTGGTCGCCGCGCGCGGGCCTGATCTTCAAGCCGGCCGAAAATGCATCGATCTACGCCGCCTATTCACGCACCTATCTGCCGCGCGGCGGTGACCAGTTGACCGGTCTGTCGCTCAGCAATCAGAGCCTCGCGCCCGAAAAGTACCAGAATTACGAACTGGGCTTCAAATGGGACGTGCTGCCCGGCTTCAACCTGTCGGCAGCGGTCTTCCAGCTCGACCGCGACAATGTCCTCGCGCTCAGCGACCCGAACAATCCGTCGTCGCCGACCGTACCGATCGGTCGGCAGCGCACGAAGGGCGTCGAACTCAGCGTGGCGGGCGAGATCACCGATCAGCTCAGCGTCGTCGGTGCCTACACCTATTCGGACGGCACCTTCCTCGACAATGTCTCCGGCACGGTGAAGGCCGGCAACATCCTGCCCAACATGCCGAAGCACAGCGCGTCACTGTGGACGCGCTTCGACCCGATCGACCAGCTTGGCCTTGCTGTGGGTGTGACCCATCAGGGCAAGCGCTTTGCCGCGACCGACAATCTGGTCTCGATGCCGGGCTATACCCGCGTCGATGCCGCGGTCTATTTCGACATCAGCGAGAATGTGGGCCTGCAGCTCAACGTGGAAAACCTCTTTGGTGAGCGCTATTTCCTCTACGCGCATAGCAACACGAACATCACCCCTGGGTCGCCGACCGCTGCCAAGGTCGGGCTGAACGTGAAGTTCTGACGCTTGTCGGCACGGCTCACCAGTGTGGCGAGGCTGGCGGTCGGCGAAAGGCTGGCCGTCAACCTGCTGCGCGGGTGTAATCGCCGTGCCGAGGCCGCGCCTCTGGAGCGCGCATTCCATGACGTGGCCGACGCGGCGCGCTCCTCCGGGCTGCTGGTCAAGGATTGCGCGGCCCCTTTCCTGACGAGCGATGAGGGATGGCTCCTCGCGCGGCTGACGCTGCATCAGCGGTTGCAGCCCGGGCTGCATTTCGAGCTTTCGCCCTTTTGCGATGACCTTTTTGCACGATGCGCCGGGTTGCTGGATGCGGCGGGCTACCGCCTCGATTATCGCAACGTCGTCCGGCTCTCGCCGAAAAAGCCGGGGGCGGACACCGATGCGTTTCGGGCGCTGGCGGGCGAGGTTGAGGGCGCGGCACCGCAAACGCCGTCCCGTCAGGAACAGCTGGTTCGGTATGTAAACGAGCATGGCCGCGTCTGGATCAAGGAACTGCACCGGATCGGCGGGACGCGAAAACTGGTTGCGAACATGTGCAAGCGCGGTTTGCTGCGCAAGGTCGGGAACGACGTCTACGCCGTCGGAAGACTGGACGAAACGCCGGTCGGCATCGGCCGTTAGGCGGCCGGCAGGAGCAAGGCCAAAAAGGACGGCGGGCGCGTCTGCGCGGGGGGAATGCGCCTCGCGCACCCGCCATCATTGCCGCCGCGGCGATATCCGTAAAGATTGGGAGCGGTACGGGCCGGGCAACTGGAGCGACTATATCCGCGCCCGTCTGACGCCAGTCTGACGATGTCGGGCGCCCCTGCCGGGCGGTACCCTTATCCCCCCTTTGGTTGAGCTGCCAGCACCTGGCCGATGGTCCAGGGTCGTGGCGGCTCGTTGATTAGGGGATATTTGCATGTCTGATTCCGTTTTGTTCGTTCTGACCTCGCACGCTCAGCTTGGCGACACCGGGCAAAAGACGGGCACGTGGCTCGAGGAACTGGCCGCCGCTTATTATGTGCTGGTCGATGCGGGATATGACGTCGCGCTTGCTTCGGTTCGCGGCGGCGCCGCGCCGCTGGATCCGGCCAGCCTCGACGATCCCTGGCTGACCGACGCCGGGCGGCGTTTTCAGGCGGACGCAAAGGCGAGTGGCGCCTTGGCGACGACCGCGCGCCTCGCCGATGTTTCGCCTGATGGCTTCGATGCGATCTATTTCGTCGGCGGAGCCGGCGCGGCCTGGGATTTTCCCGTGGATGCCGATGTGCGCCGCCTTGCGGAAGGTGTCGACCGCGCGGGCGGTATCGTCTCAGGCGTGTGTCACGGCGTTCTCGGGTTGACCACCGCACAGACCCTCGACGGGCAACCGCTCGTTGCAGGCCGTGAGGTTACCGCGGTCAGCAACAAGGAAGAGGAGCTGACAACCTTCGACAAGGTCGTCCCCGTTTTGCCGGAAAGCCGACTGGTCGAACTCGGCGGCCGTTACGGCTGTGCGGCGGAACCCTTTGGGGCCTACGTTGCGGTCGACGGCAATCTGGTGACGGGGCAGAATCCCGCATCCGCGCCCTTCGTGGCACGGGTCGTGGCCGAACGGCTCAGCGCGAGGGCTGATGCGCCGGCCTGATGCTTGGCGCCCGGCGGAAGGCGTGACATAGTTCCGGCGGCCAAGGTGCGGCGGGGCGCTGATGGGGCAGAAAGGGGCAGAGTTGAGCAAGCCGACGGCCATTTCGGGTTCCGAACGACGGAGTGGCGCGGTGTCTGACCATGGCATCTCCTCCGCGCTGTTCCGGCCGCCGCGGCTCAAGGCTTCAGCGGTCGAGGTCGAACGGATTCAGGCCCTGCTCGATGACCACGCCGACGCGGTCAACCTGCTGCTTGGGCCCCCTGGCTGCGGTAAATCGACCGCGCTGTTGCAGCATTATCGGCGACTGGAGGCGCGCGGCAGGAATGTCATATGGGTCACGCTGACCGATGAAGACAATGACCGCGATGCGCTGACCGAAAAGCTCGCGATCGCCTTTGGCGGAGCGGCGGCAAAGACGAACTGGCCGTTCCAGCGTGTACCCGATCCGTCCGAATTGCCGGGCCTTCCGGCCGGCACGCATATCTTCATCGACGGTTTTGAAAGGATTCATCGACCTACCGCCCGGACGCTGATCGAAACCTTCATTCTGGGCCTGCCCGAAGACAGCGGCTGCTACATCACCGCCCATGCCGTACGGAGCGGCATGTTGCACGAGGCGCGGTTGCGCGGCGTGGTGCACTGCGTCACCCATGACAACTTCCGTTTTACCGACGAAGCTGCAGGCGAACTCCTGGGCGGCGAATGGCCGCGCGCGCAGGTGAACCAGATCAACCGCATCGTCGATGGCTGGGCCGCCGGCCTGCGCTTTCTGGCGCAGGATGGAGCGGCAACCCGCCGGTTGCTCGAAAAGGGTGCGCAGGGTCCGATTCCCGTCGCTATGGCGCATTACTACGACGACGTCGTCTGCTCTGCCATTCCGGAGGCGACGCTGGCGGCCCTGATGGATGCGAGCGTACTGAACCGCTTCAATCCGGAGGCGTTCGCAGCCATCCCTGACCAGACCAACTCGTGGCAGGTGATCGAGGATCAGCTCCGCGCGGGGCATTTCCTGCAATATCTGGACGACGCCCGGCAGTGGGTCGTGTTTCACCCCACCTTCGGGCAACATCTGCGCGAGCGGCTGCGTTGCGCCGATGCGCGCCGTTTCGATCGGTTGCAGCGTTTTGCCGCGCTATGGTTTCGGGACAACGGCTTTCCGATGGAGGCGATGCGCCACGCCGGCCGGCTCACCGACGGCGACCTCGCGACGCGGATCATCGAAGATGCGGGCGGGTTGTTGGCCGAACTGGGCCGCGGGCCTTTCATGGACGCCGAACAGCCGGCCGCCTTCAGCCAGGCGTGCGAGCTGCCGATGGTTTTTCTCAGCCAGGTCTATCTTCAGGTGCGGACCGGCCATGTGTTCGAAGCGCGGCAGGCGTTCGAACTGTTTCGTGCCCGGACCCAGGGTTTCACGCTGCTGGATAGTAGCGCCAATGCGGAGATGGTGCGCGGCTTTGCCCGGATCATCGAAATCGTCGTCGACATCACCGAGGACCGCCCTGTCGATGTCGAGCGTATCGCGACGCTCGAGCAGCTGATGGCCGATCACCTCGGGTCGGATCCGGTGATCGCGGCCAGCATCGCCTCGCTCCTGTCGATGGCCTACATCGAATTGTCGCGGTTCGTCGAAGCGTCGACGATCTGCGACATCGGTTTCAATGCACTGCGTCAGATCGGGCCGACGAAGGTGGCGATCTTCCTGCGCATCCAGCAGGCGAATATCGCGCTGGCACAGGACACGGTCGGCAAGGCGGTGTTGTGTATCGAGGACGGCCTGCGACTGGCGCGCATGGAGGGTGATTTCGGTCTCTATGAGGTGGTGGCGACGCAGATATTGCGCGCTGAGCTTCATTATGAGGCGAACGAACTGGAGGCGAGCCAGGCGTTGATCGAGGCGTCGATGGCGCAGATCAACCAGGTCGGAAGCTGGATGGCGCTGTGCGCGACTGGCCATGCGGTCGCCGCCGCGATCGCGGGCATCCGCCAGGGTTATGACGCCGCCAACGAGTATCTGATCGCTGCCGAGGGGATCGCGCGTCGCCGCAACCTGCCGCGCCTGGCGCAGTCGATGGCGATCGCGCGGATGCGCGAACTCGTCCGCGCGCAAATGTGGAAGGAAGCGGCACTATGGCTGGACGATGCGGTCTTCGCGCACTTGGTCGGCGCCGAATGCCACAGCCTGCCCGAGCTGCGCTTGCAGGCGCAGGCTTTGATGGAGGCGGCGCGCTTTGCGCTGGAGATGGGGCGGCCGGCTGAGGCGCTGGCCTGGCTCGATCGCGTCAACAAGGATTATCTGGACGACAGCGATGTGCGTCATCGCTTCACCTTTCGTCTGCTGGCGATGCGTTCCGCCTTCGCGCTCCGCCGGTACAATGCGGCGGTCGAGCACATGCTGGTCGCCCTGGGGCTTGCAATGCAGTCGGGATTGATGCGGCGCGCGATCACCAACCGGCTGGCGCTGATCGAGGTGTTCGACTGGTCGATCCGCAACGGGCGCCATGTGCCCAGGGCGATCGCGGCGTTCGTCAACGAAGTGCTGCGCAGCGCGGGAGAGCTGGAAACCGGGGACGCACTGCTACGCCGTCGTCCGCGGCGCGGGCCGACCGTCGTCACGCCCAATTTTGCGCTCAGCCCGCGCGAGACCGAAATCATCGCCTTGATCGCTGAAGGCTATCTGACCAAGGAGATTGCGGTGCGGCTCCAGATTTCGGACGGCACCGTCAAAAGTCATCGCAAGAAAATCCATGAAAAACTGGGAGTCATCAGCAAGTCGCAAGCCATTTCAAGAGCGCGCGAGTTGCTGATAATCTGACGGAAACGGCGAAGCTTCGCCGATCGATTCCGTAAAAGCCGACACTGTGCGCTGCCCCTATTCGGGCGGCCGCCCTGTCGCGCCCGTCGCCGGTTCGAACCCGCTGCAACATCCCCCTTTTGGAGGGCTAGGGGAGAGTGCGGAGGCATGGTTTGAGGGGATCGGCAAATCGCATCTCCCCACAGGGAGAGCACAAAGGGCACAGGACAAGGCAACGATCATGTCCGGCCCGAAGGCGCGGAGGAACACGCGTGTTAAAGGAGGGATTGATGAAGAAGTTTTTGGTGATGTCGTCGGCGCTGGCCCTGATTGCCGGCTGGAATGGTACGGCACAGGCGCAGGGCGCACCCGTGGACGCCGCGACGGAAAGCAATGCGGAAGGCATCGGCGATATTGTCGTAACCGCACGGCGCCAAAGCGAAAGCATTCGCGACATTCCCGACGCCATCCAAGCCTTTGGCAGCGACACGCTGGAACAGGCCGGGGTCACTTCGGTGAACGATCTGTCGAGCTTGGTTTCGGGTTTTCACGTCGTCGAGGCGCAACAGCCGGGCGTGTCCATGGTGAATATTCGCGGCATTGGCCAAAGCCGTTTCAGCGAACCGCCGATCGCCGTCGTCATTGACGGGGTGCAACAGGTTTCCCCCAATCAGCTGACGCAGGACCTGTTCGATATTGAGCAGATCGAGTTTCTGAAGGGGCCGCAAGGCGCGCTCTATGGTCGCAACGCGCTGGGCGGGGCGATCAACATCGTTACCCGCAAGCCGCGCGACTATTTCGAAGGCAGTTTGCAGGCCAGCTATGCGCAAGGCGATGATTACAAGGTCGGCGGCTTCATTTCGACGCCGATCGGAGAAACCGTGGGACTGCGCGTCGCCGCGAGCTATCGTAACCGCGACGGGCAGATATATAATTCGGTCCTGGATCAGAACGTCGATTACGACGAGACTTATACGGTGCGCGGGTCGTTGCTGTTGCGGCCTACCGACCGCGTCGAGATCGACTTTTCGGGCAGCTATCTGAACCAGAAGGCAGGGGCGGCCTATTATGTGCCGGGTCCGGCCAACGCGCCGCGCGAACCCGTGACCGCCAACATATTGGGCCTGGGCAAACGCAAGCTCGGCGACGCGTCGGTCAAGTTCAAGCTGGATGCGGGCGATGTCACGCTGCAGTCGGTCACCGCTTATTCGTCGGTCCGCTCTTTCATCTCGGAGGATCTGGAGTGGCTTCCCGCCGATCTGCTGTCGGCGACGCAGGCGGTTCGCGTGAATGCGATGACGCAGGAGCTGCGCCTCTCCTCCAACAATCCGTCGGCCCGCCTGCGCTGGGTCGCGGGTGTCTATTATCTCCATCTTGATCAGAAGATCGATACGGCTGTCTATCTGCGCCCCGGCATCACGGGCCTTCCGGCGCCGATCGTCGGCGACTATCTGGCGACGAAGGACGACAATAACGCCTATGCTGTCTTTGGGCAGCTCGTATATGCGCTGACCGACCGGTTCGAGGTGACGGCCGCGCTCCGCTATGACGTCGATGACCGGCGTCAGACCGATTACACCCCGCTCTTCGCCGTCGTTCCCGGCTTGCCGGTGAAATACGACGCGACCTTCCGCTCGCTGCAGCCGAAGCTGTCGCTGGCGTACAAGCTCGCGGGTGGGAACCTCCTCTATGCGACGGTCGCGAAGGGTTTCCGCAGTGGAGGCTTCAACAATAATTCGGTGGTGACGCGTCAGTTCGAGCAGGAAGAACTGTGGAACTATGAAGTCGGCTTCAAGACGGTGCTGGCCGACCGGCGTCTGTTCGTGAACGGCGCAGCTTTCTATACCCCGATCACCGATCGTCAGGTCTATGGTCTCGACCTGCGGATCGGCGCCGCACAGTTCATCGCCAACCCGATCCCCGAATCGCACATCATCGGTGCGGAGGTCGAGGTGACGGCCGTGCCTGTCCACGGACTGAACATCAGCTTCGGCGGCACGCTGCTGCGTACCAATATCGACGAATATGACACCAGCGTCTTTGCGGGCACCTCGACCAACGGCAATTATCGGGGCAACCGACTGAACCAGGTGCCGGAATGGAGCATCAACGCCGCGGTCCAATACACCGCCGAACTGGGCAACGGCGGCAAGCTGATCCCGCGTTTCGATATCAGTGGATCGGGCGGACATTATTACTGGGAAATCGACAACGCCGACCGGCGCGACACCGTATGGCTCGCCAACGCCCGCCTGACATATCGGGGGGAGGGGTTTGAGGTGGGTTTGTTCGCGAACAACCTGTTCAATGTCGAATATGACATGGAGTATGTCTCGCCCGCGTCGAGCGGTCATATTGCGGGGCAGGGGCTGGGTGCGCGCAACACGCCGCGGCAGATCGGCATCAATACGCGGATCAATTTCTGAGCCGCGTGGGCGCGGTGGATCGAGAACGGAGGTTTTGGTGGCGACAGTGACCCTGGCGAGAAAATTCGCCGCGCCCGCGGATGCGGTATGGCAATATGTGCGATGGCACGGCGTGGCGAAGCTCGATCAATATTCGGGCGACTTCTTCGAAAAGATCGAATTCGACGGCGATGTCGAAAAGGTGGGCATTACCAAGACCATCCATCCCTTTGGCGGGCCTCCGATCCTGGAGCGGCTGGAGGAGCTGAATGCCGAGGAGCGCACCTATCGATACCGGCTGCTGGATGTCGGCGACCTGCCGGTGACCGATTATCGCGGCTATGTGCGCGTCACCCCCGCCGGTCCCGATGCCTGTCACCTGAAGATCGAGTGCGACTACACCGCGGTCGGCGTGACCGACGCGGCGTGGGCGCAGACGTGGACCGAAATGGAAACGAACCTGATGGACGAGATTTCGCGGCTGGTTGAGGGACCGGCCGCAGACGCCCGCAATGCCGCCGTCTGATCGTGACACAGCCCGATCCGCGGACCCTGGCCGCCGCCCTGTGGCCGCAGCAAACGCCGTCATTCGACCGCGGACTGCCGCTCGATAGGCGGCAGACGGCCGATGTCGTCATCGTCGGCGCCGGCTATTCGGGGCTGTCGGCGGCGCTGCACCTGGCCGAACGCGGCCTGGCGGTGGCGATCATAGAGGCGGATCGGCCGGGCGGCGGCGCGTCGGGCCGCAACGCCGCGGGCTGGTGCCCCATCTATTTCGACAAGAGCCCCGCCGATGTCGTGCGCCTGCTGGGCACCGAACGCGGCGGCGCGCTGAACCGGATGGTCGCGGAATCGGCGCGGCTGGTGCCCGCGCTGGTGCAGAAGCACGCGATGCCGGTCGACATGCGCCAGTCGGGCATCGCCGTCGTGTCGGAGGCGCCGGGCAGCGCGGCCGACCAGCGAAAGCTGGCGCAGGGCTGGAACGATGCCGGCGGCAATGTCGCATTTCTGGGATCGGACGCGCTCCACGCGATCATGGACAGCCGCCGCGCCGCGCACGGCCTGTTGTTCCGCGATGCCGGCACGCTGAACCCCTTTGCCTATGCCGTCGGCCTTGCGCGAGCCGCCGTCGCGGCGGGCGCGCGGCTCTTCATGGGCGATCCGGCGCGCCGAATGACCGAAACGCCCGGCGGATGGCTGGTCGAGACCGCGCACGGTTCGGTCGCAGCCCGGCACGTGCTGATCGCGACCGAAGGCTATGAGGCGAATGCGACGCTGTGGCCCGGGCTGGAGAGGACGCATTATCGGCTGCCCTTCGCCATGGTCGCCTCGGCGCCGGTGCCCGAGTTCGCGGCCCGGATCATGCCGGCGGGCATCCCGCTGACCGATACGAACAAGGGCAATCCCTTCTGGATCATGGCGGACCCGGACGGACGACTTGTCGCATCGCTGTTGCCGCCGCTCGGCGATGGCGCGACGGCTGCCCAGGTCGCGCAGCCTCTGGAGCGCAAGCTCAGGCGCCTGTTCGGCGACGTGCCGGCGTTCGACTGGTCGCAATTCTGGATCGGAACGGTGGCGGTATCCGCCGAACGGATTCCCAGGCTGCTTGCGCTCGCCCCCCGAGTCCACGCCATCGGCGGCTATTCGGGGCAGGGCATCGGTGCCGCCACGGCGGCGGGCCGCGAATATGCGAAGCTGGTCGCCGACGACGATCGGGCCGCGTGCCGGCTGCCGGTGCTCGATCCGCGGCCGCTGCCCCTGCGCCGGGCCGTGCCCTTTCTTTTCCGCAACGTCGCCGCCCCGCTGGGCCGCGCCACGGACCGTTCCTATCGCGCCGCGCCGAAGGTGACGGTCGCCGATTGAGCGTGGCGATCGCCACGATAGCCGAACATGCGACGGCGCCCGCGCCGAGCGCGCCTTTAGCCAGGGGAGACAGAAATGGGGTTCGTCAGAAATTGCTGGTACGCGGCCGCGTGGAGCAGCGAGGTCCAGGAGCAGCCGTATCACGCCCGGATCATCGGCGAGCATATCCTGCTGTTTCGCGGGGAAGAGGGACAGGTCATCGCGCTGTCGGATACCTGTCCGCACCGCTTCGCGCCGCTGCACATGGGCAAGATCGTCGGCGACACGATCGAGTGCCCCTATCACGGCCTGCGCTTCAACGCCGAGGGGCGGTGCGCCCATAATCCGTTCGATCCCAAGACGAAGCTGTTGGCGGTTCGCATATCGGCCTATCCGGTGGTCGAGCGCGACCGCTTTATCTGGATATGGATGGGCGATGCCGAACGCGCCGATCCGGCGCTGATCCCCGATTTCCCCTGGCTCAACCAGACCGACGTCTACACGATGTCGGGCGAGCAGATCATGCGCCAGCCGCTCGATTACGAGTTGGTGCTCGACAATCTGATGGACCTGACCCACGGCCAGTTCGTCCATCCGACCACGCTGGGCAATGAATCGATCGCCACGGGCGCATTGAAGACGCGGCAGGAGGGCACGCGGGTCTATTCGGACCGCTGGAACCCCGATGGCGATGCGCCGGCATTGTTCGTCCTGCCCGGCGTCGTCCAGGCGGGCGACAAGGTCGATTACTGGAACGAGATGCGGTGGGATCCGCCGGGCGCCTATTATCTGGAAGTCGGCGTCACGCTGGCGGGGCGGCCGCGCGAAGAGGGGCATTTTCTGGGCAGCGTGCACATGCTGACGCCGGTCGACGAGGAGAATTGCGTCTATCGCTATCTGCTGTTCCGCACGTTCCAGCCCGGCAACGACGAAGTGACCCGGTCGCTCGAAGAGCTGGCGAACTATGCCTTTCGGTCGGAAGACGAACCGATGATCAAGGCGGTGCAGGATCGCATGGCGGGGCGTGCCTTCTGGGACATGAAGCCGGTGGTGCTGAAGACCGACCATGCCGGCATCCTGGTGCGGCGGACGCTGGAAAAGCTGAAACAGATGGAAATGGCGGACTGAACCCGTGCGCGCCGCGCCCTGCAAAGCGCCGCGCCGCCGCCGCCGGTGGAGGGGGGTAGGCGGTCTCCCCCCTTTGGTTGGCTACGCGCGCCCGTGGCCGGCCATATGATCGCATCCATCCCGCACCGCGCCAACGGGGCACGGGCGATGCGAGGGCCGGCCCATATCGGGTGAGCCCGGCTCGCATATGGTCAGGAGAGCAGGAATGAACACCCCTACCGCCGAACCGCAGGACAAGATTTACGTCCGCGAACCGATCCCCGTCGCCGAGCGCAAGCGCGTCACCGGCATGCAAGTACCGCGCGAGGGCGAGGACGGGCTGTTCAGCCAGAGCTGGTTCCCGATCGCCCTGTCGGAAGAGGTGCCGGTGGGCGGCATCATCGGCCGCGATTTCCTGGACGGCCGCGTCGTCATCTATCGCGGCGCGGACGGCGTCGCGCGAATCCAGAGCGCCTATTGCCCGCATATCGGCGCCGACCTGTCGGTCGGAACGGTCATCGAAAACCGGGTCCAGTGCGCGTTCCACAAGTGGGAATATGACGTGAACGGCATGTGCGTGAAGACCGGCACAGGCGCACCGCCGCCGGCCAAGGCCTGTCTGTACACCTTCCCCGTCACCGAACGTTTCGGCATCATCTATGTCTTCAACGGCCACGAACCGCTGTGGCAGCTTCCCGACTTCGATTATCCGGACGAGGAGCTGGTATCGAGCCCCTTCACCTCCGACCTTTATACCTGCGATCCCTGGATCTTCGCGTCGAACACGCCCGATACCCAGCATATCGCGGTGGTCCACGGTTTCCGTTTCAAGGCCGAGGATCCGTCGGAAACCTGCGTGTGGGAGGATTGGGGCTTCCGCATGAACATCGATGCCTATCATCAGGACGATGAGGAACTGGCGTGGCAGGCCGGCATCTATGGCAGCAGCATCTTCATCCAGCAGGGGATGACCGACGGATGGTGGCTGGGCATCGCGGCGGGCTTTTCGATGCCGCGTCCCGGGACGCACGTCGTCTATATCTCGACGCTCGTCCGGAACGTCGAAATGGAGGGCGGCAAGACGATCCAGGAGCGGCTCGACTACGGCAAGATGCTGCTCGCGCGCACCGCGGCGGAGGACAAGCCGATCCTCGATTCGATCCACCACCGCGTCGGCTTCCTGACCAAGGCGGACACCGCGCTCGGCAAATATTTCCGCTTTTTGCAGAATTACCCCCGCGCGCATCCGTCGGCCGATTTCATCCGCTGATTTCAAGATTTTCCTGGAGACTATTCGATGCCCAATACCGCCCCCGACGCGATCAAGCAGATCATCAAGGATCGCAGCGACCTGTTCGAGGCGAATTTCGCCGCCGGCGACGCCGCCGCGCTCGTTCGGGATTATTATGTGTCCGACGAACTGGACCCTGTCGTCTCGGCGGGCGACGGTCCGGCTCTGGTCGGCCATGAATCGATCACCGAACTGTTCGAAGGCTTCATGGGCGCGTTCGAAAAGGCGCGTCAGGTGCCGCGCTTCATCCGCGCCGACGGCGATCTCGCCTATGAAATCTCGAACTCCTATCTGACCCCGAAGGGGGGCGGGGACGAGGTCGAATATCGCTATGTCGCCACATGGCGCCGGTGCGAGGATAGCTGGCGCGTCGATTCCGACTTTTTCGCGCCCGGCCCGCTGGTCTGACGCGATGGCAAGTTTCGAAGTCGCCGCGCGTTTCGACGCCCCAGCCGATCGCGTCTGGTCGTTCGTCAACTGGGAGGGGATGCCGCGCCTGACCGAGGGCGGATTTTTCACCAGCGCCGATTTCCCGTTGGGGCCGGAGGTCCGGCCCGGCGCGCTGCGCCGGGTGACGACGCCCGACGGGTCGGCCTTTGTCGAGCAGCTTGTCGAACAGCACAGCGGGCTGGTTCACGTCTGCCGTTACACGCTGGTCGACACCGGCCCCTTTCCGCTGACCGATTACAGCGGAACGGTGGTGGTGACGCCGGCGGGCGACGGCTGTTGCCTGAAATTCGGCCATAGCGCGACGTTGGTCGACGTGTCCGAAGAGGAATGGCGGACCGCGTGGCTGGCGATCGAGCACCAGGTGTTCGATTTCATTCGCGGAAAGATTGCGGAGACTCCCGGCCTCTGAAAACAGAGAGGGGCGAAGGCGCGGGCGGGAGTGGGCCGTCCGTGCCTTCGGATCACGCAGCCGGCCTGGGCCGCGGCTGTTTGAACAGGGCCGTTGCGCGGGCGATCTTGCCGGGCGTGCCGATTACGGTGCCGGTCACGAACATCAGGCTGCGCGTGCCGTGCTCCATCGTCACCCGGCTTTCGATCCAATCGCCGCGGGGTGCGCCCTGGAGAAAATCGACGCTGAGGTTGATCGTCGGGCCGCCCCAATCATGGCCGCATATCTCGATCGCGCAGACGCCCAGCGCGATGTCGAGAAAGGTCGACAGCAGGCCGCCGTGGCAAAAACCCAGCCGGTTGCAATGATGCGGCTCCACCGCCAATCCGAAGCGAACCGGCTCGGCGGCGTCGCCGGTGTAGAGCATCCGCATTCCGCCGATATGCTCGCAAAAGGGATCGTCGAACCGCAGCGGGCCCCAGTCGCCGGGCGTACGGACCATCGTCACGCCGCCAGGCCCATGAGCCGCGCGGCGAGGGGATCGTTTCGGACATGGACGCCCATGCGGTCGCGAAGCGCGAGCATCGCCGTGGGCGGGCGGGCGAATATCTCGACCAGCGCGATCTGTCCGTCGCCGTCGAGGCAGAGGATGTCGACGCCCGAGAAGCGTTTCCCCTCGATCTCTCCCTCGAACCGCAGGACGAAGCGGTCGCCGTTGCACCAGGCGTCGGTGTAGACGAGCCCGCCGAACTCCTGCGCGGCATAGCCGAGCAACCGCCGCACCAGCTCCTTGCCCGTCCATGCCTTGCCATAGGTCGGCGGTCGTAGCTCTACATCGTCGCGCAGATGGGCGTCGATGTCGGGCACGAGCCGTTCGAACAAGGCCTGAAAGGCCGCGACCGACGGCGGGAGTTGCCAGAGCATCAGCTCGTCTCGACCAATTTGCGCCCCGCGGATTCGAACAGCATCACGTCGGGATCGGGGCGGTCGGCATAGAGGCGCGCGACCTGATCGGCGCGGCGTTCGCGCACGACACGCTGGGCGACATTGCCCTTCACCGTGATCTCTCCCGTCTCGAACGAGGCCGGTTCGTCCAGGACCAGCGCCGCGCCGATGCGCCGCGCAGCGCCCCCCTGTGCCGCGTTGAACGCGCGGATGGCGTCGGCGATCGCGGGGCGAGCGTCGGCCGCGCGGCCCGGCTTCAGCCACAGAAGCGCCGAGGGATAGGGCTGGTTGAGGCCGCAGATGACGGCGTCGGAAACATGATCGGCGCACGCGGCCAAAAGCTCCTGCCGCAAGGCCTCGACCGTGACATAGGTGCCCGAAGCGAGCTTGAAATCCTCCGACAGGCGCCCCGCGAAGACCAGGCCCTTTCGCGGATCGTCCGGGTCGGCGAAGCGCACCGCGTCGCCGGTGCGGAAATAGCCTTCCTCGTCGAACAGCGAGGCGGAGGCCGCTCCCGCGCCGATATAGCCGCTTTGCGGCATCAGCGTCGGGCCGTTGACGCGCATCTCGTACCGGTCGTCGATCGGCACCAGTTTGAGGTCGGTCGCCGGAAGGGGCAGGCCGATGACGTCGGTGCCGCCGCCCGTCCAATATTTGAGCGTGCCGAAAAGATATTCGGTGGCGCCGTAGAAGGAGAAGATCGGCACCGCCTTGCCGCGGGCGGCGACCGACAGGGCGACCAGCCGGTCGCGGACATCCTCGGCCAGCACCGCGCCGCCGAAGCCCAGGAATTTGAGGCGCGAAAAGAAATGGCGGCTCAACTCGGCGTCGGCCTCGAGCGCCTGGCACAGCATCGTGTACCCCAGCGGCACGGTGATGAAATAGGATGGCGCGATGTCGCGCAGGTTCGCCAGCGTCCGGGCGAACAGCTCCGCCGTCGGCTTGCCGTCGTCGATCCACACGGTTCCGCCGGCGGCGATCGTGTTGTTGAAGTTGAAATTGCCCGCCATGATGTGGCTGAACGGCATGGCTTCCAGGATCTGCGGCGGATCGTCGCCGAAATCGAGCAGGCCGAGCGCGCGGTTCTGCGCGATGGTGATGTTCAGATTGGCGTGCGGTTGCGGCGTCGCTTTCGGCGATCCGGTCGACCCCGAGGTATAGATGATGCGCGCGATATGATCGGGGCGGATGGCGCTCATCCGTTCGGTCACGTCGTGACGCGGAACGGTTGCGATCACCTCCGCCCAGGGCACGATGTCGAGCCCGTCGACGCTTCCGCGCGCGGCGACCAGGGTGACGCCGAGCGGGGCGAGCGCGCGCAGCGCCGCGGCATAGCGCGCGGCATCGTCGACGATCACCAGCTTTGCCCCGACCACCGACACGCACTGGCGAAGCTGCGCATGGTCCTTCGACATCAGCGAATAGGCGACGCTGACCGGCGCGATCGCCGCGCCGCTGCGCTGGATGCCGATCGCGGCGATGCCGTGCTCGATCGACGGTTCGGACAGATAGGAGACGACGTCGCCGAAGCCGATCCCCCGGTCGATCAGCCATTGCGCCAGCCCATCGGCGGCGCGGCGCGCGGCGGCATAGTCGATGCCGCGCCAGCCGCCGTCGGGATCGCGCTGGCGCATGAAGATCGCGTCGGGCGTCCGCGCTGCCTGCGCGTCGAAGACATGCGCGAGCGACTGAGGCACCGGGCCCAGCGGCAGGGGCGAGCGCAGGAGGACCGCGCCGTCCTTGCGGCGTTCAAGCGTGACGCTGGGGGGCGGGGGGCTCGCGAACTCCACTACGGCTTTTCCTTCCTGCGCACGCGCCAGACGCAATTGTCGTCGCCCATCGGGCGGCCGTGCGTTGTTTCAACCTCGAAGTCCTTGCCGAGGCCGGCCTTGACGACGCTGTCCATCTCGCGGCCGCACGCCTTGTTGCACGGAAACTCACCGCGCATCTCGGCGGAAAAGGCCCGCCACTGCGGACAGCCGTGATCGGTGATCGTCAGGCGGCCTTCGCCCTCGTCGATCTGGCGGATGTGGGTCACGCCGCGATAGCCGCTGCCCCACACTTCGGCGCCATAGGCCGCCATCAGCTTGAGCGCGCCGGGGATGTCGGCGGTGAAATCCTCTGGATGGTCGGCGGCAAGCTTGCGCCCGATCGGGCCGGCCCAGCCGGGGCGCGTCTCGTCCGAAAAGCGCAGCCACGCCTCCGGCCCCTGATTCTCCCAGACATGCTCGTCGGTGCGCTGGATGATCAGCAGACCCTCCCACGCGCAGCGCCGATAGCGCTCTTCGGGGCTCAGGGCGGGCCAGTCGAGTTCGGTCCCTTCGAGGTCGGGTTTCGCAGCCATGTCGCTCTCCTTATGTCATCCTATACATTGTCCGCGGATCGCCAAGCGCGGCGCCCAGCGAGTCCGCCGTCGTGCGCGGCAGGTCGAAGTCGGGGCCGAAGTCCGCCGCCGCGGCGCGATCGCCGGCCGACCGCTGCCAGCGCATCTGCGCGCCCCAGCCGCCGCCGCACTCGACGATCTCGCCGGTCCGTGTCGATCGGGGGTCGAGCAGGGGCAGAAGAAAGGGTGAAATCTGATCGGGTTGCAGCCTTTCCTTCATTCGCTCCGAAAAGACGCCGTCGGTCATCTCGGTCAGCGCCATCGGCGCGATCGCGTTCGCGCGGATGCCCAGGCGCTCGCCCTCGATCGCCAGCGTCTTCATCAGGCCGATGATGCCGCCCTTGGCCGCCGCATAGTTCGCCTGGCCGAAGGCCCCGTGCATCCCGGCGCCCGAGGTGGTGAGCACGATCGAACCGCGCCCCCGGTCGGTCATCGGTCCCCACACGGCCCGGGCACAGGCGAAGCTGCCGCCCAGATGGACGTCGACGACGTCGCTCCACTCTTCGGCGGTCATCTTTGCAAAGCTGCGGTCGCGCACGATCCCGGCGTTGACCACCAGGCCGTCGATCCCGCCATATTCCGACAGGGCCGCGTCGACGAAGGGGGCGGGGTCGCGGATGTCGCATTGCACCGCCACAGCCGCGCCGCCCCGGTCCCTGATCGCCTGCGCGACAGAAACGACCTCTTCGCCGCGCCCCGTGAGAACCAGATTCGCGCCGGCGCGCGCGAGGTCGGCGGCATATTGCCGTCCGAGCCCGCGGCTTGCGCCGACGACCACGACGGTCGATCCGCGAAGGTCGACCGAGGGGAGGGGAGAAGAGGTCGCCATCGCCGGGTCAGCGCGTGCCGGAACCGACCTTGGCGCGCGCGGCGAGCATGCGATCCGAAATCTCCGGATTCCAGTGCACGTCGCGATATTGGACATGGCCGTAGACATAGGCCGCCATCGGATCCATCGCCCAGCTGCGGCGCAGCATCTCGGTCGTGCGGACGACGGTCGGTACGGTGGTCGATGCGATCTCCGCCGCCATGCCCTGCGCGGTCGCGAGCAATTTGCCCTCGGGCGCGATCTCGTCGATCAGGCCGATGCGCAGCGCTTCCTCCGCGTCGATGCGTCGGCCGGTGAGCACCAGCAGCTTTGCCTGGCTCTGCCCGACGATCCGCTGAAGCGGGTCGACGAAGGGGGTCAGGCCAAAGCGGATCTGGGGAAAGCCGAACCGGGCGTTCGGGCTGGAAATGCGGATGTCGCAAAAGACCGCGATGTCGCAGCCGCCGCCAAAGGTCGGCCCCGCCACCGCCGCGATCGTCGGCTTGGGATATTCGAGCAGCTCGAGATAGCCGTAATAGGTCGCGTCATACCAGCGCAGCCGCTCTTCCTCGCTCTTCCAGTTCATCGTGTCGAGGTCGAGCCCGGCGGAGAAATATTCTTCGGTCCCGGTGATCACGACCGCCGCGACGCTGTCGTCGCGCCGCCACTTGCCCAGCGTCTCGACCAGATCCTCGAACAACTCGGTGCTGAGCGCATTCTTCTTGTCGGGGCGGTCGAGGAAAACCGTGGCGACCCCGCCCTTTACCTCGCTGCGCATCGTGCCGTGTCTTGCCATGTCTAAAACTCCTAAACGTTTGAACCAGATCAGAGATTTCGTGCGATGAGCAGTTTCATCACCTCGCTCGCGCCGCCATAGATGCGGTGGATGCGGCTATCGCGGAAAATGCGGGCGATCGGATATTCGAGCATATATCCATAGCCGCCGAAGAGCTGGAGGCAGCCGTCGACGATCTTCGACAGCTCCTCCGACGCCCAATATTTGGCCATCGAGGCAAGCTCGGGCGTCAGCGCGCCGCGCACGAGCAGATCGGTGCAATGATCGACGAAAACGCGGCAGACGACCGCCTGCGTCTTATATTCGGCGAGCTTGAACTGGGTGTTCTGGAAGTCGGCGAGCGTCCGGCCGAACATCGGTCGTTCGCGCGTGTAGCGGATCGTCTCGTCGAGCGCCCGCTCGATCATCGCCATCGCCTGCCAGGCAATGACCAGCCGTTCCTGCGGCAGCTTTTCCATGAGCTGTTGCAGCCCGCGCCCGGCCACGCCGCCGAGCAGCGCATCGTCGGCGACGAACAGGTCGTCGAAGAAAAGCTCGGACGTATCCTGCCCTTCCTGCCCGACCTTTTCGAGGTTGCGCCCGCGCCGGAACCCTTGCGGGTCGCCGCGGACGTCGACGATGAACAGCGAGATGGCGCGGCTTCCGCCCGCCGGATCGGTTTTTGCGGCGACCAGGATCACGTCGGCGATCTGGCCGTTCGAGATGAAGGTCTTCTGGCCGCTGAGGCGATAGCCGCCCTCGCACGCGCGCGCGGTCATCCGCATGCCCTGCAGGTCCGATCCCGCGGCGGGTTCGGTCATCGCGATCGCGGTCAGGCATTCGCCCGAGCAGAATTTGGGCAGCCAGTGCCGCTTTTGCGCTTCGGTGCCGAAGCTCGCGAAATAGGGGAGGATCACCGCATTGTGCAGGCTGATCGTCAGCGCATCGGCACCGCGATGACCGACAGCCTTGGTGATGATCGCCTCGAACCGAAAGTCCCCGCCGGCGCCGCCAAAATCTTCGTCGACCGAAATGCCCAGAAGCCCGGCCTTGCCCGCCGCCGCCCAGGTCGCACGGTCGACGCGCTTGTTGTCGCGCCAGCGGTCGATAGCTTCCGGCGCCGCATGCGTCGCCAGAAAGCCGTCGACCGAGCGTGCGAACTGGTCGCACTCCTCGGAGGCAAAGATCGCCGAGTTGACGGCGTCGAGGCTCATGGCTTGCCGGCGCGTTCGATCGCGACGCTGTCGCCCGCCTTCAGCCGGTCGAAACCGCGCGCGATGCGTTCGCGAAAGATACCGCGCTGCAACAGGTCGTGCGTGACGGTCAGTTCATATTGCAGCGCGCCGAGATGATCCATGTTCGACGCGCGCAGCGCGACGCCCTTGAAGATCTTTGCGAGCTCGGGGCCCATTTCGGCGATCTGCTTCGCCAGCGTCAGCGACCGGTTGCGCAGTTCGCCCACGGGCGTCACTTCGCTGACGAGACCGATGCGCAGCGCCTCCTGCGCATCGATCGGATCGCCGGTGTAATACATGCGCCGCGCGTGCTGCTGCCCGACGCGCGACATCAGCGCGTGGTAAAAGCCGTTCATCGCATATTTGACCTGCGTCGATCCGAAGAGCGCGTTTTCGGATGCGATGGTGATGTCGCACATATTGGCGACGTCCATGCCATAGCCCGGCGCGACGCCGGCGACCGCCGCGACCGACGGTTTGCCGAAATCATAGATCGCCTTCATCAGCGCAAGCGCCAGGTCGTTGAACCGGCGGCGGTCGTCATCGCTGGCCGTATTGAGGACATCGACCCTCCAGCCCGCGCAGAAATATTCCTCGTTGCCGATGAACAGCACGCACGAGACCGCGTCGTCATCTTCCCATGCACGCAGCGCGGCGATGATTTCTTCGTGAAGCTCCCAACCCAGCGCGTTGCGCACCTCGGGGTGGTGGAGCTGAAGGATGCCGACGCCTTCCTCGACGCTGGTGATCAGATAGCGGAACTCAGGCATGTAGAAATCCTCTTGTTACCTACTAGGCGGTAACTTTCTAATATGTCGACGCGCAGGGGCTGTCAACTCGCGGCGGAAAAAGCCGGAGGGCGGGCGGATAGCGGCGATTTTCGGAAGGGTTAGGCTTTGCCGATTCCGTCGAGAATCATCGTGATGAACTGGTGCGATACGGCGCCGGGTTCGATCTGCAGCGCGCCGGACTGCCAATGGGTCATCCAGTTTACCATGCCGAAGATGCCGAACGTCACGATACGGGCATCGTCGAACGCGAGCGAGCCGTCCTTGCGGCCGATCTCCAGCCGCTCGAGCAGGTCGCGATTGAGCATGCGTTTATAGTTGCGATACTTGGCCTTGCCCGCGTCGGTCATCACGCGCTCGTCGGCGACGATCATCGACAGGACATTGTCCTGAAGCAGGTCGACATAGGCTTCGATGAAGATGCGCATCCGTTCGCGGCCCGACAGGCGTACATCGTCGCGATCGGCGATTTTCTGCTGAAAAAGTATGTATCCGCGCGCGATGCATTCGAGCAATATCTCTTCCTTGCTCGAAAAATGATAATAGAGGCTGGGCTTGGTGATCGACAGGCCCGTCGCGATATCGTCCAGGCTGGTGCGGTCGTATCCGCGCTCGCGGAACATGGCGGACGCGATCGCCATGATCACCTCCTTGTTGACGCTGCCGCGCTTTCGGCCCGGTTTGGCCGGGGCCGGCTTGGCGGGGCGCGTTTCGGCGCGTGCCGTCTTTCGCGGTGCCGCCGTCCGTATCTTGCCCGTTGCTTCAGCCATCGTTTCTTCACCCTCGGCCGGGTTGCGGCACCGATTGCCGGCGCCCCAGCCGCCCCGTCATTTGCTTCGGCATAGGTCCGTAGCAACCCGATGGTCAATAGCGGGTCGTTCGGATCGCGATTTGACATCGTCAATAAGCTATATTACCGACCGGACGGTAACAAAAGGTTTGGACGTCCGATGCGAAATTTGCCGCGGTCGTTACAAGCTGTCATTGGGAGGGAAATTATGGCGCGTTCAAAATTGCATAGGTCATCGTCCCTGGCGGCATTGCTGCTCGCTTCGCTGGCGAATCACGCCGGGGCGCAGGAAGCGGCGCCGTCGGACGATGCCGATGCCGTCGGCACGAACGAGATCATCGTGACGGCGCAGAAGCGCAGCGAAAGCATCAACAGCGTTCCGCTCTCGATCACCGCGGTGTCGGGGAATGACCTGAAGGCGCAGGGCGTCACCGACGTGGCGGGCCTCGCAAAGGTCACCCCGGGCTTCAATGCGATCAACAGCGGCTTCGGCACGCCGGTCTATTTCCTGCGCGGCATTGGCTTCTTCGACAGCAGCCTGGCCGCCAAGCCGACCGTTACCGTCTATACCGACGAAGTGCCCATTCCCTATTCGGTCATGACCGCGGGCGCATCCTTCGATCTGGAGCGGGTCGAGGTGCTGAAGGGACCGCAGGGTACGCTGTTCGGATCGAACGCGACGGGCGGCGCGATCAACTATATCGCCGCCAAGCCGACCTGGTCGCCGGAGGCGGGGCTTGCACTGTCCTATGGCCGCTTCAACCGTTTCAGCGCGGAGGGTTATGCCAGCGGTCCGCTTTCGGAAACGCTGGCGGCGCGCATCTCGCTGCGCCACGAAGGCGGCGGCGACTGGCAGAAAAGCTTCACGCGCGATGCCAGCCTGGGCCAGCGCGCCTTCACCCAAGGGCGCCTGCAGCTTGCGTGGCGTCCGGCCGACACCGTCCGCCTGAACCTGATGGTCAATGCCTATCAGGATCATGGCGACACCCAGGCGGCGCAGTTCATTGCGCCGTTCCAGCAGTCGGCGGGTTTCTTCGACCCGCGCCTCGTCGCCTATCCGAGTGCGCCGAAGAACAATCGCGCCGCCGACTGGGGCAACAGCTTTCCGCTCAAGAAGGACAATTGGCAGGTCCAGGCGGCGCTGCGCGGCGAGGTCGATCTCAACGACGACATCACGCTCACCTCGATCTCGGCCTACACGCGCTTCAAGGAGGCCTATGGACAGGAATCCGACGGCACGACGCTGCGGCTGACCGACGTGTTTCTGGAAGGGAACATCAAGTCGTTCAGCCAGGAACTGCGGCTCGCCGGTTCGCTGATGGGTTCGGGGACCTGGATCGTCGGCGGCAATTACGAATGGGGCAAGACGCACGAACTGTTGACGCAGCGGCTGAACGACCAGTCGTCGGCGCATGTGTTCGATCGTTTCGGCTTCCCGTCGATCGAGCTTGTCCCGCAGCTCGGCGACACCAAGTATCGCAGCATCGCGGCCTTCGCCGACGTCAGCGTCCCGATCGTCGATACGCTGACGCTGATCGGCGGCATCCGCTATACCGATACCAAGGTCGATTTTTCGGGCTGCACGCTGAATGCCGGCAACGGCACCTATGCCCGCGGGTTCGAGCTGATCTTTGGCCTGCCGTCGGGAACGATCCCGCCCGGCGGCTGCGTCACCTTCAACGATGCCGGCAGGCCGGCGCTGTTCCAGGGCAGCCTGCCCGAAGACAATGTGTCGTGGCGCGGCGTCCTTCAGTGGAAGCCGTCGGCGGGGCAGCTTGTCTATGCGAGCGTCAGCCGCGGCTACAAGAGCGGTTCTTTCGCAACGCTCGCCGGCAATCGCTTCTCGCAATATACGCCGGTCCGGCAGGAACAGGTCACGGCCTATGAGATCGGCTTCAAATCGGCGCTGCTGGATCGGCGCGTGCAGCTCAACGGCGCGCTTTTCTATTATGACTATCTCGACAAGCAGCTGAAGGGGCGGACGATCGTGCCGGTCTTCGGCCCGCTCGAGGCGCTGGTCAACGTTCCGAAATCGCGGATCAAGGGCGCCGAGCTGCAACTGGTCGTCACCCCCGTCGACGGGCTGCGCGCGAACCTGGGCGCGACCTATATCGACAGCAAGGTCACGCAGTCGTTCACCAACTATACGGCGTTTGGCGCGGTCACCGACTTCAACGGCTATCGTTTCCCCTACACGCCGAAGTGGCAGGTCAATGCCGATCTGGAATATCGCTGGGACATCGGCGGGTCGAAGGAGGCCTTTCTCGGCGCCAACTACACATATCGCAGCTCGACCTACGGCGATTTCAAGCCCGACGCGCGGCTGTACATCGACGACTATGGCCTGCTCGATCTGCGCGCCGGCATCGGCCATGCCGACGGCAAGTGGACCGCGAGCCTGTATGCGCAGAATGTGACCAACGAATATTATTGGAACACCGCGGCGCGGCGCGGGGATGCGGTGATCCGCTTCACCGGCATGCCCGCCACCTATGGCGTGAACGTAAGCTTCAAGTTCAAATAGCGGGCACTTGGCGGGCGCTTCCCGCCGCTCCATCGAAGCGGCGACCGATCAGTCGCGCGGCAGGATGATCCGGGCCTTCAGGCCGCCCATGCGGGCGGTGTCCAGGGTCAGGCTGCCGCGCGCGATCTCCATGGCCTTCAGCGTCGTGGGGAGCCCCAGGCCCGCGCCGCCGACGCGGCCCGTGCGCGCATCGTCCAGGCGCTGAAACGGCAACAGCGCCCTCGCGCGGTCGGCGGAGGCGATGCCGGGGCCGTCGTCGTCGACCTCTATCGAAAACCGGTCGCCGTCGATCGCGCCCAGCCTGACTTCGACACGGCCGGCATGCCGCGTCGCATTGTCGACGAGATTGGCGATCGCGCGCTTCAGCGACAGCGGGCGCACCGTCGCCAGAAGCTCGCCCGGGCCGTGATATTCGACGTCATGGCCCAGGTCCGCGGCGCTGTGCGCGACCGTCGAGACGAGCGCCGCGACATCGACGAGCCGCGCATCCTCCGGGTCGCCGGTGCGGAAATAGGCGAGGGTGGATTCGATGAAAGTCTCCATCTCGGCCAGGTCGCCCTCCATCGCCTCGCGCGCTTCGGCATCGTCGATCAGCGATGCGCGAAGCCGCAGGCGCTGGATCGGCGTGCGCAGGTCGTGCGACACCGCGACCAGCGCGTTGGTCTGTTCGTCCATCGTGTCGAGCAGCCGCTTCTGCATGGCGGTGAGGGCCTGGGCGACGGTGCGAACCTCCGGCGGCCCGTCGACGGCGAAGCTGCCCGCGCGGCCCTGACCGGTGGCGTCGGCGGCCCTGGCGAGCTGGCGCAACGGACGCACCAGCGCGTGGACCGACAGCATGGCGAGGCCGAGCACGGCGGTGACCAGCAGCAGATGCAGCAGCAGGACCGTCGCGGGATGCGGCGCCGCGGCCATATAGGGGCTGACCCGAAAGCTGACATAGGAACCGTCGGAAAGCTGCCACGCGCCGAGCAGGTCGCGCTGCGCCGAGCCGGGGGTGGGCACGATCGTCAGCCGCAGGTCGCGTCGTCCGCCGGCGGGAAGGCGTTGCAGCATCTCGCCGCGGATCGTCTGAAGGCCGGGGATCGACAGGCTGACGTCCGAAATCACGGTTCGCGGCACCCAGTTGATCGTCATGCCCTTGTGGGCAATCTCGTGCATCAGCCGGCCGCGATCCCGGGGATGCGCGGCGAGGGCGATGCGCTCTGCCTCGACCAGGCGGGCGGCGATCGCGCGGCTGTCGTCGGCTGACAGCAGCTCGCGCTGCTGCCATTTCTCGAGCGCGAGATTGCCCGCGAGCTCCAGCCCGAGCGCCAGGATCAGGATGATCGCGATCCGCCCGACCATGCCCAGCGACTTGATCGTCATTCGGCGGTGACGGTCACGTCCGCCGCCAGCAGATAGCCGACGCCGCGTACGGTGCGGATGATCGGCCGGGTCTTGCGGCCGTCGCCCAGCTTGCGGCGCAGGCGGCTGATCAGGACGTCGATGCTGCGATCGGTGGACGAGGCGATGCGGCTGCGCGTCAGCTCCAGAAGTCGCTCGCGGCCGATCATCCGCTGCGGATTGCGGAGGAGGGCGTGCAGCAGGTCCTGCTCGGCGGCGGTCAGGTCGACTTCGGCGCCCAGCGGCGAGATCAGCTCGCGGCGGCGCGCGTGATAGCGCCAGCCGGCGAAGGCAAAGCATGCGGTTGCGGGGACGTCGAGCGGCATGTGCGCATCGGCCGCGCGGCGCAGGACGGCGCGCACCCGCGCCAGAACCTCGGCGCGGCCGAAGGGCTTGGCGATATAATCGTCGGCGCCCAGGTCGAGCCCCTGCACGCGGTCGCTTTCCTGGCCCCGCGCGCTGATCATGATGATCGGCACGCGGCTGCGTTCGCGAATGTCGCGGCACAGCTCGAAGCCGTCACGCTGGGGCAGCATGATGTCGAGCAGCATCAGGTCGATCTGGCGCGCGTTCATGATCGCCTCCAGCTCGGCGCCATCGGCCGCGCCGGTGACGTCATAACCGCATTCGCGGAGCACACGCGCCAGCAGCGTCCGCACGCCGGGATCGTCGTCGACGATGACGATATGATGCGGAACGGCGGGCGTTTCGATCGCAGGTGCCGGACGCTCGCGCGTCGCCAATTGTAACAAAGTGTTGCTCCCGTCCGCTGCGCCGCCATTCGCGATTGACCCGGCCGAGGCTTGGTACCAGTCCGCGCCCCGAAATTGCTAATTATTCTCAATATCGGGGGATTTCAATGTCGGATATTTTCGCGGTGCGTCGGGTTCGGGTCGTTGGCGGCGTCTGCATGGCCGCGATGGCGATCGGCCTGTCGGCGCCGGCCGCCGCCAATAACGAGGCGGACCAGGACGCGATCGTCGTCACGGCCGCGGGCTACGAACAGAAGATCGAGGACGCGCCCGCAAGCATCAGCGTCATCAGCCGCGAGGAATTGCAGGAAAAGCGTTACGGCAGTCTGGCCGAAGCGCTGGTCGACGTCGAGGGCATCGACGTGGGGCAGACCGCGGGCAAGACGGGCGGCCTGAACATCTCGATCCGCGGCATGCCGAGCGACTATACGCTCGTTCTGGTCGACGGGCGCCGCCAGAATGCGCCCGGCAACGTTACGCCGAACGGTTTCGGCGAAACCTCGACCAGCTTCCTGCCGCCCTTTTCGGCGATCGAGCGGATCGAGGTGGTGCGTGGGCCGATGTCGACCCTCTATGGCTCCGACGCGATGGGCGGCGTCATCAACCTGGTGACGCGCAAGGTCGGCGATCGCTGGCGCGGCACCGCCACCGGCGAGGCGACGATCCAGGGCGACGGCGATTTCGGCAATATCTATTCGGGCAACGCCTATCTGAACGGACCGCTGATCCCCAATCTGCTCGGCCTGTCGGTGCGCGGCAGCTATTATCACCGCGAGGCGTCGGACCTGTCGTATCTTGACGCCAACGGCAACCCGGTCGAGGTCAGCAAGCGCGGCCCAAGCCCGGTTCAGGCGGACATCTATACGCTCGGCGGTCGCCTGTCGCTGACCCCGCATCCCGATCACGACATCTGGATCGAGGCCGACATCGCGCGCCAGCGCTATGACAACAGCACGTCGCAACTCGGCACGGGAACGGTGCAAGGCGGCTATGGTCCCGAGCTGAAGTTTCACCGCGACAATTATGTCCTGGCGCATACGTGGCGCGCGGGCTTCGCGACCTTCGACACGACGCTGACGCGCAACATCACCGAAACCTTTGGCCGCACGATTCCGCCGGGCACGCCGGGCAAGGTCGCGGGCGACCCGCGCGCGCTGAAGGCAACGAACACCATCTTCGACAGTCGCGCGGTCGTGCCGCTCGATCCCTTCACCGTCACGCTGGGCGGCCAATATTGGAAGGCCGAGATGGTCGACGGGGTTGCGGTCAATCCGTACGAGTTCGTCCAGTGGGCGCTGTTCGGCGAAACCGAATGGCGGATTGTCGAGCCCTTCGCGATCACGCTTGGCGCGCGCTACGACGATCATGAAACCTTTGGCGGCAAACTGTCGCCGCGCGCCTATGCGGTGTGGAACATGAGCGATGCGGTGACGCTGAAGGGCGGCGTCAGCCGCGGGTTCAAGACGCCCCGGCTCGACCAGATCACGCCGGGGATCACCGGCTTCACCGGCCAGGGAACGCGTCCGACCATCGGTACGCCGGGGCTGAAGCCCGAAACGAGCACCAGCTATGAGGTCGGGCTGTATTTCGACGACGGCGGCCTGTTTTCGGGCAATGTCACGCTGTTCAACAATGACTTCACCGACAAGATCGCGACGGGTGTCGGCGTACCGAACTGCAGCTTCGCCGGCGCCCCCAATCGGCCGAACTGCGTCGACGTCGGCAATTTCCCGCTGGTCGATCTGTTCGCCCAGTCGATCAACGTCGACAAGGCGGTGACCCGGGGCGCGGAGGTTGCGGCGCGTTTCGAATTCAGCCCCGCGATCTCGCTCGGCCTCAACTATACCTATACCGAAAGCGAGCAGAAGACGGGCGCCGAAGCCGGGCTGCCGCTCGTCAACACGCCGAAGCACATGATCAACGGCAATCTGCGGTGGAAGCCGACCGATCGGATCAGCACATGGCTGCGCACCGAGATCCGTTCGAAGCGTTTTCGCGGCGTCGGGGTCGAGCAGACCGCGCTTGGCAGCTACAAGGGCTATGCGCTCTTCCATGTCGGGGGCAGTTTCGAAGTGACCCCGGCGTTCAAGCTGGGCGCGGCGATCTATAACCTGCTCGACACGGATTTCGTCAGCTATCAACCGTACCAGAATGGCCTGGTTACCGCCTATGGCGCCGAATATTCGAACAATCAGGAACCGCGGCGGGTGTTGCTGAACGCGACGATCGACTTCTGACGAGCGCTTTATCGTTCCGGTTCGGCGGCTGCCCCTTGTCGGTCAGCCGCCCATGCCGCCGAGCAGCAAGACCAGGATCAACAGTCCCCACGGCGCCAGCCCGGCGGCTGCGGCGTTCAGGAGGCGGCTCTGGTCAGCGCCTCCGGGCTCGTCGCGGGCGCTAGCCGGCCGCCGCATGCGGTACGTCACGGATCAGCTTGATCGCCGCCGCGACCTCGTTCGGCGTTCCGACAGTGATCCGCACCCAGTCGTTCAGCGGCGGGAAGGCGCGTCCGATGCGAATGTCGCGCTTCGCGGCCTCGGCGCGGAACGCCTCTGCCGCTGGCGTCCGAAAATAGACGAAATTCGCCCGGCTGTCGGTGCGTTGAAGGCCGATGGCATCAAGGGCCTCTTCAAGGCGCGTCCGGCCCGCGAGCGTCCAGGCGCGCACGCGCGCGATATAGGCCTGGTCGCCGAGCGCTGCGGATGCCGCCGCAAGGTTCAGACGGCTGAGGCTGTGCGGTGCCCCGATGCCGGAATCGCGCAGGCCCTTCGCAAGCGGGGCAGGGGCAACGGCATAACCGATCGACAGGCCGGCAAGGCCGTAGGCCTTGGCGAGCGTGCGGAACACCAGAATGTTCGCGCCGGCGCGAAGCTGCCGGATCGCGCTGCGCCCGGCGAGGTCGTCATATTCGAGATAGGCCTCGTCGACGACGACCAGCGTGCGCCCGGACGCCTCGGTCAAAAAGCGGTCGAAGGCGGTCGCGTCGTTTGCCGTGCCGGACGGGTTGTGCGGGTTGACGAGGTTGACCGCGAGCGTGTTCGCATCGATCGCCGCCAGCAGCGCGGGCAGGTCGTTTTCGAGCCTTTCGTTGAGCGGCACAGGTTTTCCCATGCCGCCCAGCGGGGCCGCCGCATCGACGAGCGCGGTGTAGCCCGGCGCCGAATAGACGACGTTGCCGCCGCCCGTGCGCTGCCGCGCGAGATAGAGGCCGAGCGGTTCGAGCACCTCTCCGATCACGATCTGGTCGGCCGCGACGCCTTCCTGCCTCGCGATCTGTTCGGCCAGCCCGTCCACTTCGGACTGGTCGACATAGCGCGCGATGTTGCCGAGCGCCGCCTCGATCGCCTTTGCCACTCTAGGCGAGGGGCCAAAGGCGCTTTCGTTGAGGTTGAGGCGGACGGGCGCCGCCGCCGCCGTCGTTCGCGCGCCGCACGTCGTCGGTGCCGCGATGGCGGCGGCGACCATTCCGGTCGCCGCCAGCCAGTCGCGCCGACTGAAGCCGTCCTGACCTTCGCCGATCATTGCGCCCACCATCAGAAGTTGAACCCGATACGAGCATAGTAGAACGCACCGCTGAATCCGAACGGCGAAAATTCGCTGTACGGAAAGACGCCGAAGGTGTCGGCGCCGGTGAGCGCGGGGGTCGAGGCGATATTCTTCGTCGGATAGATGTTGAAGATATTGTTCGCGCCCAGCGTCGCGGTGACGTTCGGCGTCACCTGTCCGGTGAAGCTGAAGTCGGTCACCCATTTGGGCTTGAGGCGCTGAATCACGTCGACATTGCCCGCCGTACCCGACGCGGTCGGGATCGTGCGGAACGGCGTCGATCCCTGCGCGATCAGTGCGACGTTGGCGGCGGTCTGGTTGGTGAGCGCGACCTGCTCGACACGGCCGTAGCGCGTGCCGCGAATATCGAAGCTGATCGGGCCGATCTTCCAGTTCGCGCCGAGCGCAACCTTGTCGCGCGGCTGACCATGTTCGAGCCGCGTTTGTTCGTTGATGTCGAAGATCGGCGTGGTGATCCCCAGCGCGGTGATCTGGCTCGGCGTAGCCGACAGGCGCCGGATCTGGACATCATTGTAATTATAGGCGGCCGTCAGCTTGAGCTGGCCCGCGTTCCCCAGGTCGACCGAATAGGCGGCGGTCACGTCGACGCCTTGCGTGCGCGTGTCGACGGCGTTGGTGAAATAGCGCACCGACGTGACGCCTGGGATGCCCAGCGCGGCAAGATAGTCGCGCAGCGTGCGGCGGCCCGCCGCGTCGACGAAGTTCGACGAAAGGACGATCTGATCGTCGATATCGATGTGATAATAATCGATCGATGCCGACAGCTTGCCGCTGGCGAAGGTGAGCCCGCCGCCCCAGGATACGGCCTTTTCGGGCTTCAGATCCTGCGCGCCCAAGGCCTGTGCGAGTGAAGAGCCGACGGGCGCGGTTCGCACGAGGACGAATTCGGGAAAGCCGGTGTTGTTGTTGACGATCGTGCGCGAGCTGGTCGAGCTGAAATATTGCTGGGCCAGCGAGGGCGCGTGAAAGCCGGTGCTGACCGAAGCGCGCAGCGCGAAGCCCGCGGGCAGCGCGATGCGGGTCGAGGCCTGACCGTTCCACGTGTCGCCGAAATCGCTGTAATCCTCATAGCGGCCGGCAAGGTTCAGGTTCCAGCCGTCGACGGGTTCGGCGTCGAGCTCGACGAAAGCGCCGATCGCATCGCGGCTGGTATCGATCGCGTCGGCGGGCTGAATCCCGGCAAAGCCTTGCGATCCGATCGTCGGCACGCCGCCCGCATTGGGTCCGTCGAGGATCCGGGCGGGGCCATAGGCATAGCTGTCGGGCTCGCCCGGCGTGATCTTGTAGAAGTCCTTTCGGTACTCGGCCCCGATCGCGAAGCCGATCGGATTGGCGAGACCAGCCTCGAAATCGCGCGAGAAGGTGATGTTGGTCGTCCACTGCGCGTTCGAGAATTTGCCGGCGTAGAAGCTGGTCGGCGAACTCGTGCCCAGCGTCGCGTTCAGCGTGTTCGTCGGACGATAGGCGATGCTGTTGCCGCCATAGACGCTCGACAGATCCCAGGCCCATCCGCCCAGGTCACCGCGGACGCCAAGAGCCCCCGAATAGTCGATGCTTTTCGTGTTGATGAAGGGGAGGAAGCCGTTGGGGTAGATGGCGCGGACATTCTCGTCCTGCCCGGCGCGGCGGAACGATGCGTTGGAATGTGCCTTGCTGACGCGGTAGCCGCCGAAGCCGTAAAGCTCGATCGTATCGCCGAGCGGCTTCTCCAGATTGACGATGACGCTGGCGTCCTTGATGTCGCCCTGATCGGCGAACCGCCAGACATTGCGGTCGACCGTCGCTTCGCGCGGGTCGAGCGTGGTTCCCGCAACGCCGCCCGGCGGATTGAGGCCAAGGCCAGCGCCATAGCGCGCGGACAGCGCCTGGGGCGTGCCGGTCGGCGAGATGCCGAAATAGAATTGGCGGGTGTCGGGAAGGGCCCGGTTCGCCGCCTTGTGATCGCGATAATAGCCGGTCGCGTTGATGAAGCCGTCGTCGCCGAGCTTGAAGCCGCCGCCGAGCGAGACTTCATAGGTGTCGCCGCCGCCGTCATAGGTCGTGCCCGCGCTTGCCGAGCCATGAAGCGCCGTGTCTTCGCGGAGCAGGATGTTGATCACGCCCGCGATCGCGTCCGAGCCATATTGTGCCGACGCGCCGTCGCGCAGGATTTCGATGCGCCCGATCGAGGCGGCGGGAATCTGGTTGAGGTCGGTGGGTGTCGACCCCTTGCCGATGGTGCCGCCGGTATTGACCCATGCCGCGGTGTGGAGACGCCGGCCATTGACGAGGACCAGCGTGGCGTCGGGCGAAAGACCGCGCAGCGTCGCATTGTGGATATGCGTGTTGCCGTCGGGGGTCGTCGGCGTGGCGAAGGCGAAGCTCGGCGCAAGCTGGCGGAGAATCTCGGTCGTTTCCTGATAGCCCGATGCGCGGATATCCTCGCCGCGAAAGACGTCGATCGGAACCGGCGAGGTTGTGGCGGTGCGTTCGGATACGCGCGTGCCGGTGACGACGATGTCGGATGCGTCGTCGGTTGCGTCGTTTTCTAGTGCCTGCGCCGGAAGCGGAAGGAGCGCGATCGAGAGCACAAGCGTGGTCTTGCGAGAGAGTGTGAGGGACATGGCGGTTTCTCCTGTTGCCTGCCCCTAACGTTACTCAACCAATTTAATTGACAAAGATAGTTTTTCTACGTCGCATGAAAATGACCGGCGGTCTAACCCGTTCGCAGATCTTCGGATCTCGCGGCTTTTGATGGCTGTCAGCTTGCTCCGCGTCACCAACGGCTAAAGCGCACGAAGACCGGACGGACCGTCGGATTCGTGCTTCTGTGAAGGAGATACGAAGATGAGAGTTCGCCGACAGGATATTCCCCGCAAACGCCATCTGGCCCGCGTGCAGCCGCTCCCGCACCCGTCGTGGTCGCCTCCATTGGCTGAGCAGCGCCGCGTCAGCGCGCAGGAATTCTGGCAGCGGTTGGGCCTGTGATCGAGGCTGCCGACGCCGATCCATCCGAACTGACCGACGGCGTTGCCGCCGTCGCCGCCGAGCTTGCCGAGATCAGGCGCGAGTGGCGCGATGCACGCGGCCACGATGCCGAATATGGCAGCGAGGGCTTCCCCTCGCGCGGTGACCTGGCGAAGATCGTCGGCGCGCTGTGCGGCGCCCTGTATCCGCTGCGGCTCGGCCCCGACTTCGTGCGGCCGCATAACGAGCATATATTCGTCGAACAGACGCTGCAGACGACGCTGGCGCGGCTTTACGGACAGGTCCGGCTCGAGCTCATCTATGCGATGTCGGACGACGCGGTCCATGCGGTGGATGCGCGGGCACGCGAGATCGTCCAGCGTTTCACGGAAAGGCTGCCGACGCTGCGCCGCCTGCTCGATACCGACGTCGAGGCGGCGTGGCGCGGCGATCCGGCGGCGCGCAGCGTCGACGAGGTGCTGATCTGCTATCCCTCGATGCTTGCGATCATCCATCACCGGCTCGCGCATCAATTGCATGTGGACGGCGCCAAGCTGGTGGCGCGCATCATTGCGGAAGTGGCGCACGACAAAACGGGGATCGACATCCACCCGGGCGCGCAGATCGGCGACGGCTTCTTCATCGATCACGGTACGGGCGTCGTCATCGGGGAGACGGCGATCCTGGGGCGCAACGTCCGCCTCTATCAGGGCGTGACGCTGGGCGCGCGGAGCTTTGCGGCTGACGATGCGGGCGTGATGGTGCGCAACATTCCGCGCCATCCGATCGTCGAGGACGATGTCGTCATCTATGCCGGGGCGACCATCCTTGGGCGCGTGACGATCGGCGCGCGTTCCGAGATCGGCGGCAATGTCTGGCTGACGCACGACGTTCCCCCGGGAAGCCGCGTCATCCAGGCGCGCGAGCAGAACAGCATCAACGGCGCGCAAGCCGCCCGCGCGGCATCGGCGCCTGCAAAAGACGGCGATGCCGGGCGATGATCGATGAACGCGCGAGCGCGGCATGGCTGGCCTGGCGCCTCAACGCCGGTCTTCGTTCGCAAACGCTCGCCGTTGGCGAATAGGGACGCTTTGCGATAGGGTTCGCCACATGAGCAAAACCGGCCTGCCGATCATCGATATCGACCCCTTGCTCCACATGAGCGATGACGCGGCGGTCGCCGACAGGGCGAGGCAGATCGACGCCGCGTGCCGCGAATATGGATTCTTCTATGCCAGCGGACACGGGATCGGGTCCGATACCGTGTCCGAACTGCTCGATGCCAGCCATGCCTTCTTCACCTTGCCCGAGAGCGAGAAGGCGAAGATCGCGATGGACAAGGGCGGCATCGCATGGCGCGGCTGGTTTCCCGTCGCGGGCGAGCTGACCTCCGGCGTTCCCGATATCAAGGAAGGCCTTTATCTGGGGGAGGAACTGGACGCGGATGACCCTCGCGTGCGCGACCGGCTGCCGCTTCACGGTCCCAACCTGTGGCCGGAGGCGACGCCCGCGCTGCGTCCGGCGGTCGAGGCCTATGTCGGTGCGGCGACGCGGGCGGGCGAGGCGCTGATCCGCGGGATGGCGCTGGCGCTCGGCTTGGGAGCGAACCATTTCGCGAACGGACTTACGCGCAATCCGACGCTGTTGTTTCGTATTTTCCATTATCCGGGGACCGAGGATGCCCAGGCGTTGGGCGTCGGCGAGCATAGCGATTATGGCCTGCTCACCCTGCTCGGACAGGATGACAAGGGCGGGCTGGAGGTGCGGACGCGCGACGGTTGGATCGACGTGCCGCCGCGGGGCGATGCGCTCGTCATCAACGTCGGCGACATGTTCGAACGATTGACCCGCGGCCGGTTTCGCTCGGCGCCGCACCGCGTCGTCAATCGGTCCGGGGTCTCGCGCTTTTCCTTCCCGCTCTTCTTCGATCCCGACTTTACCGCGCCCGTCGAGCCCCTTCCGATCGCGGGGGCCGCGGCGCCGGACGAAAAGCGGTGGGACGACATCGATCTGCACGCTCCCATCGGCACCTATGGCGACTATCTGCTCGGCAAGGTCAGCAAGGTCTTTCCGGAACTCGCGGGAGCGGAGCTCCGAAAACCCGGCTAGCGCAGGACGCCCGTTTCGGGCCAGCTACGACGATCAGCTCGTTTCCCGCTCGCGCGGGTCGGAAATCCAGCCGGTCTCGAAAGCGGCCGGATCGCTGTCGAAAAAGCTGATGCCCTCCTCGATGACGCCATTGTCGCGGACATAGTCGCGCCAGTGCGCGAGCAGTTCGGCGAGCTTGTCGGGATAGGTTTCGGCCAGATCATGCACCTCGCCGCGATCTTTCGACAGGTCATAGAGCTGCCAGTGCGATCTGCCGTCGCTTCCCGGAACATAGACCGCCTTCCAATCGTCCTTGCGGATCGCGCGGCGGCCGAACAATTCCCAGCCGGTCGTGGTACCCTCCGGATGGATCGTATCGGCGCCATCGAGCCAGGCGACGAAGCTGCGTCCCGATGGCTCCGCGATATCGCGGCCCTTGTAGTGCGCGCCCGGATGGCTGACCCCGGCCAGCTCGAGAAGCGCCGGGGTGACATCCTTGACCGTCCCGAACACGTCCGAAATCTCACCTGCGCGCTTGGCGCCGGGTGCGCGGATGATCGTCGGCACGCGGATGCCGCCCTCGGTCGTGTAGGTCTTGACCAGCCGTGACGGCGCGGTCGCCGCCTGCGCCCAGCGCGGGCCGTACCAGGCATAGGAGCCGGGGCGGCCCAGATTGTCGAGGCTGTTGTCGCAATGCTCGGCGATCAACTTGGCGAACACCGGGCCCATGATCGGCATCGCCTCGACGATCGCGCCCTCTGCGCCATTGTCGGACAGGAAGATGACCAGCGTATTGTCATATTGCCCCGTGCGCTTGAGGTGGCCGATGACGCGCCCGACATTCTGGTCGATCCGGTCGACCATTGCGGCATAGACTTCCATCGTCCGTGCGGAATGGGCGCGCTGCTCGGCGGTCTGTTCCGCCCATTCGGGCTCGCCCTCCGCGACGACCGGCGCGATCGTCGTGTCGGGAGAGACGAGCCCCAAATCCTTCAGCCGGTCAAGCCGCCGCGCGCGGAGGGCGTCGGGGCCGTCGTCATAGACGCCGCGGTATTTCTGGATATCGGCGCCGGGCGCCTGCAGCGGCCAATGCGGGGCGGAGAAGGGGAGATAGGCGAAGAAGGGGCGCGTATCGTCTGCCGCCTCCGCTTCCTTGAAGAACTCGATCAGCCGGCTCGTGAAATAGTCGGTCGAATAGAATGGCGTCGGCAATTCGGTGACCCATTCGCCGTCCTCGGCATAGATCGGCCCGCGCGACGCCACGCGGTCGATCGGACCGCCGCCGAAATGATCGGCACCGCCTGGAAGGAGCGCAAAGCTGCGTTCGAACCCGCGCGCGTGTGGCGCCCGGTCAAGCGTGTGTCCCAGGTGCCACTTGCCCGACAGGATCGTGCGGTATCCAGCGTCGCGCAGCAGTTCGGGCAGCGCAGCCACGCTATCGTTGAGATAGCCTTCATAGCCTGGCGCGCCCTTGAAGTCGGGGCGCACCGTTTCGATCATCGAGCCGATCCCGGCGATATGGTGGTCGACGCCGGAGAGCAGCATGGCGCGGGTCGGCGAGCAGGCGGGGGCCGAATGGAAATCGGTCAGGCGGACGCCCTCGGCGGCGATCGCATCCAGATGCGGCGTGTCGATCTCGCTGCCGAAGGCTCCGAGGTCGGAAAAGCCCATATCGTCGACGACGATCAGCAGAATGTTCGGGCGCGTGTCTTTGGTCTCGGTCATGGCGAGTTCCTTTGAAGGGGAGGGGCGGGCTATTCGGCCTGAGGAACGCCGAGTTCGGTCAGCAGCGTGTCGCGCAGCGCGTCGAAATCGGCCCCGCCGGCTCGACGCGGGTGCGGCAGTTGCACGCGTCGATCGAATGCGATGCGGCCCTCCTTGAGGACGAGGATGCGATCGGCGAGCAAGATCGCCTCCTCGACGTCGTGGGTCACGAGCAGGGTTGCCGGACCATGTGCCTGGCAGAGTTCGCCGATTAGCTGCTGCATTTTCAGCCGCGTCAGCGCGTCGAGCGCCGCGAATGGTTCGTCGAGCAGCAGCAGCTTGGGTTCGCGAACCAGCGCGCGGGCGAGCGCCGCACGCTGCGCCTCGCCGCCCGACAGCGTCGCCGGCCAGGCGTCGGCGCGATGGGATAGCCCGACTTCGGCGAGAGCGGCTTCGGCACGCTCGCGCGAAGCGGCTTTGCCGGACCTGCCGATCACCACATTTTTCCAGACTTTTTTCGATTGGACGAGGCGCGGCTCCTGAAAGACGACGGTGCGTGCCTCCGGCACCCATGCCTCGCCCTCGTCAGGGGCATCGAGCCCGGCGAGTATGCGCAGCAGTGTCGTTTTGCCGCTGCCGGATGCGCCGAGCAGCGCAACGAACTCGCCCGAATGGATGGTGAGGTCGAGGCTGTCGAGCACGGCCTGACCCGAAAAGTGGCGCGTTACCTCGGCCGCGTGCACGGCAACCGGATGGTGCGAGAAATCGGCTTCGACGAAATCCTCGGCTTCGAAATCGATCGCGAAGGCGGTGGACATGGACTTTCTCCTAGCGAACGGCGACGCCCGCCCGCCAGGGCAGGAAGACGCGTTCGAGTGAGCGGACGAGGAGGTCGGCGCCAAGGCCGAGCACGGCGTAAATGGCGATGCAGATCAGGATCACGTCGACCTGCTGATACATTTGTGCGCTGTTGAGCAGATAGCCGAGGCCCGCCGACGCGTTGATCTGTTCCGCGGCGATCAGCACGAGGACCGAGACGCCGAGGGCGAAACGCAGTCCCGTGAAAATCTGCGGCAATGCGAGCGGCAGGACGACGTCGGCGATCAGCCTTCGCCCGGAAAGGCCGAAGCTGCGCATCGCTTCGATCACCTTGCGATCGACGTTACGCACGCCGGCATAGGTGTTGAGATACATTGGAAACATCGTCGCGAGCGCGATGAGCAACAGCTTGGGCGCCTCGCCGATCCCGAACCAGACGATGAAGAGCGGGACGAGCGCCAGGAAGGGAATGGTCCGGAGCATCTGGAGCAACGCGTCGAATAATTCCTCGCCCAGCTTCGAAAGGCCCGCGATCGTTCCGAGTACGAGCCCGAAGACGATCCCGACCGCGCCGCCGACCAGGGCCCGTGTGAGCGAGGTCGCGATCTGATGGGCAAGCGCCTGTTCGGTCCAGAGCTGCTGCCAGCCCTGGACGAGGCCAGAGGGCGAGGGGAGGATGGACGGGTCGATCCATCCCGCGCTTGTCGAGATGGCCCACGCGGCGATCAGGATCAGCGGGCCGATCGCACGGCGTGCAAAGGACAGGCGTTCGGAACTCTGTCCCGCTCGGCGGACGTGGGGCTGCACCAGGCGGCCCGGATCAGTGCGGGACGGCAAGACGGCGGGAGCGCTCACTTTGCCGCCTCCTGCGCTGCCGCGATCTCATTGTAACGTTTGTCGAAGATCGTGGAGACATCGAGCTTCTTGCGAATCAGCCCTTCTTTCAGGAACAGATCGGCCTCGGCCTGATGCTGCGCGATGACCTGAGCGTCGATGGGCGTATAGCGCGAAGGCGACCGCTCGATGATCTTCTCCGCGATCGCGACGCTGACATTATATTGCTTGGCGAGCGCCGGCGCTGCCTCCTTCACATGTTCGCGCTGCCAGCGCTGCGCCTTGGCCGCGCGTGCAACCAGATCGCCGATCGCCTTTGCCTTGGCGGGGTCGGCCAGCGCGGCGTCCGAAGCGACGAGATAGTTGAAGCCGGGCGTGTAATCCGCGCCGGTGGCGATGACCCGGATCTTGCCTGCCTGTTCCAGTTCGGTGAGAAAGGGCTCGGTCAGGATCACCGCATCGGCCGCGCCCTTGTCGAGCAGGCCGGTGCCGAAACCCGTGGCCTGTACCTGCTTGATGTCCTTCAGCGACAGCCCATGTTTTTCGAGCAGGTTGGCGATGAAATAATGAAGGACCGTGCCCTTCATGAACGTCACCGACTTGCCCTTCAGGTCGGCTCCGGTCCGGATCGGCGAGTCGGGTTTCACGACCAGTGCGTAGGCCGAGCCACCCTGTTTCGCCGATTGACTGACCGCGACGACCTTCACAGGGCTGCCGGCTGCCTGCGCGAAGATCAGCGGGGTCTCCGCCATCCAGCCGACATCGATCGAACCGCCGGTCTGTGCGGCGATGATCGGCGGGCCCCCGACGAAATTCGCCCATTCGATCTTATAGTCGGCAGGTTGGCCTTGGCCGGCGACGTCGAGCGAGGATTTCAGCGCGTGAAGCTGATCGGCGACCTTCAACGTCGTGCCGTCGGCGCCGCTGCCTGCGCCGCCGCAGGCCGAAAGGGACAGAAGTGCGCCCAGCGCGAGCGCGCGGAGCGGGGCGAGGGAGAGTTTCATCGCTGGTTGCCCTATGATCTGCGGGTCAGGCGGCTTTGGGGCCGACGGGGCGGTCGCCGACGATCGTAACGCGCTCCATGTGGCGCGCCTCGCTATAGTCGGGCACCGCGTAATGCTGGGTCGCGCGATTGTCCCAGAACGCGATCGAGCCCGGCTTCCAGCTCCAGCGGACATGGAATTCGGGGCGCTTTACCTGATCGAAAAGGCGCGCGAGCAACGCCTTGCTCTCCTCCTCGGGCAGGCCGACGATACGCCGCGTGAACACCGAATTGACGTACAGCAGCTTTTCGCCAGTCTCGGGATGGATACGCACCACGGGATGCTCGACCGGCGGGAAACTCTTTTGCAGTGCCTCGCGTTTTTCGTCGCTGTCGAGGAATTGCAGGAAGACCTGGGTGTCGTGGATCGCGGTCAGATTTTCGATGCGCGCCTTGGTATCGTCGTCGAGCGTCTCATAGGCCGCGACGGCATTGGCGAACACCGTATCCCCGCCGAGCGAAGGCGACACGCGCTGGATCAGGATCGACGCTGCCGACGGGTCGGTGCGGAACGTCGTATCGGCATGCCAGTTGCCGTCGCTGGTCTGGCGATATCCACCGGGGAGGCGCTCTTTGAGCTCTTCGGAGATCAGCGGAAGAATCTGCGGATAGCCGGGCAGGGAGAAGACGGGATGTTCTTCAAGATCGCCGAAGGCCGCGCCAAGCGCGATATGCTGCTCTCGCGTCAGATTCTGATCGCGGAAAAAGATGACGCGATATTTGAGCAGGGTGGCGCGAAGCGCGTCATAGGTCGGCCGGTCGAGCGGCTTGGCAAGATCGATGCCCGTGATCAGCGCGCCAAGGCTCGGCTGGAGCGGGGTGATATCGAATAGCGTGGCCTCGGCTTTATGCTCGAGCGTCTGGACGGTCATGGCTGGGTTCCTTTTGAAAAAGCGGGGTAGCCAGGGCGAGTGCAGCTCTGGCGGGCACGAGAAAGGGTCGGCGATCGCGCGATACGAAGCCGTGGGAAGGCGACAAAAGCCGCGGAAGAATTTTGGCGAGCGCTCTGGGCTAGAGGTAGCGCGCCTCGATCGGCACGCGCTTTCTATCGCGGCTGGGGGATGTGCATCGTATCACCTCATTCAATGAGGGGAACACGATACCTGGCGCTGTCGCCTGAGCATCGCGCGCTTTAGCCGTTGGTAACGCGGAGCAAGCTGCTTCCCGGTCAAAAGCCGCGAATCCCGAATGGCAGTCGGTCGGGATCAAACCGATAATTCAACTTGATTGGTTGAGATGTTGTCGTCAAGCGTAGTTTGGCTATCGACGTGCAAAGCAACGCTCCGGTCGCTCGTTCCGTCGCGTAAACGGCACCAGGCGTTCCAACGGCCTTCCAGACCATGAGCAAATACCCCGTGCAGCAGTCAGCGATCAGGATTTTGGAGGGAGCCACCCGATCCATGGCGACGGATATGGCGACGGACACATGTTTCGGCAGGAGGCCAGGTCGGCCGTGAAGCCCTGAAACGCAAGGCGAAGCAATTCCGGGTATCCCGTGATCGTCTGCAATATAATGCAAATTGTTGATGGCGGAGCGGGAGGGATTCGAACCCTCGATACGCTTTTGACGTATACTCACTTTCCAGGCGAGCGCCTTCGACCACTCGGCCACCGCTCCGCATGCACTGGATTGAAGGCGCGCCCTAATCGCTTGGCGGGGGTTTCGCAAGTCGGATGGGCGTGGCAGACATTGCGCATGAAATATCTCCTCATGGCCGCGGCAGCTGCTTCGCTTGTTTTCCCCGTTCAGGCACAGGAGCCGACGCCGATCCCGTCACCAGGCGAGATTGCGGCCGCGGCGCCTGCTGCCGACTGGATCGCGATCGCGCCGTCCGACCTTCTGGTCATGGATTTGACGCCCGATGCCGCGGGCAAGCCGCGCCGCGTCGTTATCCAGTTACTGCCGACACCTTTCAGTCAGGGCTGGATCGGAAATATCCGTAAACTGGCCGCCGCGCATTGGTGGGACGGCACCAGCGTCAACCGCGTGCAGGACAATTATGTCGCGCAGTGGGGCGATGCTACCGAGAAGAAGCCGCTTCCCGATGGGTTGGCGACGGTGCCGGAGGGGGACTATGTCTTGCCGGTAAGCCAGCCGAAGATGTGTGCGGGAAGGGCGCTTGCCGTCTGCCAGCCCGCTGCGAACGGGCTGACGTCGAGCGATATCCGCTTTTCGGGCGCGCAATCTCGGGACGCTTACGCCGGCGCGGTCGGCTTTTATCGCGGATGGCCGGTTGCCGCCGACATACAGATACAGAGCATAAGGCCCGATGCCCAGGCGGCCGGAAGCACGGCATGGCCGATTCACTGTTACGGCGCCGTTGGCGTCGGCCGCAACATGTCCCCCGACACCGGATCGGGAGCCGAGCTATATGCCGTAATCGGGCAGGCCCCGCGTCATTTGGATCGCAATATCGCCGTCGTGGGCCGGGTCCTCGTCGGAATCGAGCATTTGGCCAGCCTGCCGCGCGGCACGGGCGCATTGGGCTTTTACGAGGAGCCGGGCGAACGGGTGCCGATCAAGTCGATCCGGCTTGCGACGGAACTGCCGGTGTCGGAACGGCCGACGTTCGAATATTTGTCCACCGATAGCGCCAGCTTCGCCCGCTACGCCGGCGCGCGAGCGAACCGGCGCGATCCCTTCTTCATTCGTCCGGCGGGCGGTGCGGATATCTGCAATATCCCCGTTCCTGTTCGCGCCGTCGCGGCGAAATAGCCGCCTTGGAGGATTTCACCGTTACCACGCCGCTGTGGCGCTGGCAGTCGGCAACCGCGCCGGCGGCCTGGTTTTTCGTGACGATCGCAGGCGATGTCGCCGATGGCATCCGCCTCGCCGCGATCGGCGGGCAGTGGCTCAATGGCCGCAAGGGGTTCGGATCGGCGAAGGTTCGCGCGACGATCGGCGATACGAGCTGGAGTACATCGGTCTTTCCGCACAAGGAGAGCGGCGGGTGGCTGCTCCCGGTAAAGGCGGCGGTCCGCAAGGCCGAGGGGATCGTCGAAGGCGACGATGTGACGGTGACCGTCAGTCTTTAGGTGGATTTTCGGCGTTTGCTTCGCGGGCCTGCGCCTTGCGCTTGCGCAGATTGGCGCGCAGCGCCTCGGCGAGGCGGCGTTCGCGTTCGAGATCGGCGGGGGAGGGCGGCTTGCTCACGTCGGCGCGATGCGGCGAAATCGGCGCATCGTCAAGCCTCGCACCTTGACAGGTGCAAGGCGCCCCGCCATAGGCCGCGCCTGCCCAGCGAACATCCGTTCGCAGCCGGCCGGTAAGCTGCTGTAGCTCAGTGGTAGAGCGCACCCTTGGTAAGGGTGAGGTCGAGAGTTCAATCCTCTCCAGCAGCACCATTTCTCGCGAAAATCAAAGGCTCCGCCCCGATCAGGGCTTTGTGCTGGCCTGTGCCGTCGTCAGGCTCTGCAGCGCGCGAACGCGCATGTCGAGCTCGCGGCGCTCGGAATCGGACAGGCCATCGGCGCTGTAGCGTTCGGCCAGCGCATCGATCTGCCGCGCTTCGCGGCGCAGCGAACGCGCCTCCTGCTTCGTCAGATTGCCGTCTTCGCGGGCGCGCTGGATCTGTTCGCGCGACTTCAGAAGCTCGCGCCCGATCGAAGGCTCGGCGGGCATGGTGCCTCGGTCGGCGATTCCCGGCATTCGTTCGCTGCTCGGGGGCGTGCGCGGCAAGAACTGGGCATGCGCCGTCGCGATGGGGGCGGTCAGAATGGCGATTGAAACGAGCAGGCGCATGACATCCCTCCGGGCGGCGGCGACTGAAATTCGGCGCGCGCGCCTGAATGCCCGCTTAATTCAGGGTCAGATCTTCGCCGCGAGC
>JAFKLT010000050.1 GCA_017309275.1 Sphingomonadales bacterium | reverse complement strand
TCGCTCGCGCAGCCATTGGAGGTGGGTCAGTTTCGACCGGTCCGGCCGGCTTGCACTTGCGGCGGCGCGCAACGCGGCTTGCGACTCCGGGCGGCATTTCTCGTCGAATCCGGGATAGCGCTGCTTTACGGCGGGCATCGGGTCGCGCCGTTCGGCGGCGTCCTTGTAATCGACCATCGTGCCGCACATCACCGGCCACAGCGCCAGGGACTTCAGCTTGCCGCCCTTGGCCCGATTGTCGAACGCCATGAACAGGAATGTCGGACCATCCCATTCGCTGCTGTCCGCCTCGAACCCGATCTGCATCAGCGCGATCTTGCCGCCGACGAGCAGGATATCATTCTCCAGCGGCTTCATGACCAGGCCCTCCTTGTCGACGGGTTCGGACCACCGGCCATCGCGATACTCGGCCCAGTATGCGCAGTCGGGCCAGCGCGACATGGGCTCGGCCGCATCGAAGCGGCACTCGGCATCGTCCTTCAACAGCCAGATGCCGTCGGCGAAGCGGGGTGCGCCGACCGTGTCGGTGGCGGCGAACATCGGCTTTTCGGAAACGGCCAGTCCGCAGCCGCCAAGCAAGAGGATCAACACACAAGCGAAAAACCGCCGCATCGTCAGAACTCCTCCGCTGCTCCCATCAATCCCGCGAGCTTCCTTGGCGCGATCGCTAGCCAGCTCTTGCGCAGCCAGTCGCCGATCGCATCCCAGTCGGTATCGCCGAGGTCGAGCCGGATGCCGATCCAGCCGTCGCCGAAATAGGCAGGGCGGTAATAGCGATCCTCGTCAAGCTCGATGAGCTGCGCCTGTTCGTCGACGCCGCTGATCTTCACCAGCAGCGCGGTCTTGCCGTCGCCGTGGTGATCCTGTGTGAAATAGGCGAATTTCTTGCCCTTCACGATCCCGAAACAGGGCATGCCGTGCGAGGTCACCTCGTCGGCCTCGGGCAGCGCCATTGCCAATTCGCGCACGCGGCCGAGCAGCCAATCGGGCGAGCGTTCGCGCGACACAAAGGCCGCGAGGGTGGCGGGGTAAAGCTGATGTTCGGCGAAGCGCACGCGTTCGGCCAGGCTGTCGGCGGTGTCGCCGGGGACGATCGCGACGCGGGTCTGTGCCAGGACCGGCCCTTCGTCGACCCCGGGTGTCACGATGTGGATGCTGCATCCGCCGAAGGCGTCGCCGGCATCGATCGCCCGCTGGTGCGTGTGGAGGCCGGTATAGGCGGGGAGAAGGCTGGGGTGGATGTTGATCATCCGGCCCGCCCAGTTCGCGACGAAATCGTCGCTGAGGATGCGCATATAGCCCGCGAGCGCGACGAACTCGGCGCGGGATTCGCGCAATCGTTCGTCGACCAGCTGGTCGAACGCGTCGCGGTTCATGCCCTTGTGCGACAGGCTCCAGGTCGCGATGCCTTCCGCCTGCGCGAGCGCGAGGCCGGGCGCGTCGGGGTTGTTGCTGGCGACGAGCACCAGCTCATAGGGGCAGTCGGCGGCCTTTGCCGCATAGAGTAGTGCGGCCATATTGGTGCCGGCACCGGAGATCAGGACGGCGACGCGCGCCTTAGCCATTATGCGTGGCGCTCCAGGCGGCCATCGCGCTCCACGTCTCGGTTCCGCCCGATACGGTGCAGCCCTTCTCACCCTCGGCGATATGGCCGATGCGGTGCACCGTCTCTCCCGCGGCTTCCAGCGCGGCGGCGACTTCGGCGGCGTCGGCTTCGGCAACGACGACCGCCATGCCGATCCCGCAGTTGAAGGTGCGCGCCATTTCCTCGGGCTCGATATTGCCCTGCGCCTGGAGGAAGGCCATCAGACGCGGCTGCGGCCAGGCGTCGGCGTCGATATGCGCGTGCAGCGTCTTCGGCAGCACGCGCGGGATATTCTCGAGCAGGCCGCCGCCGGTGATATGCGCCAGCGCGTGGATCCTGCCCGTCTTCACGAGCGGCAGCAGGCTCTTCACATAGATACGCGTCGGCGCCATCAGTGCGTCGATCAGCCGCACATTCTGGTCGAACAGGGCCGGGCGATCGAGCTTCCAGCCCTTGTCGGCGGCCAGGCGGCGGACCAGCGAAAAGCCGTTCGAATGCACGCCCGACGAGGCGAGCCCCAGGATGACGTCGCCCGCCGCGACCTTGTCGGCGGTCAGCACCTGGTCGCGCTCGACCGCGCCGACGCAAAAGCCCGCGAGGTCATAGTCGCCGTCCGAATACATGCCGGGCATTTCGGCGGTCTCGCCGCCGATCAGCGCGCAGCCGGCCTGCTTGCAACCATCGGCAATGCTGGCGACGACTTCGGTCGCGACATCGTTGTCGAGTTTGCCGGTCGCATAATAGTCGAGGAAGAATAGCGGTTCGGCGCCCTGAACGATCAGGTCGTTCGCGCACATGGCGACCAGGTCGATCCCGACGCCGTCATGCTTCCCCGATTCGATCGCGAGCTTCAGCTTCGTGCCGACGCCGTCGTTGGCCGCGACGAGCAGCGGATCGTTGAACCCGGCGGCCTTCAGGTCGAAGAAACCGCCGAACCCGCCCAGATCGGCGTCGGCACCGGGACGGCGCGTCGCTCGGGCGAGCGGGGCGATGGCACGGACCAGCGCATTGCCGGTCTCGATAGAGACGCCGGCCTGGGCATAAGTGTAGGAGGCGGGTTGGTTGTGCTTGGAATCCATGGCACGCGCGACTAACGGTTCCGGCCGACAAATGCCATGATTTCCTTGTCCGCGCGCGCGCTTTTGGGCAGAGCATAGAGTAGATATGACTTCGGCCGCTTTCCCCCGCTTCGCTCCCGGCTCCTCGCTTCGCGCCGTTGCGCCCCGCGACTGGCGCTGGCCCGCGCTTTTCGGACTGTTTTTCGCGATCCTGCTCGCCGGCGTCGTCGAGGGGCAGATCAGCCGCGGCGATCGCGGTATTACCCCGATCAACAGCAGCGGCGATTTCCTTGCCAGCGGCATTCTGGTCGACGTCACCGGCGATAATGCCGAGGATGCGCGCGAAAAGGGCTGGCGCGAGGCGCAGCGCAAGGGCTGGGCACAGCTCTATCGTCGGATCAACGGGTCGGACGGTCCGGCGCTGGGCGATTCGGTGCTCGACGGCATCGTGACGGCGATCGTCGTCGAACAGGAACAGATCGGTCCGCGCCGCTATGTCGCGCGGTTGGGCGTGCAGTTCGACCGCGTGCGCGCCGGCCAGATTCTGGGTGTCAGCGGCCGCACGCTGCGTTCGCCGCCCTTGCTCGTCATCCCTGTCTATTCGGTGGACGGGATCCAGCAGGTGTTCGAACAGCGGAGCGCGTGGCAGCGTGCGTGGGCAGAATATAATACCGGCCAGAGCGCGATCGATTATGTCCGTACCGCTGGTACCGGGGCCGATACCCTGTTGCTCAATGCGGGGCAGACCGGGCGCCGCGGCCGCGTGTGGTGGCGCGTGATCCTGGACCAATATGGCGCGGCCGATGTGCTCGTCCCGATGGCGCGCATCGAGTACAGCTATCCCGGCGGACCGATCAAAGGCTATTTCTCGGCACGATTCGGCCCCGACAACAAGCTGATCGGCACCTTTACGATGACGGGGCCGAGCCCGGCCGCGCTGCCCGATATGATGGAAAAGGCGGTCGCGCGGATGGACACGATCTATACCACCGCGCTGGCCGAAGGCGTGCTCCGTACCGACACGTATCTCGTCCTTGAAAAGCCGGTCGAGAAGGAAGACCTGCCCGACGAGGTCGCGACTGACGAGACCGCGCTGCCGAGCGAGGTCGACACCAGCGCCGCGACGGCGACCCCGGCCGTCGGCGTCCAGAGCTTCACCGTCCAGTACAGCTCGCCCGACGTCGATTCGGTGTCCGCGACCGAGCGTGCGGTGGCCGGTGCTGCGGGCGTTCAGTCTGCATCCACCACCAGCCTGGCGCTTGGCGGCACATCGGTGATGCGCGTCTCGTTCCGCGGCGACCTGGCTGCGCTCAAGGCGGCACTCGCCGCGCGCGGTTTCAAGGTTCAGGAAGGCGGCGGTCAGCTCAGGATCAGCCGCTGATGGCTGCCTCCGGACAGATTGCGCTGCCGCTCGATTGGAGCGCCGGCGGCTCGAACGACGGCCCGCTGATCGTCGGCGCGAGCAACGCCGATGCCGTGCGCTACCTTCGTCATGTTGCGACATGGCCGGTGCGCACTGCCGTCCTTACCGGCCCGCGCGGATCGGGGCGCAGCCTGATGGGCCGCCTCTTTGCGCGCGAGACGGGCGGACGCGTGATCGATGGACATGACAGCGTTTCCGAAGAAGAAATTTTCCACGCGTGGAATGCCGCGCAGGGGTCGAACACCCCGCTTTTGATCATTGCCGACGCGCCGCCGACCGAATGGGGTATCCAGCTTCCCGATCTGGCGTCGCGGCTGCGCGCGGTGCCCGTGCTGACGATCGGCGAGCCCGACGACTGCCTTGCGCGCGATCTGATCGAAGCGCTTTTCGCGCAGCGCGGAATGGCGATCGCGCCCGAGGTTGCGTCCTATGTCGTGCCGCGGATGGAGCGCAGCTATGCGATGGTCCACCGCGTCGTCGCCGCGCTCGATGCCGCCTCGCTCGAAAAAGGACGCGGCATTAGCATTCGTCTTACCCGTGAAACATTACTGTCACAGGGGCTGATCGATCCCGATCTCCTTGAAAGGCAGGATGAACCGACATGTCGATAGCCGGCGGCCCCCTACGCGCAGAGAATGACGCCGATACGGCGCAACCCAGTTTCGGACCCGAGCGCTTCTTCAATCGCGAATTATCGTGGCTCGCCTTCAACCGCCGCGTGATGGAAGAGGCGCGCAATCCCGCGCATCCGTTGCTCGAACGGCTTCGCTTCCTGTCGATTTCGGGCAGCAACCTGGACGAATTCTTCATGGTCCGCGTCGCGGGTCTCAAGGGGCAGCAGCTTCAGGGGATCGACGACCCCTCGGCAGACGGCCGCTCGCCGGGCCAGCAACTCGCCGAGATCGAGGCCGAGGTGAATCGCCTGGTCGACCAGCAGCAGAGCGAATGGCAGCGGCTGCATCAACTGCTGGCCGAACAGGGAATCATCGTCCACGGCACCGGTTCCGACGTAGAGGCGTTGCGCCGCGTGCTACGGCAATATTTCCTCGACCAGATATTCCCGATCCTGACCCCGCAGGTGCTCGATCCCGCGCACCCCTTTCCGTTCATCCCGAACCGCGGGCTGGGCGTGATCTTCGACCTGCAGCGCAAGGCGACCGGCGACACGGTGCGCGAACTGGTGATGATCCCGGCATCGCTGCCGCGTTTCGTGCCGGTTCCGGGCGAGGCGAGCAGCTTCGTTCCGATCGAATATCTGGTCGAAATCTTCGGCGACCTGATCTTCCCGGGCTTTGCGATTCGGTCCCTCGGCGTGTTTCGCATCATTCGCGACAGCGACATCGAAATCGAGGAAGAGGCCGAGGATCTGGTACGCCTGTTCCGCACCGCGATCCGCCGTCGCCGTCGTGGCCGCGTGATCCTGATGGAGCTTGAGGCCGACATGCCCGCGGAAATCGCGGCGGTGCTCAATGCCGACATCAAGGGGCATGAGGCGATCGTGGCCAAGATCGGCGGGTTCGTAGGCCTTGCGGCGCTCTCCGCGCTGGTCGATGTCGATCGGCCCGACCTGAAATTCCCTGCCTATTCGCCCCGCTTTCCCGAGCGTATACGCGAGCATGGCGGCGATTGTTTCGCGGCTATCCGCAGCAAGGACATTCTCGTCCACCATCCGTATGAAAGCTTCGAGGTCGTCCTGGCCTTTCTGCGGCAGGCGGCGGCCGATCCCGATGTCGTCGCGATCAAGCAGACGCTGTATCGCGCCGGCGACCAGTCGCCGGTTATCCGCGCGCTGATCGAGGCGGCCGAGGCCGGCAAGTCGGTGACCGCAGTGGTCGAACTCAAGGCGCGCTTCGACGAGGAACAGAATCTCCTCTGGGCGAACCAGCTCGAACGCGCCGGGGTCCAGGTCGTCTACGGCTTCATCGAGTGGAAGACGCACGCGAAGATTTCGATGGTCGTGCGCCGCGAAGGGCAGGGGTATCGCACCTATTGCCACTTCGGCACGGGCAATTACCACCCGGTCACCGCGCGCATCTATACCGATCTCAGCTTTTTCACTGCCGACCCGCGCGCCGGACGCGATGCGGCGCAGCTGTTCAACTATATCACCGGCTATGTCGAGCCCGAGCGGCTGGAACTGGTCACGATGTCGCCGCTCAACATGCGCCAGCATCTCAGCGAACTCATCGATGCGGAAATCGCGGCGGCGAAGGCTGGGCTGCCCTCGGGCGTCTGGGCGAAGATGAACAGCCTGGTCGACCCCGACATCATCGACAAGCTCTATGAAGCGAGCGTCGCGGGCGTGCCCGTCGAGCTGATCGTTCGCGGTATTTGCTGTCTGCGTCCCGGCGTTCCGGGCCTGTCGGAGACGATCCGCGTCAAGTCGGTCGTCGGCCGTTTTCTGGAGCACAGCCGCGTCTGGGCCTTTGCCAATGGTGCGCGCCTGCCGCACCAGCGCGCGAAGCTGTACATCTCCAGCGCCGACTGGATGCCGCGCAATTTCGATCGCCGTGTCGAATATATGATCCCGATCGAGAATCCGACGGTCCACGACCAGATTTTGGATCAGGTGCTGGTCGCGAACCTGATCGACAATGAACAAAGCTGGGTCCTGCAACCCGACGGCACGTACAAGCGTCTGACTCCGGGTGACAAGCCGTTCAACCTGCATCATTATTTCATGAACAACCCGTCGCTTTCAGGCCGCGGAGCGGCGCTGCACAAGCGTCATGACGTGCCGACGCTCGACTTTCCGATGCGCGAGGCCTGATCGGTTTGGCGCTGCTTCGCTCCTCCAAACAGGCCGTCCATCGTTCGGCGGTGATCGACATCGGGTCGAACTCGGTTCGCATCGTCGTCTATGAAGGCCCGGCGCGTGCGCCGTCGGTGATTTTCAACGAAAAGGTCGCGGCCGGACTGGGCAGGGGGTTGTCGCTGGACGGCCGCATCGCCGCCGAAGACGCCGAACGCGGCCTTGTCGCGCTGCGCCGCTATGCGTTGCTTGCGAAATATATGGAGGTCGAGGACCTGCAATGCGTCGCGACCGCTGCGGTGCGCGATGCGGCCAACGGCCCCGCCTTCATCGCGGCGGCGGCCGAAGCGGGTTTGGAAATCCGGCTGTTGTCGGGCGAAGAGGAAGCGGAGGCGGCGGGCTATGGCGTGCTGTCGGCGATTCCCGACGCGCATGGCATCGCGGTCGACCTTGGCGGCGGCAGCCTCGAACTGGCCGAGGTCGCGCATGGCAAGGTCGGACGCCGGGCGTCCTTTCCGCTCGGCGTGCTGCGCTTGCCCGCGCTGCGCAAGAATGGCGAACAGGCGTTCGAGCGCGCGATCCGCAAGATGCTCCGGGACGCGGCATGGCCGGGCGAGGGGCTGACCGGGCTGCCGCTTTATCTGGTGGGCGGCTCGTGGCGCGCGCTCTCGCGCCTTGATCTGGAGCTGACCAAGGATCCGCTCGCGGTGCTCGACCAGCATACGTTGCCGCGTAGCGCGCTGCGCCGCCTGATCCGCGCGAGCAAGCGGCTGAGTTTCGAGGAGCTGCGCGCGATTCCCGGCATGGCATCGAACCGCGCGGCGACCTTGCCCGATGCTGCGGCCCTGCTCGCGGCGCTCGTTAACATCCTCGATGTGCCCGAAATGACGGTGTCGTCATCGGGGCTGCGTGAAGGCCTGCTCTATCAGTCGCTCGACGAAGACGTGCGTGCGCAGGATCCGCTGATCGTTGCGGCCGAGTTCGAGGGGCGGCGTCTTGCGCGCTTCGCTCCCCACGGCCGCGCGATCGCCGACTGGATCGCGCCGCTGTTCGCGGGCGAGGCGCCCGTCGACAGCCGCGTCCGCCTTGCCGCCAGCCTGCTCAGCGACGTCGCCTGGTCGGCCAATCCCGACTTTCGCGCCGAGCGGGGTACCGAGATCGGCCTGCACGGAAACTGGCGCAGCATCGATATTCCGGGCCGCATCCTGCTGGCGCGCGCGCTTTATGCGGGCTTCGGCGGCGCCGATTCCGACTTTCCCGCGATGGGCGCTCTTGTCGCTCCCGAACGGTTGGCGCGCGCGCGCCAATGGGGGCTGGCGATCCGCCTGGCGCAGCGCCTGACCGGCGGCGTCGAGGCACCGCTCAAGGCCAGCGGGATTGCACTTGTCGATGGAAAGCTGCGGCTCTGCCTCGATGCCGGCTGGCATCATCTGGCGGGCGAGTCGGTCGAACGTCGCCTGCGCATCCTGGCGCAGGCGCTGGACGCGAAGCCCGAGCTCGTTCTGCTCTGACCGGGGTTTAGACTTCGCTCGCCGTCGCGGCGTCGATCTCGCTCATCACCAGCTTGCCGTTCTTGACGGCGAAGCCCATCCGCCCCTCGACCAGGTCGAGCGCGGCGTGGCCGAACACGTCGTAGCGCCAGCCCTGCATCATCGGAATGTCGCCGCGCGCGCCGGCGGCGAGTGCTTCCAGATCGTCGCTGCGCGCGATCAGACGCGCCGCGACGTTGAGTTCGCGCGCCCTGATCTTGAGGAGCAGCTTCAACAGGTCGGCGACGAGCACGCCCTCCTTGCCCAGTCCGGGGCCGCGCGGCGCGCGGTCGGGCATGTCGTCCTTCGACATATTCTTCGCGTTCGACAGCGCGTCCATCAACCGGCCGCCGATATCGTTCGATTTCCAAGTCGCCGACAGACCGCGGACGCGGCCGAGTCCGTCCTGGTCCTTCGGCGGATGCGCGGCCAGGTCGGCCAGCGTCTCATCCTTCACGATGCGCCCGCGCGGCAGATTCTTTGCCCGCGCCTCACGTTCGCGCCAGGCGGCCAGCGCCTGCAGCCGGCCGAGAACGTCGGGCTTGCGCGACGGAACCTTGATCCGCTGCCACGCCTTTTCCGGGTCAACGCTGTAGTTGGTCGGATCGGCGAGCTTTTCCATCTCTTCGTCCAGCCAGTGGCCGCGACCGGTCTTGACCAGCTTCTTCAGCATCATGGGGAAGATCTTGGCGAGATGGGTGACGTCGCCGATCGCATAGTCGATCTGCCGCTTGTCGAGCGGGCGGCGGCTCCAGTCGGTGAAGCGCGCGCCCTTGTCGAGCTGAAGGCCGATCCAGGCCTCCACCAGGTTCGAATATCCGACCTGTTCGGCCTGACCCAGCGCCATCTGCCCGATCTGCGTGTCAAAGATCGGATGCGGCGTCTTGCCGGTCAGGTTGAAAATGATTTCGACATCCTGGCCGCCGGCATGGAAGACTTTCAGTACATCTTCATTGTCGACCATCAGGTCGAGCAGGGGCTTCAGGTCGATCCCCTGCGCCATCGGATCGATCGCGGCGGCATGTTCGCTGTCCGCGACCTGGATCAGGCACAGTTCGGGCCAGAAGGTGTTCTCGCGCATGAATTCGGTGTCGACGGCGATGAAATCGCTGCCCTTGATCAGATCGACAAATTCGACAAGCGCTGCGCTGGTTTCGATGAGCGGATGGATTTGCATGCCGGAGCCTATACAGCGACTTGCCCGCAACGGGCAGGAAAAATTGCCCCCCGCGAACAAAGTACCACAAGGGGGCAAATCCGCCCTTCACCCTTGACAAATGGCGCGCCGCGCTGCCTTAGGCGCGGCCATGTCGGCGCGTTTCGACACGCGCCTCCCTGACATTCGAAAGATCAGAAAATGCACGCCTATCGTACCCATAACTGTGGCCAGCTTCGCGCCGAGCACGTCGGCCAGAATGTCCGCGTCTCGGGCTGGGTGCACCGCAAGCGCGATCATGGCGGTCTGCTCTTCGTCGACCTGCGCGATCATTACGGCCTGACGCAGATCGTCGCCGACAGCAGCGACCCGGCGTTCGCGACCCTCGACGGCCTGCGCGCCGAGAGCGTGGTGACCATCACCGGCGACGTCGTTGCGCGCTCGGCCGAAACGATCAACACGAACCTGCCGACGGGTGCGATCGAAGTGCGCGCGCGCGACGTGTCGGTGCAGTCGGCGGCTGCCGAGCTGCCGATGCCGGTGGCCGGTGAGCAGGAATATCCCGAGGATATCCGCCTGAAATACCGCTTCCTCGACCTGCGCCGCGATCGCCTGCACAAGAATATCCTGCTGCGCTCGAACGTCATCGCATCGCTACGCCGCCGGATGGTCGACCAGGGCTTCACCGAATATCAGACGCCGATCCTGACGGCCTCGTCGCCTGAGGGTGCGCGCGACTATCTGGTGCCCAGCCGCGTCCATCCCGGCAAATTCTATGCGCTGCCGCAGGCGCCGCAGATGTTCAAGCAGTTGCTGATGGTCGCGGGCTTCGATCGCTATTTCCAGATCGCCCCCTGCTTCCGCGACGAGGATGCGCGCGCCGACCGGTCGCCGGGCGAATTCTATCAGCTCGACTTCGAGATGAGCTTCGTGACGCAGGACGACGTGTTCAACGCGATCGAACCGGTGCTCGCCGGGGTGTTCGAGGAATTCGCCAACGGCAAGTCGGTGACGCCCGCGGGTTCGTTCCCGCGCATTCCGTACCGCGAGTCGATGCTGAAGTACGGCAACGACAAGCCCGACCTTCGCAATCCGCTGATCATCACCGACGTTTCGTCGCACTTCACGGGTTCGGGCTTCGGCCGCTTTGCCGACATCGTCGCCGCGGGTGACGTGGTGCGCGCCATCCCGGCGCCGGCGACGGCCGAGAAGAGCCGGAAGTTCTTCGACGACATGAATAGCTGGGCGCAGGGCGAGGGCTTTGCCGGGCTTGGCTATGCGACGCGCAAGGGCGGCGAGTGGGGCGGTCCGATCGCCAAGAACCACGGCGCCGACAAGATGGATGCGCTCGCCGCCGAGCTGGGCATCGGCCCCGACGACGGCCTGTTCTTTGCCGCGGGCAAGGAAGCGACGGCCGCGAAGCTTGCCGGATTTGCCCGCACGCGCGTCGCCGAACAGCTCGACCTGATCGACGCCAACACGTTCGAAATGTGCTGGATCGTCGACTTCCCGATGTTCGAAGCCGACGAGGAAACGGGCAAGATCGACTTCAGCCACAACCCCTTCTCGATGCCGCAGGGCGAGCTGGAGGCGCTGGAGACCAAGGATCCGCTCGACATTCTGGCGTGGCAGTATGACATCGTCTGCAACGGCGTCGAACTGTCGTCGGGTGCGATCCGGAACCATCGTCCCGACATCATGTACAAAGCGTTCGAGATTGCCGGCTATTCGCAGGCTGATGTCGACAGCAATTTCGCGGGCATGATCAATGCCTTCAAATTTGGCGCACCGCCGCACGGCGGTTCGGCTCCGGGCGTCGATCGCATCGTCATGTTGCTCGCCGACGAGCCGAACATCCGCGAAGTCGTGGTCTTCCCGATGAACCAGAAGGCCGAGGACCTGATGATGGGCGCACCGGCGCCGGTCAGCGACAAACAGCTCAAGGAACTGAGCATCCGGCTTGTCGACGGGCCCAAGAGCTAAGGCGTGAGCGAACCCCGGGAGCACCGGCTGGAAACGCCGGAAGGCGAGATCTGCTGGTTCGAATGGGGCGAGCCGGGTGAAGGGCCTTCGGTCCTGCTGCTGCACGCGACCGGCTTTCACGCTCGCCTGTGGGACCGTGTCGTCGCCGGGCTGCCGGCCGGCACGCACGTCGTCGCGCCCGACCACCGCGGACATGGGCGCAGCTACAAGCCTGCGTCGCTGTCCGACTGGGCCGCGACCTCGGATGCGCTGCTGCCGCTCGTCGACCGGCTCGCCGGCACGTCGTTCGTCGGCTGCGGGCATAGCATGGGCAGCTATGTGCTCAGCCGCCTGGCGGCCGAACGGCCCGACGCGTTCCGACATATCTTCCTGATCGACCCGGTGATCATGGACCCGATCTTCTATGCCCATGCCGCCGGGCAGCCGGTGCCCGACCCGTCGGAGCATCCCGTCGCGCGCCGTCGTAACCGGTGGGACGGGTGGGAAGCGATGCACGCCGGCTTTGCCGAACGCCCGCCCTACGCCCATTGGCAGCCCGACGTCCTAGTCGACTATTGCCGATATGGGCTGTTGCCCGCCGCCGACGGCGAGGGATGGGAACTGGCGTGCCCCCCGCGCCTGGAGGCGTCGGTCTATCTCGGCGCCGCGCACACCGACCCCTATGTCTGGCTCGACCGCATCACCGCGCCGTCGACCGTCATTCGCGCCCGGACCGGCGAGCGGGCGAGCGACCTTGATTTCTCGGTCAGCCCGTCGTGGCCCGGGCTTGGCGCAAAGCTTGGTGCGGTACGCGACGAACAATGGGCCGAACTCAGCCATTTTATCCCGATGGAAGAGCCGCAGCGCCTCGCCGATCTGGTCGCCACCGCGCTTTGACAGCTTCGTGATGCTGCGATAGCCCAACCCCGGGTCGATCATCTGGGGGGTGATTCATGCTTTTCCGTCCGCTGCTGGCTGCGACGTTCCTGGGCCTTGCCGTGCCCGCCGCGGCAGAGACGCTGCCGATCGCGGGCAGCGATCCGGCGTCGGCCAACGTCAACGACCTGCTCCGCATCTCCGTCGACCGTTTCGAGGGCGAGGGCGGCGGTGCGCTGGCGCAGCGGCTGGAGGCCGTGCTGGGCGACGCGCGGTTCGACGGCCGTTCCTATTACCGCATCGTCGCCCCGGAATCGGGCGCGCCGATCGACGGGCTGGTCACCGGCACCACGCGGGCGAGCGTCGAAGAGGCGCCGGTGATCGAGAAGCGCAAGAAATGCACCGAATATGACCCGAAAGACAAGGACAAGTGCCTGAAGGAGGTCGACGTCGACATCCGGTGCCGCAGCCGCACCATCACCGTGACGACGACCGCGCGGCTGGTCGCGATCGACGACGGCTCGGTCCGCTACACCCGCCCGCTGAACGCCCGCGACCAACAGACCTATTGCCCCGACCGCTCCGCATCGCGCACCGTCGACGACTATATCGAATGGGCCCGGGGAACGCAGGTGCAGGCGATCCGCCGTGACCTGGCACCCGTCGCCTATGGCGTCGATGTCCGCGTTGACGAGAATCGCAAGGGGCTGTCGAAGCCCGCCGCCGAAAGCTTCAAGGAGGCGATCCGCCTCACCAAGACCAGCCCCGCCGCGGCATGCGAGGCCTGGGGCGCCCTGACCCGCGATGCCGAGCCGACCGCCGCGCTGGCCTTTAACCTGGGCCTTTGCGCCGAGATGGACCGCGATTTCGACGCCGCGATCGACTGGTACGGACAGGCCCAGCGACTGGGGTCGAAGAACCGCGACATCGGCGAGGGGCTGGCGCGCATCGACCGCCACCGTCGCGCGCTTGCCGACTGGGCCGCACGCAAGCGCCTGATGGGCGTCGACTGAGCCGATTGTGCCGTAAACGGACACATAGCGGACTTGGTCCGGCGCGCTCGCGCGGCTAGGGTCGCGGCATGACCATCGCGCTCTCCGACTATGAAACCGGCACCAAATATAACGGCGACTATGGCAAGGATATCGCGCTGCTCGAGGACCGGCTGGAGCGGCTGCAGGCCGCGCACATCACGCACGGTCAGCGCAGCGTCATCATGCTGGAGGGCTGGGACGCGGCGGGGAAGGGCGGCATCATCCAGCGCCTGACCGCATCGCTCGATCCCCGATATTTCGAGGTGTGGCCAATCGCCGCACCCAGCGACGAGGAAAAGGCGCGCCATTTTCTGTGGCGTTTCTGGAAGCGGCTGCCCGGCAACCGCGAAATCTCGATCTTCGACCGCAGCTGGTACGGCCGCGTACTGGTCGAACGGGTCGAGGGCTATGCGACCGAAGCCGAATGGCGCAAGGGATATGACGAGATCAACGAGTTCGAGGCGCAGCTGACCGGCAGTCGCACGAACCTGGTCAAGCTGTTCGTCCACATCACGCAGAAGGAACAGGACGAACGGTTCGCCGATCGCCTGAACGATCCGTGGAAGCGGTGGAAGACCGGCGCCGACGACTATCGCAACCGGTCGAAGCGCAAGGACTATCTGGCCGCGATGGACGAGATGTTCCAGCAGACCGATACGCGCTGGGCGCCGTGGAAGGTGATCGACGGCAACAACAAGAAGGCGGGGCGTATCGCCGCGCTGACGCATATCATCGAAACGCTGGAGGCGGCGGTACCGATGACCCCGCCGGACCTGGACCCGGCAGTCGTCAAGCTGGCGCACAAGGCCTTTGGCTTCTCGCCTAAGAATTGATCCTTTCCGCGGCGAGGCGGCGGGAAAGGATCGCTTAAAGCGACAAACTATACGCATATGCGCGTCGAAACTGTCTCCTTTGTCGCTTTAAGCAATGCGCCGGAGGAAGCGCGAATGTCCGCAGCGATCGACGATTGCAAAGAGCCAAAGCACAGGGCCGACACGGCGAAATAATGTAGGAAAGGCCTTTTTGCGCGCTTTTTGCGCCCCGCCGCCTAGCCAATTCGGCCACCAGTTGCTACATGGGGTGGAATGAGCCGCGCCAAGAGATCCGACGACTGGGGTTTTCCCCGCTGGCGCCCCTATGGCTCGTCGCGCGAGACGCAGCAGGTTCGCCTGTGCGACCGCCACGGCTGTGCCGAGCCCGGAAACTGTCCCGCGCCGAAGTCGCCGAACAGTCCCGAACGCTGGTATTTCTGCGAAACGCACGCCGCCGAATATAATCGCGGCTGGGACTATTTCGCGGGCCTCAGCGCCGAGGATGCGGCGGCGCGCGCCGCCGAGGAGGCACAGGGCGCACGCAGCTATGCCCGCGCGCAACATTATGCCTGGGGCGGATCGGGCGACGGCAGCCGCAGCGCCGACGAAATGCGCGCGCTGGAGGTGCTCGACCTGGAACCCGACGCCGATTTCGAGGCGACGAAAAAGGCGTGGCGTAACCTTGCCAAGGAATGCCACCCCGACGTGAAGCCCGGCGACGCCGAAGCCGCGAAACGCTTCGCCGCGGGGCAGGCGGCGTTCGAGGTGCTGAAACAGGCCGAAGAGCGGAAGAGCTGGAAGCCGGCGTAAAGGGACGCGCCCGTTACTCGCGGATCTGAATACTCACTACAATTGGAGCTTCCACTTTCTCGCCCGATGCGGAGACGGCAGGAAGAAGACGCGCATTCTTGATAGCCAGGGCGCAGACCTTGGCATCCAGTTCCACCGACCCGCTTGATGCCAGCGCCTTGCACGACTTGGCCCTGCCGGTGTCGTCGATATCCAGGCGGACCGTCATCCATTTCTTGTCTTTGGCCGCGTCGCGCGCCCACCCGTTTTCGAACAAATGCCACGACCGGATATCGACCGGTTCGGCGATCGTCTTAAGAGCACGGATCTTGGCCGGATCGATGCCCCAGGTCGTCAGGAGATCGTCGTAACAGGCGTCGAGAGCGGCGAACGGCTTTTCGAGATTTCCGACGGCGAGTCGCAGGGACTCTGCGCCCTCGACCGCCAGCGAAAGCGTCCGCGTTGCGGCGGTTTCTTCGGGTTTCAATCCGCTCTCGCCAAAGACGCGAAGCGCGGCCTCGCCCGTGGGAAGGCGATACCACAGCGCCGGAAATTTGTAGGACGCCCCGCCCGGATCCAGTTGCAACAAGGCGTCGTAGTTCCAGTCCCTGATTTTGAGCGACTTGCCGGCGATGGTATATTCGACGGCTTTCAGATTTATCCCGCGGCTGATGCGGAGCATGAGCGCTTCGGGGCCGGTGCCGAAAGTTCGTGTAAGCCGGCATTCGGACTCGGCATAATCGACATTCCACGGCGACGACGGGGCCAGCCCTTGCTGATCCGGAGTGGCATTCGCGCCCGATACGAGCGCGACGGTGATCGACGATATAAGCGTGAGACGTTTCAGCATGGAATGATCATGGTTAAAGCCGCCTCTAATTATAAATGCACCCGTCCAGCCCGTCGCGTCCGACGACGCCGATCCGCGCGCGGATCGAGTTGCCGTAGCGGCGGGTGAAGCCCGACGGGCTCACCGCCTCGCGCTTCTTCGGCAGCGGCAGGATCGCGGCGATGCGCGCGGCTTCCTGCGGCGTCAGCTTGCTTGCGCCATGCCCGAAATAGCGCTGCGCCCCCGCCTCGACGCCATAGGTGCCCAGACCCGTCTCGGCGACGTTGAGATAGATTTCTATGATCCGCCGCTTGCCCCAGATCTTTTCGATCAGGAAGGTGAACCACACCTCGGGCACCTTGCGGACATAGCGGGTCCAGCCGCTGCCCTGCCACAGGAAGACATTCTTTGCGGTCTGCTGGCTGATCGTCGATCCGCCGCGCATCCGCTTGCCCTTCGCATTCTTCTGGATCGCCTGTTCGATCGCCTGCCGGTCGAAGCCGTCGTGGCTGCAGAATTTGCCGTCCTCGGCCGCGATCGCCGCGCGCACCATGTTGCGGTCGATGCGCGACAGGCTGGTCCAATCCTTGGTGATGCCATTGCCGTCGGTCAGCATCGTGATCGTCACCGGCGGCGGAACGACGGCATAGATGACGACCCAGACGACCGAGATCAGGATGAACCACAACAGCCATTTGAACGGCCGCAGATACCAGGGGAGCTTGCGCTTCTTCGCGCGGGGACGGGTAGCCATGACGGCAAATTAGCCGCTGGCGACAGGGTGGCAAGCGGGGAGGGCAGATAAATAATCGCGGGCCCCGGGTTCGGTCCGGAAGCGTGCTTTGAAAGCGGGGCCCCGGATCAAGTCCGGGGTGACGAGGTGCGGGCTATGCCAGAGGAGGGCCAGAGGAGGGCGAGAGGCGCAGCGCGCGACGCGCCCCGTCAGTCGACGGTGATCTTGCCCGTCATGCCCATCGTCGAATGCATGAAGTGCGAGCAATGGACCTTGAAGGTGCCGGCGGTGGGGGTCAGCGTCACGTCGCTGGCCTCGCCCTTGCCGAGCGAGACGCGGCCCTTGGCGCCGCCCACGCGGGCGCGGTCCGCGGCGTCCATCGTCGCGGCTGCGAAGAATTCCTCGGCCGTGAAATCATGCCCGCCCGATCCGTTGTTGACGAAATGGATCGTCACCGGATGCCCGGCATGCAGGTGCAGATCGGCGGGGGTGTAGCTGAAATTCGCCATAGTTACCGTCACCTTCGCCGGCAATTCGGCGGCGGTGACAGGAACGGAGAGGGCGATCGCCGCGGCGATTACAGGCAGGAAACGCATGGCACAGACTCCTTCATGGCCGGATCGCCCGGCCGGTCGGCCCCGCATTTCGTTCGCCCGATCAGGCGTTGATGAGCCGCCGGTCGCCCGCCAGCTTGAGCATGGCCTTCTGCAGCTTTTCGAACGCGCGCACCTCGATCTGGCGCACGCGCTCGCGGCTGACGTCATAGACCTGGCTCAGATCCTCGAGCGTCTTGGGGTCGTCGGTCAGGCGGCGTTCGGTCAGGATGTGGCGTTCGCGCTCGTTCAGCGTCGCCAGCGCTTCGGTCAGCAACTCGTGCCGCACGTCGCGTTCCTCGGCCTCGGCCACGCGTTCGTCCTGCAGCGGACCTTCGTCGCCCAGCAGGTCCTGCCACTGGCTGTCGCCATCCTCGCCCATCGGGACGTTCAGCGAGGTGTCGCCGCCCATCGCCATGCGGCGGTTCATGCTCACGACCTCATCCTCGGTCACGCCCAGGTCGGTCGCGATCTTCGCCACATGCTCGGGGCTCAGGTCGCCGTCCTCGAACGCCTCGAGATTGTTCTTCATCCGGCGAAGGTTGAAGAACAGCTTCTTCTGCGCCGCGGTCGTCCCCATCTTCACGAGGCTCCACGACCGCAGGATGAACTCCTGGATCGACGCGCGAATCCACCACATCGCATAGGTGGCGAGGCGGAAGCCGCGTTCGGGATCGAACTTCTTCACGCCCTGCATCAGGCCGATATTGCCTTCGCTGATCAGCTCGCTGACGGGCAGGCCATAGCCGCGATACCCCATCGCGATCTTCGCCACCAGGCGCAGGTGCGACGTGACGAGCTGCGCCGCAGCCTCATTGTCGCCGTGCTCCTGGAAACGCTTCGCGAGCATATATTCCTGCTCGGGAGTCAGGAGGGGAAATTTGCGGATCTCGGCCAGGTAGCGGTTCAGGCTCGCCTCACCGCCGAGCGCGGGCACCACTGCCGGAACATTGCTTCTATTAGCCATTTTTAGCGTCTTCCCTAAAAACACAGAGGAGAAATATGCCGCGGTTGCATCCGGCGGTCAAAATAGATTTTTATTCGAAACCTAAACACGCAATTCCTCGATCAGTTCCCGCATGTCCGCTGGGAGTTCGCTGTCGAGCGCGATCCTGTTACCGGTCACCGGATGAATAAAGCCCAAATGGGCTGCGTGCAACGCCTGACGCACGAAATTACGGGCTTTTAATGTATCGGACAGCGGCTTTTTCGCGCGCCCATAGACCGGATCGCCGACCAGCGGATGGCCGATATGCGCCATATGAACGCGCACCTGATGCGTGCGACCGGTTTCCAGGCGACATTCGACCAGCGTCGCATTCTTCAGCGGCTCGATCGTCCGGTAATGGGTGATCGCGTGCTTGCCGCGCCCTTCGGCGACGACCGCCATCTTCTTGCGGTTGGTGCTTGATCGGCCCAGCGCCGCGTCGACGGTGCCGTTCGCGGGCATCGGGCGTCCGGTCGCGATCGCCAGATAGCGGCGGTCGATGCTGTGCGCCGCGAACTGCTTCGCCAGGCCTTCATGCGCCTTGTCATGCTTTGCGGCGACGATCAGCCCGCTGGTGTCCTTGTCGATCCGGTGCACGATGCCGGGGCGTGCGACGCCGCCGATGCCCGACAGCTGCCCCGCGCAATGATGGAGCAGCGCGTTGACCATCGTGCCGTCGAGATTGCCCGCGGCGGGGTGGACGACCATCCCTGCAGGCTTGTCGACGACGATCAGATGCTCGTCCTCATAAGCGATGACGAGTTCCAGATCCTGCGCGACATTATGCGCGGGGGCAGGGGCGGGCAGTCGGACCGCTAGCGTCGCGGGCGCGACGGCCTTTGCCGACGGATCCCACAGCACGTTGCCCGCCGCATCGGCCACGCGACCCCCCTTGATCAGCGTCTTCAGCCGCTCGCGCGACAGTTCGGGAAGCGCCTCGGCAAGCGCCCGGTCGAGCCGCAACCCGGCGGCGCGATCCTGAAGCGTCACAGCAAGAATTTCGTCCCCCAACATTGCACGCGATATGGGTCGCAGCCGCCGATTTTCAAGGGGAGGACCGCATCGCGCTTGCTCTCGCCCCCATGCCTGCCTTAGGGAGCAGGCGCGAGCCGGAAAGGTCCGGTCTGCGGGGAGTGCATCCATCCATGTCCGACGATCGCGTCGATTTCGCTTCCATGCTGGCGTCGCGGCTGTGCCACGATCTGCTGAGCCCGGTCGGGGCCTTCGCCAATGGGCTCGAGCTGCTCGCGGATGAAAAAGACCCCGAAATGCGCGCGCGCTGCATCGACCTGCTCGAACAGAGCGCCCGCACCTCCGCCAACAAGCTCAAATTCTTTCGCCTCGCCTTCGGGTCGGCAGGCGGTTTCGGCGAGCGCGTCCCGGCCGACGAGGCGAAGTCGGCGGTGCAGGGCATCATCGGCGATCGTGCGATCGACCTCAACTGGATGATCGGCTCCGAACCGCTGCCGAAGCCGGCGGTGAAGATCGTGCTCAACCTGTCGCTACTCCTCGTCGATGCGCTGGTGCGCGGCGGGCGGCTCGACATCGGCTGCGAAAATCAGGGCGAGGGGATCGAGATCGCGCTGCATGTCGAGGCCGAGCGCATCTTCCTCGATGCCGAGGTCGAGCGCATCCTGACCGAGGGCGAGGGCGCCAGCCCGATGACATCGCGCACCGCCCCCGCGGTTCTGGTCCAGGCGGTGGCGAAGCAGAATGGCGGCACGGTGATGCTCGCCCGCGAAACGCCGACTTCGCTGCTGGTCGGGGCTGTCCTCAAGGGACGCTGATTTACTGCCGATTTGGCCGCGTAATTTTCTTACCGACCGGCCATAAGCAAACTCTCCATTAACCATTGTCCGCCATGGTGGAGCCTCGAATTTTTGGGGCGTGCCGGTACCGTAATGGACGATCTGCTGAACGATTTTCTCGCCGAAACGGCAGAAATCCTTGCCGAGGCCGGCGGGGCGCTCGTCGCGTGGGAGGCTGATCCCGCCGACCGGGCACAGCTCGACGCGATCTTTCGCCTGGTCCACACGATCAAGGGCAGCTCGGGATTTCTGTCGCTGCCGCGCGTCACCGCGCTTTCGCACGGCGCCGAGGATGCGCTGGACCAGGTGCGCCGCGGCAATCGCACCGCCGACGGCGCGCTCGTCACCGGCGTGCTCGGCATCATCGACCGTCTGTCGCAGCTTTGCGATACGTTGGGGCAAAAGGGCGTCGAGCCCGCCGGCGACGACAGCGACGTGATCACGGCGCTCGCGACACGGGATGAGGCGGCCGATGCGCCGGCCGAAGCCAGCGATATCCAGCTTCGTCGCGAGGATGACCTGACGACCGAGCTGCAGGGCTGGCGCTCAATCCGCGTGCCGTTGCCGCTGCTCGACAGCGTGATGACCGGGGTCACCGACATCGTCCTCGCGCGCAACGAATTTGCCCGCATGCTGCGCGAATCCGGCGCCAATCCGTCGCTTATCGCGTCGTTCGATCGTCTGTCGGATTCGATCGCCGGGATGCGCCAGTCGGTCAGCCAGATGCGGATGCAGCGCATTGACAAGCTGTTCGCCCCGCTACCCCGCGTCGTTCGCGACCTTGCGCGCGATCTCGGCAAGAAGGTTCGCTTCGCCACCAGCGGCGGCGAAGTGGAACTCGATCGCGAAATGATGGAGAACATCCGCGATCCCCTTATCCACATCGTCCGCAATGCGATCGATCACGGGATCGAGACGCTCGACGAGCGGGTCTTGGCGGGCAAGGACATCACTGCGACGATCCAGGTATCCGCACGCCAGTCGGGCAATCAGATCGAGATCGAGGTTCGCGACGACGGCCGCGGTCTGTCGCCCGACGCGCTGGTTGCAAAGGCCATGGCCTCGCGCATCCTCGGCGCCGCCGACGCGCGCGCGCTGACGCCGCGGGAAAAGCTGGAGCTGATCTTCCGCCCCGGATTCTCTACCGCCGCCAAGATCACCTCGATTTCGGGGCGCGGCGTCGGCATGGATATCGTGAAGGCGAATGTCGAGAAGATCGGCGGCATCGTCGAATTGCGCAATGAAGAGGGGCGGGGGCTTTCGATCCTGCTTCGCGTGCCGATGACGCTGACGATCATCTCTGGCCTGATGGTGCGCGCGGCCGGTCAATATTTTGCCATTCCGCGCGGCGCGGTACGGGAAATCCTGCTCGAAACGAGCGACAGCGTCCGCATCGAACGCCTCGGCGGCGGCGAGATCGCCACCGTGCGCGGCGAGCAATTCCCGTTGCTGCGCCTTGAGACGATCCTCGGCCGCGCACGCGACCATCGCGATGATGTGGAGGATCGCGCGCTCGTCCTGGTCCGGCCGGGCCAGGGGCAGAGCTATGCGCTCAGCGTCGCGGCGATCCACGATCATGAGGAACTGGTGATCAAGCCCGCCGCGCCGATGATCATGGCAACGGGGCTCTATGCCGGCACGACGCTTCCCGACAATGGCCGTCCGGTGCTTCTGCTCGACGTGCAGGGCATATTGGCGGCCGCCGCGATCGACGCGTCGGAGGCAGGGCGCCAGATGGATCAGGCGGTCGAGGCGGAGGCAGCGGCCGCGGCGGAGCGCAATGCGGCGCAGCTCCTGCTGTTCCGCGACATCAACGGCCGCACCCGCGGTGTTCGCCTGTCGGTGATCGAGCGTGTCGAGGAAGTTCCCGCGCTGGCTCTGTTCGAAAGCGCCGGACAGGTCCAGGTGCAGATCGGCGACGATATCTTCCCGGTCCACGCGGCAAAGCTGCCCGAGAATCATGGCACGCTGAAACTGCTTCGCCTGCACGACGGCCAATCGGTGCTCTGCTATCCGATCGATGCGGTGATCGACATCGTTCGCCTGCCCGACCTGGTCCAGCCCGCGGCGGCGCCCGGCCTGATCGCCGGCGTACTGCTGGTGAACGGCGAGCCCGTCGAGCTGATCGATCCTTTCTGGCTGATGGAACAATATGCCGGCGGCGCCGTCGTATCGGCACAGCATCAGCCCATATGCCGCATCGCCGACGATCATGACGGCTGGGGCGACAATTTCCTGGCGCCGATCCTGCGCAACGCGGGATATCGCGTCGTTGCCGAAAGTTCGGACGAGGCGCCCGACGTGCTCCTGTGCCTGACCGACGAGGGTGGCGCCTGTGCGCATCTGGGCGGCGACGTTCCGGTGATTCGCCTGCGCGCCTCGGTCGCCGCGGCGAGCCCCGACGACGACACCGTCTATCGCTATGATCGCGGCGCGCTGCTCGAGGCGCTGCGCCGCCGTGTCGGAGGGGCCCGCGCATGATGGACAAGCTCTATCTGGTCGCGCGCATCGCCGACACGCGCGTCGCGCTGCGGTCGCGGTCGATCAATTCGGTCGTGACGGTCGGCACGCCGATCGAGGTGCCCGCCGCGCCGCCACATGTCGCCGGCCTGTTCGCGCTGCGCAGCCGCGTCTTCACGCTGATCGATCCGCATGTCGTCGTCGGACTGTCGTCGGTGCCGGTCGCGCCCGGCCAGCGGGTCGTCGTCGTCGACGTCGCCGAACATGGCTATGCGCTGCTCGCCGACGAGATCGAGGATGTCTGTTTCATCGACGCGCCCGAAACGCGCGTCACCGGCAAGCTGCTGCCCGGCTGGGCGCGCGTCGCCGAAGCGATGATCGAGCATGAGGGGCATTCGCTCCTGGTGGTCGATCCGTCGCATTTCATCACTTTGCCGGCTGCGAGGGCCGCGTGAATTAACGAGCTGAATACCCCTTCAGATTAGCATGATGCGAAACCGGGGTGCGGAGGTAATGATGTCGAAGTCTTGTCTGGTCGTCGATGACAGCAAAGTCATCCGTAAAGTCGCCCGACATATTCTTGAATCGATGGCTTTTTCTGTCGAAGAGGCGGCGGACGGACAAGAGGCGCTGACCTTTTGCCGTGCGAACCGGCCCGACGTGATTCTGCTCGACTGGAACATGCCGGTAATGAGCGGGATGGAGTTCCTGACCGCGTTCAACGACCTCGATTTCGGGTTCGACGATCGCCCGCGCGTCGTCTTTTGCACCACCGAGAACAGCATCGATCACATCCGCGCCGCGATCGAGGCCGGGGCCGACGAATATGTCATGAAGCCGTTCGACCGCGAAACGCTCGAAGGAAAGCTGCAGCTCGTCGGCGTGGCCTGAGGCTGCACCGATGGCACGCCCGCAACCCCTGATGTCCGACCCGGCGGGGTCCGAACTGCCGACGGGCCGCAACGTCCGCGTAATGCTGGTCGACGACAGTCTGGTCGTCCGCAGCATCCTCGAACGCATCGTCGATCAGACCGCAGGGCTTCAGGTCTGTGCCTCGGTCGCCTCGGCGCACGATGCGCTGGCCGTCCTGGCGTGCGAGCCGGTCGACGTCGTCGTCCTCGACATCGAGATGCCGGGAATGAATGGCATCGACGCGCTGCCCCACATTCTCGAACGCGCCGCCAATGCGCGCGTGCTGATCCTGTCGTCGAACTGCATCGAAGGGGGCCCGGCGGCGATCGAAGCCCTCGCCCTCGGCGCCAGCGATACGCTTGCCAAGCCCGGACGCGGCAGTTTTTCGGGGCGTTTCGCCGAAGTCCTGACCGAACGGATCAAATCGCTGGGGCAGCGGCGGGAAATCCCTGCGGTCAGCCGGATCGCCTATCGCCCGCCGGTGCCGCCCGCGCCGGTCGCGATCGAGGCCGACCAGGCGCTCGAGTGCATCGCGGTCGCCGCCTCGACGGGCGGAATTCCGGCCTTTACCAACTTCATCACCCATCTCGATCCGCGCGTCACCGCACCGATCCTGCTGACCCAGCATCTGCCCGACGCCTTCATGGAATTCTATGCCAAGCAGATCGCGACGATGACCAAGCGCATCGTCCGCGTCGCCGAAGCAGGCATGAGAGTCGAGCCGGACCATATCTATCTCGCGCCCGGCGACGCGCATCTGACCGTCGTGGTGATCGGCCGTCACCGCGAAATCGCGCTCGATCGCCGTCCCGTCGACAATGGCTGCTGCCCCTCGGCCGACCCGATGCTCGCATCGGTCGCCGATGCCTATGGCGCCGGCGGCGTCGCGGTGGTGCTGAGCGGCATGGGACGCGACGGCGTGAACGGCGCCGAACGGCTGAAGGCCGCGGGCGGCACGATCTTTGCGCAGGCGCCCGAAAGCTGCGTCATCTGGGGCATGCCGGGTGCGGTCGCCAAGGCTGGGCTTGCCGCGGCGACGCTCAATCCCGATGCGATCGCGCTGATGCTCGGCAGCTTCCTGTCGGGACGCCCCCGCGCATGATGGGCGGAAGCGCCAGCGAATCCGCGTATCGCATCCTGATGGGAGTGCTCGAATCGCGCACCGGCCAGACGCTGTCGCCGAACCGCATCTGGCGCATCGAAATGTCGCTGAAACCGGTGATGCAACGCCACGGCGTGCCCAACCTCGACGCGCTGGTCGCGGCGCTCGTCACCTCGAACAGCCGCCAGCTGCTCGACGATACCGTCGATGCGATGCTGAACAACGAGACATTTTTCTATCGCGAACATAGTGTGTTCGATGACATAGCTAACACCGCGCTGGAACAGGTTCGCCAGATCAACGCGCGCACGCGCCGCCTGACCATCTGGCATTGCGGCGTCTCGACCGGGCAGGAAGCCTATTCGATGGCGATGCTGCTGGCCGAACAGGAAGTCAAATGGGCGGGTTGGCAGATCGAGATCGTCGGCACCGACGTCAGCTACCACGCGATCGGCCGCGCGCGCGTCGGCCTGTATACCCAGTTCGAAATTCAGCGCGGCCTGCCGGTACAGCGCATGGTGCGCTGGTTCGACCAGACCGACGCGGGCTGGCTGGCCAAGGCGGACCTACGCCGTCGCATCGATTTTTCGGTTCAGAACATGCTGACCGACCGGCCGCCGCTGGCATCGCCCGCCGACCTGATCTTCTGCCGCAACCTGCTGCTCTATTTTTCGCTGCCGATGCGGCAAAAGGCGTTCGCCAAGCTGCGCGCGATGGCCGCGCCGCAAAGCTTCCTCGTCCTGGGCGCTGGCGAGACAGTGCTGGGCCAGACCGACCAGTTCGTGGCGAGTCCGCGCCTGCGCGGCCTCTATGAACCTGCCGATCAACAGGTCCGCCGCCCGCCAATCGCATCCTCGCTGGTCGCCTGACCTTGCTTTTTGCGCCGCCGTGGCGCAATCGACGGACAGGCAAGGACAGGACGGACCCCAAAAGGCGCATGAGCGATTTTATCGAACGCTGGTCTCCCAATTTCGACGAGCGTTCGTTGCCCGTTTCGATGATCGTTCTCCACTATACCGGTATGAAGACCGGCACTGAAGCCATTGATCGGCTTGCCGATCCGGAGGCGAAGGTGTCGGCCCATTATGTCGTCAGCGAGGACGGCCAGATCACGCATATGGTCGCGGAAGACAAGCGCGCCTGGCACGCCGGAAAGTCGCACTGGCGCGGCGTCAGCGACATCAATTCGGCGAGCGTGGGGATCGAGATCGTCAACCCGGGGCATGAATGGGGTTATGTTCCCTTTCCCGACCCTCAGGTCGCCTCGGTCGTCCGCCTCGTGCACATGATCAAGGATCGCCACGCGATCACGCGCGGCAATGTGGTCGGCCATTCGGACATCGCCCCGACGCGCAAGCAGGATCCGGGGGAGCTTTTCCCGTGGGAAGAACTCGCGCGCCGCCGCCTCGCGCTGCCGCGCCCGACGAAGAAGCTGACCGATCCGCTGTGGACCGACGCGGGCTTTCTGCTCGCGCTAGAGCGGTTCGGCTATGACGTGACCGACGGCTTCGCCGCGACCGTGGCGTTCCAGCGCCGCTTCCGCCCCGAACTGATCGACGGCACGATCGACGGTGAATGCCGCGCGATCTTGCTCGCCCTGCTGCTGCCGCAGCCCGAGGGCAATTGAACGGCCGATTGCGGCCCTTCTTTCCCTTCTCGCCCGTGGAAGGGGAAAGGCCACCTGTCCTTCACCGTCACCCCGGTCCTGACCCGGGGGCCCGCTCGACGACGGTGATAAGCGGGATCCCGGGTCGAGCCCGGGATGACGGAAGTGTGTGACGCAAAGTCCGCTTCCGACAGATGGCTGACATTCCCCTTTCGTCACCCTGAACTTGTTTCAAGGTCCAGGGTCTGCCGCACTACTTCAGCGTAGCGCCCGATTGTGGCGCGGGCCATGGATGCTGAAACAAGTGCAGCATGACGAGGTTTTGGGGGACTACTTCCCACCCCTCCACACATTCGCTCGCCATCGCCGCCTCTTCAGGCTATACTCGGCCGCAGCCAGAGGGTCGGGCGATCGCCGCCGCGCAAGCGGGGGAGGAAAGTCCGGGCTCCACGGAAACCACGGTGCCGGATAACGTCCGGCGGCTCCGGGAAGCCGGAGTCAGGGAAAGTGCCACAGAGAGCAGACCGCCAAAGGCTTCGGCCCGGCGAAAGGTGAAAGGGTGCGGTAAGAGCGCACCGCGCGGACGGTAACGGACGCGGCATGGCAAACCCCACCGGGAGCAAGGTCGAATAGGGATGGCACGAGGTAACTCAGGGCTGGTTCCGGCCCCGCCGTCCGGGTTGACTGCTTGAGCGTTCGGGCAACCGCACGCCTAGAGGAATGATCGCCTATCCCCGCAAGGGGTGGACAGAACCCGGCTTACAGACCCTCTGGCTCACTCTCCCTGTCGACACGCGCGGAACCGTGCGGCGATGGCCGGCGTATTATCCGGACCGGAAGGGAGACGAGCCATGCAAGTCGTCGATGATCATGTCGAAGTAACCGAAACCGAGGCGAGCAGCGGGATCAAGGGACAGGGGGTGCGCTATGTCCTCGCGATTTCCCTGTTGCTTGCCGTGGTGGTGCTGTCGGCAGTCTGGATCGTGCCGGCGCTGCTTAAATAAGCCGCGCCGTCACTTGCCCGCCATCGCGTCGTCCAGCGTTGCGTCGGCGTTGGGCGTGTCGTCCATATAATAGGCTTTTACCGGGCGCTTGAACCGCCTGATATCGCCCTTGTCATACCCGACGTCGTCACCGGTGCCGCGCACCTTGAACCGCGTCGTGATGACGTCGCCGGTCAGCACGTTCCAGCTCATGTCGCTGCCGTCATGCGCATAGGTTCGGCTGTAGACCGTGACGTCGAGGCCGATCAGCCTGACCTTCGGCTGCGTCTTTTCGCCGCGATAGCGATAGGTGGCCATCGTCGCCGTCGTGCCGCCGGTCAGGTCCTTGACGATCAGCACGCCCTTTGAAATCGTCATTTCGGCGTTGCCCTGCGGATAGACGTCGAGTTCGAAGCTGCCCGCCAGTTCGTGATACAGGTCGAACTCGCCGCGCGCGGCGAACTGGACGTAGAGCCAGCGGGTTTCGTCGCTGCGGATGATATAGGCGGTGTCGATGTCGCCATCGCCGTTGATGTCGCCGTCGACGCGGCTCTCGATTTCCTCGCCATCCTTCATGCTGGCCTTGATCTCGTCGTCGCTCAGCGGCGGAATTTCGGGCCGCTGCATCGCATGCGCCGTCCCCGATACCAGCAGCAGCAATGCCGCCAAAGTCCGTGCCCTCATATCCGCCTCCGCGCTTTTCGATCGATACGTCGCTATAGGCCGCCTTCATGCCATTGTTTATGATCGCGCTCACACAAGAAATTGCGCTTTCCTACGATCGTGGGCCGACCTAGGCTGGCGCGGTTGCGACATGTCTGCGCGGGCGAGGGGACGCCGCGCGCGCAAACATGATTTCAGAGTGAAGTTGCGCAGATTTCTGCGGTTCTTCGAACGGGGGATTCGCAGGTGGGAAGAGCGGATATGGGGGGCGGAAAAGCGTTCTGCGCTTTGGCGGCGGCGGTCTTGATGCTGGGCTTCGCGCCACGGGCGGCGGCGCAGGGCGGCAATTGCGGCACCGCGCCGCTGAAGGGCGAGCGCGTCGCGCTGCTGATCGGCAACAGTGCGTATAACGAGTGGGACTGGCCGTCGCTCAAGAATGCGGTCAACGACATCGATTATGTCTGCGATGCCTTCGCCAAGGCTGGCATTGCGCCGCGCATCATCCGCAACGCCGACAAGACCGCGCTCGACGCCGCGCTCGCGCAGTTCGCGACCGAGGCGAAGGGCGCAAAGTCGGTCATCGTCTATTATGCCGGGCATGGCTTCGAATATGGCGGGCGCAACTGGCTGGTTCCGATGGACGCCCCGCCGGCGGCGCGGCGCGCCGATGTCGAGAAACGCTATCTGTCGATCGAGGCGCTGGTAAAGCGCGTCGTTCCGCAGGGCGCCTTCACCCTGTTGTTCGTCGACGCGTGCCGCACGGCGGAGCCCGTCGTCCGCATCGAGGATGCCGAGGTTACGAAGGGCGAGACGGGGTCGGCGCCGCTCGGGCTGCTCGACATCGGGCAGGGGGCGGTCTTCTATTCGACCGCGAAGGGGCGCCCCGCGCTCGATTACGCGCCCGTGGGATCTCCGGTCAGCCCGTTCGCGGCCGCGGTGGTCAAGGAGCTCGGCATTCCCGGGCTCGAAATCTCCGACTATTTCAAGATCGTATCGCGCGACGTTTACAAGCGCACCTATGGCATGGAGTTCGGGCCGCAACAGCCGTTCCACTACGGCAGCTGGTTCGACGATTATTATCTCGTCGCCCCGCCCGAAGTGCCCGCGCAGGGCGGGAAGGTCGCGGAGGTCGATGCGTTGGCCGTCGCACCTCCCGCGACCGCGGCGCCCTCGGCATCGGTGCGCGGCGCGGCGGCGAGCCCGCTTTCCGACATCTCGCTCGACCGTCTTGCGATCGAGGACGAACCGATCGTCATTGCCGACCTGTTGTCGCGCCATTCGGCGGCGGAGGTCGTCGGGCTGGCCGATGGCGGCGACGCGCTCGCGCAGCATCTTTCGGGCTATATGTTCGCGTTCGGCGTGGGGGTGAAGAAAGACCTGCCGCGCGCGCGGGCCTTTCTGGAGAAATCGGCGGCGCAGGGCTTTCCCGCCGGGCAACAGGAACTGGCCTATCATCTGCTCGAAAACGATCCGACGCCCGACAACGTGAAGCGCGCCTACGACCTGTATGTCGCGTCGTCGAACGCGGGCTTTTCCAAGGCGAAGACGCATCTTGCCTATCGTCTCGCCACCGGCACCTTCGGCCCCGCCGACTTCGTCCGGTCGCAGGCGCTCTATGCAGAGGCTGCGGCGAAAGGGCATCCGGCGGCGATCTTTGCGCTGACCTTTTTTCCCGACACGCGCGCGGCGAACATGGCGCGGCTGCGCAGCATTGCGGGTGGTGGCAATCCGGAGGGCAATCACTGGCTGTGCGAGGCGCATTTCGTCGACAAGACGCTGGGGCAGGGGATCGAGGACTGCGGTGTCGGCGCCCGCGCGGGCTTTGCGGGATCGCGCGCGATCCTCGCCTGGGCCTACGCGAACGGGAACGGCATTGCCGCCGATGCGAAGGAGGCCGCTTTCTGGGCGAAGCTCGCGCGCGACCTGCCCGAACTTCGCAAGGACCAGCGCGACCTGATCGCGGGGATCGGCGAGTGACGGTCAGGGATAGCTGACCGCCATCACCTCCCACTCCTTTGGCCCAGCGGGCAGCTGCACGGTGCGAAGGTCGCCGACGGCGGCGCCGCGCAGCGCGCGGGCGAGGGGGCTGTTCCAGCCGATCCGGCCTTCGCCGGCCTCCGCTTCGTCGTCGCCGACCAGCGTGACGATGCGGCGCGCGTCATCGTCGTCGGCCAGCTCGACCGTTGCGCCGAACCAGATGCGGCTCTTGTCGGGTTGCTCGGCGGGGTCGACGACGCGCGCGGCCTTCATCCGCCGGGCGAGGAAGCCCAGTCGGCGGTCGATCTCGCGCAGCCGCTTGCGGCCATAGATATAATCGCCGTTTTCGCTGCGGTCGCCGTTGCCCGCGGCCCAGCTTATCACCTCGACCAGCTTGGGCCGCTCCTGCCCCAGCAGCGCGTCATATTCGGCGCGCAACGCGGCATAGCCCGAAGGCGAGATGATATTGGTCTTGTCCCCCGCCACCGGGCGTTATCCCGGCGTGCGTTTGCCGAGGTAGAAGCTCAGCGGCGCATTGGGCAGCGTCCGTCCGTCGCGCAGCGTGTCATAGACGACGGCGTTTTCCAGCACGCGCTGCACATAGTTGCGCGTCTCGAAGATCGGAATCGCCTCGATCCAGTCGATCATGTCGACCCCGCCGCCGCGCGGATCGCCGTTGGCGCGCAGCCATTTGTTCACATTGCCGGGCCCGGCGTTGTACGCCGCAACCGCCAGCGGATAGCTGCCGCCGAAATAGCTCAGCATCTGCTGGAAATAGGTGGAGCCGAGCGTGAAATTATAATTGGTGTCGGTCGTCAGCGATCCGGCGTCATAGCTGAGCCCCAGCTTGCCCGCGACCTCGCGCGCCGTGCCGGGCATCAGCTGCATCATCCCGCGCGCACCGGCATGGCTGACCGCCTGCCGATCGAACTGGCTTTCCTGCCGCGTGATCGCGTGGATGAAGGTCCAGTTGTTCTCGTGTCCCGAAGGGACGCGCACCGTCGGGAATCCCGATACCTCGACCGCGTCGAGGCTGTTCGCTTGCGCGCTGCGGCCGATCATCACGCCCAGATCGGGGCGGCCGATCGCCGACGCGAGCTGACCCGCCAGCACATGGTCGCTGGGCGAGGTGGCGCGCTGCGCCAGCGCGCGCAGGAACAGCGACTGTTCGCGCCACGCGCCGATTTCGCCGAGCGCGCGGGCCGCGCGGACGAGGCGGTCATCCTCGAACGCGCGCTTCTGGTCGCCGCTGACCTGGATGGTCGGCGTCGGCAGCGGCTTGGGCTGCGGGCGGCCGAGCCGCTCGAGCGCGAGCTGGCCATAGAATTGGTCGTAATGCTGCGCGGCATCGGCGAAATGCGCGTTGGCCGACGCGGAATCGCCCGCTGCCAGCGCTGCCCGGCCTGCCCAATAAAAGCCCTTGGTGCGCGTCTGCGCCGAACGGGCGGCCTCGCCATAGGCGCGGTAGAGGCGCACCGCCTCGGCCGGCCGGCCGACGCTCTTGAACGCGAGCTGGCCCGCGAGCCACGCCAGCGACGTATAATCGTCGCGCACGCTCAGCGGCGTTTCGCGGATCACCACGCCCGGCGGGAAGGTGTCGTCGATCTGCTTGGCAATATTATAGGCGGTCAGCTTGTCGCCCGCCGCGTCGGCGGCGCGGGCGTTCGTGAGCAGCGTTTCCAGCCATTCCTCGGGATCGGTCGGGGCCTTGGCGAGCGAGCGGGGCGCCGCGAGCAGCGCCCGCGCTTCGCCGACGCGGCCCGCCTTGCGCAGCCAGGTCGCCTTGTCGGCGATATAGCCGGCGTCGGTGCGAACGAGCGACGGGTTCATGCTTTCGACGGCCGACGCCTGCAGCGCGGCGTCGACCGCGCCGCTGCGCATCGCGAGCCGTGCGGCGAAGACCGCGCGCTTTTCTGGCGAGGTATACGCAATCTGGCGGCTCGCGGCCGCGGTCGAGCCGAGCCAGAGCAGCCGGTCCATCCGGGCGTCATGGTCGGCGCTGCTCAGCGCGCCCGGGAAGAAGGTGAGGGCGCGGTTGGTCTCATATTCGTCGAGCGATCCGCTCGTCCATGCGCGGCGCACGGCGGCGTGGGCCTCGTCGCGGCGACCGGTCGCGTTGAGCGCCAGCGCATAGCGAAGCTCGCCGCTGGGCGTGCGTGGGGGATAGGCCTGGAAATAGGCGAGGGTGCGCTGCGGGTCATAGCTGTCGAGCGAGATCGATTTTTCGGCCCGCACGCGCAGCTTGTCGGCGTCGGGCCAGTCGCGGTTCGCCATCAGGAAACGCGAAAGCTGGTCGAACGAGGCCGTATTTGTTGCGGTCAGCCGGCGCCACTCCATCACCGCGTCGCCGACCGAACTGGTCGACGGCGGCGGACCCGACGATGCGGCCAGGCCCATCTGGGCGCGATACCAGGCCATCTGCTCGGGAGTGAGTTCACTTGCATGGGCAAGGGTAGGAAGGGACAGGGCCAGCGCAAGTGCGAGGCGGGAAATCGAAGGCAGCGAAATCATGCCGGCCATGGTAGTGCCAAACTCCTTGCGGGTCGCTGAATAGACGTCCAATAGCGGGCGCGCCGGCTGATCCTATCGGCCCGGCGGAGTCTTTGTAAAGGAGCGGAGCATGTTTTCGGGGTCGATTCCCGCCTTGGTGACGCCATTTCGCGACGGCGCGTTCGACGCACCGGCGTTCAAACGGCTGGTCGAATGGCAGATCGACCAGGGAACCAGCGCGCTCGTCCCGTGCGGCACGACCGGCGAAAGCCCGACGCTCGGCTTCGACGAACATTATCAGGTGATCGATAGCTGCGTCGCGGCGGCGGCGGGGCGCGTTCCGGTGATCGCCGGCTGCGGATCGAACGACACCGCGACGGCGATGCGGCACATGCGCTATGCGCAGCAGGCGGGGGCGACCGCCGCCCTGGTCGTTGCGCCTTATTACAACCGTCCGACGCAGGAAGGGATGCTCGCGCATTTCGAGGCGCTTGCCGATGCGAGCGACCTGCCGATCGTCGTCTACAACGTTCCCGGCCGCACCGTTGCCGACATCAGTGCCGAGACGATGTGCAAGCTTGCCGAGATACCGAGCATCGTCGCGATCAAGGACGCGAGCGGCGATCTGGCGCGCGTGACGATGCACCGCGCCGGCGCCGGCGCCGACTTCTGCCAGCTCAGCGGCAACGATGATCTGTGGCTTCCGCACGCTGTGCTCGGCGGGGCGGGCTGCATTTCGGTCACCGCCAATGTCGCGCCGCGCCTCTGCGCCGATTTCGCCGCTGCCTGCGCCGCGGGCGACTGGTCGGGCGCCCTGGCGCTGCACGACCGGCTGTTCGATCTGCACAAGGCGATGTTCACCGACGCTTCGCCCGGTCCCGCAAAATATGCATTGTCTCGCCTGCATGACTGGTTTTCGCCCGAAGTGCGCCTACCTATCATTCCGGCGTCCGAAGCATCGCGGAGGGCCGTCGATGCCGCGCTTTCGGCGGCTGGAGTAATCTAGGTTTCAAAATGGCTCGCCCGCAGTCCGCAGCAGAATTCGACAAGAAAAAGGTCGTCGCCGAGAACCGGCGCGCGCGCTTCGACTATGCCATCGAACAGGTGTTCGAGGCGGGGATCGCCTTGCAGGGGACCGAGGTAAAGTCGCTTCGCTTCGGCGAGGGCACGATCGCCGAAAGCTATGCCGAGGTGACCGGCGGCGAGGTGTGGCTGATCAACGCCAACATCCCCGAATTCAGCCACGGCAACCGGTTCAACCACGAGCCGCGGCGCCCGCGCAAGCTGCTGCTGAACGGGCGCGAGATCAACAAGCTGCACGCCGGGGTGATGCGACAGGGCATGACGCTGGTTCCGCTGTCGGTCTATTTCAACAGCCGCGGCCGGGCGAAGGTCGAACTCGCCCTCGCCAAGGGCAAAAAGGCCCATGACAAACGCGAGTCCATCAAGGAACGCGACTGGAAGCGCGACAAGGAGCGCTTGATGAAGGACCGGGGATGAGCGGAGGCAAGCCCCGGGACAAGGCGTTCGTGATGAACTGGATTCGCCGCAACTCGCCGACGCGCGAGGAGCTGCTGGAGAGCCGATTCGTCAAACCCTTCGCGCATCGCGTCGCGCACAGCCATTTGTGGCGCTTCACGCGCACCTCGGTCCGGCGCGGCACCGCGCTCGGGCTGTTCGTCGGCATCTTTTTCCTGATTCCCGGCGTCCAGATATTGGGCGTCGCGCTGCTGGCGCTGCCTTTCCGTGCCAATATTCCGATCGGCGCGGCGATGACCTTTCTGTCCAATCCGCTGACGACGCCGCTGATCCTCGCCGCCTCGGTGTGGCTCGGCAATGTGCTGTTCGGGCTCCGGACCAACGTCTCCGACCTCTATGTCCTGTACGATGAGGGCGCCTCGTTCATCGAGTGGTGGCATTGGGTGACCGCCAACGCCGGCCCGACCCTGCTGGGCGGGATCGCGGGGTTGTTCGTCATCTCCGTGGTGTCGGCGATCGTCGGCTATATCCTGGCCTCGGTGATCTGGGACAACTGGATTCGCCTTCGCTGGCGGCGCAAGATTCGACGCGCGCGCGACCAACGACTTGAGTCATCGACGAGCGACCCGGCCGCCGGTTGAACCCGAAATACGCAGGCTTATAGCTGACCCCATCGCAAGATCGTGCCCGCGCGGTAACCGCGTGCGCGTTTTTCATTTGTTCGATCTGGGGAATATCATGACTCGTCAGAAACTGTCTTCGCGCCTGATGGCGACCGCTGCGCTTGGCGCGGTTTTGCTGGGCCCGGTGCCCGCTTTCGCCAAGGAAAAATCCACACCCGCGCCGGTCGCGACAACCGCCGCCAAGCCCGAAATCGGCGATTTCGGCTTCGACCTCACCGGCATGGACAAGAGCGTCCAGCCAGGCGACGACTTCTATGCCTTCGCCAACGGCACCTGGGCCAGGAATACGGCGATCCCGGCCGACAAGTCGAACTATGGCATGTTCACCGTGCTTGCCGATCTGTCGCAAAAGCGCACCCGCGAAATCCTGGATGTCGCAAAGGATGATCCGAACAGCATGATCGGGCGCGCCTATTCCTCCTATCTCGACTCGGCCGCGGTCGAGGCAAAGGGGCTTGCGCCGATCCAGCCGTGGCTGACCAAGGTCCGCGGCGTCGACAAGGCCGGCCTCGCGAAGCTGCTGGTCGAGGCGGACCGCAGCGGCGTCCAGCATTTCTTCGGCGGCTATGTCGGGCAGGACGACAAGAACCCCGACGTCTATATCTACTCGATGTTCCAGGGCGGCATCGGCATGCCCGACCGCGATTTCTACCTGAAGGACGGCGACCGGAACCAGAAGCTGCAGTCGGCCTATCTGACGCACCTCGAAAATGTCCTGACGCTCGCAGGTGAGGCCAACGCCGCGCAGCGTGCCAAGGCGGTCTATGATTTCGAAAAGCAGATCGCGACCGTCCACTGGGACAAGAACGACAGCAGCGACGCGACGAAGGTCTATAACAAGATGACGATCGCCGACCTGGCCAAGGCGGCTCCGGGCTTTGACTGGGCGGCCTTCATCCGCGGCATCGGCGTCAACGAGGACACGATCCTGGTGGCGCAGCCGAGCGCCTTTACCGGCGAAGCAAAGCTGATCGCCGACGCGCCGATCGAGGTCCTTCGCGACGTGCTGATCGTTCGCAGCCTCGACGGCTTCTCGGGCGTGCTGCCCGACGCCGTGGCAAAGGAGACCTTCTCCTTCTATGGCACCGCGCTGTCGGGCACGCCGCAGATGCAGGAGCGCTGGAAGCGCGCGGTCGACTTCACGACCAACAATATGGGCGAAGCGGTCGGCCAGGATTATGTCGCGAAATATTTCCCGCCCGAAACCAAGGCGGCGATGGACGTGCTCGTCAAGAACGTCCTCGCGGCGCTCGACACACGCATCGGCAACCTGACCTGGATGCAGCCCGCGACCAAGGTGAAGGCAAAGAAAAAGCTCGCCAATTTCACGACAAAGATCGGCTACCCCGATCGCTGGAAGGATTACAGCAAGCTCGAAATCCGCGCCGACGATCTGTTCGGCAACGCCGTGCGCGCAAACCAGTTCGCTCATGACGACAATATCGGTCGCCTCGGCGGTCCGATCCGTCGCTGGGAGTGGGGAATGACCCCGATGGAGGTCAACGCCTACGCCAATTTCGGGATGAACGAGATCGTCTTCCCCGCCGCGATCCTGCAGCCGCCCTTCTTCGATCCAAAGGCGGATGCCGCGATCAACTATGGCGGCATCGGCGCCGTCATCGGTCACGAGATCAGCCACCATTTCGACGACCAGGGCGCGAAATATGACGAGACCGGCAAGCTGGCCGACTGGTGGACGCCGGAAGATGTCGCCGCGTTCGAAGCCGCGGGCAAGGCGCTCGTCGCGCAGTATAATGCTTATGAAATCCTGCCCGGCGAGCATCTCGACGGCAATTTCACGCTGGGCGAGAATATCGGCGACCTCGCCGGCCTGACGATCGCCTACGACGCGTACAAGAAATCGCTCGGCGGCAAGCCCGCGCCGGTGATCGACGGCCTGACCGGCGACCAGCGCTTCTTCCTTGGCTGGGCGCAGGTATGGCGTCGCAATTATCGTGAACAGAATCTGTCGCAGCGCATCACGACCGATCCCCATTCGCCCTCGATCCAGCGGTCTTGGGTCTCGCGTAACCTTGACCCTTGGTATAAGGCTTATAGCGTGAAGGAAGGCCAGAAGCTCTATCTGGCGCCCAAGGATCGTGTCCGCATCTGGTGATGCGCCAATAGAAAGAGTGTCATTTGACCGCGCAAAGCCTGCCTTCCGCTGAGACCGATTTCAGCAGGGGGGCAGGCTCCGCGGGGCCGCGGTCGGGCGGCCCGATTCTTTCGCATCTCGATTTTGCGATCATCGGCGGTCTCGCCTTTCTTTCCGTCGCCCTGCTGTTCTGGGCGACGGGCAATTGGGTGCTGGCCGCCGGTTTCCTGGCCGGAATCGCGCTCGCCGCCGGGGGCGTGCTGCTTGCCCGGCGCCTGTTTCCGGGCACCATCGCCGGCGAGGCGCCGCTGCCCGACTGGACGATGCTGCGCCAGGCGGTGAATCATGACGATGTCGCGATCGCGGTGACCGACCGCGCGGGCCGTCTGGTCTGCGCGAACGACCTGTTCGCGACGTGGATGGGCGGTTTCGTGACCCCGCCCGGCCTGCCGCTAGAGGGACGCGGCGCGGAACTGCTCAAGAATGCCGGGCGCAATGCCTGGCGCGATGGCGAGGGCAGCGTCGACGATATCGCCGTCGGGCCGCTGCAACTGCGCGCGCACGTCATGCGCACCGGCCAGGCGGAGGATTATCTGGTCTGGCGTTTTTCGGCGCTCGACCGGATCGACCTCGCGACCGAGATCGTCCGCCACCTCGACGGGCCGGCGGGCCGCACGCTGGGCAACGCAGGCGTGATGACTGCGCTCGTCAGCGCCGAGGGGCGGCTGCGCACGGCGAACCAGGCCTTTCTGCTGCGCGCGCTCAGCGAAGGCGATCAGGCGCATTATGCGGGACGCGACGTCGCGGCGATGTTGCGGCTCGACGATGCGGGATCGCTCTATTTCGCGCGCGAAGGCGACCGGGCGACGCCGGTGCGGATGATCCAGGTCCCGCTCACGCCCGCCGACACCCACGGCCCCGTGTTGCTGGCGATGCTCGATGAGGAAATGGGCCCTGCCGATCGCGGCACGGCGCAAACCTATATCGAGACGCTGTTGTCGCTTTTGCCCTTCGGCCTCGCGCTCGTCGATCGCGACGGTCGCTTCCTCTATATGAACCGCGCTTTTCTCCGCGCCGCGGGGGTCGGCGAGGGCAAGCCGCCGCGCTATCCCGGCGACCTTGTCGTCGGCGAGGACAAGAGCCCGCTCGCCGACATGATCCGCCGCCACAGCAGCGGCCAGCAGGTCGGCGGCGATCTGTCGATCCGGCTGATCGGGCAGGGCGACGACCCGGTGTCGATGCGCGTTGTCGGCGTACGCGGGCTGGGCGAGGCGGCGGTGTTGCTCAGCCTCAAGGATTCGAGCGAGGAATCGCGGCTCAAGCGCCAGGTCGCGCAGGCGTCGAAGATGCAGGCGGTCGGGCAGCTTGCCGGCGGCGTCGCGCATGACTTCAACAACATCCTGACTGCGGTTCTGGGAAGCTGCGACCTGATGCTGATGCGGCATACGCCGGGCGACAGCGACTATGACGACATCCAGCAGATCCGCAGCAACGCCAACCGCGCCGCCAGCCTGACGCGGCAATTGCTGGCCTTTTCGCGCCAGCAGACGCTGCGTCCGCAGATTTTGCAGCTTCCCGACGTGATATCGGAGGTGTCGCACCTGTTGAAGCGCCTGATCGGCGACACGGTCCAGCTCTCGGTTCATCACGGGCGCGGTCTCGGCGCGGTGCGTGCCGACCCCGGTCAGCTCGAACAGGTGATCATCAACCTCGCCGTCAACGCGCGCGATGCCATGCCGGGCGGGGGGACGCTGACGATCGAAACCTATCCGGTGTCCGCCGCGGACGTGCGTCAGATGGGCAGCGAGTTCATGCCGCCCGCCGACTATAGCGCGCTGAAGGTCAGCGATACCGGCACCGGCATTCCCGCGGACGTGTTGCCCAAGATTTTCGAGCCCTTCTTCACCACGAAGGACATCGGAAAGGGAACCGGGCTCGGGCTTTCGACCGTTTACGGCATCATCAAGCAGTCGGCGGGCTTCATCTTCGCCGACAGCCGGGCGGGCGATACCAGCTTTACCATCTATCTGCCCGTTCATCGGGCCGAGAATGGGGTCCCGGTCGCCCCCGCGCCGCCGGTGAAGCCGAAGAAGAGCCAGTGGGGCACCGGCACCATCCTGCTAGTCGAGGATGAGGACATGGTGCGCGCGGTCGCGGAACGCGCGCTGACCCGCGCGGGTTATACGGTCGTAACTGCATCGCAGGGGGAAGAGGGGTTGGAACGCTTCGCGGGAATGGAAAAGGTCGACCTGATCGTCAGCGACGTCGTGATGCCGACGATGGATGGCCCCGCAATGGTGCGCGCGATGCGTGCCAAGCGGCCGAATCTGCCGATCCTCTTCATGTCCGGCTACGCCGAGGAGCAGCTTCGCCAGTCGATCAACATCGATGACGTCGCCTTCCTGCCCAAGCCCTTTTCCGTCGCGCAGCTGGCCGAGGCGGTGTCGGCGGCGCTGGACGATGCTGCGCATCGGGTGGCCAATGGCTGACCAGACCCGCATCCTGCTCGTCGAGGACGATGTGCTGATAGGCATGATGCTCGTCGACATGTTCGACGCCCTCGGACTGCCCGAGCCGGCGCAGGCGACCACCAATGACGAGGCGCTTGCGGTTATCGGTTCCGAATCGCTTGCGGGCGCGCTCGTCGACATCAATCTCGGCGACGAGAAGGGGTGGCCGGTCGCCGATGCGCTGGCCGAGCGCGGCATTCCCTTTGCCTTCACCTCGGGCGGCGGCGACGTGATCCCTGCCGAACATGCGCACCGCCGGCTGGTGACCAAGCCGTTCCGGATCAGCGACATCGAGGCGGCACTGAACGAGTTTGCTCCGGAATCCTGACGAATCCCGACGTTTTCGGCGGCCCGACTTTTATTTTGTTCCTATCTTGTTCCATGAGAACAAATGTGGCACATAGTCGGCCATTGCGATGCTCCTGCCGTCGCTCTAGAGCTGGAAAGGGACGGTCATGGCCGGACAATTATCACTCGTCGAATCGGGGAAATCAGTGAACGGAACGGATAGGCAGAAGGCGTTGGACGCCGCGCTCGCACAGATCGATCGCGCGTTCGGCAAGGGCTCGGTGATGAAGCTGGGCTCGAAGGAAACGATGCAGGTCGAGGCGATCTCGACCGGCTCGCTCGGTCTGGACATCGCGCTCGGCGTCGGCGGTCTGCCGCGCGGGCGCGTCATCGAAATCTATGGCCCGGAAAGCTCGGGCAAGACGACGCTGGCGCTGCACACGCTCGCCGAAGCGCAGAAGACCGGCGGCACCGTCGCCTTCGTCGACGCCGAACATGCGCTCGACCCCGTCTATGCCCGCAAGCTCGGCGTGAACATCGACGAGCTGATCGTGTCGCAGCCCGACACGGGCGAGCAGGCGCTCGAGATCGTCGATACGCTCGTTCGCTCGAATGCGATCGACGTGCTGGTGGTCGACTCGGTCGCCGCGCTCGTTCCGCGCGCCGAAATCGAGGGCGAGATGGGCGACAGCCACGTCGGCCTGCAGGCGCGCTTGATGTCGCAGTCGCTGCGCAAGCTCACCGGCTCGATCAGCCGCTCGCGCTGCATGGTGATCTTCATCAACCAGCTGCGCATGAAGATCGGCGTGATGTACGGCAATCCCGAGACGACGACCGGCGGCAATGCGCTCAAATTCTATGCTTCGGTCCGCCTCGACATTCGCCGCACCGGCCAGATCAAGAATGGCGACGAGATCGTCGGCAACACGACCCGCGTGAAGGTCGTCAAGAACAAGGTCGCGCCGCCGTTCAAGCAGGTCGAATTCGACATCATGTACGGACAGGGCATTTCGAAGATCGGCGAGATTCTCGACATCGGCGTCAAGGCCGGGCTCGTCGAAAAGTCGGGCGCATGGTTCAGCTATGATTCGATCCGCATCGGCCAGGGTCGCGAGAATGCGAAGAACTTCCTGAACGAGAATCCCGAACTTCGCGAACGTCTGGAAGCGGCGATCCGCGGCCGCACCGATGCGGTGGCCGAAGAGATGATGGCCGGTCCCGACGATGACGGCGACGACGGCGACATCTGATCGCCACACCATACGCCATCCGGCCGGTTTCCCCCTCCTGTAAACCGGCCGGCCGACGGCGGCGGGCCTCGCGGCTTCCTTGCGGCTGCCGACGATCTGCACATGTCCCTCTCGCAGATGGGCCCGCCCGCCGTTGATCGATAGCCTTGGCATAAGCCTTTGTTCTTAAAGCAGCCAAGGTGACAAGTTTGACAATTTGTCTCCGACGGACCGGGTTTGCGGCGCGGCCGATGATCCTTGCGTCGGCCTTGGCAACAGTTACAAGCGGCCCATGCCTGCGGTCCGTCTCTTCGGCTTGCCTACCGACATCAACAGCAGCTTCGAACGGGGCGCCGCTGCCGGCCCCGCTGCGATCCGCGCGGCGCTGCGCAGCGACCGCGGCAATCTGGCGAGCGAGCTTGGGCCGGAGATCGGCGTCGACATCGCCTTCGCCGACGACGGCGACCTGCCGCTCACCGAAGACACGGCGCGCGACGATGCGGCGATCCGCCGTCATGTCGCCATGCTGCAAGAGGACGGCGAGGTGCCGCTCGCCCTGGGCGGCGACCATGCGGTCAGCTTCCCGCTGGTCGAGGCGGCGGCAAATTGCTTCGGGCCGGTAACGATCCTGCATTTCGACGCGCACCCCGATCTCTACGATGATTTCGCCGGCAATCCGCGCAGCCATGCGTCGCCCTTTGCCCGCATCTGCGAGGCGGGGCATGCCAGGCGTCTCGTCCAGGTCGGCATCCGAACGCTCAACCGTCACTGCCGCGAGCAGGCCGATCGCTTCGGCGTCGAGATCGTCCCGATGGCCGATTTCACCCCCGACGCGGTGCCGGTTCTGGATGGCCCGCTCTATATCTCGATCGACCTCGACGGGCTCGATCCCTCGGCGGCGCCCGGCGTCGCGCATCCCGAACCTGGCGGGCTGACCGTTCGCGAGATGCTGGCAGTGCTGCACAAGCAGACCGCACCGATCGTCGGCGCCGACATCGTCGAGCATCACCCCGGCCGCGATATCGGCGACGTGACCGCCATTCTGGGCGCCAAGCTGGTGCGCGAACTCGCCGCGCTGATAGACCGCAACGGACCATATAATAACTGACCAAAGGAGAGCGCGATGAGCCTGATCGTCCACCACCTCAACAACAGCCGTTCGCAGCGCATCCTGTGGCTGCTCGAAGAGATCGGCGTGCCGTACGAAATCAAATTCTACGACCGCGATCCGGTGACGAACCTGGCGCCCCCCGAACTCGTCGCGGTGCACCCGCTCGGCAAGTCGCCGGTGCTGGAGGATGCGGGGCGCATCATCATCGAATCTGCGGCGATCGCCGAATATGTCTGCGACTATCACGGGGGTGAAAAGCTGGTGCCGCAGCGCGGAACCGACGATCATGTCCGGCACCTGCAATGGATGCATTTCGCCGAGGGGTCGGCGATGACGCCGATCCTGCTGCGTATCTACACCGCCCGGCTCGGCGAGGCGGCCGCGCCGCTGGAGCCGCGCATCACCCAGCAGCTCGAATCGCACTTTGCGTACATGGAGGCCGAGGTCAGCGACGATGGTCATTTCGTCGGCAACGACCTGTCCGCCGCCGACATCATGCTCAGCTTTCCTGCCGAGATCGCGGTCATGCAGGGCATGGCGCCGCGCTATCCCAAGCTGGCCAATTTCGTGAACGCCTGCCACGATCGTCCCGCCTGGCGGCGGGCCCGCGAGAAGGGTGGCGCCTATTATGGCTATTGACCGCCGCTGGCTCGCGCTGGCGGTTCCTATCCTGCTCGTCGGGGCGGCAGCCGCGCCGTCGCCGTTGCTCGGCCCCGAGGTGGAGCGCGACGTCGTCGCCCCCGAAGGCGTCGCCTTTCAACCCGACACGGCAGACGAGACCGCGGCGATGGATCGCTTCGCCGCTTATACTATGGCGCTGTCGAAACGTGATTTCGCGGCGGCCTATGCGATGCTGCGCCTGTCGTTCCAGGCGACGAACCCGCGGCTGGAATGGGAAATGAACCAGCGCAAGCGCACGAGCCTGTGGGCCGATGGCCAGATCCGCGTGCTGCGCCTGACCTGGTATCTCGACCCCGCGGGCCAGCCGCCCGGGCTTTATGCCGCCTTCGATTTTCGCGGCGACCGCAAGGACGGGGCGATGGATTGCGGCTATGTCGCGGTCCACCGCGCCAAGCCCGGCGATCCCTTTACGATCGTGCGTATCGACACCAGCGAAGTCCCGCGCGAGTTGATGGAGGACGGCGTGCCGAAGGCCGACGTGCTGCGCCAACTGCCCTGCTATCTGGGCAAGGGCATCGCCACAAACTTCTGATATCGGCGCCATATTGCGCTTGCATAGCGGCGCCTCGCCCAACATGGTGCCGGCCATGCCGTCGGGGCCGGGTCTTTTGACGCCCGCGGTGCAGAGGTCGCGGTTCAAGGAGATCGTCGAGAGGAATTTCTGAACATGTCGGCCATGATTTTTGCGGTGCTGATGGCGTCCGCGCAGCCGCTGCCCGCCATCAAGGTGGAGCCGGTCCCGGGGAAAGGATATGCGGCGACGGTCGTAGCGATCGACGCCGATCAATATGCGTCGATCATCGAGCGCGTGAAGGTGCTCGCCGCGCAACGCTGCGGCAGCAAGAAGGTGCGGTTCGGGCGCTTCCAGTTCGACAATCAGGTCGACGTCAAACGCGGCGTTACGGTCATCAAGGATTATCGGCAGGCCTTCAGCTGTTACGATCCCGCGACCGACCCCTACAAGCCCGTGCCGGCCGACTGGAAGGCGAGCGCCACGGAAACGGCGGCGGCGACGCGATTCGTCCAGCGGTTCCTGGACAATCTCGACGAGGGCAATAGTGCGGCGCTTGTCAGGATGATGGACCCGGCGCTGGAGACGACGGCGACCGAAATGAAGCGGTTCAGCGACGAAGCCAAGATGCACCAGACGGGCACCGGCGAGTTCACGCCCCGCCTCGACGGATGGTTGAACAATCCGGAAGACGCCAGCTATCCCGGCGCCTATGCCTATTTCGCCGTGCTGAGTTCGCACCCCGGCCTGGTCGGAACATGCGGCGGTTTGCTGGTCTATCGCGTCCGCGAAGGCGAGTATCAGATAGCGCAATATGACGTGCGCTATTTCTCGCAGGATCTGGTCGACAAGAGCGGGATGACAGACGAGCAACTCAATCGCCTGTGCGAAAGATAGGCCGACAGCTTGGGATCGCGCGTAATGCTTGAGAAAAGCGCGATCCCGCACTAGATCGCGCGGATGACATCGACCAACGACATCCGCCGCTCTTTCCTCGACTATTTCGGGGAGGCTGGCCATCATATCGAGCCCTCGGCACCGCTGGTGCCGTACAATGACCCGACGCTGATGTTCGTCAACGCGGGCATGGTGCCGTTCAAGAATGTCTTCACCGGTCTGGAGAAGCGTCCGTACAGCACGGCGGCGTCGTCGCAGAAGTGCGTGCGCGCCGGGGGCAAGCACAACGACCTCGACAATGTCGGCTATACCGCGCGGCACCACACCTTCTTTGAAATGCTGGGGAATTTCTCCTTCGGCGACTATTTCAAGGAACAGGCGATCCATCACGCCTGGACCCTGATCACCAAGACCTGGGGCCTGGCGCCGGAAAAGCTGACCGCGACCGTCTATCACACCGATGACGAGGCGTTCGACCTGTGGCGCAAGATTTCGGGCCTGCCCGAAGAACGCATCATCCGCATCCCGACGAGCGACAATTTCTGGTCGATGGGCGACACGGGGCCGTGCGGGCCGTGCAGCGAAATCTTCTATGACCATGGCGATCATATCTGGGGCGGCCCGCCGGGATCGCCGGAGGAAGACGGCGACCGTTTCGTCGAGATCTGGAACCTGGTGTTCATGCAATATGAGCAGCTGCCGGGCGGCGAGCGCGTCGACCTGCCGCGCCCCAGCATCGACACCGGCATGGGGCTGGAGCGTATCGCGGCGGTGCTGCAGGGCGTCCACGACAATTACGACACCGACACGTTCAAGGCGCTGATCGCCGCGTCGGTCGACCTGACCGGCGTTCCCGCAGAAGGGGCGACGCAGGCGAGCCACCGCGTGATCGCAGACCACCTGCGCGCGTCGAGCTTTCTCGTCGCCGACGGCGTGCTGCCGTCGAACGAGGGCCGCGGCTATGTCCTGCGCCGGATCATGCGCCGGGCGATGCGCCACGCGCATCTGCTGGGCGCGAAGGACCCGTTGATGCACCGGCTGCTGCCGTCGCTGACCGCCGAGATGGGCGCCGCCTATCCCGAGCTGATCCGCGCGCAGCCGCTGATCGCCGAGACGCTGCAGCGTGAGGAAACCAAGTTCCGCCAGACGCTGGACAAGGGATTGCGCCTGCTGGACGAGGCGACCGTCGGCATGGGCAAGGGCGATACGCTGCCCGGCGAGGTCGCGTTCAAGCTGTATGACACCTTTGGCTTTCCATATGACTTGACCGAAGATGCGCTGCGGGCAGAGGATATCGCGGTCGATCGGGCGGGCTTCGATGCCGCGATGGCGCAGCAGAAGGCGGCGGCGCGCGCGGCGTGGAAGGGCAGCGGCGAAAAGGCGTCGGACGAAATCTGGTTCGACCTAGCCGAGACCAACGGCAGCACCGAATTCACGGGCTATACCTCGACCGCCGGCGAAGCGACGGTGATCGGACTGGTCAAGGACGGCAAGCCGGTCGACGAGGCCAAGGCCGGCGAGGATGTGACCGTGCTGACCAACCAGACGCCCTTCTATGGCGAGAGCGGCGGCCAGATGGGCGACGCGGGCACGATCGCCACGCTGGAGGGCGCGAAGGCGATCGTCAGCGACACGGGCAAGCCGCTGGGCCGCCTGCACACGCACCAGGCGAAGCTGGAGGCGGGCAGCCTCAAGGTCGGCGACACGGTGCAGCTTACCGTCGATGCCGCGCGCCGCGACCGCATTCGCGCGAACCACAGCGCGACGCACCTGCTGCACGCCGCGCTTCGCAACCGCCTGGGCGGCCATGTGACGCAGAAGGGCAGCCTGGTCGCCGAGGATCGTTTCCGGTTCGACTTTTCGCACCCCAAGGCGCTGACGCCGGAAGAGATCGCCGACATCGAGGCCGAGGTGAACGCCCAGATCCGCGGCAACGAGGCGGTGACGACGCGGCTGATGACCCCCGACGATGCCGTCGCGGCGGGCGCGCTGGCGCTGTTCGGCGAGAAATATGGCGACGAGGTGCGCGTGCTGTCGATGGGACATGCCGACGACCACAGCTATTCGGTCGAACTGTGCGGCGGCACGCACGTTCGCGCGCTGGGCGACATCGCCTTGCTGAAGATCGTCAGCGAAAGCGCGGTCTCCTCTGGCGTGCGGCGCATCGAGGCGCTGACCGGCGAGGCGGCGCGCACCTGGCTGAACGGCCGCGACGAGGCGCTGAAGGCCGCAGCCGCGGCGCTGAAGACCTCGCCCGACGACGTGCCGGCGCGTGTCGCGCAGCTTGCCGACGCCCTGAAGAAAGCCGAGCGCGAGCTGGCCGATGCCAAGAAGGCGCTGGCGATGGGCGGCGGCGGCGGTGCGGCCGCCGGGCCCGCCGTCCAGCAGGTCGGCGGTACGTCCTTCCTGGCGCAGGTCGTCGACGGCCTTGACCCTAAGGAGCTTCGCGGCACGGTCGACGGCCTGAAAAAGCAGGTCGGCAGCGGCGTCGCGATGCTGGTCGCGGTCAACGACGGGCGCGCCTCGGTCGCGGTCGGCGTGACCGACGACAAGACCGCCAGCCATAGCGCCGTCGATCTGGTCAAGGCGGCGGTCGCCGCGCTTGGCGGACAGGGCGGCGGCGGTCGACCCGACATGGCCCAGGGCGGCGGTCCCGACGGCGGCGCGGCGGATGACGCCGTCGCGGCTGTCATGGCAGCGCTGGCGGCGACGATTTGAAACCGTCGAAAAAGACGCGGCGCACCGATCATGCCGAACGGCTGATCGCGGCGCCGCTGGTCGATGTATTCGCCGCCTTTACGAGCGCGGACAAGCTTGCGCGCTGGTTACCGCCCGAGGGCGCGACCGGCGCGTTCGAGCATGTCGACCTTTGCGAGGGCGGCGGCTTTCGGATGCGGCTGAGCTTCGACGATCCCGATGTCGAAACCAAGAGCGACGACGACGGCGACATCGTCGAGGTCCATATCCCGACGCTCGACCACGGACGGTTGATCGTGTGGGAGGTCGAGTTCGAATCCGACGACCCGCGTTTTTCGGGCACGATGGCGATGCACTGGTATCTGTCGCGCAAGGGCGGCGGCACGCTGGTGACGATCGACGCACATCAGGTGCCGCCGGGGATTTCGGCGAAGGATCACGAGGCGGGACTCAATTCGTCGCTGGCGAATCTGGCGGCGGTGGTCGAGGAATAGGGCTGTCCGGCGAAGGCCGGGGCCCGCACGCCGCACGACATCGCGGGAGGCCCCGGCTTTCTCCGGGGATCACGAAGCCGGGGATCGCGAACGGGCTCAGCCCTCCGCCCCCTTGGCTTTCCCCCACGCGCGCGCGGCGGTGTATCCCAGATAGCCCGTGCCGAAGAGCGCGTAGAGCGGTTCGGGGATGCCCGCGAGATAGGCGTTCATGCCCTCGGCGATGCCCTTTGCCATGTCGGGGCGTGCCGCGGCGATCAGGCCCATCGGGATCGCCCACAGCAGCAGCGCGTACATGACATAGAGGAAGCTGGGGCGAGCGCGGCTGGTCCAGGGATCGGCGCTGCTTGCTTCGGCGACGATCGCGGTCATCCGCGTCCGGATCGCTTCCATTTCCTGGCTGCCCTCGAGTTTCAGCAGTTCCAGCTTGGCGCGGTCGCGCGCTTCGGGGTCGGGAATGATCTTGTCGATCAGCTTGGCGATGGGGCCGATCAGGCCTTCGATAATGCTCATTCTGGTGCTCCTGCAGGTCAAAGTTCAGTAAAGTTCAGCCCAATGGCGCGGCGCGAAGCGTCAATTCGGACCGATGCGATTGGCGAGCCAGCCGTAGAGAAAGGCCTCCTGGCTGGGGCGGCGTTCGGCGAGCGCGATGTAGCGTTCGCCCTGCAGCGCCTCCATCGCGCGGAGGAGGACGATTTCGCCGTCCTTGCCGCGCGCCTTCACGAAGCCGTCGAGCGCCGACAGCGTGCGCGGTCCGATTTCGCGGTCGACCGCGATGTCGGGATAATCGCGCGCGGCGCGGTTGAGCGCATTGAGCGCGCGCTGCAAAAATCCCGTCGCGGTGCCGGTGCCCATGTTGACGCCGGTGTCGAACAGTTCGGCGGCAATGGCGGGCGTACGGAGCGCGACCTTGTCGAAACCGGGGCGCAGCCAATAGAGGCGGTGATAGATCGAGGCCGCCTCGCAGCGCGGCAGGCTGCGCATATTGCCCGCATAACCCTGCGCGCGCGCCACGGCTTCGGTGATTCCCCAGCAGGTCGGGCCGCCACGATCGGCGGGGTGGTTTACATATCGGCCTTCGCGGTCGATGACGGCATCGATAAGGGCGGCGGCATCGCGGGCAATCAGATCGGGTCGTGGCATGATTCGTTCCTTTTGGTTGGTCGGGTGGCAAGAACGAACCATATAGGAATATTGTAGGAAAGGGTTTTTGCCGATGCGGGCGCTTCAGGTATCCGAGTTGCTTCCCGACCACGCCGGCGCCGCGCTGGTGGACCTGCCGGTGCCGCAGCCGGGACCGGGCGAGGTGCGCGTGCGGGTGTGCGCGGCGTCGGTGAATTTCCCCGACCTGTTGATGACCGGCGGCGGATATCAGCTGAAACCCGACCTGCCGTTCGTGTCGGGGCTGGAGCTTTCGGGCGAGGTCGACGCGGTGGGCGAGGGGGTGACCCACTGGGCGCCGGGCGATGCCGTCGTGGGCGGCAACCGTTTCGGCGCCATGGCCGAATATAGCATCGTTCCCGCCGCATCGCTGCGGCGCAAGCCCGAGGCGTTGAGCTGGGACGAAGCTGCCGCCTATCCCGTGGCGTATCTCACCGCCTATGTCGCGCTGGTACGATGCGCGCGGGTCGAGCCCGGCGAATGGGTGCTGGTGCATGGCGCGGCGGGCGGGGTCGGGCTGGCGACGGTCGACCTGGCCAAGGCGCTGGGCGCGCGGGTGATCGCGGTGGCGAGCAGCGAAGCGAAACGCGACGCGATCGCGCGCCTCTATGCGCCCGACGCGGTCATTGCCGCCGAGCCGGGATTTCGCGACGAGGTGAAGGCGCTGACCGGCGGGAAGGGCGCCGACCTGATCTTTGACCCGGTGGGCGGCGACGTCTTTGACGAATCGACGCGCTGCATCGCCTTCGGCGGGCGCCTGCTCGTCGTCGGGTTCACGTCGGGCCGGATTCCGGAGGTGTCGGTCAATATGCCGCTGATCAAGGGCTTTTCGGTCGTCGGCGTGCGCGCCGGCGAATATGGCCGGCGCTTTCCCGATCGCGGCGCCGAGAATGTGGCGGCGACCGATGCGCTGGCCGCGGCAGGCGGGATTCGCCCGCATGTCCACGCCGCGCTGGACCTGGCCGACTGGCGCGAAGGCTTTGCGATGCTCGAGCGGCGCGAGGTTGTGGGGAAAGTCGTGCTGCGTCCGTGACGAACCGAGCGGGCGCGGCATAGTTTTGCGACATCCGAACCTCTATGTCCGCGGCGGGGCATCCCGGCGACTTCGCCGACCATGACCGAAGGACATAGTATGAAGACATTGACGTTGATCGCAGCCGCAGCCGGCGTGGCCATTTCGGCGAGCGCCGCGGCGCAGCCGCCGCAGGACGGCGGCCGCATCTTTGCGATGATGGATACCAACAAGGACGGCAAGCTGGACAAGGCCGAGATCACCAAGATGGCCGAAATGCGCGCGCAGCGGCAGGGCGACCCGTCGCTGGCTTCGCCCGACAAGGTCGAAGCCTTCATCAAGCATGTCGACGCCAATGGCGACGGCTTCATCGACAAGGCCGAACTGGAATCGATGCGCAAGGCCCGCGCCTCCGCGCCGCCGCCGGAAGCCGAACCTGACGCTAGCTAAACCTGACGCAAGCTGAACCTGGCGCGGGGCGGTCGCAGGGCCGCCCCGTCGCATTATCCGCCGCGATTTGGAAATCCTGCCGCTTTGGCAGGTTTGAATTGGTCGGGACGAGAGGATTCGAACCTCCGACCCCCACACCCCCAGTGTGATGCGCTACCAGGCTGCGCTACGTCCCGACCGGCCCTTTCGGGCAGGCGAGGCCCCTAGCGCGGGTTGGCGGTCGATGCAAGCGGCGATGGCCGCGCGGGCGCAATCTGTCGCTCCGCCCTTGATCTCTCTCCCATGCTTCCCATTTCGGCCATGCTTGCCGAGGGGGGAAGAATGCAGCGACTTGCTTGCGCGTCTGGCCCCTGCGTGATAGGCGCCGCGCCATATTTTGCTTGGTCTTTCCGGTGCGGAAGGACCGATGCTGCAACGAGAAAGTCTTTCATTCATGTCGACCAATCTGCTTCTGACCCAGGCGGCCGGATCCGGGGGCGGGGCCGCCGGTTTCATCATGCTGGTGCCCTATCTCCTGATCTTCGTGGTTTTCTGGTTCTTCCTGATCCGCCCGCAGCAGGTCCGTATGAAGGAACATCGGAACAAGATCGCGGCGGTGAAGCCGCGCGACCAGGTCGTGACCGGCGGCGGCATCGTCGGCAAGGTGACGCGGGTCGACGATGATTTCGCCGACGTCGAAATCGCGCAGGGCGTGAAGATCAAGGTCGTGAAGTCGACCCTGTCCGACGTTCTTCAGCCCGGCGCCAAGCCCGCGAACGACTGACGCGCTGGCGCCGCAGTCGCGGCGCCGCCAGACTGACCGGAACCCAATTCATGCTCGATTTCCCGCGCTGGAAGACCATCGGCATCAGCATCATCCTGCTGCTCGGTATCATCTTTTCCATTCCCAGCTTCCTGCCGTCCAAGACGTTCGACAGTCTGCCGACCATCGCGCAGATCAAGGTCAATCTGGGCCTCGACCTTGCCGGCGGCAGCCACTTGCTGCTGGAGGCCGACGTCGCCGACCTGCAGAAGACGCAGCTTGCGAACATGGAAAAGACCGTGCGTGCCGCGATGCGCGGCGAGCGCGGTCCCGACGACGATATCGCGATCGGCGAACTGTCGACCGCGGGCGGCAAGATCAGCTTCCTGGTCCGCGATCAGTCCAAGCTCGACGCGGCGCGCGATCGGCTGTTCAACGAAACGGGCGGGGCGGGCATCGCGACCGGCCAGCGCGACTGGCGCATCGACATCATCGACACGACGCGCATCGTCATGACCCCGACGCAGGCGGGGCAGGCACAGGCGATCAAGAACGCCATGGATACCGCGCGCGACATCATCGACAAGCGCGTCAACGCGCTGGGTACGCGCGAACCGACGATCATCCGCCAGGGCGACGACCGTATCGTCGTCCAGGTTCCGGGCCTGCAGGATCCGCAGCAGCTCAAGGACCTGATCGGCAAGACCGCGCGCCTGGAATTCCGCATGGTCGACCCCAATGCCGACCCCGCCGAAGTGGCCGCGGGCCGCGCGCCGGTCGGCAGCGAGATCGTTCCCTATGCCGAGGGCGCGAACGGCAGCGCCCCCTATGAAGTGCTGCGCCGCCAGGTGATGATCAGCGGCGAGCAGCTTCTGGACGCCAAGCAGGGCTATGACGGGCAGTCGGGCCAGCCGGTCGTCAACATCCGTTTCGATTCGGGCGGCTCGTCGACCTTTGCCAAGGTGACGGCGCAGAATGTCGGCAAGCGTTTCGCGATGGTGCTCGACGGCCGCGTGCTGTCGGCGCCGTCGATCAACGAACCGATCCTCGGCGGCAGCGCGCAGATTTCGGGCAGCTTCAGCGTCGCGACCGCGAACAACCTCGCCATCTCGCTCCGTTCGGGTGCGCTGCCGGTGAAGATGACCGTGGTCGAGGAACGCACGGTGACGCCCGAACTGGGCGCCGATTCGATCCGCAAGGGCGTGATCGCCGGGATCGTCGCCACCGCCGCGGTGCTGACGCTGATGGTCCTCGTCTATGGCCGTTTCGGCATTTATGCGAACGTCGCGCTGTTCTTTAACATCTTCCTGATCATCGCGATCATGGCGGCGTTCAACGCGACGCTGACGCTGCCGGGTATCGCCGGCTTCGTGCTGACGATCGGCGCCGCGGTCGACGCGAACGTGCTGATCAACGAGCGCATACGCGAGGAATTGAAACGCGGCAGGCGGGTCTTCCAGGCCGTCGAGCTTGGCTATTCCGAAGCGAGCCGCGCGATTTTCGACGCCAACGTGACCAACGTCATCGCCGCGTCGCTGATGTTCTGGTTCGGCTCGGGTCCGATCAAGGGCTTTGCCGTGGTGCTGACGATCGGCATCATCACCAGCGTCTTCACCGCCGTTACCGTCACGCGCCTGTTCGCGGCCCGCTGGCTGCACAAGACGCGCCCGGCGTCGATCAACATTTAAGGAAAGGGCGACATCATGCGTTTGCTGAAACTCGTCCCCGACGACACGAATATCGACTTTCTGAAGTGGCGGAAGCTCGCTTCGGCGATGAGCTTCATCCTCGTCGCGATCTCGATCGCGCTCGTTGCGGTGAAGGGACTGAACCTTGGCGTCGACTTCGTCGGCGGCCAGTCGGTCCGCGTCGAATTCCCCCAGGCGATGCCCCCGATCGACGAGATCCGGGAAAAGGTCAGCCACATCGGGCTCGGCGAACCGACGATCCAGCAGTTCGGGTCGGACAAGGCCGTGTCGATCCGCACCGCGCTGCCCGAAGGTGACAAGACCGTCGCCGACCGCGCGGGCAAGCAGCTTGTCGCCGGCATCCAGAAGGCGTTTCCGGGCGCGCATACCGGATCGGTCGAAACCGTTTCGGGCAAGGTGTCGGGCGAGCTGATCAGCACCGGCGCGCTGAGCCTCGCGCTCGCGATGCTGGGCATCTCGATCTATATCTGGATCCGCTTCGAATGGCAGTTCGGCGTCGGCGCGCTGGGCCGCCTGTTCCACGAAGTCGCGCTGACCTTTGGCTTCTTCGCGGTGACGCAGCTTCAGTTCGACCTGAACAGCATTGCCGCGCTGCTGACGATCGTCGGCTATTCGCTGAACGACACGATCGTCGTGTACGACCGCGTCCGCGAAAACCTGAAGAAATATCGCAAGATGGAGATCGTGCCGCTGCTGAACCTCAGCATCAACGAAACGCTGTCGCGCACGGTGATGACCAGCGTGTCGGTGTTGCTGGCGCTCGGCATGCTGCTGATCTTTGGCCCGGACGTGATCTTTGGCTTTACCGCCGCGATGCTGTTCGGCGTGTTCGTCGGCACCTATTCGTCGATCCTGATGTCGACGCCGGTGCTGGTGTGGCTGAAGGTCGGTCCGCACAGCTTCGTGCCGCGGACCAGCGCCGCGAGCGAGGGTGCGGAACGCGTCCAGCGCAAGGACGACGGCGCGGTCGTCTAATGCCCCTAACGGCCCGCGCAGCGGCGGAGATGATCCGCCAGCTCGCGGCCGTTGCGGTCCCAATCGAACCGTCCACCAAGGCTTGCGGCGACGTCGGCCGGCGAGGGCGGCGCGGCGAGGATCGATCGCACCGCCTGGGCAAGCGCTTCGGGTGACCGTTCGACGATGCGCCCGGCGACGGGCGCGGTGACGAGCTCGGCCGCGCCCCCCGCATTGCTGATCACGATCGGCGTGCCGCAGGCGAGTGCCTCCACCCATGCATTGGCCAGCCCTTCGCTGACCGACGGCATCGCGACGACGTCGGCGGCGCGATAGAGCTGCGGCAGGTCGGCATTGGCGACCGGGCCGAGCAGGCGGACGCGATCCGCGACGCCGAGCCGGTCGGCCAGCGCACGATATCGCCCTTCCTCTTCGCCCGACCCCGCGAGCCAGTAATTGATGCCGGGCAGCGCGGGCAGCGCCTCGATGACCAGCGCCTGGCCCTTGCGCGGGATCAGCGCGCCGACGGTCAGGATCGCGGGCGCATCGCCCAGGCCGAGCGCGGCGCGGGCGGCGGTGCGGTCGCCCGGATGGAAGCGCGCGGTATCGATCCCGGTATAATGGACCGCGACCTTTGCCGGATCGATGCCGATCGCCGCCATGTCGCGGCGCATCGCGTCGGAAACCGCGAGCAGCCCGGCGGCTTCGCGCCCGGACTGGACCACCATGTCCCGCGTCGCGGGGGCGTGGCCGAAATGGCTGATGTCGGCGCCCCGCGCCTTTGCCGAGAAGGGCAGGCCCAACCGCCGGGCGACGCGCATCGCGGCGGGGCCGTCGGGATAGAAGAATTGGGCGTCGACGACGTCGAACATGCGGTCGCCGACCGCCGAGAGCACCGCGCGCGCGACGCCCGCCGGATTGAGGCGCGCGCCGTAGCGCGGGATCAGCGTGAAGCGCGGCCTGTGAACCGCGAGGGGCCCCCATTGCTCGGTGAGCGGGAGGTCGCGGAGCGCGCGGTATCGCTTGTGAAGCGAGAGCGGGAAGGGGGGCAGGCCGATGGGCGCGACGACCGTGAGGTCGATGCCCGGCTGCGCGGCGAGCGCGCGCAGGCTCCGTTCGACGAACAGGCCGAAGTTCGGCCGCGCGGCGTCGGGAAACAGCGTCGCGATCGACAGGACGCGCAGGGGCGTGGCGGACGTCACTTAGAGCGTGCGGATCAGGCGCACGGCGACGGCGGCCCACGGCGGATTGCTGACGACCTGTTGCCGCTGGCCCGTGCCGAGCGGGAGCAGGTGCAGCTTTTCGCCGTCGACGTTGAGCAGGCGCGCGAAGAAGTAACGACCGGCGGGACGCGGGACGAGCAGGTCGCGGTTGAGCGCGCCCGTCCAGTCGCCATCGATCCGGCGGCACCAGATTTCGTCGCCCGCGCGATAATCGCCGATCGACGAGGTGACGCGCACGGCGACCATGTCCTCGCCCGGGCGTGCGGTGAGGGCCTGCTCGACGCGCGTCGGCGCCTGCGCGCCATCGGCGCCGAGCAGCGCGGTGATCGTAAGCTGGGTATCCTGCGGCAGCTGGACGAGTTCGGCCGCATCGACCCCGAGCGCCTTGGCAATGCGGTTCATCCAGCCCAGCGAGAGCGTGCGCGTGCCGGTTTCGAGGCGACCGATCGTCTGTGCGGTCGTCGGCGGATCGCACCGCTGTCCCACCTCTTCGAGCGTGAGGCCCTTTGCACGGCGGACGGCGCGAATGCTGTTGATCATCGCAAATCCCTCAAATAACCAAATCGGTTTCTTCTTTCCTACAAAATATTCCAATGTCAAGCAGGTCGTACAGCCCGGGAGAAATGCATGGCCAGACGCCGCCTCGAAACGCGTATCCACCCCGACGACCGGATCGATCCGGACAAGATCGGTCCGCAGGCGATGCGGCATGTGACGGTGAATGTGGCCGAGAGTCCCGTCGCCTGGCTGGCATCGCGGGGGCTGTTGACCCCGGAGCAGCTTCGCGCGGGCGAGCGGCTGCGCATCGATTATGAGCGCGCGGGGTTGTCGGCCCGGGTGACGATGTGCTGGGACGCCGCGCCCCCCGCCAAGGCCGGCGGCGGTTCGAGGGCATCGGGGGCGTCGCTGGCGCGGATCGACGCGCACCGGCGTTTTCACGCGGCGGTCGACCATGCCGGGCCGGGGCTGGCCGACATATGCTGGCGCGTGATCTGCGCGGGCGAGGGAATCGGCGGCGCGGAGAAGGCAATGGGGTGGCCGGCCCGGTCGGGGAAGCTGGTGCTCGGGCTGGCGCTCGACCGGTTGGCGCGCTTCTATGGGACGGGATGATGCCGCGCTATTGCAGCGCCTCGACCTCTTCGGCCAGCGCCAGCCAGCGATCCTCGGCCGCCGCCTTCTCGTCACGCAATGTGTCGAGCTTTGCGGTCAGGGCGTTGAAGCGGGCGTTGTCGCGGGTGAAGAGGCTGCCGTCGGAGAGCTCGGTCTCGATCGCCGCCATTTCGCGTTCGATTTCCTCGATGCGGCCGGGAAGCAGGTCGTAGTCGCGCTGGTCCTTGTAGCTGAGCTTCTTGCGCGCCTGTGGCGGCGGGGGCGGGGCGGCGCCGGTTGCCGCGGCCTTCGCTTTTGTCGCGACAGGCTTGCTGCGCTTTGCTTCCCAGTCGGCATAGCCGCCCGCGACGATGTCGACCTTGCCCGACCCGTCGAGGCCGAGCGTCACGGTCACCGTGCGGTCGAGGAAGTCGCGATCGTGGCTGACGAGCAGCACCGTGCCCTCATAATCGGCGATGACTTCCTGCAGCAGGTCGAGCGTTTCGAGATCGAGGTCGTTGGTCGGCTCGTCGAGGACGAGCAGGTTCGATTCGCGGGCGAACTCGCGCGCGAGCAGCAGGCGCGAGCGCTCGCCGCCCGAGAGCGCGCCGACATTCGCCTCGGCGATCGCGGGATCGAAGAGGAAGTCCTTGAGATAGCCCTGCACATGCTTCTTGACCCCGCGCACCTCGATCCAGTCGCCGCCGTCGGCGAGGATGTCGCGCACGCGCTTGTCGGGGGCGAGCAGGCTGCGCTGTTGGTCGATGATGATGCCGTCGAGCGTCGGGGCCAGCGTCACCTTGCCCTCGTCGGGCTGAATTTCGCCGGTCAGCAGCTTGAGCAGGGTCGATTTGCCGGCGCCGTTCGCGCCGACTATGCCGATGCGATCGCCGCGCTGAACGCGAAAGTCGAAATCCTTGATGATCGTGCGGTCGCCGAAGCGCTTGCTGATATGATCGGCGACGATCACCGATTTCGACCGCACGTCGTCATTGGCAAGGCCGAGCTTCGCGACGCCGGGGCCGCCGATCATCGCGGCGCGGGTCGCGCGCATTTCCTTCAGCTTTTCGAGCCGCCCCTGGTTGCGCTTGCGGCGTGCGGTGACGCCGCGTTCGAGCCAATGCGCCTCGAGCCGCAGTTTCGAATCGAGCTTTTGCGCGGCGCGCGCTTCCTCGGCGAATACAGCCTCGGTCCACTCGTCGAAGCCGCCGAAGCCGATTTCCTTGCGGCGGATGCTGCCGCGGTCGAGCCACAGCGTCTGGCGCGTCAGCCGGGTGAGGAAAGTACGGTCGTGGCTGATCGCGACGAAGGCGCCGGTGTAGCGCGACAGCCAGCCTTCGAGCCAGTCGATCGCCGCGAGGTCGAGGTGGTTGGTCGGCTCGTCGAGCAGCAGCACGTCCGGATTCTGCGCAAGCGCGCGGGCGATGGCGGCGCGGCGTCGCTCGCCGCCCGAGGCGCTGGTGGCGGTGCGCGACATATCGATGCCGAGCTGATCCGCGATCGCCGCGACCTCATGCTCTTCGGGCGCATCGGTGCCGGAGATCGCGAAATCCATCAGCGTGTCGAAGGCCGACAGGTCGGGTTCCTGTTCGAGCAGCACGACATGCGTGCCCGGAACGATCGTTCGCTTGCCCTTGTCGGCGTCGATTCGGCCGGCGAGCAGCTTGAGCAAGGTCGTCTTGCCCGCGCCGTTGCGGCCGATGAGCGCGAGCCGGTCGCGTGCGCCGACATAGATGTCGAGGTCCTGGAACAGCCAGCCGCTGCCCTGCACGAGGCCGAGGCCTTCATAAGATAAGATCGGTGCTGCCATGATGAACGGCTCGCTACCGACGCGTTCAGCATCATGCAAGCGCCGCGCGCGCAAAGGCCGGAACGGGTTCGCTCCGTCAGCGTTACGGGGTGGAGATCATCAAGTGCCGAAAGTTCGGTTCACAGGAGAATGAAATGACGAAGCAAATGCTCACCGCTATGGCTGCCGGACTGGTGCTGGCCGCCGCGACGCCCGCCATTGCCCAGCAGGGAGGTTCGACGGTGACGACGGCTACGGTACAGGGACCCATTCTTTCCTTCAGCGTCAGCGAGGAAGTGCGCTCGCGTCCGGACCAGGCGACGGTCGGCGCCGGCGTGACGACCACCGCGCCGACCGCGGTCGAGGCGATGCGCCTCAACGCCGCGGCGATGGACAAGCTGATCGCCGCCGCAAAGGCGCGCGGCATCAAGGCGGAGAATATCCAGACGAGCGGCATCAACCTGTCGCCGCAATATGATTACAACAATCGTGGCGACGGCCAGCCGCCGCGCTTTCTGGGGTATCAGGTGTCGAACAGCGTCCGCGCGACGACGTCGAAGATCGACGATATCGGCCCGCTGCTCGACGCGCTGGTCGCGGCCGGCGGCACCAATGTCGATGGGCCGTGGTTCGGCATGAAGGACCCCGACGCGCAGCTGGTCGGCGCGCGCGGCAGCGCGATCAAGGCGGCCGAAGCGAAGGCCGCCGACTATGCCCGGCTTGCCGGCTATCGCGGCGCCGAGCTGGTTTCGATCAGCGAAGGCGGCTTCAACGGGCCGCAGCCGCCGATGCCGATGGTCCGCCTGCAGGCGATGGACGCCGCCGGCAAGGCGACGCCGGTCGAACCGGGACAGGTGGCGAATACGCTGACGCTGAGCTTTCAGTACCGGTTGGTGCGATAATCCCGGCGGGAGCTGGCCCTAGGCCAGCTCCCCCTCGGCCCACGGCCAGGGGCGTTCGCGAAACCATTTCGTGATGATATATTTGCGCCCCTTGCGCACCTTCATCCCGTGATGGAGCGTTTCGGGGTTCGGCGTGCCGTCGGGGCGGACATTGTTCCAGGCGAGCAGCTTGCCCGTTTCGGGCTGGTGCATCTTTCCCGTCGACAGAAAGCGCGTCGCGCCGCCGGCCGCGGGTTCGTTGAGATAGATCATCAGCGTCCAGCTCCGCTGTCCCGGAACCGCGCAATACATGTCCCAATCGGCGCCGTCGGGATCGAAGTAATCGGTGTGCGCCTTGAATTCCTCACCCACGTCATAGCGCTGCCCCTGCAGCGGCTCGCCATATTCGAGGGGGATGCCGGTCAGGTCGTGGAGCCGGTTGTTCACCGCGACGACCAGCGGTTCGCGGTGATTGAGGTCGCAGGTCGAACTGGTGCGAAACGCCTCGTCGCCATTGGGATCGGCGATCGTCGACGGACGCGCATCGCCGTCGATCAGCGCCATCAACCCGGCGCAGGTCGGCGCGTCGAGGAACTTCGGGAGCATGAACTGCTGAAGCTTTGCGCTGGGTGCGCGCCTGATGCCCGGAACGGCGGCAAGCCTTTCGCCGGTGCGGTCGGCGCCCGAGGTCGCCATGTCGACATGTTCGTTCCCAGCCATGCCGCGCTTTTAGTGGCGCGAGCGCGCGCGAACAATGCTTGACGAAGGGGGAGGGCGCGCCTATCGCCGCGCGCTGTCGCAGGCGGTTTCGCCCGACGTGTGGCGACCATAGCTCAGTTGGTTAGAGCGCCGGTTTGTGGTACCGGAGGTCGCGGGTTCGAGCCCCGTTGGTCGCCCCATTTTCTCTATCATCGCGAATAGACGCTTTTGGGATGACTCGTCGCGCCTGTTGTATTATTACGTTCTCACGTAATTTTCTAATGCGAGGATGCAGCCATGTCCGCAGTCTGGGATTTCGCCGATTTCGACGATCATGAACATGTCCACATGTTCCGCGATCGCGCCAGCGGGCTGACGGCGGTCATCGCCGTCCACTCGACTCACCTCGGCCCCGGCGCCGGTGGCGTCCGCTTCTGGCATTATCCGCAGCGGGCGGCCGCCATCACCGATGCGCTGCGCCTTTCGCGCGGCATGAGCTACAAGAACGCAATGGCGGGCCTGCCGATGGGCGGCGGCAAGGGCGTGATCCTGGCCGACGAAAATGGCGCGAAGTCCCCCGAACTGCTCGCGGCCTTCGGCCGGGCGGTCGATTCGCTCGGCGGCGCCTATGTCACGGCCGAGGACGTCGGCATCACCGATGCCGACATGGTCGAGATTGCGAAGCAGACGAAGCATGTCAGCGGCCTGCCGGTCGCGAGCGGTGCCGCCGCCGGCGGCGATCCGGGGCCGTTCACGGCGCTTGGCGTCTATCTGGGCATCAAGGCGGCGATCAAGGAAGGTCTTGGCACCGACAGCGCGCAGGGCGTGCGCATCGCGATCCAGGGTGTCGGCAGCGTCGGCGGCGGCGTCGCGCGGCGGCTGGCGGCTGAGGGCGCGAAGCTGACCCTGGCCGACGTCAATCTGGCGCGCGCGAAGGCGCTGGCCGAAGAGCTGGGCGCGGACCTGGCCGATTCGGCGGCGATCATGGAGGTCGAGGCCGACCTGCTGAGCCCCAATGCCCTCGGCGCGATCCTGACCGAGCGCAGCATCGAAAAGCTGCGCGTGCCGATCATCGCGGGCGGTGCGAACAACCAGCTCGCGACGGCGGCGGACGGCCAGCGCGTGCATGATCGCGGCATCGTCTATGCCCCCGATTATGTGATCAACGCGGGCGGCATCATCAACGTCGCGCTGGAATATCTGGGCCAGGGCAGCCGCGAAGAGGTCGAGAGCCGCATTCACCTGATCCCCGGTCGCCTCGCGGAGATCTGGGCCGAGAGCCGGGCAAGCGGCACGCCGGCGTCGTCGGTCGCCGACCGGATGGCGCAGAAGCTGATCGGGCGGGGCTGACCCGCCCGGCCGCGGCTGGCGCAAGTTTGCAAGCCTCGCGGTCGCTCCCGCAGCGGGAGGGGTTTAGTTGTGGACGATTTCCGCTAAGCCAGCTTTCGATGAAACGGCATTTCTATCTGGTCGCTGGCTGGGCTTCGCTGGGACTCGGCGCGATCGGCGCGTTCCTGCCGCTGCTGCCGACGGTGCCCTTCGTCATCCTGGCCGCCTTCTGCTTTGCCCGGTCTTCGCCGCGGCTCGAGGCGTGGCTGCTGACCCATCCGCAGTTCGGGCATCATATCGTCGCGTGGCGCGAAAAGGGCGCGATCAGCCGCAAGGGCAAGATCGCTGCGACCGCCGCTTTTGCCCTCAGCATCGTGTTGGCCGCGATCTTTTCGCCCTGGCCGTGGGTGATGGCGCCGGTAATCGCCGCCGCGGTCACCGGAAGCTGGATCTGGACCCGGCCGGAGGCTTGACCTCACGCGCCCCACAGGCGACAGAGGCGCCGCCGGGTCGCGCCGGGCAATTCACTGGACCGATAAATCGGCCTCACCTAAAGACGACGCGAGACCGATGCACGCTTACGCCAATCCCACCCGCTTTCTGGCGATCGCCAAGCCGCTGACGCCGTGGCTGCTTGGCCTTGGGCTATTGCTCGTGCTGGGCGGCGCCTTTGCGGGGCTGACGATGGTTCCCGGCGAGGCGAAGCAGGGCGAAACCGCGCGCATCCTTTACGTCCATGTCCCGTCGGCCTGGCTCGGCATGGGCGGCTGGACGTCGCTGGCGGTCACCGGGCTGGTGCAACTCGTGTGGCGGCATCCGCTGGCGGGCATCGCGGCGCGCGCGATCGCGGTGCCGGGGATGTTGTTCACCGCGCTGTGCCTGGCGACCGGATCGATCTGGGGCAAGCCGACCTGGGGCACCTGGTGGGAATGGGACGGGCGGATGACCTCGATGCTTGTCCTGCTGTTTCTGTATGCGGGCTTCATCGCGCTGACCAGCGGCGACGAGGGGCAGCGGCAGGGCGGTTCGCTGTCGCGCGGCGCGGCGATCTATGCGCTGGTCGGCGCCATCAATATTCCGATCATCAACCGCAGCGTCGTTTGGTGGAACAGCCTGCACCAGGGACCGAGCATCACGCTGGGCGGATCGAGCATCGACAAGGCGCTGTTGTGGCCTTTGGGCTTGACCGTGCTTGGCTTTTCGCTGCTATTCGGTGCCATAGTGCTGATGCGGATGCGGCGGATCATCGCCGACAATCGCGTTGCCGCACGGCTGCGGCGGCTTGCCGACGACGAGGAAAACTGAGCTATGACGGGGGTGATCAGCGGGAACGGGCAATGGGCCTATGTCGCCGCCGCCTATATATTGACCGCGCTGCTGACCGGCATCGTCCTGTGGACGAGCTGGCGCGCGATGGCGAAGGCCGAAAAGCGCAGCGACGCGCTTCGGGCCAAGAACCGGCGCGGTGACGGCCAATGAAGGCGAAGCATCAACGACTGATTCTGGCGGCCGTCGCGCTGTGCGGCGTCGCGGGCGCGGGCGTGCTCGGCGCCAGCGCGCTGCGCGACGAGGCGGCGTATTTCCGCACGCCGGCCGAGATCAAGGCGGGGCAGGCCGTGGTCGGCGAGCCGATGCGGCTGGGCGGCATGGTCGCCGCGGGCAGCATCCAGCGGCAGAGCGACGGGGTGACGATCCGCTTCGTCGCGACCGACGGCAAGGCATCGATCCCGGTCCAGTTCACCGGCATCGTCCCCGACCTGTTCGCCGAAAATTCGGGCATGGTCGCCGACGGCCGAATGCTGGCCGACGGCACGTTCGTCGCCGACCGCATCCTCGCCAAGCATGACGAGCGCTATATGCCGCCGCAGATGGGCGACATGCCCAAGAACATGAAGGTGGCGCCCAAGGTATGATTGCCGAACTCGGTCTGGCCCTGCTCTGGATCGCGGCGGCGCTTGCGTGCCTGTCGCTGGTCGCGGGGATCGTCTATATCCGCACAGGTAACAATGATCTTGCCGCGCTGGTCCGTCCGGCAAGCGTCGCGCAGGGGGTGCTGACCGCCGCCGCCTTTGGCCTGTTGATCATGCTGTTCGTGCGGTCGGACATGTCGGTCGAGCTTGTCGCGCGCAACAGCCACAGCCTGAAACCGATGCTGTTCAAGGTCGCCGGCGCATGGGGCAACCATGAAGGGTCGATGCTGTTGTGGCTGACGATCCTGGGCGTGTCGGGCGCGCTCGTCGCGCTCTTCGAACGTCGCCTGCGCAACGATACGCTGGTCGCGACGCTTGCCGCGCAGGCGGCGCTGAGCCTGGGTTTCTTTGCGTTCCTTCTCTTCTCGTCGAACCCGTTCAACCGCTTGCCGGTGGCGCCGCCCGACGGGCAGGGGCTCAACCCGCTGCTGCAGGACCCCGGGCTCGCCTTTCATCCGCCGACGCTTTACGTCGGCTATGTCGGGATTTCGGTCGCTTTCAGCTTCGCGGTCGGCGCGCTGATCACGCGCGAGATCGGCCCCGCTTTCGCCCGCGCGATGCGGCCTTGGGTGCTGGGAAGCTGGATATTCCTGACGCTGGGCATCACCGCCGGCAGCTATTGGGCCTATTACGAGCTCGGCTGGGGTGGCTGGTGGTTCTGGGATCCGGTCGAGAACGTATCGCTGATCCCCTGGCTGGCGGGCGCCGCGCTGCTCCATTCGGTGAGCGTGACGGCGACGCGCAACGCCCTGCGCGCCTGGACGGTGATGCTCGCGGTGATCGCCTTTTCGATGTCGATGGTGGGCACCTTCATCGTTCGTTCGGGCCTGCTGACCAGCGTCCACAGCTTTGCGGTCGATCCGGAGCGCGGCACCTTTCTGCTGGTGCTGATGGCGGTCTATATCGGCGGCGCGCTGACCCTGTTCGCCTTTCGCGCCGGAAGCGTGGCCGAGGGCAAGAAGTTCGCGCTGATGAGCCGCGAGGGATCGCTGGTGATCAACAATCTGTTGCTGACGACCATCCTCGCGCTCGTGCTGCTCGGCACGCTCTATCCGATCATCGCCGAGGCGATGGGCGAGAAGATTTCGGTCGGGCCGCCCTATTACAACAAGGTCGCGGGGCCGCTCGCGCTGATCCTTTGCCTGGTGATGGTCGCGGGCCCCCTGCTGAGCTGGCGCAAGGATGACGGCAAGAAGCTGTGGACGCGCCTGCCGGCGGCAATTCTTGCCGGTGCGGCGGTGCTGTTCGGGCTCGTCCTGTTCGGGGGCAAGGTCGGCGTGCTGCCGCTGCTCGGCATGACCGTCGCCGGCATCGTCGCGGTCGCCAGCCTGGCGCCGTTGTGGAAGCGCAACCTGCGCCGGACGCCTTTGCCGACCTGGGGCATGGTGATCGCGCATTTCGGTGTGGCGGTCGCGCTGGCGGGGATGGCCGCCGAAAGCGCCTTCATCAAGGAACGGCTGGTCGCCGCGGCGCCGGGCGAGACGGTGAAGGTCGATGATTTCACCGTGAAGTTCACCGGCGTTTCGCCGATCGCGGGGCCGAACTATACCGCGATCCGCGGCACGCTGATCGCGACGACGCCGTCGGGCGCGTCGTTCACGCTGCACCCGGAGGCGCGGACTTTCCCCGGACTGATGGGAACCGCGCCGACCGAGACCAACGAAGCGGCGCTGCTGACGCGGCCGGGCGGCCAGCTTTACGCCGTCCTCGGCCAGCCGGTGCCGAGCGCGGACGGCAGTTCCGCCGACCGCTACCAGCTTCGCCTGTGGTGGAAGCCGCTGGTGTGGTGGATATGGCTGGGCGGCGCGCTGATCGCGATCGGGGCCGCGCTGTCGATGCTGGGCCGCGCGCAGTTGCTTGAAATCTGGCGCGCACGCCGCGCGCGCAAAGCGCAGGAGCGCTTCGCATGAGGAACCGCTGGGTCCTGTTCGTGCCGCTGGCTATCATGGGGCTGCTGTTCGGCGCCTTCATCTATCGCCTGACGGTGCCGGCCGAGACGCTGATCCAGTCGCAATGGATCAACAAGCCGATGCCGCTGTTCGACCTGCCGCCTGCGACCGCGGGCGTGCCCGGGCTCAAGAGCAGCCAGCTTGCCGACGGGCGGCCGCGGCTGGTGAATGTCTTTGCAAGCTGGTGCATCCCGTGCCGGGCCGAAGCGCCGCAGCTCGAAGCGCTGAAGGCCGCGGGCGTGCCGATCGACGGCATCGCGATCCGCGACCGGCCGGAGGATGTCGCGCAGTTCCTGCAGGAGGTCGGCAATCCTTTCGACCGGATCGGATCGGACATGCAGAGCAGCGTTCAGATCGCGCTGGGCTCGTCGGGGGTTCCCGAGACCTTCCTGATCGACGGCAAAGGCATAATCCGCGAGCAGATCCAGGGCGTGATCCTGGCCGACCAGGTGCCCGAAATCGTGGCCAAGCTGGAGGCGATGAAGTGAAGCTGCGGCTCGTCCTTCTTGGCCTGATCGCGCTGTTCGCGGCGCCCGGCATTGCGCAGGACCGCCTGCCGCCGGCACCCTATGCCTATCAGCAGCTACGCGACCCGGCCGAAGAGGCCAAGGCGAAGGCGTTGATGGAGACGCTGCGCTGTCTCGTTTGCCAGGGCCAGTCGATCGCGGACAGCGACGCGCCGCTTGCCGGCGACATGCGGCACGAGGTGCGCACCAAGATCGCGGCGGGCGAAAGCCCCGATGCGATCCGCAAATGGCTTGTCGCGCGCTATGGCAACTGGGTGACTTATGACCCGCCGTTCGATGCCGCGACGGCGCTGTTGTGGCTGGGGCCGCTGCTGTTCCTCGCGCTGGGCGGCTGGCTTGCCTTTGGGCGCTTCCGCCGCGGCGATGCCGACGGCGAGGACAGCGCCGGGGAGGGGCAAGCATGATCTGGCTCTGGATATTGTTCGCCGCGGCGCTGACCGCCGGCGGCATCTTCTGGCTCGGCAAGCTGCCGGCGGCGTCGTGGCCGCTCGCAGGTGCGGCGATCATGCTCGGCCTTGCCGGCTATGCGCTGCAAGGTCACCCGTCATTGCCCGGCAAACCCGTCGAGACAGCGCCCGAGCCCGACGGCTTCGGTGAAGTCATCACCGATCGGCAGCAGGGCATGGCCGACCGTTTCGGTCCCGCCGCGCAATGGATCGGCATGTCGGACGGCTTCATGCGTACGGGCAAGACCCAGCTCGCCTCGCAGACGCTGGAAAAGGGGCTCACCAAATATCCCGACAATGTCGACCTGTGGGTCGGGCTGGGCAATGCGCTGGTCGCGCATGGCGGGGGCGTGATGTCGCCCGCCGCCGCGCTGGCGTTCGACGAGGCAGCGAAGCGCGCGCCCGATCATCCCGCGCCGCCCTTTTTCGCCGGACTCGCGCTGGCGCAGAGCGGCGACCTGAAAGGTGCAGAGGCGGTTTGGAGCCGGCTTCTCGCCCGTTCGCCGGCCGATGCGCCGTGGCGACCCGACCTGGAAATGCGGCTTTCGCAGCTTCGTCAGGCAATGGGACCGCAAGCACCCCCCGAGACGCAGGCGGCCCCCTAGGACGCGTCCCGATTTGGAACCTATTACAATGGCGCAAGCTCGGTTAAAGGCGCGCAATGACTGCTGAGTCGCAACAGGCGGCCGGCGACGCGTCGGGCGCCGCCTCTTCCGCTATAGAAAACGGCCATCCGGGCCATGGCCACCATGGCGACAGCAAGCTGAAGCTTGCCGTCGGCGCGGTCGGCGTGGTGTTCGGCGACATCGGCACCAGTCCGCTTTACGCGTTCCGCGAGACCTTTGCCGGCCATCATTCGATCGAGGCCGACCGGCTGCACATCCATGGCGTGCTCAGCCTGGTCTTCTGGTCGATGATGCTGGTCGTGACCTTCAAATATGTGCTGACGATCATGAAGGCCGACAACAAGGGCGAGGGAGGCAGCCTTGCGCTGCTCGCGCTGATCAGCCGCCAGTCGGAGGGCAAGCGCTGGACCTGGCCGATCGTGCTGCTCGGCGTATTCGCGACCGCGCTCTTCTATGGCGACAGCATGATCACGCCCGCGATGTCGGTGCTGTCGGCGACCGAGGGCCTGCAATATGTGAGCCGCGGGTTCGAGCCCTATATCCTGCCCATCGCCCTCACGATCCTGATCGGCCTCTTTGCGATCCAGTCGCGCGGAACGGCAAAGGTCGGGGCGTTCTTCGGCCCGATCATGCTGCTGTATTTTGCGATGCTGGCGATACTCGGCGTGATCCACATCGCCGAGGATTGGTGGATCATCGTCGAGACGATCAATCCTTTGAACGCCCTCCGCTTTTTCTATTACGACGGTTTCACCGCGTTCATCGCGCTGGGGGCCGTCGTGCTGGCGGTCACGGGCGCCGAGGCGCTCTATGCCGACATGGGGCATTTCGGCCGGGCGCCGATCGGCATCAGCTGGCTTTGCTTCGTCCTGCCCGCCCTGATGCTCAACTATATGGGGCAGGGCGCGATGGTGCTGGCGGGCAATGTCGCGCCGACGGCGCAGCTGATCCAGGATCCCTTCTTCCTGATGATGCCCGAGATGTGGCGCGTGCCGGTCGTCATCCTCGCGTTGCTCGCGACGATCATCGCGAGCCAGGCCGTGATTTCGGGCGCCTTCTCGCTGACGCAGCAGGCGATCCAGCTCGGCTTCATGCCGCGCCTGCGCGTCGAGCATACCAGCGCATCGGCGGCGGGGCAGATCTATATCCCGGTCGTCAACTGGGGCCTGATGGTGATGGTCATCCTGCTCGTCCTGTTCTTCGGATCGTCGAGCAACCTCGCGGCGGCGTACGGCATCGCGGTGACGGGGGCGATGTTCATCGATACCTGTCTGATGAGCGTGGTGCTGTTCGTGCTGTGGCGCTGGCCGGCGTGGAAGGCGCTGCCCGTGCTGGCGGTCTTCTTCATCGTCGACATCGCCTATTTCGGCGCGAACCTGATCAAGGTGCCCGATGGCGGCTGGGTGCCGCTGGCGATCGGCCTGATCATCTTCACCATGCTCACCACCTGGTCGCGCGGTCGCAAGCTGATGCAGCAGGAAATGGCCGACGGCGCGATGCCGATCCCGGTCTTCGTGAAATCGGCGGCGAACAGCGCGACGCGCGTGCCGGGCACGGCGGTCTTCATGACCTCGTCGTCCGACGGCGTGCCGCACGCGCTGCTCCACAACCTCAAGCACAACAAGGTGCTGCACGAACGCATCATCCTGTTGACGATCAAGATCGCCGACGTGCCGTTCGTCCCGGAAGCCAAGCTTTGCCAGCTCGACGCGCTGGGGCAGGGGTTCCATCGGCTGATCCTGAACTATGGCTTCATGCAGCCCGTCGACGTGCCCGAGGCGCTGAAGCGCACGACCGGCTGCGGCGGCGAGTTCAAGATGCTGGAAACCAGCTTTTTCCTGTCGCGCCAGACGCTGATCGCGGCGAGCAAGCCGGGGATGCCGATCTGGCGCGAGAAGCTGTTCGCCTGGATGCTCCGCAACTCGGAAAGCGCCATGGAATATTTCCGCCTGCCGACGAACCGCGTGGTGGAACTGGGAAGTCAGGTCGCGATCTGACGTCGCTGCGATCCGGATGGATCAGGTTAACTCGCCGTAATGTCGGAATAAGCGTTTGAAGATTCCGGCGCGTCTTGCAATGCACGGGCAACCCCACAACAGGGCGAGCGAGATCATGCAAGTGGGGCACAGCAGCACACCGACCTTTTCCGCGTCGCCGGAGCCCTTTGCATTGATCATCGGGCAGGGGAGCCGGGCGAACGCGCCGGCAGCGATCGAGGAGGGGCTGCGCCGCATGGGATTGCGGCCCGAGGCGCTGGACGAAGACGCGGTCGCCGATGCCCGGTTCGCGGGGCCTGCGTTTCGGTTGCATTTGGCCTCGATATCGATGCTCGTGGGGCAGGCCTCGCCGGATGCGCTCGACCTTGCCGATCCCGGTCACCCGTCGACGGGCCTGCTCGCGACCAGCCTGCCGTCCGACTGGCGGGACGGGGGCACCTGCTGGCTGTTCGTCCCGCAGGATCAGGGCGTCGCGGCCGAGCCGATGCACGAGGCGTTCAAGATGATGGTGCTGCTGATCGACCTGTTCGGCGCAAGCCATATCTTCTGGTCGCCGGCGCGGCTGTGGTCCGGCGCGCCCGAGTTTCGCGCATCGATTGCTGAAATGCTGATGAGCGGGATGCCGCCGGTGTTGCATCTGGTCGCGTTCCGTCAGCGCGATATGGGCGACGGGACGATCGTGCGCACGCGGGGACTGTCGCTGTTCGGCGGTCAGGAACTCGAAGCCGGGATGCCCTTTGGATGGACGGTGGCGGAGACGGTCAAGCGGCTCGCGCGGCTGGCGCTGGACATCATGCTGAACGGCCCGGTTGGCGAACCGAGGCGCCTGCGCGGGCTCGACGCGGGCGAGTGGGTGTCGCTGTCGCCGCAGGATGGTGCGCGGGCGCCGCATTCGACCGTGCTGGTCGAGTTCGGCAGCGAGCCTGGATGACGCACCGATGCTGGCAAGGTGCGCCGCCGCCTCGGCCCGGATTCCAGCGCCATCACCTGATCCCCGTCGCATTGCTCCAGCAACCGCAGATGGCGGCGATGTTCGACGACCTGCGCGCCGAAGGCTTTGCGCTGCGGCAGTTCGGGCAAAACGGCCTGATGCTGCCTGCCAGCGAGGCGGCGGCGGTCTGGTCGGGCCATGCGCTGCATCGGGGACCGCACCATGGCTATAATGACGTGATCGCGGCGCGGGTCGACCGCATCCGCGTTCATTTCGCCTTTCATGCGCCCATCGATCCACGAAATGCGCGGCGCACGGCGGTGATGCGGTTGCGGCTGTTGCAGGACACCATGCGCCGCGCGCTGACCGACCGGCATGGCGGCACCTTTTGGCTCAATCGCCGCGATCCGATGCGCCTGTTCGCCGATCGCCCCTATCTGGACGAAACGATCGAGCGGCTGTTCCGCGAGGCTCCTACAGCCTGACCTTTGCCTCCAGCTCGCGGCGCGCGGCGATATATTGCGCCTCGAGCTCCGCGACGAACTCGGCGACGGGCCGCACGGCGGTGACCGGGCCGATGCCTTGGCCCGAGCCCCAGATATCCTTCCACGCCTTTGCCTTGGTATTGCCGCCCGATCCGAAGTTCATCGTCTTCAGGTCGCCTTCGGGCAGATTGTCGGGGTCCATGCCCGCCGACACGATCGACTGGCGAAGATAATTGCCATGCACGCCGGTGAAGAGGTTGGAATAGACGATGTCGGCCGCGCGGCCCTCGACGATGCCGTCCTTGTACCCCTGGTCGGCGTTGGCCTCTGCCGTCGCGATGAAGGCGCTGCCGATATAGGCGAGGTCGGCGCCGCACGCCTGCGCGGCGAGGATCGAGCGGCCGTGGCCGATGGCGCCCGACAGGGCGACGGGGCCGTCGAACCATTCGCGGATTTCCTGCACCAGCGCGAAGGGCGACTGGCGACCGGCATGCCCACCGGCGCCGGCGGCAACGGGGATCAGGCCGTCGGCGCCCTTTTCGACCGCCTTGCGAGCAAAGCGATCGTCGATGACGTCGTGCAGCGTGATGCCGCCCCAGCCGTGGACCGCCTGGTTCAACTCCTCACGCGCGCCCAGCGAAGTGATGGTGATCGGCACCTTCCACTTGGCGCAGGTGGCGATGTCCTGTTCAAGCCGGTCGTTCGATTTGTGGACGATCTGGTTGACGGCATAGGGCGCCGACAGGCGATCGGGATTGTCGCGGTCCCATGCCGCGAGCTCTTCGGTGATCTGGTGCAGCCACTCGTCGAGCAGCGACTGCGGGCGGGCGTTCAGGGCCGGAAAGCTGCCGACGACACCGGCCTTGCACTGCGCGATGACCAGTTCGGGGCCCGACACGATGAAGAGCGGCGAGCCGATGACGGGCAGGCGCAGGCGGTCGAAGATCGGGGGAAGGGCCATGAATCAAACTCTCCGGTTGCTGTTTGAAACTGACCTTAACGTAAACGGAAGGTCGCGCAAGAGGGGATGGACTGGCGCAATTGCCAGGCTTGGTCGCCGACGTTCAGTCGCGCCATTCGACCCGATAGAGGTCGAGGCGGCGGTCCGCGAGATTGCGGACCGCTCCTGCGGCGCGCGCCTGTCGCAGGTCGGCGAGCGAGAGGTCGGCGATGGCCATGCCTTCGCTGTTCGCCGTCACGTCGGCGGCAATCCCGTCGCGGGCGAAGGGCATGTCCGATGGCGTCAGGATGGCGCTTTCGGCGTGGTGGATGTCCATGTTGAAGACGTTCGGCAGATTGCCGGTGACGCCCGCGGTCACGACGTAGCACTGGTTTTCGACCGCGCGTGCCGCGCAGCAATAACGGACGCGCAGATGCCCGCGGCGGTCGTCGGTGCAATAGGGGACGAACAGCAGCTCGGCGCCCTGATCGACGAGGCGGCGAGGGAGTTCGGGAAATTCGCTGTCGTAGCAGATCATGATCCCGATCGGCCCGCAGTCGGTCTGGATCACGTCGGCGTCGCGCGTGCTGCCGCCCTCGATCCCCCAGGCGTCGCGTTCGGAGGGGGTGGGGTGCAGCTTGTCCCGGTGATGGGTGCTGCCGTCACGCAGAAAGACATGGCAGCGGTTGCGCATCGCCCCGCCGTCGATACGGATAGGGTGCGAGCCGCCGATGATGTTGATGCGATGTCGCTGGGCAAGTGCGGCCATGAAGGCGGTGAAGCGCGGGGTGAAGGCGTCGATCCGCTCCATGGCTTGTGCAGCGGCCAGCCGCGGACCCGACGACAATAGCTGCATGGGGAATAGTTCGGGGAAGGTGATGAAATCGCAGCCATAGTCGGCGGCCGAGAGGATGAAATATTCGACCTGGCGTTCGAAATCCTCCGGGCCGGAAATGCCGCGGAGGCCATATTGGACGGCGGCGATGCGGACTTTGTCGGGGTGCGTGCGTGCGGTCATGGCGAGCTTTTAGAACATCTGTGCGGCCGAATAAAAGTGTCCCCGCGAAGCGCGGGGACACCGATGGTCTGTCAGGCCGCTGCCAAGCGTCGGCTCGATCGGAAGGCGAGGTAGCCGAGGCCGATCATCACGATCAGCAGCGCGCCCTGCGCCGCCGCGAAGGGCGGTTCGGTTCCGGTTGGCGCAAGCGCGTTGAGCGCGGGCACCTTCAGGAACGACTGGACGACCAGCACGAACAGATTGAGCCAGAGGCCGATCGTGGCCGTGACGGCAAAGATCGGCGCGGCGCGGCCGGCGAGCTTGCGGCCGTACCAGGCCCAGAAGGCGACTGCGAGGACCAGCGTCGAGACGATGCCCGTGCCGAGCGCCGGAGTGAAGGCGACGATCGGAAAGAGAAAGCCCGTCAGGCTGGTGATCAGGGTCGTCCAGAGGAAGACGCCCATCGTACGCGATAGGATGCGGCCGCGTGTGAAGGCGGGGAGGGCGATTAGGCCCGTGCCGATGCCGACGAAGCTGATCGCGACATGGAGGGCGGTGAACTGCGGGATGGTCAAACCGAGGATCATGACACGTCTCCTTTCCTTATATCGTGAGGTAGCGAGCCGCAGGGCGCGACAGCGAGAGGTTGGGGCGAAGCGCCGACCGGGCGGCGACATAGGCGTCATAGTCGGCCATGTCGGGAAGCGCGGGGATGGTGACCACCTCGCCCGCGTCGAGTCCCGCCAGCGCCGCGTCGACCATGTCGTCCACATCCATCACCATTTCAGCGGGGATGTTGGCGAGCTGCGCCTCGTCCCAGATCGGCGTGCGGGTGATGCCGGGCAGCACCGCCTGGATGCGGACGCCCTTTGCGCCGAGTTCGACCTGCAGCGCTTCGGTAAAGGCGAGGACATAGGCCTTGCTTGCCGGATAGACCGCCGTGAAGCCGTCGGGCATCAGCGCGGTGACCGAGGTGATGTTGACGATCGTGCCCGATCCGGCGGCCGCAAGGCGCGGTGCGATCGCGGCCGAGAGGCGCGTCACGGCCAGGATGTTGAGGTCGATCATCCCGGTCAGATAGGCGGGGTCGGCGCCGACGAAGCTGGTTTCGCCAGCGATGCCCGCATTGTTGATCAGGCCGGTGATCGCATCGTCATCCCGCAGGCGGGCCTCGATGCGCGCCAGGTCGTCGGCGCTGGCGAGGTCGGCGGAGAGGGTTTCGACCGCGACGCCGGTTTCGCTGTGCAGCCGGGCCGCAAGATCGGCGAGCTTGTCGGCGCGGCGGGCGACGAGGATCAGGTTGTGGCCGCGACGGGCCAGGCGGTCGGCATAGACGGCGCCGATGCCGTCCGATGCGCCGGTGATGAGGAAAGTCTGTTTGGTCATCTGACGTCTCCTGGAAAGGAGGCGCAGTCCCTCCCCAACGTGATTGGGGGACCACGCCTCGCTTGTATCAGCTATTGATGAAGTCGAGAAGGTCGGCGTTGAACCGGTCCTGGTGGGTGACGGTCAGGCCATGGTCGGCGCCTTCGTAGATCTTGAGCACCGCATGCTTGACGATCTTCACGGTCGAACGGGCGGAGGCATCGACGGGCACGATCTGGTCGTCATCGCCGTGGAGGACGAGGGTCGGCTTGTCGAACTTCTTGAGATCGTCGTTGAAGTCGCTTTCGGAGAAGGCGCGGATGCTGTCGAGCAGGCCCTTCAGTCCGCCGTTCATGCCCTGACGGACGAATTCGCCCTGGACTGCTTCGCTGACGACGGCGCCTTCGCGGTTATAGCCATAGAAGGGGAGCGTCAGGTCCTTGAAGAACTGCGGCCGGTTGTCGAACGTCCCCTTGCGGATGCCGTCGAACACGTCGATCGGCAGGCCGATCGGATTGGCTTCGGTCTTGAGCATCAGCGGGGGAACCGCGCCGATCAGCGCAACCTTGGCGACGCGAGCCGTACCATGACGGCCGATGTAGCGGGTGACTTCGCCGCCGCCGGTCGAGTGGCCGACGAGGATGATGTCCTTGAGATCGAGCTGTTCGATCAGTTCGGCGAGGTCGTCGGCATACTGGTCCATATTGTTGTTGTCCCAGACCTGGTCCGAACGGCCGTGGCTGCGGCGGTCGTGGGCGAGGGTGCGGAAGCCCTGGTTGGCGAAAAATACCATCTGGGCGTCCCAGGCGTCGGCGCTGAGCGGCCAGCCGTGGGAGAAGATGATCGGCTGTCCATCCTTCGGACCCCAGTCCTTGTAGAAGATGTGCGTGCCGTCCTTGGCGGTGATGGTGGTCATGTCATGGTTCCTTTCGTTTCGAAAAGGGCGGGTTCGTCCGCCGGTGACATCGAGATAGGCCGGGGTGGGGTTGATCGGGATTGGCGGACACGACATTATGCGGGTCGATTCCGACAAAGGAGTTGCAGCATGCCGAAACTGAAGGTGCCCGACGCGCCGCCCGCGCTGACCGAGGTCGGGATGATGCTTTATCCCGACTGCCAGATCGGCATGGTCCACGGGATCACCGACCTGTTCCACATCGCCGGACGCTTTGCGGTCGACCATGGCCGGGCGCCGATCCGCGTCAGCCATTGGCGGCTGCAGGACGGCGGGGGTTTCGCCCGCTGTTTCGACAGCCACCCCGAGGAACCGGGCGGCAATTCGCCCGCAGTGCTGATCGCGCCGGGTAGCCTGCACAAGCTGCTGGAGGCCGACGAGGTCGTGCCCTATGCGCGCTGGCTGCTCGATCGCCATGCGCAGGGCACGACGCTGGCGTCGAATTGCGGCGGGTCGTTCGCTTTGGCGGCGACAGGCCTGCTGAGCGGCCGGCCGGCGACGACGCACTGGTTCTTTGCCGAAGAGTTCAAGGCGCGCTTTCCCGATGTGCGGATGGAGGCGGACCGGATGGTGATCGACGACGGCGACATCATCACCGCCGGCGGGTTGATGGCCTGGACCGACCTGGGGCTGCGGATCGTCGAGCGGCTACTGGGGCCGTCGGTGATGATGGAGACCGCCCGTTTCCTGCTGATCGACCCGTCGGGCCGCGAGCAGAAGAATTATGCGAGCTTCGCTCCGCGGTTGACGCATGGCGACGAGGCGATCCTGAAGGTGCAGCACTGGTTGCAGGGCAAGGGTGCCGGGCCGGTTGCGGTCGGCGCGATGGCGGCGGAGGCGGGGATGGAGGAGCGGACGTTCCAGCGCCGCTTCAAGGCCGCCACCGGCATGACCCCGGTCGAATATGTCCAGCATATCCGCGTCGGCAAGGCGCGCGAGCTGCTGGAATTTACTCGCCGCACCGTCGACCAGGTCGCCTGGTCGGTCGGATATGAGGATGCCGCGGCGTTCCGCAAGCTGTTCCACCGCATCACCGGCCTGTCGCCCGGCGAATATCGCCAGCGCTTTTCGACGCCGACGACGCTGGCCGAGGTCGCCTAGTCGGCAGCCGCGGCGGCGGCGGCTTTCGCAGCCTCTACTTCGCCGATCCGTGCCCAGATCGCCGGCGCATCGGACGCGCCGAGCCCGAATTCGCGCGCCAGCGTCGCGGCATAGTCGGCGGCATCGGCGATCGGACGCGGCGGGCCGGCGTCCGCGCCCTTGCGGACAAGAGTGGCGCCGACCAGCGAGGCGAGCACCGCGCCGTCATAGCGCTGGACGACGACATTCTGGCGGAAGGGCGATCCGGGGTCGGACTGGAGCCACTGGCACGCCCCCTCCAGCAGCGCCTCGTCGCGCACGGCGGTCGAAAAGTCGAAACTGGGCGGCAGGACGTCGGGCTGGTTGTGGAAGCGCCACCAGCCGTCGCCCAGATCCTCAAGCGCAAAAGCGATGCCGCGCTGTTCATGGCGGCCGGGGGCAAAGGGAATGGGCTCGATCAACCCCGCGCCCAGCCCGACGTCGGCGACATAGTCGCGGTCGAGATGGACGATCAGCGTCAGGTGGTTGCCGATCGCCTGGTCGCCCATGCGGTCGCGCATCACCCCGGCGGCAAGGCGGGTGAGCGAAAAGCCGATCGCCTCCAGCATCCAGGCGAACAGGCCGTTCATTTCGTAGCACCAGCCGCCGCGCCCGCCGGTAACCAGCTTGTCGAAGGCGGCGCGCGGGTCGCGCCCGGTCGGGCGGCCGATGAAGCAGTCGATGCATTCCCACGCGATCGCGCCGACATGGCCGCGATGCACCGCGACGAGCGTTTCGAGGTCGGGGCGCGGTTCGCCGACGAAACCGATGCGCGCCAGATAGGCGGCAAGCTGATCGGCGGTGGCGGGCGGGATGGCGGGGGTGCTGGTCATGTACCGCTTTCTATGCGGCGAGCCGGGGGCGAGTCCATCGCATCCGGCGCGGCGAGCAGGCGGCGCGCCGGCGGGGCGGGGCGTGTCGTTGGTCGATTCGAACGGGCGGCCCGTCGAACGGGAGCATCCTTAGCATCATAAGGGAAATATCCTTTTATTCCCGAGATGTTGCGATTAGTGCGCGCCTGTACGACCGGCGCACCGAGGAGATGCCTAGCCGACCCAAAATCCGTCGCCCCGGCGCGGTCATGGCCCGAAAGCCCTGCACGCGGCCCCTTCGCTTCCCCCCATCGAAGGTCTCTCCCAGTGAAAATCCCCCATGACAGTTCGAACGATCGGCCGCGCGGCGGTTGCGATTGCCTGCCGCGGCCTGACGCCAGCCCCCCCCTGGAGGTCGGCCCCGCACCGGCGTTGAGCGCGTCGCCGAGCGATACGCCGTCCCCCGACGCCCCGCCGGGCGAGACGTATGTGCTGCGATATGAGGACCGCTGGTTCGGGATCGAAAAGCGCGTGACCTTTGAGGCGGAGGATATTGCGGCGGCGCTGGCGCTGATGGAGCATGAGCCGATCGGCAACTGGGCCGAGCTGACGAAGGACGGCACGGTCCTGTGCCGCCGCGAACGCACGCCGGGCGGCGGTGCCGATTACTGGACGGTCGACTGAGGGATCAAGTGGGCGATCAGGCCTCGCCCGCCGCACGGATCGCGGCGGCGGCGAGCTTTTCCTTTTCGGCGCGCAGCGTTTCGGTGTGGAGCAGCTTGTCGGCCATCGCCTGCCACGCCGCGGCGGCGCGCAAATTGCGGTCGCGAACCTGGGTCAGCGACGAGGCATCCGCATCCGCGGTGCATTTTCCGGCCTGTGCGAGATAGAATTCGATGGTGGCCGACATGGCTTGGCTCCTTGGGGGTCTAGGTCAATCGACCATATCGGCGATCAAACGCGGGAGTTCGCGGCGCGACAGCGTCGGGCGGCGGCGGCGCGGCGGGTTCGCCGTCATCGCCTTGCCGGCCAGCGGCAGCGCGGGCAGAGCGGGGAAAATAGAATTATTATTATAGAACATAGTCATCATCTTTATCTTTGATTTGAGTGTTGTGTTGTTGGAGGTCGGCGCTGTTTGCGCCGGCCCCGTTCGTTGGAGATCGCGCCCGTCGTTCGGGCCGCGTCTCGGTGGTCAGCGCCGTTTGCGCTGGCCCGGTACGACCGGCCCGCCGCCGCGTTCGCGGTAGACGAGACGGCCCTTGGTCAGGTCATAGGGCGTCATTTCGACGCGCACTGCGTCGCCGACGACCGACCGGATGCGGAAACGCCGCATCCGGCCCGCCGTATAAACGATCACCCGATGACCGTTTTCGAGCATGACGCCGAAGCGCCCGTCGGGCAGGATCTCGTCGATCTGCCCCTCGAAGGTCAT
>JAFKLT010000049.1 GCA_017309275.1 Sphingomonadales bacterium | reverse complement strand
CCGGCGCCCTTCTCCTGCTTCTCCAGCACGCGCATCACCTCGGGCTGCAGGATATAGCGGCCCGAGATGATCAGGTTCGACGGCGCGTCCTCGACGCGCGGCTTCTCGACCAGCCCGGTCACCTCGGTCAGCGCGCCATCGCGCGCGCCGGGCGCGATCACGCCATAGGACGACACCTGGTCGCGCGGCACTTCCAGGACAGAGATCATGTTGCCGCCGACACGGTGATACGCATCGACCATCTGCTTCATGCAGCCCGGCGAGCCGTGCATGAACTCGTCGGGCAGGAAGATGGCGAAGGGCTCGTCGCCGACGATGTCGCGCGCGCACCAGATCGCATGGCCCAGGCCCATCGGTTCCTGCTGCCGGACATAGGCGCAGCTGCCCGGGCCAAGCCGCGTCGGCGCCAGCACCGACAGATCCTTCCCCCGCTCCGACATCGTCTTCTCAAGCTCGAACGCAATGTCGAAATGATCCTCGATCGCGCTCTTCCCGCGACCCGTATCCCCGCCTCCACCGCCTCGTCCACCGCATATTGGATCAGCGGACGATCAACCACAGGCAGCATCTCCTTCGGGATCGCCTTCGTCGCAGGCAGAAAACGCGTGCCCAGACCGGCTACGGGAAATACGGCTTTGCGGATCGGTTTCATTCAATCTGTCCAGTCAGTTAGAATCGGTGGCGCGACCGGCCCCCTTCTGATTCCCCCGACGCGGTTTGACAATGAATCCGTCAATTCGGAGGTCCCGATTCCCGTCATTGGACCCGCAGTGTAAAGGATTGGCCATCAAGGCGTTCTAAAATGGGAGGAAAGCCGGAATATTGGTTTCATTGACGGCCCGAAGGCCGCGTGCAAATGAAAATTCGAATTAGCTGCATTTCTCCGCCGCTTGCACGCGGTCCCCGTAAATAGCTACCCCTTCAACAGCGATCATCCCTACCGGCTGGAGCTGGAGCTGGCGCGCGTTAGCACGGGCTGGATCAAAACGGACGATTTTGACGAGGAACGCCAAGGCTGGACAGCCGAACAGGTATGGGAAGCATTGTAAGACCTGCTGCCCTTGGTTCCCGATCCTGTCGTCACGCACGGCGATTTCTCTCTCGACAATGTTTTCGTTCGTGCGGGCAGTATCGTCGGATGCATCGAAGTGGGCCGGGTCGGGATTACTGATCGGTATCAGGACCTTGCCATAATTTGGAACTGTCTGGATGAGTTCGGTGATGCTCCGCAGGAAAGATTTCTCCACCAATATGGCATAGCGGATGCAGATCAGCGCAAGCTGCAGTTCCACTTGCTGCTGGACGAATTCTTCTGAAGGCTGCCACCGCCGGAGCTATTGTCAAATTCGGCGATGGCTCTATTCGCCGAATGCGAAGGCCGATGCCTTCAAACAACCGCACCGGTGCCCGAAGGGGCTTAATGGGGAACGTGGTGAGGCGGCCGATCTGCGGCTGGCCAAATCCAGGGCTGTCCCTGCAACTGTAAGCGGCGAGCGCGACACACCGTCCCGGCATCATCCGGGACAGCCACTGGGTCAAACCGGGAAGGCGTGATCAAGCGAGGACCCGCGAGCCAGGAGACCTGCCGGCGCGGGTCGCTCAATGCCTGGGTCCAGGGAATGGCCGGGCACGGATCAACCGTTCGGGCGACGAATGAGAACCGGTGCGGCGCCATTCCGGCTGCCGCGCCAAAGCTTGGTCGTGCCCGGAGGATGAGATGACCGAAGACGAGATCAACGAGCGCCACAATGAAAAAGCGCGCAAGCGGCAAGTCGCAAAGGCCAAGATCATGGCCGACAAGACCCAGGAAAAAGGCCTGCTGATCGTCCACACCGGTAAGGGCAAGGGCAAGTCGACCGCTGCCTTCGGCATGGTCTGCCGCGCCTTGGGACACGGAATGAAGGTCGGCATCGTCCAGTTCATCAAAGGCGGCTGGGCGACGGGAGAAAAGGCAGTCTATTCCGCCTTTCCGGGGCAGGTCGAACATCGCGTCATGGGCGAAGGCTTCACCTGGGACACCCAAGATCGCGCGCGCGACATCGCCTGGGCCCGCGCCGGGTGGGACGAAGTCAAACGAATGATCGCCGATCCGGAGATCGCGATGGTCGTCGCCGACGAGCTCAACATCGTCTTGCGGTACGAATATCTGCCCGTCGACGAGGTGGTCGCGGGCCTGATGGATCGCAGCCAGATGAAGCATGTCGTCGTCACGGGCCGCAACGCCCCGGACGCGCTGATCGAAGCCGCCGACCTGGTGACCGAGATGGTCCAGGTCAAACATCCCTTTCGATCGGGCGTGAAAGCGCAGCCGGGGATCGAGTTTTGAGCGGCCGCCTGGCGCCGGGGCTGCTGGTCGCGGCCCCGCGCTCGGGCGCCGGAAAGACGCTCGTCGCGATCGGCCTTCAGCGCGCGTTCGTCCGCGACGGGCTGGCGGTAGCCGCGGCGAAGTGCGGTCCCGACTATATCGACCCCGGATTCCATGCCGCCGCGACCGCGCGGCCGTCGATCAACCTCGACGGTTTCGCGATGGCCCCGGCGATGCTGCAGGGATTGGCGGCGCGGCAGGCGAGCAGCACCGACCTGATCATCGCCGAGGCCGCAATGGGATTGTTCGACGGCGCGGGCAAGGCCAGCACGGCAGCCGAGGTCGCGCGGTTGACGGGATGGCCGATCGTGCTGGTCGTCGATGCCGAGGGCGCGGGACAGAGCGTCGCCGCAGTGGCGCATGGCCTGGCGACCTTTCCGGGCGCGCCGGCGGTCGCAGGGGTTATCGTCAACCGCGTCGCGAGCGAGCGCCACGCGGCGATGGTTGCCGAAGGGTTCGAATGCCTGGACCTGCCGCTGTTCGGCACGATCCGCCGCGATCCCGCGCTGGCAGTCGCGTCGCGGCATCTGGGGCTGGTGCAGGCGCGCGAGGACGGCGCGCTCGACGGGCGCCTCGATGCCATCGCGGCGATCGTCGCGCGCGATTGCGACCTCGGCGCGATCCGGGCGGCCGCACAGGCGACCCGCCCGGCCGCGCCGGTCACGCCACGCCTTCGCCCACCCGGCCAGCGGATCGCCCTCGCCGCCGATGACGCCTTCGCCTTTTTCTATCCGCACCTCGCAAGCTGGTGGCGCGAGGCGGGTGCCGAAATCCGGACCTTCTCACCGCTCGCCGACGAAGCGCCGCCTGCCGATTGCGACGCCTGCTGGCTACCCGGCGGCTATCCCGAGCTTCACGCTGGACGACTAGCGAGCAACGCGCGGTTCATGGCGGGGCTGCACGCGTTCGCCGCGCGCGCGCCGGTACATGGCGAGTGCGGCGGCTATATGCTGCTGGGCCGCAGCATCGCGGACGCCGATGGAACCGTGCATCCGATGGCTGGGCTGCTGCCCGTCGACACCAGCTTTGCGAAGAGGAAGATGTCGCTCGGCTATCGCCAGGCACGGCTGTTCGAAGGCACCCGCTTCGCCGATGCCGACACGCCGCTTTGGGGGCATGAATATCATCATGCAACGATCACTTCGGCAGACGAGGGCCGGCCCTTTGCCCGGCTGGCCGACGCGGCGGGTCGCGACCTCGGCCCCGCCGGCCATCGCGCAGGGTCGGTCAGCGGCAGTTTCTTTCACTTGATCGCCTGAGACGATCCGCCTAACGAGCGGGCCGCGACAGGTTCCCCGAAAGGGGATTGAAAGGGAATGGGGTGCGAAACCCCGGCTGCCCCTGCAACTGTAAGCGGAGAGCCATCGGGCCACATGCCATTGGGACCATCCGGTCCTGAGAAGGCGGCCCGAACCGGCGTCGACCCGCGAGCCAGGAGACCTGCCCGTCGCCGTCGTCTTTCGCGCGGACAGGGTGTGCCGGGCGGACGGGGGTGAACCCGACAGACGACAAAGGTGACCGCGTGTTCGCGCGGGCCGATGTCGTGCGCCCGAAACGGGCCAATCGCCATCGACCCCGCGGCCAAGCGGTCTTGTCGATAGGGTACCCGATGTTCAGGATTATCATTCGAAGTTCCATTTCGCTGGCCGCGCTTGCGGCCTCCACCCATGCGTCGGCCGAAGAGATAGCGGCCGGCACCGTCGCCGCAGCCACAGCCGCAGTCGATGAGGACAGCATCGTCGTCACCGCAACGCGCGCGCCCGTCACGCTCGACCAGGTGCCGTCGACCATCACCGTGCTCGACAAGGCGGCGATCGACCGGTCGCAGGATATCGGCGCGACCGAACTGCTGCTGCGCACCCCGGGCATCACGGTGTCGCGCAACGGCGGCTACGGCACCTCCACCTCGCTGCGCATCCGCGGAGCCGAGTCGGACCACACCGTCGTCGTCATCGACGGGGTCAAGATGAACGATCCCGCGTCTGCCGGGGGCGGCTATAATTTCGCCAACCTGCTGATCGGCGACATTGATCGCATCGAGGTTCTGCGCGGGCCCCAGTCGATCCTGTGGGGTAGCCAGGCGATCGGCGGCGTGGTCAATATCGTGACCGCCGAGGCGCAAAAGACGCTCGAAGGCAGCTTCGACATCGAGGCTGGTTCGCGCGACACGGTCAGCGCGCGTGGCGCGATCGGTGGCCGCACCGGGCCGCTGACTTGGCGCATCGGCGGCCAGACCTTTACCACCGACGGCATTTCGGCCATCGCGCCGGCCTTTGGCGGGGTCGAGAAGGACGGATATCGCAGCAACAGCGTCACCGGGCGCGCCGAACTCGCGCTCGCAGACAATGTGAGCGTCGATGTCCGCGGCTATTATTCATCGTCGCGCTTCGAATTCGATTCGACCAGCGGCGACACCGCCGATTACGGCCTCAACAAGGAATTGCTGGGCTATGCCGGGCTGAACTTCGACCTGTTGCAAGGCCGCTTTCGCAATCGCGTCGCCTATTCGCAGACCAAGACGGACCGCGACAATTTCAACCCGACGCGCGCGCGGCAGCAAAGCTTCGAGTCCGAGGGCGAGAATCGCCGCTGGGAATATCAGGGCAGTTTCGACATCACGCGCGGCGTGACGGCGATCTTCGGCGTCGAGAACGAGCGGTCCCGTTTTCAGAGCCGCTCGCCCGCCGCGTCACTCGCCACCCCCCTGCCCGCGTTCGCGACCGGGCGCGCTGAAACCACCAGCGCCTATGGCCAGATCAGCGTCGAGCCGATCGACGGGCTGACGATCAACGGCGGCGTCCGGTACGACGATCATGACCGTTATGGCGGGCAAACGCTGTTCGCCGCAGGCGGCGTCTGGCGCCTGTCCACCGGGACGGTGCTGCGCGCCAGCTATGGCGAGGGTTTCAAGGCACCGACGCTGTATCAGCTGTTCAGCGAATATGGGAATGTCGCGCTCGATCCCGAAGAGGCAAAGGGCTGGGAAGCCGGCATCGAACAGCATCTGTGGGGCCGCAAGCTGATTATCGGAGCGACCTGGTTCGACCGCACGACGACGAACCAGATCATCTTCAACAGCTGTTCCTCGACATCGACCAATCCGCTGTGCCGCGTGCCAGGCAATCCGGCAGTGCGGCGTTCGGGTTTCTATTCGAACGTCTCGCGCGGCGAAGCGCACGGGATCGAGGCGGCGGCGGCGCTCACGCTCGGCGGCTTCAAGCTCGACGGCAATTACAGCTGGATCGTCGCCGAGGATCGCTCGCCGGGCGCGGCCAATTTCGGCAAGTCGTTGCCGCGCCGCCCGCGCCACGCCGCGAACGCGTCGGTCAGCTATGCCCTGCCCTTCGGGCTCGATCTGGGTGCTGCGCTGCGTTGGTCGGGCGCCAGCTTTGACAATGCGGCGAACACGACGCGTCTCGATGATTACACGCTGGTCGACCTGCGCGCCGAATATCGGCTTTCGGACAATGTCCGTTTCTTCGCCCGCGCGGAGAATGTGTTCGATGAGAAATATATGACCGCGTTCCGATACGGCACGCTGGGCCGCAGCTTCTACGCGGGTTTCCGGGGGCGCTTCTGATGCGCCGCAACTTTCAGCCAGAGGAGAAGAGTATGACGACGCCTTCGAGCGCACTCGCGCGCAATATCTGGGTCGGCACCATGGCGGGGTCGAGCACCATCGCATCGCTGTTGCTGGCCTGTGCGACACCTTTTCCCTCGCTCGCGGCGCTCGCTGCGACGCAGGTGTCGCGCCGCGACGGCCTGATTCTGATGTTCGTCGCCTGGTTCGCGGCGCAAGCGGTGACCTTCATCACGCACGGCTATCCGGCGGAACCGGCGAGCATGGTGTGGCCCCTGGCGCTCGGCACGGCGGCGGTCGCGTCGCTGCTGTCGGCTGAAGTTGCGGGTCGGGCACTCGGCAACCGGCATGGCGTGCTGAAGGCGGGCGGCAGCTATGTCGCCGCCTTCGCCGGTTTCAAGCTGGGCGTGCTGCTGTGGGTGTCGTTGCTTGATCATGGCTGGGCGGCCTTTTCGGGCGAGGTGCTGCTGCGCCAGTTCGTCCGCTATGGCGCGATCTTTGCCGGACTGATGGCGGTGCAACATCTGCTCGAACGCGCGGGCATCCGGCTCGGCGCGGATGAACGGGTGCGTACGGCGCCGGCGACATGACGATGCTGCGCCCCGCCGCCGAGGGTCCGGCCGTCATCGCGTGCAACACCTGTCGTCACAGCGACGACGCACGCGAGGACGACGCTGGCGTTCGCGGCGGGGCGCGGCTTGTCGCCCTACTCCGCGACCTTGCCGAGAGCGACCGCGCCTATGCCGACATTGCGGTCGAGGAAATGCCCTGCCTGTTCGCGTGCAAGGATTTCTGCACCGTGCATATCCGGGCACCCGGCAAAGTCGGCTATATATTGGGACGCTTCGCTCCCGACGAGGACGCGGCGCGCGCGATCCTGGATTATGCGGTGCATCACGCGGCAAGCGCCGAAGGCCGCGTGGCCTATTCCGACTGGCCCGAGGGGGTGAAGGGCCATTTCCTCGTCCGTGTGCCGCCGCCCGGGTTCATCGCCGAATGAACGGCTTCGCATCCATCGCCGATTTCGAGGCCGCGCTCGCCGATCTCGGCGGTCCCGACGCCGATGCGCGATCGGCAGCGCTGGGCCGGCAGGCACAACTTACCAAGCCGGCCGGATCGCTGGGCCAGCTGGAGGATATCGCGGTCTTTTTCGCCGGCTGGCAAGCGCGCGAGCGACCGCGCCTCGATCGCGCACGCGCCGTCGTCTTCGCGGGCAATCATGGCGTGACAATCCACGGCGTCAGCGCCTTTCCCGCCGGCGTGACGGCACAAATGGTTGCAAATTTCGAAGCTGGCGGCGCTGCGATCAATGCGCTGTCACTCGCGGCTGGGCTGGAGCTCCGCGTCGTTGCGATCGACCTCGACCGCCCGACCGCCGATTTCGCCGCGGGTCCGGCGATGACCGCGACCGAATGCCTCGACGCGCTGAACGCAGGCGCCGCCGTGGTCGAAGAGGATCTCGACCTGATCGTGCTGGGCGAGATGGGAATCGGAAATTCGACCGCCGCCGCGGCGCTGTGCGCGCGCAGCTTTGGCGGCGGCGCTGCCGCCTGGACCGGCCCCGGAACGGGGGTCGACGATGCGGGGATTACACGCAAGATCGCGGTCGTCGAGCGGGCGCTGGCGGTCCATGACTATGCCGCCCGATCGGCTTTTGAAACACTGCGCCGCGTCGGCGGGCGCGAGATCGCAGCCATCGCGGGCGCAGTGGTGCGCGCAAGGCAGTTCGGCATCCCCGTCCTGCTCGACGGCTTCATCTGCTCATCGGCCGTCGCACCGCTCGCGTCCGACAATCCGGCGATCGTCGACCATTGTCTGGCCGGCCATTGTTCGGCCGAACCCGGACATCGACTCCTGCTCGACAAGCTCGGCCTCGATCCGTTGCTGACGCTGGGGATGCGCCTTGGCGAAGGCAGCGGCGCGGCCGTTGCGGCTGGGGTGGTCCGTGCCGCTCTCGCCGCGCATGACGGGATGGCGACCTTTGCCGAGGCGGCGGTGTCGGCATCGCTATGAACGGCTTTGCCCTCCACCTGCTGCGCCATGGAAAGCCGGCACGCCCCGGGCTCCTGATGGGCGCGCGCACCGACGGCGCGCCGACGCCCGAAGGCATTGCCGCCTGCGTCGCACAAGCCGCCGACCTCGGCATCGAACGGATCGTTGCGTCCGACCTTCGGCGGTGCCGCCTTGCGGGCGACGCCATCGGCGCGCGCCTGGCCCTTGCACCCGCGATCGACCTGCGCTGGCGCGAACTCGACTTCGGCGACTGGGACGGCATGGCCGCCGATCAGGTCGACGCCGACGCGCTGGGCCGCTTCTGGAACGATCCCGACCTGTCCCCGCCGCCGGGAGGCGAAGGCTGGTCGGCGCTCGTCGCTCGCGTATCGACCGCCATCGCCGACCTTGCGCCGCGCCCGACGCTGGTCGTCACGCACGGCGGCGCGATCCGCGCCGCGCTGCACCTGCTTTGCGGCTTCGATCGGCAGCGACTCTGGGCGTTCGACCTACCCTATGGCGTGCTCGTCTCGCTGCGCGTCTGGCGGGGTGCTCATCCGGGTGCGCAGATTACGGGCCTTCGCCCATGAAGGGCCTGATCGTCGCCATCCAGTTTCTGACGCGGCTTCCCACCCCGCGCCTCGCGGTTTCGGGCGCAGAATTCGCCGCATCGATGCGCTGGTTCCCCGCCGTCGGTTGCATCGTCGGCGCAATCGTCGCGGCGGGCGGCTGGGCGGGCGCACAGATCGACGGCTGGACCGGGGCGCTTGCCGCGCTGCTGCTGTGGGCGGCGGTTACGGGCGCGCTGCACCTCGACGGTCTGGGCGACATAGCGGACGCGCGCGGCGCGGCGCACAAGGACCGCGACCGGATGCTGGCGGCACTCGCCGACCCGCATGTCGGCAGCTTCGCTGTCGTCGCGATCGCGTTGCAACTGGTCGCCAAGTTCGTTCTGCTCCACGGCCTGATCGAGGCGCATGCCTTCGTTGCGATCGCGCTGACGGCTTTTGCCGCGCGGATCGGTCCTTTGCTCTGGTCGCGCTGGCTTCCCGATCTTCATTTGGGGTTGGGATCGAAATTCCGCGGCATCGTGCGCCCGATCGACCTGCTCGCCTGGGCGGTTCTGCTCGGCCTCGCCGCGCTGGCGTCGCGATCGCTGCTCGTCGCCCCGTTCGTGCTGATCCTCTGGGGCTGGTGGCTTCACCGCGCGATCGGCGGCATCTCGGGCGACGGGCATGGCGCGGGCATCGAGGTCACGGAAAGCCTGCTGCTGCTCGCCGCGCTGGTCTGGGTCCACGCGGGATGACCGACGAGGCGTGGACCTGGCACGGCGGCGCGATCGCGGCAGCGAAACGGCGTTTCGACGCGGGCAAGCGCCCATGGCTCGACCTTTCGACAGGGATCAATCCCAACCCTTGGCCCGGCGTGGCGAGCGTCGATATCGACTGGCACCGGTTGCCCGAACAGGAGGCACTCGCCGAACTTGAAGCAGCCGCGGCCGCCTTCTTCGGCGTGGATCCGCGCCATGTCTGTGCCGTGCCGGGTACCGAGGTCGGGCTGCGGCTGGCCGGCACGCTGATCGGCGGACACGCGCATCATGTCGCTCCCGGGTATCGCACGCATGGGGAGATGTTCGGCGCAGGCAACGCGATCGACGCAAGCGAGGCACCGAGCACCGAAGCGACGCTGATCCTCGCCAATCCGAACAATCCCGATGGCCGGATCACGGGCCGCGACAGACTGGCCGACCTTCTTGCCAGTCGGGACGACGAGCAATGGCTGCTCGTCGACGAGGCCTTCGCCGATTGCGATCCATCCGCCAGCATCGCAGCATGGGTCGGTGAGGCCGCCCGACTGCTGGTCTTTCGCTCCTTCGGCAAGTTCTTCGGCCTTGCCGGGTTGCGCCTGGGCTTCGTGCTCGGCCCTCAAGCCTTCCTCGTGCGGCTGCGCGAACAGCTCGGCGCGTGGCCGGTCTCCGCCGCCGCGATCGCCATCGGCACCGCCGCCTATCGCGACGCGAGCTGGGCAGCATCTGCACGAGCGCGGCTGCGCGCCGATGCCGACGCCCTCGACCGGGTGCTGCGACGGCGGGGGTATCTGCCGCGCGGCGATTGTCCGCTCTTCCGCCTCATAGAAACGTCCACCGCGCGCGACCTGTTCGATCGGCTGGCGCACGCGGCGATCCTGACGCGGCCTTTCGCCGACCGCCCCTACTGGCTACGCTTCGGCCTTCCCGGCGACGACGCGGCACTAGCGCGGCTAGACGCGGCACTGGCCGATGGCTGAGCCCTTCGCCCTCGCCGCGCTTGCAGTCGATGCCGCCGTCGGCTGGCCCGCCGGCCTCTATCGCCGCATCGGCCATCCGGTCGGGCTCTTCGCGCGCCTGATCGACGCGCTGGAGGCGATGTGGAATCGGCATGACCGCAGCCAGGGCATGCGCCGGTTCGCCGGCATCGCGACCGTCACCCTGCTTCTGATCCTCGTCACGGGGACCGCATGGGCGCTGCAACATATATCGATGGCGCTGTTCGACGATTGGGGATGGCTTGTCGTCGCCCTGTTGGCTTGGCCCGCGCTCGCGCAACGCAGCCTGTTCGGCCATGTCCGCGAGGTCGGAGATGCGCTGGCAGAGCAGGATTTGCCCGCGGCGCGCACAGCGGTCGGCGCTATCGTCGGGCGCGATACCGCGTCGCTGGACGAGAGCGGCATCGCCCGCGCGGCGATCGAGAGCCTGGCGGAAAGCTTTTGCGATGGCGTCGTCGCGCCGCTGTTCTGGCTGCTTGTGCTCGGCCTTCCGGGCATCTGGGCCTATAAGGCGGTAAACACGGCCGACAGCCTGATCGGACATCGCGAGGAACGCTGGCGCGCCTTCGGCTGGGCGGCGGCGCGGACCGACGATGTAATGAACCTGATCCCGGCGCGGCTGGCGGGCGTGCTGATCTGCCTGGCCGGGCGTGGGGGATGGCTTGTGCTGCGGCGCGACGCCGGCAAGCATGCATCACCCAATGCCGGCTGGCCCGAAGCGGCGATGGCGGGCGCGCTGCGGCTTCGCCTGGCCGGTCCCGTCGCCTATGACGGCATCATGCACGACAAACCCTGGATCGGCGACGGCAGCCCCCATGCCTCGGCATTCGACATCGACCGCGCCCTGCGCATCTATCTGGGCGCCTGCGCAATGCTGTGGCTGATGGCGGGAGGTTTCCAATGGGCGCTCTGATGCTGCAGGGCACGGGGTCCGACGTCGGCAAATCGGTGCTGGTCGCGGGGCTGTGCCGGCTGCTTGCGAACCGCGGCCTCGCCGTCCGCCCCTTCAAGCCGCAGAATATGTCGAACAACGCCGCGGTCACCGCCGACGGCGGCGAAATCGGTCGCGCGCAGGCGCTCCAGGCAATCGCCTGCCGCGTCGAGCCGCATAGCGACATGAATCCGGTGCTGCTAAAGCCGCAGGCCGACCGGACATCGCAACTGATCGTCCACGGCCGGGTGCGCGGCACGCTGGGCAGCGGCAATTTCCGCGCGGCGCGCGGCGCGCTGATCGACGAGGTGATGCAAAGCTATCGCCGGCTGCGCGCGAGCTGCGACCTGGTCGTCGTCGAAGGCGCGGGGTCGCCCGCCGAAATCAACCTGCGCGCGGGCGACATCGCCAACATGGGCTTTGCCCGCGCCGCCGATGTCCCGGTCGTGCTGATCGGCGACATCGATCGCGGCGGTGTGATCGCCTCGCTCGTCGGGACACGCGCGGTGATCGACCCCGCCGACGCAGCGCTGATCCGGGGATTTCTGATCAACAAGTTCCGCGGCGACCCGGCACTGTTCGACGACGGCTATCGCGCGATCGAGCAGCGGACGGGCTGGCGAGGCTTCGGCGTCATTCCCTGGCTGTCGTCGGCGGCGCGCCTGCCGAGCGAGGATGCGGTCGTGCTGGAAAAACGCGCCGACGCGCGGGAAGGGCGCAAGGTCATCGCCTGCCCTATCCTGCCGCGCATCTCGAACTTCGACGACCTCGACCCCTTCAAGATCGAACCGGCAGTCGAGTTGGTGATGGTGCCGCCCGGCCGGCCGATCCCCGCCGAGGCCGCGATCGTCATCCTGCCGGGGTCGAAGGCAACGATCGCCGACCTGGCCTTTCTGCGCGCCGAGGGGTGGGACATCGACCTGCTGGCGCATCATCGGCGCGGCGGCCTAATCGTCGGCCTGTGCGGCGGGTATCAGATGCTCGGCCGCCGCGTCGCCGACCCTCTCGGCCTCGAAGGCGCGCCGTCGGAGGTTGCCGGGCTGGGCCTACTTGATGTCGAGACCGTGCTGTCGCCCCAAAAGACGCTGCGTCATGTTCGCGGCACGGCGCTCGGCGCGGCGATGACCGGCTATGAAATGCATATGGGGGAAACGCGCGGCGCAGGAACGGCCACGCCGTTCGCGAATCTTGACGATGACGCTTGCGACGGGGCGGTCAGCCCCGACGGTCGCGTCATGGGATCCTATCTCCACGGCCTGTTCGCATCGGCGGAGTTGCGCCAGGCCTTGCTGGGCCGAATCGGCCTGTCCGGCAGCGGAGCCGACCATGGCGCGGTCGTCGATGCCGCGCTCGACGACATCGCGGCGCAATTGGCCGCGCATGTCGATGTCGATGCACTGCTCGATCTGGCCTTCTCCGACGGAAAGGATCCGCGATGACGAACCGCAGCCTGTTCGTTCTGGGCGGCGCACGGTCCGGGAAAAGCCGATATGCGCAGGGCCGGGCCGAGGCGTTGGACGGCCGGCATGTGTTCCTGGCGACCGCTGAGGCGCATGACGCCGAAATGCGCGACCGCGTCGCGCGGCATCAGGCCGACCGCGACCGGCGGTGGCAGACGGTCGAGGCTCCGCACGCGCTCGCCGCGGCGATCGAAGCGCTCGATCGGCCCGACGCGATCGTTCTGGTCGACTGCCTGACCCTGTGGATTTCTAACCTGCTGCTCGCGGACGCCGACATCGGCGCGGCGACGGCGGAGCTCTGCGCGATCGTCCCGAGCTTTCAGGGTCATCTGATCCTGGTGGCGAACGAGGTCGGGCTGGGGATCGTACCGGACAATGCCCTTTCCCGCCGCTTTCGCGACGAAGCGGGGCGCGCCAACCAGTTGGTCGCGGCAGCGGCGGGCGAGGTTCAGTTCGTCGCCGCCGGCCTTTCGCTGCCGCTCAAACCGCGAATGCCCTGACGTCGAAGACCGGGCACCCGGTCGTCAGTCGCCCGTGGCGGGCCGCCGCATCGGTTGCCCCGTCAGGTGGCGCCGGACCTCGTCGGCCGCCAGCGATTGCAGGCGTTCGATCGCGCTGGTCGAATACCAGGCGGCATGCGGGGTCAGGATCAGGTTCGGGCAATCGCGCAGCGAAGAGTCGGCCGGCAGCGGCTCGGTCTCGAACACATCCAGCGCGGCGGCACGGAGCCGACCGGACGACAAGGCATCGACCAGCGCGTCGGGATCGACCAGCCCCCCCCGCGCGGTGTTGACCAGCGCCGCGCGATCCGGCTTTCGCGCCAGCCGCTCGGCATTCACGACATGCCGCGTCTCGGGGGTCAGTGGACAATGCAATGTGATGACGTCGGCCCGGTCGAACATCGCGTCCAGATCCACCGCCTCGACACCCAGCCGGTCGAGTGCAGCCCGATCGGCATAGGGATCGGCGACGATGCCCCTGAAACCGAAAGGCTGAAGCCGGGCAAGCACCTCCTGCCCGATACGACCGAAGCCGACGAAACCGACGACGCTTTCAGGAAAGGCCCTGAGTGCGCCGGCCACGCCGACCGCATCCCATTTGCCCTCGCGCACCGATCGGTCCAACGGCACAACGCAGCGCAGCATGGTCAGGATCAACGCGGCAGTATGGTCGGCGACTTCACCAGTCGCATAATCGGGCACATAGGCGACCTTGACTCCGCATTCGCGAGCGGCGGCAAGATCGATATTGTCCAGTCCGATGCCATAGCGAACGATCAGCGAGCCCGGCGCCATCCGGGCAATCGCGGCCGCCGTCACCTGGGCGAACTGGACGATCAGCACGTCGGTCCCGTCGGCCGCCGCCGTCACATCGTCGGCACTCCGGCATTTCCCCTCAACGAAATCAGCGCCGAATTCTTCAGCGACCGCGCGCTCGTGCGCCAGGGACGGAAAGGTCGCGTCCGTCACGACAATCTTCATATTCGCTCCTTATCGAAACCAGGAAATCACTGGGGCCACAGCCTGTCGCGACAGTCCGTCGCGCACGCCTGTCCGCTCTAATCCGTCAGACGCACCGTCTGCTGCTGGGTGCCGAGCCCCTCGATACCGAGAGCGACCTTGTCGCCCGGCTTCAGATAGACCGGCGGCTGCTTCCCCATGCCGACGCCCGGCGGCGTGCCGGTGGAAATGATGTCACCGGGCTCCAGCGTCATGAAACGACTGATGTAGGAGACGAGAAAGGCCACCCCAAAGACCATCGTCCTGGTCGACCCGTCCTGCATGCGCTGACCGTTCACGTCGAGGTACATCGCCAGATTCTGAGGATCGCCCGCTTCGTCGCGGGTCACGAGCCACGGCCCGACGGGGCAGAAGGTGTCGAGGCTCTTGCCCTTCAGCCATTGCCCCGTTCCCTCGAGCTGGAAGCCGCGTTCCGAAACATCGTGCACGACGGCAAGGCCGGCGACGTAATCCATCGCGTCAGCCTCGCTCACGCGCGTCGCGCGCCGGCCAATGACGACACCCAGTTCGACCTCCCAGTCGACCTTTTCGGCATCGGGCGGAATGCGGATGTCATCGTTCGGGCCGCAAACCGACGTATTCGCCTTCATGAACAGAACGGGCTCTACCGGGACCGCCATGTTGGTTTCGGCAGCATGGTCCGAATAGTTGAGGCCGACGCAGACGACCTTGCCGACGCGCGCGACCGGGCATCCGAGCCGAACGCCTTCGGGCGCAGCGGGCAGATCGGCGGGCTTCAAGCGGCCAAGCGCAGCGACCACCCGGTCGAAATCCTGAGCATCCTCCCCTATCGCCGACGAAGCGTCCCGAATAGTGCCGCTATCGTCCAGCAGGCCATAACGCTCCGCTCCTTCCGGACCGAACCTTACAATACGCATGTCTATCCCTTCTGATTATGTCGCCTGTTGACGGATCGCGGGCTCAATAGGTCGCCCGGCCGCCGGAAAGATCGAAGACCGCCGCTGTCGTGAAAGAATTCTCCGCGGTCGCCAGCCAGCAGATCATCGAGGTCGCCTCCGCGACGTCGAGCATGCGGCCGCGCGGAATTTTCGAGAGAATATATTCGATGTGCTGCGGCGACTGGGTCATGGCGAGCGCGGTTTTCGCGAATGCGGGCGTCACGGCATTGACCGCGATGTCGTACCCGGCCAATTCCTTGCCCAGCGATTTGGTCAGCGCCAGCAGACCGGCCTTCGCCGAGCTATAGGCGACGGCGTTGGGATTGCCTTCCTTGCCCGCGATCGAACTGACGTTGACGATCCGGCCATAGCCGCTTTGCATCATGTACGGCACCACGGCGCGGCAGCAATAGAAGGCGCCCGTCAGGCCGACATTGACGACGTCGCGAAAGGCATCGGGCGGATATTCCCAGGTCGGAACATTCGGCCCGACCAGCGCGGCATTGTTGATCAATATGTCGATCCGCCCGAAATGATCCACCACCTCCCGCGCCGCGGCTTCGACCGCGCCGAGATCGCTGACGTCAACGCGCTGACGAAGCACCCGTGCCCCATCGCCGAACCGCGCCCCCGCCTCGTCGAGCATTTTGCCGTCCCAGTCCCAGAGTGCGACTGCGCCGCCCCCGGCGACGATCCGCTGCGCAACACCAAAGCCGATGCCCTGCGCGCCACCCGTGACGACAGCTACGCGCCCCGCGAAATCATAATGGTTCGCCCCGGCATAATCGGCTCCGCCGACAGGGGTGGCAGGCTCGCTCTCCATTCAATTCTCATTCTATTAATTGCCCTTTGATGGGAGTAATAAGTATGATTATATACCTAGTGTCAAGACAATATTGAAGGTTTAGGAGGCGTTTTCAGGGCATGAAGCTTGCAGCATCGATATCCGACTATCGCGAACTGGCGCGGCGGCGGCTGCCGAAGTTCCTATTCGAGTATGTCGACGGCGGATCGTATGACGAGGTGACGCTCCGTCGGAATCGCGCCGACCTGCAGCGCGTGGCGCTTCGTCAGCGGGTGTTGCGCGATGTTTCCGACATCGATCTGGGCATCGAGATTTTCGGACAACGCCAGTCGATGCCGATCGCGCTGGGCCCGATCGGACTGGCCGGCATACTTGCCCGCCGCGGCGAACGACAAGCCGTTACGGCGGCTGAAAATGCGCGCATTCCCTTTTGCCTCTCGACCGTATCCGCCTGCTCGCTGGCAGAGGTGGCCGACGCGGCACGCGCCCCCTTCTGGTTCCAGCTCTATATGATGCGCGACCGCGTCTTTGTCAGCGACCTGCTGGCGCAGGCACGCGAACAGGGTTGTTCGGTCCTTGTGTTCACCGTCGACATGCCCGTGCCCGGCGCGCGCTACCGCGATTACCGATCCGGCCTCGCCGGCGCACCGGGCCTGAAGGGGGCGATCCAGCGGGGATTTCAGGCGATGCAGCATCCCCGCTGGGCCGTCGATGTCGGACTACGCGGCCGGCCGCACAGCCTTGGCAATGTCGCGCCGCTGCTCGGCACGAAGAGCGGCCTCGACGATTTTCTGGGCTGGATGCGGGGCAATTTCGACCCGCGCGTCACTTGGCGCGATCTGGAGCATATCCTCAGCGAGTGGACCGGCCCTCTGGTGATCAAAGGGATTTTCGACCCGGAGGACGCCCGCACCGCGATCGCGGTGGGTGCCGACGGAATCGTGGTTTCGAACCATGGCGGGCGGCAATTGGACGGCGTTCCTTCGACCGCGGAAACGCTGCCCGCGATCGCCGATGCGGTCCGGGGAGAATTGCGAATTCTCGCCGACGGCGGGGTTCGGTCCGGGCTCGACGTCGCGCGGCTGCTTTGCCTTGGCGCCGATTGCGTGCTGTTGGGCCGCGCCTGGGCCTATGCGCTTGGCGCCGGGGGCGAGGCAGCGGTGCGCCACATGCTGTCGCTGTTCGAAGCCGAGCTGCGCGTCGCGCTCAGCCTTACCGGCGCCAATCGCATAGCCGACCTCGATCGCCGGGCGCTGGTCCGGTGACACTCCGATCGAGCCGCTGCCGCGGCGCTCTATATTCGATCATATTTATGTGCCATAAATCACGCGATTCATATGTTAATGGGCGAACCACAAGCCAATGAAAGCCGTTGAAAGCAAAGGACTGCACGGCCGCGTGATCCAGGATCTGGGTCAAGCCATCCTGTCCGGCGAATTTGCCCCTGGGGCGACGCTCCCGGGACAAGAGGAATGTTGCGCTCGGCTAGGTGTCAGTCGCACCGTGTTGCGCGAAGCATTGCGCGTGCTGGCGGCCAAGGGGCTCGTCGATGCGCGGCCCAAGGCGGGCACATTCGTACTCCCGCGCGAGAACTGGAATTTCCTCGACCCGGACATCCTCGAATGGCGGTTGCGTTCGGAGGACCGCGACGCGGTGCTCGAGCAATTGTACGAGCTGCGCCACATGGTCGAACCGACCGCCGCCTTTCTTGCCGCGTCGCGCGCCAAGCTTCAGGACTTCCGCCGCATGGGCGAGGCATTTGACGCGATGGCCGCGGCAGGACGCACCCATGACAGCATCGAATCCGACCTGGCTTTTCACCGCGCGATCATCGAGGCGTCGGGCAACGACCTATTCGCGTCGTTGGGGCGAGTCGTTGAATCGGCGCTGGTCATCAGCTTTCGCATCGGCGCCGACAACCCCGACGGCACAGAACATTCGCTCGCGATGCACAAGGCGATCCTCGATGCGATCGTCGATCGTAACGGGGCCGAAGCCCGCGTTGCGATGCGCAAACTGATCGACTATTCGAAGGGCACCGTGGCCCGCGTGTCGAAAGCGAAGGGAAGCGAAGCGCGCGGACAATCGAAGCGCTGACGCTCTCGCCGTCACAGCATATCGCGGGCGTGTCTGGTGCGCAGCCGCCTGGCGACGAAAAGCAGCGAAGCGATCGCGATTGGCGTCCAGATGACCATCACGAAGACGAGCGACAGGCCGATCTTCGACTTGTCGTGCAGAACACCTTCGGTGAACCAGCTTACCATCGTGGGCCCGATGAACAGACCCATCACCGACAGGAAGGTGACATAGACCGCGCCGACGCTGGCCCGCAGCGAGGCCGGCGTCCCGAGTTGCAGCGCCGCCGGCGCATAGCCCGCATAGGTGTACGTCGCGCCCCAGAAGAGAAGCGACGCGAGCAGGAAAGCCGTCGGACTGCCCGACAATATGCCGCCGATCATCGCCGGGATCGAAAAGCATAGCGCGATCGCCGGGACCTTCGCATGCGCGTCGAGCATCCCGCGATTATAGAGACGCTCGACGAGCCAGCCCATCGCGAGCAGCCCGATCACGCCGGCGCCCCCCTGCGTCGTGCCATAGGCGAGGCCGACCTTTTCGATCGGCCACCCATAGGTTCGCGACATGAAGGTCGGCGTCCAGACGTGGAACGCCGTGACGATGACATTCACCGAACCGAAGGCGAAAGGATAGCCAAGGTAAAAAGCGGGGTCGGTGCGGATCAACGCAAACAGCCCCGATTTCCGCGCCGGCCCGCCGGTAGCCGCCGCTTCGGATGCCGCCGGATGCACATTCTCCCGCAACAGCAGCGCCAGTGGCGCGGCCAGGATCGTCAGCGTGCCGACGATCAGGAAGGTAAGCTGCCACGGGTAGAATTGCCCCAGCAACGGCACCGCGATCATGCCTTCGCTGGCGAGCTTGTGGACCAGCCACCCGCCGCCCACGATCGCCAGGCCGCCGCCGGCAAAGGCGCCGACGGTGTAAAAGGAATAGGCGGTGGCGAGCCGCTGGCGGGGCACCTGTTCGGCCATCAGCGAATAGGCGGCGGGCGACAGTCCCGCCTCCCCTGCCCCGAGGCCGAGCCGGCTGAGGAAGAAGATCGAGAAATTGGTCGCCATGCCCGACACCGCAGTCGAAAGGCCCCAAAAGGCTACGACGGCCATGCACAGCCAGCGCTTGGAATAGCGATCCATCAGCCGCCCGATGGGAATGCCCGCGGCGGCATAGAAAATGCCGAACGCCGGCCCGAGAAGCAGCCCCATCTCCACATCGGTGAAGTTGAGATCGCGCTGGATCGGTTCGACCATCAGCGAGATCAGCGCACGATCGACGAACGACAGAAAATAGAAAAGCATCAGGACGGCAACGAGCGGCCAGCCCGAGAGCAGGCCTCTCGTTCTCGGCGACGGGTCGCTCACGTCATTCATCTGCCCGCCCTTTCCCGCCAACACGTCAAACCGCCATGCGCAGATGATCCGCGGCCCCGTCTAACCATCGCCCGTGCGCTCGCAACAAGCTTTCGGCCGACCGCGGACCGCGGACCAATGCGCATTCGCTCAGAGCTTCAGCGAGAGCGTAAGATAGAATGCCCGCGGCTGGTTCGGCAGGACCGAGAACAGCTGGTTGGGATCGGCCGCCACCTGCGCCGGTGTCAGCGTCTGTCGGTCGAGCGCGGTCAGCAGGCTGCCGCCCTTCGCCCAGCCCATGATGCCGACGGTGTTGAACAGGTTGGTGACATTACCCTGGACGCTGAAATTGCTGTTCACATCCCACGCAATACCGACGTCGACCGTGCTGAAGCCGGGCAGATACCAGGCGTCGCGGCGGTTCGCGGCGCGCTTGCCGAGATAGGAATAGGTGGCGAAGAGCGACAGCGCCTCGATCGGGCGATATGTCGCCGTCGCGCGGGCGATGATCTTTGGATTATTGTCCGCCGTTCCCGGCGGGACGGTGCTGACGATATCGTCGGTCCCGTCGCCTTTGGGCCCCTGGGTATAGGTGCTGAACCCCTTCGACTTCGGATCCTGCAGCGTCAGGTCGGCATGCAGATTCAGCTGGCTGGTCAGATCGAAGTCGCCCGAAATCTCGATGCCATAGGTTTCGACCTGGCCGAAGACCGGCGGCGGCGAATAGTTGGTGCCCGCGTTCGGCGTCCCAGCCTTGTAGGTGAAGGTCTGATTGTCCGCGATGTTCGAATTCTTGCTCCAGAACGGAAAAGCCTGAATGAACATGCCATTGTCGCGATACTTCAGTCCCATCTCGATCTGCTGGATCTTCTCAGCTGAGGGGAAGATCGTCGCGATCGCCGCAGGCGTCGTGATCCCCGACAGAATGCCGAAATCGGGCGCCTTTTTGCCGCTGGTGTATCGGACATAGGCCTGGAACGTATCGGTGAGTTGATAGGCGGCCGAACCCGAGAAAGCGAAATAATCATATTTGCGCTTGAAGGGCAGCCGTGCACCGCGCGCCGTGGTTGCATTGTCGTAGAGCGTCAGCACATTGCCATCGCGCCCGCCGGTGGTCAGCTTGTTGCCGGTGAAAGCCACGGGCAGATAGGTGAAGGAGTCGTACCGCAGGCTTTCGTAGCGGGCGCCGATATCGATGGTGAGCTTGTCGGTCGCCTCCCAGGTATCACCGCCATAGATCGAGATGTCGGTCATCTTGGTCCCGCTCTCGCGAATGGCGAGGCCCTGGCCGATGCCCGCCCACCCCGACGAATCGGTGACGAGATAGACCGACCCGTCGGGGCGCGTCAGCGTCGTGCTCAAGAGCACCGGCCGCGGCTCGAGGGTCATGATGCCGCCACCGGCGCCCGAGAAGCGCTGGTGAAAGGTGGACTTGTCGAAATAGGCCCCAAGCGCGAGATGATGGCGCCCGAAGGTTCCCGATATCGTCAGCTGATCCTGGAACGTCTGCGACCGGAAATCCGGCTGATAGGCCAGACCCGCCATGATGCCGCCGGTGAGGATATTCTGGTTGGGCAGGTTGTTCACGACCAGCGTGCGCGTCGCGCCCACCTGCGACACCACGGCGGCGACCGTTCCGTCGGGAAGGCGATAGGTATAGGTGCCGTCGATCCCGTTGGTGCTCTGGATCGTGCGGATACCACCATCGGCATCGGTCAGCGGCGTCGCAAAGTTGACCGCCACCGTGTTCCAGTGCGCCTTGTTCCGAGAAAAGCGGAAGTTGTTGCTGATCTGGATATTGTCGGTCAGGTCATGACGCCAGTTCACGTCAAAGGCCACGGCGGTGCTCTTGACGAGTTCCGATCCGTCCCAGTTGCGGATCTTGCCAGTGCCGAATTCTGCATAGCTGTGCGGCGATGCCGGGGGCAGCACCGAGGACAGATTGGTGTAAGGCGCCAGGATCTTCGGATCCTTGAAGTTGCGCGCGGGCAGCGTCTCGAACCAGCCGTTATGGTCGTTCAGATATTTCCCGCGGATCGTGAGCGACCCTGCACCATAATCCCACAACAGATTGCCGCGAATCTGGCCACCCTTGTTGAGCTTGTAGCCCGGATAGCGAGCCCCATCGCTGGCGCGATAGAAACCGCCGAGCGCATAATAGACGTCGCTGTCGCCGATTTGGCCGCCCGTATAGGCGTCGAAGCGATAGAGCGGCGATTTGCCGTCGCCCTCAAGCCCGCCCTTGAACTGGAACTGCGTGCCCGGCGCCGATTTCCCGGTCTTCGAGATATAGTTGAAGATACCGCCCGGAGCGTTCGCGCCGGTGACCACCGCGGTCCCGCCGCGCAGCGCCTCGATGCGGTTGTTCATCAGGTCGAGGCGGCTGAAATAGTCGGGGCCGAAGTTCGTTGCCGTCACCGGTTCGACAGGCAGGCCGTCCTCCTGCAGCGAGACATAGAAATAGCCGCCGGCAGCCTCGAGCGAGCGTGCCGAGACGCCGCGGGAAAAGACGATGTTGCGAATTTCGCCCAGCGAGGAGTTGACGAACACGCCGGGAACGCTCTTCAGCGCGTCCGCAGAGCTGATCGGCGCCTGGCGCTTCAGCACATCTTCGGTGACGGCGGTAATCGAAATCGGCGCGCGTTCGATCGAGGTCGCACTGAAGACGCCGGTGACGATGATTTCCTGATCGTCGGTCCCCTGCCCCGACGCTTCACTCGCCCGCTCCTGAGCGTGCGCAACGCCCGTCAGCGACGTTATCGCCATCGCAGATGCGGATATTAGTAGCGCTTTACGCAACATGCCTTCCTCCCATTTTGGCCGGCCAGCAATTCCGACCGATTATCGTTATCTTAAGGCCGCGCAATCCCCGCCACGGCGCACTATAATAGCATATTGTTTCTCTATATACAGATCATTTAATATGCCTAATTATTTTTGACGTCAAGCCGCTCCGCCATTCCCCCGATCGGTCGTGCCATATTGGGCTAGCGGGACGGCCCGAGGTCGGCGGCCAGACCGGCCTCGAACCACGCCATGGCCTCCGCCCACATCCAGGGCGTGAACCGGTGCGCAATCCCGCCTTCGCGTGCGATTGCCAGCCGCCGGTGACGCTTCGCGTACATATCGCCCAGCAGATCGGCAAAGGCTCCGGCTCCCTCGGGAGGGACCTGTCGGTCTTCGCCTCCGCATACGAACAGCATCTCGGGGCAATGGCTATAATGCCCGGCGTTGGTCAGCGGATCGAACCGGCGATACAAGCCCCATTGCACCTCGTCGGCCGTGCCCTGCGGCTCGATCGAACCCGGGCGCAACCAGTCAGGCGTGGCAAGGACCGCCGCGACACGATCGATGCGACGATCGATGCCCGCGGCGGCCACCGCAATGTCGCCGCCCATCGACACGCCGCCGATCGCCACGTTCGGCCGCACATCGAAATGCGCGACCGCCCAGTCGACGATCGCCGGAACCTCCTCGACCGCCTGGGCAAGAATGGGCCAGAAATGGCGCCGCAGATCGCTGCGGACCCGCAGCCTGATTTCTTCGGGCGTCTCGCTGCCCCGCTCGCCATGCTGCGGAAGGTCCCAGCTCACTGCGACAAAGCCCCGCGCCGCCAGGTCGGAAAGCTGGCGAGCGACCTCTTCCTTGGTCCAGCTGAAAGCATGCAGCCAAAGCACGAGCGGACGTGCGACGGCGCCCGCCGGCTCCGCCCATAGCAGCGGCACCTCGCCCAGGTGCGCGGTTCGCAGACCCGTCGTCACTGTTCGAGCGCGGCGCGGTCCTCCGCGATCCACCGGCTCCACATTTCCTCGTCGGGGCGGAGGAACAGGCAGTTGGCGCGGGCCTCGATCAGGTCGTCGACGCCGAAAAGGCGCATCAGGCGGCGGTCGTTGCGCGTCCGCGCGGCTTCGACGATCCGCTGGACCGCCGGCCCGTTGTGATTGTCACGCGTCGGCAAGCCCACGCGATTATAGTAAGTGCTGAAGAAATAGCGCGGCTTGCCCGACGTGTTCGGCGTGCCGGTGTGCAGCAGCGAACAATGCGTGAAGACCACGTCGCCCGCCTTCACGTTCAGCACCGTTTCCTCCGGATGCGGCTGGGTGCGATGCGCGTCCGATTCGATCGTCACCGCTCGCCGATGCGATCCTTCGATGATACGCAGCGGACCATATTCGTCGGTAAGATCCTGCAGATAGCAGATCGCATTGCACGCCATAGGCCGGATATATTGAGGGCCCTCGGGCATCCAGCCCCATCGGTCGCGATGCCAGAAGCTGACCTTGCCTTCCGCCTGCTCCTTGGGCTCCGACGGGAAAGCCATGAAGGTCAGATTGTCGAGCTGGACGAAAGGCCCCATCACGCGCTCGGCAAAATCCAGGACGTCCTGATTGTTGACCGCGGGCAGCATCAGTCCGGGCTCCTGCTCCAGCGCGCTGGTGACGCGCAGCCGCGGCTCGGCGGCGCCGGGCGGCGTATTACGCCGGACCATATCGTCATAGCGGTCCTTCCACGCCTGCATCTGCCCGGCGTCGTAAGCACCCTCGAAAATCGTATATCCGCGCTCACGAAATTCGGCGAAACGCTGCTCCAGAGCCTCCACTGACATTTGCCACCTCTCCTAATATCGTCGCACGAAGCGATATCGATCATATGATTTATTATCAAGATGGATCGATATATAATATGATTTTATTTTTCACGCCGCGCTCCGCGCATCCGGATTGCGATTGAGGCCGAAGGCCGCGCGCTCCGCAAAGCCCGGGCAATATTCTTCGGAATACGGCCCGCCCGTCAAGCGACACGCCCGGACCAAGGCACCGCACAGAGATATAAAGGGAATGGTCGCGCCGGTCGCCCAAGACGGCGGCTTCAAGCCCGTTCTAACAGGGTCGCCGAAAGCGTCCCATCGCCAGGTCTTTGAGACGTAATGGTGTGGCCGGCCCTGCACCGAAGCAGATATGCAAGGTGCGGCTTACAGAAGCTGCGCTAAGGGCCACCTGCATTGGAGCGAAGGCAGTTTGCTCTCACCGCTCCCACACGCGTCTCGGAAGCCGAGGAGGGCTCAGTGCCCGGCATTGTGGGAAATGGCGCACCCGAAGGGATTCGAACCCCTGGCCTCTGCCTTCGGAGGGCAGCGCTCTATCCAGCTGAGCTACGGGTGCCGGTAGAGCGGGGCCTCTAGCAAGAGCGCGGCTCGCCAGCAATGGCCTATCGACCATCAGGCGCGGATATGCGAAGCGACGCTCGAGCGGGGGAAGAGCCATGCAGACGTCCGACCATAGCTGGCCGATGGCCGCCGATCTTTACGGCGAAATGCAGCTCGAGACTGCGCCGCCTGCCAAGCGGCAATGGCGCGACTATCTGCCGGGGGCATTCGTCACCGCGATCGCGGCGCTAGCCGCCGCGTGGCTGGCCGATCACTACGCCGCGCCGCTGGTACTGATGGGCCTGCTCATCGGCCTGGCTCTATCCTTCCTGTCGCAGGACAAGCGCACCCATGCAGGGCTGGACCTGATGTCGCAGACCGCGCTGCGCATCGGGATCGTCCTGGTCGGCGCGCGGATCACCGCCGCGCAGCTCGCCGAGCTCGGGCCGCTTCCCTTCGCGCTGCTGGTCCTGATCATGCTGGCCGTGATCGTCATTACCGTCGCGAGCGCGCGCCTGTTCGCGCAGGAAAAGCACGCCGCGCTGCTCGCCGGCGGCGCGACCGCCATCTGCGGCGCGTCGGCCGCGCTCGCGCTCTATTCGCTGATCGGCGACAAGCGCGTCGACCAGGCGCGCTTCACCCTCACCCTCGTCGGCATCACCGTCGCGAGCGCGCTGGCGATGACGCTCTACCCCGTGCTCGCGGCGCAGCTCGGCCTCACCGATGCGCAGGCCGGCTTTCTGATCGGCGCGTCGATCCATGACGTCGCGCAGGCGATTGGCGGGGGATTTTCCTTCTCTCCGCAAGCGGGCGAGGTTGCGACGATCGTCAAGCTGACGCGCGTCGCGCTGCTGGCCCCGATGCTCATGCTCGTCGCGCTGTGGCTAGGACGGAGCGGCGACGGCGGCGCGGGCAAGACGCGCATTCCGCTGCGCCTGCCCTGGTTCATCCTCGGCTTTCTGGCTATCGCGGCGGTGAATTCGCTGATCGCGATCCCGAAGCCGGTACAAAGCGCGGCCGCAACCGCCGCGTCGGCACTTCTCCTGCTCGCGATCGTCGCCACCGCGATGAAGGCGCGATTGCACCTGCTGCTGGATCAGGGATGGCGAAGCTTTGCGCCGATCATTGTCGCCACCGTGACGAGCTTTCTCCTGTCGCTCGCCGCCGCGCTCAGCCTGTGACGCCGTGACGTCACCGTAACAGACGGAATTTTCAGCCCTTCGGTAGCGCCCAGCTGACGGTCAGCTGCGTCGCACGGCGAGGAATGTCGAGCTTCGCCTCGCTGAAATTGACCTTTTCGTTCGGCGGCAGCATCCGCACCGGCGGCTTGATCGTCCAGCTATAGACGATCGTGCCCTGCGCATCGCGCAGTTCGGCCAGGATCGGCGGAACGCGCTGTTCACGATCGGTCGGGTTGATGATCACACCCGACGCCGCGAAATAGATGGTGCCGTCGGCAAGCTCGCGATGATCCTGGTTCGGCGGCAGTTCGATGACCAGATCGGGCTCGTCGGACATTCCCGGAATCCCCAACCCCTGTGCCCAGCCCGGCAGTCCGAACCAATAGAGCGCGCCGGTGGCGGCAAGCATCAGCGCGGCGGCGCTGGCGGCGATCCACGTCCAGCGCTTCGCCGGGCTCCGGCGCGGACGGCGGAAGGGAAGCGGCGCGTCGTCCGCGGGGGGCGTGACGATCTGCGGTTCGGGCGCGGCAAAGGCCTGGGGTGGCGGGGCCGACGCGGCCTCGGCAAGAGGCTCTTCGACAAACGGAGCGGGCGCGGGCGTTGGCGCGGGCGCAGCCTCCTCGGCGCCCGGCGCGGGTGCGGGTTCAGGTGCCGGTGGGGGCTGCGATGCCGCCGTGGCGGCGGGTGCCGCGGGCTCCTGAAACCAGCTATGACGGCAATTGGCGCAGCGCACGGTGCGTCCAGTGGGTCCTATCGCCGTATCGGGCACGACATAACGCGTATGGCAGGACGGGCAGGCTAGGATCATGGAGCCCCTCTAAACACGCCGATTCGCGCGTTGCAAGCGCCGCGTTGCGCTTCCCGCTTTACCTCTGTGGACAGGCATGTAACAGGCGGGGGCATGAGCGCCCCAACCGCCCAGTTCCGCGTCGCTTTCGGGCCGCGATTCCGCGTGGCGGTGGCGTCATGACCTCGCCCCCTCGTCCCGGCGGGGCCATGGTGGAATTCAGCGGCGTTGGCCTTCGTTATGGCCCTGATGCCGAGGTTTTGAGCGATGTCAGCTTCAACCTGCAGCCCGGCAGCTTCTATTTTCTCACCGGTGCGTCGGGCGCGGGCAAGACATCGCTGCTGAAGATGCTGTACCTCGCGCAGCGGCCCAGCCGCGGTATCGTGCGATTGTTCGGCGAGGATCTGGTCAGCATGCCGCGCCACCGCCTGCCCGGCTTTCGCCGCCGCATCGGCGTCGTGTTCCAGGACTTCCGGCTGATCCCGCATCTGTCGGCGCGCGACAATATCGCGCTGCCGCTCCGCATCGCGGGCGTCAGCGAAGAGGATCTGTCGGGTCCGGTGGGCGAAATGCTGAGCTGGATCGGCCTTGGCGATCGCGCACACGCCTTTCCGCCGACGCTGTCGGGCGGCGAGCAGCAGCGCGTCGCCATCGCGCGCGCAGTGATCGCGCGCCCGCAGCTTCTGGTCGCCGACGAACCGACGGGTAACGTCGACCCCGACATGGCGATGCGACTGCTGGGATTGTTCGAGGCGCTGAACCGCCTTGGCACCACCGTCGTCGTCGCGACCCACGACATTCACCTGATCAGCCGCATCGAGAATGCGCAGATGATGCGGCTGGAAAAGGGCCGGCTGTCGGACCCCACGGGCGCGCTGCGCTATCCGCCGAACAGGTCGTGATGATCATCCCGCGCGTCCCCGCCCAGCATCGCCGCTTGCTTCCCGACCGCCGCCTGTCGGGACCGACGCCTTGGGTCATTGCCATCCTGATGCTGCTGACGCTGCTCGCCGCCGCGGCGGGGGTCGGCCTCGCGCGGTCGGCAAATGCGATCGGAGACGCGATCGCCGGGCGCGTCACGGTGCAGATCGTCACCGCCAACCCGATCACCCGCGCCGAACAGGCGGCGGCATTGCGCCGCGCCGCCGCGGCACAGCCCTTCGTGCGATCGGCGCGCGCGGTCGAACAGGCCGAATTGAGGGCGACGCTGGGCCAATGGTTCGGCAGCGCCGAAGGCGACGACCCAGTGCTTCAGTCGCTTCCCCTTCCCGCGCTGGTCGATATCGACTTCGTCGGCGAGGATCGCGCAGGCCATATGGCGCAGCTCCGCGCACTCGTCGAACGCGTGGCGCCGGGCGCGCGCATCATTCCGCACGCCGAATGGCTTGGCCCGGTCGCGCGGCTGATCCGCTCGCTCGCGTGGATCGCGGGGGCGCTCGTCCTGCTGATGACGGCCGCCAGCGCGGCAATCGTGATCATGACCGCGCGCGCCGCGCTGGGCACCCATTATGCGACGATCGAGATGCTGCACCTGATCGGCGCCACCGACCAGCAGATCACGCGCCTGTTTCAGCGCCGCATCGCGATCGACACCGCCTATGGCATCGCACTCGGCACTGCGGTCGCCGCGGCGATCTTGCTGCTGATCGGCTGGCAATGGTCGGGAATAACCTCCGGGCTCGCCGCGACGGCGTCGCTCGGCGCCGCCGGCTGGGCGCTCTTGCTGGCGCTGCCGCTATTGGCTATCGCGCTCGCAGCCCTGACGGCGCGGCAGACGCTGCTCGCCGCACTCCAGAAGATTCTATGATCAAACGACTGATTTCTCTGTTGTTTCTTGCCTGGGTACTCGGCTTTGCCTGGTTCGCCCTGTTGCTGCCGCAACCCGCGCCGGCGCAAAAGACCGACGCGATCGTCGTGCTGACCGGCGGACCCGGCCGCATCGACCGTGCGCTCGAACGGCTCGAGGCCGGCGATGCCGGGCGCCTGCTTATCAGCGGCGTCTCGCGCGAGGTGAAGCCCCGCGAACTCGCCGCCGAGTATAAACGCCCGCAGAAATTGTTCGACTGCTGCATCGCGCTGGGGTTCGAGGCCGAGGATACGCGCTCGAACGCGACCGAGGTCGCGACCTGGGTTGCGCGGCGCAACTACAAGAGCATCCGGCTGATCACGACCGACTGGCATATGCGCCGCGCCGAATATGAAATCGGCCGCGCGGTGGGCGACAAGGTGACCATTCTGCCCGACGCTGTACGCAGCCAACCGAACTTTGCGACGCTGTTCCGCGAATATCATAAATATCTCGCGGGGCTGGCGGGCGGCGTGCTCGGGCTCTAAAGCGGCGCCGATGCGCTATACCATCGCCCTTCTCCGCTCGATCCTGTTCTGGATCCTGTTCGTGATCATGAGCGGCATCTCGTCGATCGGCGCGGTGATCTCGCTGCCGATCTCGCACCATGCGACGATCTGGTTCGTCCGGATCTGGGCGCAATTTCACCGGCTGATCTGCCGCTTTGTGCTGGGCCACAAGATCGTCGTCGAAGGCGAGATGCCCGACATCCCCGTGCTTTACGTCTTCAAGCACGAGGGCGCGTTCGAAACGATCGAGCAGCCGATGCTGTTCAAGCACCCCGCGGTGTTTGCAAAGGAGCAGCTTTTCTCGATCCCGGTCTGGGGCCAGGCTGCGGCTTTCTATGGCCTGATTCCAGTCGACCGCGACGGCGGCGGCAAGGCGATGCGCGCAATGTTGAACGCTGCGAAGGCTGCGCTCGCCAAGGATCGCCCGCTCGTGCTGTTCGCCGAAGGTACGCGCGTCCCCCATGGCAAGGCGCCCCCGCTCCGTTCGGGCTTTGCCGGCGTCTATCGCATGCTTGGCGTGCCGGTCATCCCCGTCGCGGTGAACAGCGGCCTCGTCTATCCGCCACGCCGCTGGGTCAAATGGCCGGGGACGATCACCTATCGTATCGGCGAGACGATCCCCGCCGGCCTGCCGCGCGAGGAAGCCGAGGAGCGCGTCTGGCGCGCGATCAATGCGCTCAACCCGCCCGAGGCGCTGCTCGAAAGCGAATCTCCGGCCTGATCTATGGCCTAGTGCTTGCGCCCGAAGTCGGGCGCCGCATCGTCCTGACCTTCGGCAATGATCGAACGGCGGATTGCGCGCGTGCGCGTAAACCAATCCTCCAGCTTGTCGGCATCGCCGCGCCGGATCGCCTGCTGAAGCACGGTCAGATCCTCGTTGAAGCGCTGCAGGGTCGCGAGCACCGCATCCTTGTTCGCAAGAAACACGTCGCGCCACATCACCGGGTCGCTCGCCGCGATGCGCGTGAAATCACGAAAGCCGCCCGCCGAATATTTGATGACCTCGCTCTCGGTCACCTCCTCCAGCTCGCTCGCGGTGCCGACGATCGTATAAGCGATAAGGTGTGGCAGATGGCTTGTCACCGCCAGCACCATGTCGTGGTGCACGGGGTCCATCGTCTCAACTTTCGCGCCGAGCGCCTCCCAGAAGCCGCCGAGCGTCGCCACAGCGTCAGCAGAGGCATCGGCGCCAGGCGTCACGATACACCAGCGCCCCTCGAACAGCGTCGCAAAGCCTGCCGCGGGACCGCTATTCTCGGTGCCGGCAACGGGATGCGCCGGGATCACGATATGATCGGGGAGCGCCTTTGCCAGCGCATCGGCGACGCCCGCCTTCGACGAGCCGACGTCGGAGATGATCGCATCGGCCTTCAGCCCCGGCGCCATCACGCGCGCGGCGTCGGCCATGCGGCCCACGGGGACCGCCAATATGACTAGGTCGGCGGCAGCGACCGCATCCGCCGCATCGTCGGCGATCCTGTCGCAGAGACCAAGCGCGCGCGCCTGTTCGCGCACGTCGGCGCTGGCGTCATGCCCGGTCACCGTCACCAACGGCAGACGCTCGCCGACCGCGCGCGCGATCGACGAACCGATCAGTCCAAGCCCGACGATCGTGACATTCGCGATCGCCATCAGCCGGCCAGCGCGGCGCGGATCGCCGCCGCGAGCCCGCGCGTCTCTTCCTCGGTACCGATCGTCATGCGCAGCGCCTGCGGAATCCCCTGCCCGGGCAACCAGCGCACGATATAACCCGCGTCCATCAGCCGGTTGTATAACGTCTCCGCGCTCACCGCGCCCTCGAACAGCACGAGCAGGAAGTTGGTCGCCGACGGCACGATGCGAATGCCGTGATTGCCGAGCGCTTCAAGCTCCTGCGCCAGCCACGCGCGCCATTTCGCATTATGATCGCGGCTGTGCGCGACGAATGCCTCGTCGCCCAGCGCCGCGACCGCCGCCGCCTGTCCCGCGCGCGTGACGTTGAACGGCAGGCGGATGCGGTGCAGCGCCGAAATCACCTCGGCCGCGGCATAGCCCCAACCGATACGCTCGGCGGCAAGCCCGTGAATCTTGGAAAAGGTGCGCGTGACGAAGACGTTCGGCTGGGTCTTCGCGAGTTCCAGGCCGCCGTCGTCCTCTTCGTCCGACAGATATTCGGAATAGGCCTGGTCGATGACGAACAGCACGTCGCGCGGCAATCCCGCATAGAGCCGCGCAACCTCCTCACGCGTCGCGAGCGTTCCCGTGGGATTGTTCGGGTTGGCGAGATAGACGACGCGCGTCCGCTCGGTCACCGCCGCGAGCAACGCATCGACGTCGGTCGCATAATCGCGATCGTCGGCCTCGACCGGAATAGCGCCGACGCGGCGCGCGGCGATTTCATAGACCGCGAAGCCATAGCGGACATACAGAATCTCGTCGCCCGGACCGGCATAGGTGCCCGCCGCGAGATGAAGCAGCTCGTCCGACCCGTTGCCGCAGATGATCCGCGCGGGATCGAGCCCGAACTTGGCGGCGATCGCCTCGCGCAGCTCGGTCGCGCCGGGATCGGGATAGCGCGACAACGCGTCGGCCGCGCCCTGCGACGCATGAAACGCCTCGCGCGCCTTTTCCCCGGTCCCGAGCGGATTTTCGTTCGCGCTGAGCTTGATCAACGGACGGCCGTCAGCGCCCGCCGACTTGCCGGGAACATAGGGAGCGATGCCGCTGATCCACGGCTTCGGAGTGAGGGTGGGGGTCGCGTCGGTCATGCCGCGCCGTTTAACGGCTGCGCCCGCCGAGTCCAGTACGTTGACAGGGTGCCCGCGTCCGCTTAGCCCCGCGCGCATCATGGCGAGCCTGCTTCACCAGATCCAGCATCAAAGCGTGACGATCGGCGCGCCGCTGCCGCTCGACAGCGGACAGGTGCTGCCGTCGGTGACGATCGCCTATCAAAGCTATGGCGCGCTCGATGCCGACAAGGCGAACGCCGTGCTCATCTGCCATGCGCTGACCGGCGACCAATATGTCGCGAGCGACCATCCCGCGACCGGCAAGCCCGGCTGGTGGGCGCGCATGGTCGGCCCCGGCAAGCCGATCGACACCGACCGCTTTTTCGTGATCTGTGCCAATGTCCTCGGCAGCTGCATGGGGACGAGCGGGCCGGCGTCGCCCGATGCAGTCAGCGGCGCGCCGCTGGGCATGCATTTCCCGGTCATCACGATCACCGACATGGTGCGGGCGCAGGCGATGCTGCTCGATCATCTCGGCATAGCGCGGCTTCATGCCGTCATCGGCGGGTCGATGGGCGGGATGCAGGCGCTTGGCTGGGCCGCGACCTATCCTGATCGTATCGCTTCGGCGGTCGTCATCGCCAGCGCGGCGCGGCATTCGGCCCAGAACATCGCGTTCCACGAAGTCGGGCGCCAAGCGATCATGGCCGACCCCGACTGGCAGGACGGCCAATATTACGGCAGCGCGCGCGCGCCGACCAAGGGGCTGGCGGTCGCCCGGATGGCGGCGCACATCACCTATCTGTCTGAGGAGGGTCTGACCGAAAAGTTCGGCCGCCGCCTGCAGGCGCGCGACATCAAGAGCTTCGGCTTCGACGCCGATTTCCAGATCGAATCCTATCTGCGGCACCAGGGGCTGGCCTTCACCGACCGGTTCGACGCCAACGCCTATCTCTATATCACGCGCGCGATGGACTATTTCGATCTTGCCGAGCCGCACGATGGCCGCCTCGCCGGCGCCTTCGCCGACGCGAAGGATGTGCGTTTCACGCTCGTCAGCTTCGACACCGACTGGCTCTATCCCACCGCCGAATCGCGTCGCATCGTCCAGGCGCTGCATTCGGTCGGCGCCGCGGCCAGCTTCGTCGAACTGTCGGCCCCCTTCGGCCACGATAGCTTCCTTCTCGACGTCCCCGCGCTCGACCGCATTATGGCTGGTGCCTTGGGAGCCGGCTGGTGAGCGCGCTTCGTCCCGACCTCGGCATCATTGCCGACGCGGTGCCGGCGCGGTCGCGCATATTGGACATCGGCTGCGGCGACGGGACGCTGATGGCCGAACTGCGCGCGCACAAACAGGTGGATGCGCGCGGCCTCGAAATCGATCCAGTGGCGATCGAGGCGGCGATGGCGCAGGGGCTGTCGGTGGTGCAGGGCGACGTCAACCACGACCTTGCCGACTATCCGGGCGATGCGTTCGATTATGCGATCCTGTCGCAAACGCTGCAGACGACCGAACGGCCCGACCTGATCATCGGCGAACTGCTGCGGATCGCGCCACGCGCCTTCGTCAGCTTTCCCAATTTCGCGCACTGGCGCGTGCGGCTCAACCTGCTCTGGCGCGGGCGCATGCCGGTGACGCGGCTGTTGCCGGTCGCTTGGTACGAAACGCCGAATATCCACCACGTGACCGTCAGCGACTTTCGCGACCTCGTCCGCGCACAGGGCATCAGGGTCGAGCGCGCCTGGTATCTGTCAGGCGACAAGCCGACGAGCGACGCCGCCGCAAGCTGGCGCGCCGAGCATGCGATCTTTCTGATTTCCAGGACTTAAAAGCTCCGATCCACGGCATCGCCCGGATGGGATCGCTCGCCTAATCCTGTTTCTTCAGCCCGTTGGCGAGCAGATCGTTGGCGATCCGCGCGATCTCCGAAATGTCGGCGTCTTCGTCCCACAGGCCATAGCGCATGCCCAGGAAGACGTTCATTCCGCCGATCGCCCAGGCGTGAATTTCGCCGACGTCGGCGCGAATCTCGCCGCGCGCCGCGCCGCCCTCCAACCGCTGCCGCACGCGAGCGACAGTGGTTTCATAATGGCTGCGATAGCTCGCATAGTCGACGAATTCGGCCTCATCGATGATGCGATAGATTTCCTTATGCTCGCGCACAAAGCCCAGATAGGATTCAAGGCCGATCCGCTCGGCGCTGATCTCGTCGGGCGCGGCCTGGACCAGCGGCGTGACATGGTCGCGGAGCTGCTCGCTCATATAGCGGACCAGCGCCTGGAAGATTTCGTCCTTCGAATCGAAGTAGGTGTAAAAACTGCCCAGCGCGGTGCCGGCACGCCGCGTGATCGCGCTGATCGACGCCTCGTGAAAGCCGCGCTCGCCGAATTCGATCGCCGCGGCGTCAAGCAGCTTGCGCAGCGTCTTGCGCCCGCGCTCGGTACGCGGCGTCTTGTCGCGATGCTCGATCTCGCCTGATGCTGTCGCTGTTCGCGGCTGATCCATGACGCCTTCCGTCTCCCCCGATCCGATCGACCTTTAGCGCCATCGTGGTTTTTTCGCACCACTGGCAAGCAAAAAGCGACGGATACACATTCCAAGTTGAAACTTGGTTCAGGTTTCATTATAGCCCGCGTCGCGGCTTGGCAAGACCGGCCCAAGAAAATCACGAAGGACGGCGAGGGGCCGTCCGACATTGGGAGACACTTCATGCGTCCTTTCGACCGTTCGCTGCGCCGCGCCATCTATGCGACGAGCGCGCTCTCGATGCTCGCCTTTACCCCGGCCGCCTTTGCGCAGGAGGCAGGCGCGAGCGCAGACACCGGCGACAACGAGATCATCGTCACCGCGCGCCGCCGCGACGAGCGCCTGATCGACGTTCCCGTCGCGATCACCGCCTATTCGGGCGAAGCGCTTGAAAAGGCGGGTGCGATCGACATCACCGACATCGGCCAGACCACCCCGAACACGACGCTGGAAGTGTCGCGCGGTTCGAACTCGACGCTCAGCGCCTTCATCCGCGGCGTCGGCCAGCAGGATCCGGTATCGGGCTTCGAACAGGGTGTCGGCATCTATCTCGACGACGTCTATCTCAACCGTCCGCAGGCCGCGGTGCTCGACATCTATGACGTCGAGCGGATCGAGGTGCTGCGCGGTCCGCAGGGTACGCTCTATGGCCGCAACACGATCGGCGGCGCAGTCAAATATGTGACCAAGCCGCTGCCGCAGGACGTCTCGGTCAAGATCAAGGGAACGCTCGGCACCTATGAGCAGGCCGACCTGGTCGTCACCGCCAGCGCGCCGATCGGCGACCTGCTGCGCGTCGGCGTGTCGGGCGCGCGCCTGTCGCGCGGCGGTTTCGGCGACAATCTGACCACCGGCCTCGAAAACTATAACAAGGACCTGTGGGCCGGCCGCGGCACGATCGAACTCGGCGGCTATGACGCGCCGGTGCTGATCCGCATCTCGGGCGACTATACCAAGGACAAGAGCAATCCGCGCGGCGGCACGCGCCTGATCCCGGGGCTGTTGTCGGGCGCGCCGGTTCTGGACAATGTGTTCGACACGCGCGGCGGCCTCAACGATCCGAAGCAGGAGATCGAGGCCTATGGCCTCGCCATGAACGTCACGGCCGCGCTCAGCGACACGGTCACGCTCCGTTCGATCAGCGCGTGGCGCAAGGATAACAGCTACACGCCGATCGACTTCGACGCGCTCCCCGCGGCCGATGTGGACGTTCCGGGCATCTATCTGAACGAACAGCTCAGCCAGGAATTCCAGCTTCTCTATGAAGGCGACAAGCTGAAGGGCCTGCTCGGTTTCTATTATCTGACCGCGACCGCCGACACGCTGTTCGACGTGCGCCTGTTCACCACCGTCGCCGGCCTCACCGCCTTTACCGAGGCCGACGTCGACACCGACACCTATGCCGTGTTCGGCGACTTCACCTATGATTTCACCGACCAGCTCAGCCTGTCGGTCGGCGGTCGCTACACCTGGGACAAGCGCGAGGCGCATATTCTGCGCCAGAACTATCTCGGCGGTGGCTCGCCCGTCTTCGGCGGTTCGGGGGTCGCCTTCGGCGCGCCGAGCACCAATTTCAACGGCAGCCGCAGCTTCAACAAATTCACTCCGCGCGTCTCGCTGTCGTTCAAGCCGACGCCCGAGCATAATATCTACGCCAGCTATTCGCAGGGCTTCAAAGGCGGCGGCTTCGACCCGCGCGGCGTCGGCGCCAATGCACCCGCGGCCATCCCGGGCCGCCCGACCAACGACGAAGTCTCCGCCTTCCTGAGCTTCCGTCCCGAAAAGGTCGAAAGCTATGAAGTCGGGTACAAGGGCAGCCTGCTCGACGGCGCGCTGAACGTCGCGATCGCCGGCTTCTATGCGGACTATACCGACGTCCAGATCCCCGGCTCGGTCGCCTGCACCGTTGCGGGCCTGCCCAGCTTCTGCGGCGTCGTGTCGAACGCGGGCAAGGCGACCTTCAAGGGTCTGGAATTCGAAGGCCGCGCCCGCCTGGGTCAGGACCTTGCCGCTGCCGGCGACCGGCTGACGCTGTCGACCGCACTCGGCTATATCGACGCCAAATATAAGGAATATATCGCCAACATCGCGAGCGTCCCGACCGACGTCGCCGCCTTCCGCGAAGTGCAGAATACCCCGAAATGGACCGCCAGCGGCACGCTCGCCTATTCGGCGCCCGTCGGCGAAGGCGATATCAGCTTCGGCACCACCCTGTCGTACCGCAGCAAGACGCACCAGTTCGAAATCCCGAACCCCTATATCGACCAGAAGGGTTTCGCGCTGTGGGATGCCAGCATCATCTACACCGCGCCGGGCGATCGCTGGAGCATCGGGCTGTTCGGCAAGAATCTGACCGACAAGGAATATAAGACCTCGGGCTATACCTTCGTCGTCGCCAATCCGACTACGGGCGCCATCATCAACGGCGCCAACGGGCTGCCGCAGGCGGCGCTCGGCCGCGAAGGCACGCTGACCGCCTTTTACGGCAACCCGCGCCAGATCTTCGTGACCGGCACGGTCAAATTCTGATCTTCGGCTAAATAAGGGGGAAAGGGGCGTCGGATTCGGCGCCCCTTTTTCTATGCGGGCAGCGGCGGTGCGCCCGTCGGAGCGACCATGCGCTCGCCGTCGATGACGATCGGGCTTGCGACCCCGTCGATATGCGCGCCGTCGGGACGGAACCGCATCCCGCGCGCAACGATCTGCGGATCAGCAAAGACGCTTGCCAGATCGTTGATCGGCCCCGCCGGCACGCCTTCGGCTTCCAGCGCCAGTGCCAGCGGCTGCGCGTCCCAGGCGGCGATCTTCGCGGCCAGCATCGGGATCAGTTCGGCGCGGTTTGCCAGACGCGCGGCATTGTTCACGAACCGCGGATCGTCGGCCCATTCGGGCACGCCCAACAGGCCGCACAGCTTGCGATACTGGCCGTCATTGCCGACCGCGATGACAAGCTGGCCGTCGGCGGTCGCGAACACCTGATACGGCACGACATTGACATGGGCATTGCCCATCCGTCGGGGCGCCACGCCGCTCGCCAGATAGTTTGCCGCCTGGTTCGCAAGCACCGCGACCTGCGCATCGAACAAGGCCATGTCGATATGCGCGCCCGCATTGGTGACGTCACGGCGTCGCAGCGCCGCCAGGATCGCTACGGTGGAGTACATGCCGGTAAAGATGTCGGCATAGGCGATACCCGCCTTTTGCGGCGGCCCATCGGGCTCGCCGGTCAGCGACATGAATCCGCTCATCGCCTGGACAATATAGTCATAGCCGGCGCGATGGGCATAAGGCCCGGTCTGGCCGAAACCGGTGATCGAACAGACGATCAGTCGCGGGAAATTGGCACGCAGCGTCGCGGGGTCGAGGCCGTATTTGACGAGTCCGCCGACCTTGTAATTCTCGATGACCACGTCGGCATCGGCAAGCAGCGCACGAACCGCCGCCTGCCCCTCTGCCGTCGCAATGTCGATCGCGACGCTGCGCTTGCCGCGGTTGCAGCTATGATAATAGGCCGCGCCCAGATTCTCGCCGTCGGCACCCGTCACGAAAGGCGGACCCCATTCGCGTGTATCGTCGCCGCCGCCCGGCCGCTCGACCTTCACGACCTCGGCGCCCAGGTCCGCCAGCAACTGACCGGACCAGGGCCCCGCAAGCACGCGCGCCAATTCGACGACGCGCAAGCCGTCCAGGGGTTTCGGTGCCGGCAGCGTCGGATCAGGCAAAGGCAGGAATGCCGGTGATCGCACGGCCGAGGATCAGCGCATGGACGTCATGCGTGCCCTCATAGGTGTTCACGGTCTCCAGATTCACCGCATGACGGATGACATGATAGTCGGCCGAAATGCCATTGCCGCCGTGCATGTCGCGCGCGACACGCGCGATATCGAGCGCCTTGCCGCAATTGTTGCGCTTCAGCAGGCTGATCGCATCGGGAATCAGGCGGCCTTCGTCGATCAGCCGTCCGACGCGCAGCGCGGTCTGCAGGCCCATCGCGATTTCGGTGAGCATGTTCGCCAGCTTCAACTGCACGATCTGGTTCGCCGCGAGCGGGCGACCGAACTGCTTGCGCTCCAGCGTATAGTTGCGCGCGGCCTCATAACAGAATTCGGCGGCGCCCATCGCGCCCCAGCCGATGCCATAGCGGGCGCGGTTGAGACAGCCGAACGGGCCCTTCAGCCCCGACACGTGCGGCAGCAGCGCGTCTTCGCCGACCTCGACCCCGTCGAGCACGATCTCGCCGGTGATCGACGCGCGCAGCGAAACCTTGCCCTCGATCTTCGGTGCAGACAGGCCCTTCATGCCCTTTTCCAGGATGAACCCGCGGATCGCGCCGTCATGCGCTTCGGACTTCGCCCAGACGACGAAAACGTCGGAGATCGGCGAATTGGTGATCCACATCTTCGCGCCCTTCAGGCGATATCCGCCCTCGATCTTTTCGGCGCGCGTGCGCATCCCGCCCGGGTCGCTGCCCGCGTCGGGTTCGGTCAGCCCGAAACAGCCCACGAGTTCGCCCGAGGCCAGGCCGGGAAGAAAGCGCTGCTTCTGTTCCTCGCTGCCATAGGCGTTGATCGGGTGCATCACGAGCGAGCTTTGCACAGAACAGGCCGAGCGATAGCCCGAATCGACCCGCTCGACCTCGCGCGCAATCAGGCCGTAGCTGACATAGTTCAGACCGGCGCCGCCATATTGCGGGTCGACCGTCGCACCGAGCAGGCCGAGCTGGCCCATTTCGCGCATGATCTCGCGATCGAAGCGTTCGTCCAGAAAGGCCGAGGTCACGCGCGGGAGCAGTTCGCCCTCGGCATAGGCACGGGCGGCGTCGCGGATCATCCGCTCCTCTTCGCTCAGCTGCTCGTCGAGCTGGAGGGGATCGAACGGGTCGAGCGCTTCGATGCGCTGCGGATCGGCGAGGGCCATCGGGTCGGCTTTCTTCAAAAGCGCGACCCGGACGGGTCGCTAGGGGGCGGGGTCGGCCGTCTTGCGGGCCATAGCGGCAGCGGGGCTGTCGCGCGGTTCCAATATCGCCGCCGTCTCGATGAGGTCAAGCGCACGTCGTGCCTCATGATAGCGCCGTGCCTCGATCAGCCACTCGCCTGCGGCTGCGGCGCCCGGCATCGCCTGAACCTCCGCGATTGCCTTGTCGGCCATGCCGCCCGCCAGATAGCGCCGCGCGCGCTCCAGCCGTTCGGTCGCGCGCGGCGACTGGGTGCCGGCGGGACGCACGACGAACAATTCACCAAGCTCGCGCCGAAAACCGGTCCACAGGCTGCCATTGTCGCTGTTGCGACCGACGAGCTCGGGCGCGATCGCGTCGAGTTCGGTGCGAAGCTGCTCCAGCGTGACCGGCTCGCGCGAGGTTTCGACGATCGTCTTGACCGCGTTGGGCTGATCGTCGCCGAAGCGCAGGCGAAGCTGCGCCTCCAGATAGCCGAGCGACAGACCGCGATCGAGCGCGCGGCGCACCGCAAAGGCGACCAGCAGCCCTTCGGCGCGCGAGGCATTGCCCGACGCCGATTCGGCCTGAAGGGTGATCCGCGACAGCCTCTGTTCCAGCTCGGCGACCCGGGCGCCCAGCGCGTCGGCATTGCCCGACGCAGGCTGCACAATCTCTCCGGCATCGGGCGTCTGGCCGACGACCGCGAGCGGGCCGCCGGGTGCAGCAGGCGCGTCGCCGACCACCGTCGCGGTCTTTGGATCGGCGGCGAGCCAGCGACTCATTGCCCAACCGCCGCCTACCACGCCGGCGAGCAGCAGGATCATCGCGGCGATGAAAAGAGCCCTAAAGGACAATCGTTTAACCGGGACCGCGCCGTCCACGGGGGTGGACGTGTCGATACTGTCGATAGCCATGTTTCTCTTTCGAACGACCCTATTTGAGGCCCTTCTGGCACAAATCATGCGCCGCTGCCAACAGCGAGGCATCGTCGGGTTGTGCCGCGATGGCAATCGCCGCCCAGCCGTCGCCCGCCGCCCCCGCGACCGACGCACTGAGCGCGGCGATTGCCAGATGCGCGCGCACCGCGCCCGTCAGCGCGGCGATCCGCGCCGCGCCACGCGCCGAATGCGCCAGCACGATCGCGGGCTCGGCGATCGCAGCCGCCCATTCGGCTGACGGCTCGACAGCCTCGACAGCATAGACCGGAAGCGCGGTCAGTACCGCTTCGCGCGCGTCGAGCGCCGACCGGTCGCGGCCGCAAAGCCACAGGATTCGAACGACATTGCGTGACGTCATGGCCTCGATCACTGCCTGCGCATCGGCCTTACCCGTCATCGCGACCCGCAGCCCCGCCGCTTCGGCCGCAGCGGCGGTCGCCGCGCCCACGGCATAGGCCGGCAGATCGGCCAGGCGCGCCAGCCCCGGTCCCGCCAGCCGCACCGCCTGCGCGCTCGTCAGCAACAACGCGTCAAATTCCGCCGGGTCGGGCGCGGACCATTCCAGCGGCCGCGCGGCGAAGAGCGGCAGGTGTCTCGCATCGAACCCCATCGCCCGTGCCCGCGCCGCGGTCGCCGCACCGCCGGGGTCGGCGCGCGTGACGATCAGCGGCAGCGCATGCTTCATACGGTAAAAAGCCGCCGCACGGATTCGGGCGCCTCGTCCAGCAGCCGGCGCGCGAGCGCCGCGGCATCGCCCGCATCCGCGACCAGCGCATGCCCCGCCACATGGTCGGCACCGTCATCCGAATAGATTTCGGCGTCGAGCCGCAGCGAACCATCGTCGCGCCAGTGCGCATGCGCCGCCACCGGCGATCGGCAATCGCCGCCCAGCGCCGCGAGCAGCGCGCGCTCGGCCGCCACCGCGCCATGCGTTGGCGGATGGTCGATCGCCTTCAGCAGCGCATAGGTCGCCGCGTCATCGTTGCGGCATTCGATCCCGATCGCGCCTTGCGATGCCGCAGGAAGCAACAGGTCGATCGGCTGCGCGCTGCCGATATCGTGCATCCCCAGCCGGTCGAGCCCCGCCGCCGCGAGCAGGGTCGCATCGACCGCGCCTTCGGCCAGCTTCGAAAGCCGCGTCTGCACATTGCCGCGCAGCAGGGTCGTGACCAGGTCGGGGCGTATCCGCCTGACCTGCGCCGCGCGCCGCGGGCTGCTCGTCCCCAGCCGCGCGCCCTCGGGCAGGTCGATGATCGTCGCCGCGTCGACGCCGCCGCGCACGACCAGCCGGTCGCACGGATCGGCGCGCTCGAGCATCGCGCCCAGCGCGAAGCGCGAAGCGCGCACCGTCTCGACGTCCTTCAGGCTGTGGACCGCAATGTCGATCGTCCCCGCGTCGAGCGCGGCGTCGAGTTCGCGCGTCCACAGCGCCTTGCCGCCGACCTCGGCCAGTGCGCGGTCCTGAATCTTGTCTCCAGTCGCGGTCATCGGCACGATTTCCAGCGCGCCCGCAACCAGCGCATGTGCCTTCGTCAGCGCCGCTGCCGCCAGATTCGCCTGCGCGAGCGCCAACGGGGAGGCGCGTGTTCCGATACGCAGCGGACGGGCGGGGTTCGGGATGGGAATAGAGGCCATGCCCCCCGCTAGAGCATTTCCCGAAAAAGTGGGAACCGGTTTTTCGCGCGGCCGACGTCGCGCAGCCTCTCCCTTGCCCTCTTCATAAAGGGGCGGGTAAAGGGCGCGAAATAATATGACTCTGATCCTCGGCCTCGAATCGAGCTGCGACGAAACCGCGGCGGCGCTTGTCGACAGCGAACGGCGCATTCTGGCGCATCGCGTCGCGGGCCAGGAAGCCGAGCACAAGCCCTACGGCGGCGTCGTTCCCGAGATCGCCGCGCGCGCGCATGTCGACCGGCTCGTGCCGCTGGTCGAGGGCGTGCTCGCCGATGCGGGCCTGACCCTCGCCGATGTCGACGCGATCGCCGCGACGGCGGGGCCGGGACTGATCGGCGGCGTGATGGTGGGGCTCGTCACCGGCAAGGCGCTCGCCCATGCGGCGAACAAGCCGCTGATCGCGGTCAACCATCTGGAGGGGCACGCGCTCAGCCCGCGCCTGGTCGCGGCCGACCTGCAATTCCCCTATCTGCTGCTGCTCGTTTCCGGTGGCCATTGCCAGCTGCTGCTGGTCAAGGGCGTCGACGACTATCGTCGCCTCGCCACCACGATCGACGACGCCGCGGGCGAGGCGTTCGACAAGACCGCCAAGCTACTCGGCCTCGGCTATCCGGGAGGCCCGGCGGTCGAGGCGATCGCCCGCGACGGCGATCCGCGCGCGGTCCCGCTTCCGCGCCCGCTCGTTGGCAGCGCCGAGCCCCATTTCTCCTTCGCCGGGCTGAAAAGTGCGGTCGCCCGCGCGGCCGCGTCGGGCGAGCATCGCGCCGCCGACCTCGCCGCCTCCTTCCAGCAGGCCGTCGTCGATTGCCTCGTCGACCGCAGCCGCATCGCGCTGGCCGCCTGCCCCGACGCGACCGCTTTCGTCGTCGCGGGCGGCGTCGCGGCAAATGGCGCAATCCGCAACGCGCTCACCGAACTCGCCGCCGGTTTCGACAAGCCCTTCGTCGCGCCGCCGCTGTGGCTGTGCACCGACAATGGCGCGATGATCGCATGGGCAGGGGTCGAGCGCTTCGCCGCAGGCCTGACCGATCCGCTCGACACCGCCGCGCGCCCGCGCTGGCCGCTCGATCCGGATGCCGAGGCAGTACGCGGCGCCGGAGTGAAAGCATGACGTCATATTCGAACTTCGGCGTGATCGGCGGCGGCGCCTGGGGCACGGCGCTGGCCCAGATGCTCGCCGCCGAAGGCGCGCCGGTGCGGCTCTGGGCCCGCGAGGAAGAGGTCGTCGAGGCGATCAACGTCCAGCATCGCAACCCGCTGTTCCTGCCGGGCGCGCCGCTATCGCCTTCGCTCGGCGCAACCGGCGACCTTGGCGATCTGGCGGCATGCGACGCGCTGCTGGTGGTCGTGCCCGTCCCCTTCCTGCGCGCGGTTCTGGCACAGCTTCCCCCCGGCAACGCGCCGCTGATCTTTTGCAGCAAGGGCATGGAAGCGGGCAGCTTCGCTTTTCCGATCGATATCGCGGGCGATGTCTGCGCCGGACGGCCGCTCGCCGTCCTGTCGGGCCCGACCTTCGCGCACGAAGTCGCCGCGGGCCTCCCTACCGCGATCACCCTGGCCGCTGCCGACACCGAAACCGCCGAGGCGATCGCACAGGCGCTCGCCCGCCCTCATTTCCGCCCCTATGCGTCGACCGACATGATCGGCGCCGAGATCGGCGGCGCGGTGAAGAATATTCTCGCCATCGCCTGCGGCATCGTCGACGGCGCCGGCCTCGGGCTCAATGCCCGCGCGGCGCTGATCAGCCGCGGCTTCGCTGAAATGACCCGCTTCGGCCTGTCGCGTGGCGCGCAGGCGGAAACCTTGGCGGGCCTCGCCGGACTTGGCGATCTGGTCCTGACATGCACCTCGTCCAATTCGCGCAATTTCGCACTCGGCCAGGGACTCGGACGCGGCGAGGATGCCGCGACGCTGATGGCCGACCGCCGCACCGTCGCCGAAGGCGCGTTCAGCGCGCCAGTCGTCGCCGAAGCAGCGCGCCTCGACGGCATCGACATGCCGATCACCGACGCCGTCGCGCGGCTCGTCGCAGGCGATATCCGGGCGTCCGAGGCGATTCATGCCCTGCTCAGCCGGCCGCTGCGATCCGAGGGCCGATGACCTGCTTGATACAATTGCCTGCCCCCTCGCGCCGCGCTAGATTGCGGATCGGGGAAATGGAAAAGGGGCGCCAGGCTTGAGCCAGACGGACAGCGCGAACGCGCGCACCCCCGATTCTTCTGCGGGCGGGCAAATGGCCGACGCGGATGCCGCGGCGCTCGCAAAGGGCGGCCGTACCAATTTCTTTGGCTTCATCCTGCGCCTCGTCGCGCGCCTGCCGTTCCTCTATTTCGCCGGGCGCTGGTACGGGCCGGAGGCGGTCGGCCGCTTCGCCTTTGCCGTGCTGGTGATCGAGCTTGTGGCCCAGCTCGCGACGCTGGGCCTCAAGCGCGGCCTCGCCGAACAGCTCAGCGCGGAGGGCGCGGACCATCGGCATATCGTGTGGGACGGCATGTTCGTCGCCTTCCTCGCCTCTGCGATCGGCTCCGCAATCCTGCTCCTGCTGCCGCAAATCATGTTTCCGGCCGGCGACATCGACGGCACCGACCGCTGGATGGCGCTGATCGTGTTCGCGATCGCGGGCACCGACGTCGCGCTGGCGGCCTGCGCCTATCGCTTCGACATCGGCGCGACGGTGCGCGCGCGCGCGGTGGTCGAGCCCTGGGTGATCAGTATCGCCGCGGCAGGATTCTGGTTCCTGTCGCCGCGCGACGGGCTGATGCTATCCTATGCCTCCGCGATGGTCGGCGCCTTCATCACCGCGCTGATCCCGATGATCCGCCATTATGGCGGTCCCGGAGTCTGGCGTCCCGAGCCCGCGCATCTGATCATGGTTGCACGGCGCAACGCGCCGCTGGCGGCCGCCGACGCGATCGAATGGGGAACGCGCCGCCTCGACCTCTTCATCCTCGGCCAGTTCACCTCGCCGACGATCTACGGCATCTATTACATGGCGCAGCAGGTCGCATCGCTGCCGCAAAAGCTGAAGACCAGCTTCGAACCGATCCTCGGTCCCGTGATCACGCGCAACCTCGCCGAGAATCGCCTTGCCGCGGTCGCCGCGCAGGTCAGCCAGGTGGGCTTCTGGATCATCGCCGCGCAGGCCGGGGTCGCGCTCGCGCTCGGCATTCCCGGCGAGGCGGTGATGGGGCTCGTCGGCCCGCAGTTCGTCAGCGGCACCGGCGCGCTCGCTTTCCTGCTCGCGGCGGAGGTCGTCGCCGCGACCGCAGTCGTCAGCGAAGCAGCGCTCGTCTACGTCGCGCGCCACCGCAACCTGCTCATCAGTCTCGCCACGCTGGCGCTGCAGGGGGTTCTCAGCGTGACGCTGATCCTCATCGCCAAGTCGATGGGGCTCGATCCGATCTATTACGCCGTCGCCGTCGCGCTCGCGCTGATGCTCGCGCTCGGGTTCGCCTCGGTCGTCAAGGCGCGCCTGCTGTCGCGCGTGCTGAACGCGCCGGTGAACAGCCTGCGCTGGGCGCTGATCTGGGCAACCGCCGGCGCCGCTGTGCTCGGCTGGGGCGCGACGCAGCTTCCCGAATGGGCCGAACTGCTGATCGGCGTGCCGCTGATCCTCGGCATCTATGCCTGGCTGATCTGGACCCGCGGATTCGGCCCCGCCGACCGGGCTCTGTTCAAGAAACACCCGGAACCGGAAGAGGCCTGATCCTTATTCGACGGCTTTCTGGGCAGCGTCGCCGACATTTTCGGCGGCGTTCCCCACCTTTTGCGCCGCCTCGGTGATAGCGCCGCTCTGCGCCTTGTCGTTCGCCAAGAACTGAAACGCGAAAAAGGCGGCGATCAGGATCGCGACAAGAAAGATCAGACCCATGCCGATCCCGCCGCCGCGGCGCGGAGCGCGGTCGATCACGGTCGTAGTGTGCGTCGTTCCGTCGGGATCGCGCGTCGTATGGATTTCGTCGGCCATAGAAGCTCTCCTATGCTTGATGGCGCATAGGACGCTCCGCGACCGGCAAAAGTTCCTACGAAAGGCGTGCGGCGACCTTTGCCTTCAGGTCGGTCTGCGCGCGCGGGCCGACCTGTGCGATGATCTCGCGGGCGCAGACGGCGCCCATCGTCAGGCAGTCGGCGATCGAACGGCCCTCGGCATGACCCGAGAGGAATCCGGCCGCGAACAGGTCGCCCGCGCCGGTCGTATCGACGACGGTGTCGATCGGCTCGGCGCCCACTTCGGTGCGCTCGCCATTCTGCAGCGCGATCGCACCATGCGAACCGCGCGTGACGATCAGCAGCGGCACCTGCGGCGCGATCTTCGCCACCGCCGCCTCGAAATCCTCGGTTTCGGCGAGGGCACAGATTTCGACTTCGTTCGCAAACAGGATGTCGAACAGCCCTTCGGCGATCAACGCGCGAAAATCGGGGCCGTGACGGTCGATGATGAAGGCGTCGGACAGGGTGAAGGCCACCTTGTTGCCCGCCGCGCGCGACACGTCGATCGCCCGGCGCATCGCCGCGCGCGACAGCGGCGGATCCCACAGATAGCCTTCCAGATAGAGGATGTCCGAACGCGCGATCCAATCCTCGTCGATCATCGCCTGCTCCAGCAGGTGGCTGGCGCCGAGGAAGGTATTCATCGTACGCTGGCCGTCGGGCGTGACCAGGATCAGGCAGCGCGCGGTCGGCGCGCCTTCCTTCAGCGCGGGGGTTTCATAGGAAACGCCGAGCGCGCGCAGATCATGGGTAAAGACATGGCCGAGCTGGTCGTCGGCGACCTGGCCGATAAAGCTGCAGCGGCGGCCCAGCGCCGCCATGCCCGCCAACGTGTTCGCCGCGCTGCCGCCCGACATTTCAATCGCCGGACCCATCGCCGCATAGAGCCGCTCGGCCTCGACCGCGTCGATCAGCCGCATCGAGCCCTTGGCCAGGCCTTCGGATTCGATCAGCGCATCTTCGGCGCGGGCGATGACATCGACGATGGCATTGCCGATGGCGACAACGTCGAAATGGGCGGTGGAGGCCATGAAAAATCCTGTGCTGTATGGGAAAAGCTGGGCGCGCCTTTAGTGGGCGCGGCGCGCCAACGCAAGCGTAGCCGCTTGACGCCGACGCCGGCCCCGCGCAACCCTTTGCCCATGGCCCGCGCCGTTCACGCTCTGCTGCTTGCACTCGGCGATTTGCCGAGCCCGCGCGTGCTTCGCGTTCTGGTCCAGAGTCTGCTCCTCACCCTGCTCGTCTTTGCTGCCGCGGGCGGCGCCATTTTCGCCGGCGCGCGTTGGGCGCTCGACCATTGGCGCTGGCTCGACGGGGTCGAACTCGACATGGCGGGCGTCCTGATCCTGCTCGTGCTGCTCGCCGGAAGCTGGCTGTTGTTCCGCGCCGTCGCGATCGTCGTCGTCGGGCTGTTTGCCGATTCGATCGTCGCCGACGTCGAGGGGCGCCATTACCCCGCCGCCGCCATGCGCGCCGTCGACGTTGGGTGGCGACAGAATATCACGCTCGCGCTCACCTCGCTCGCGCGGCTGATCGGCGGAAATCTGGTCGCGCTGCCCGTCTATCTGATCCTGCTGTTCACCGGCATCGGCACGCCGATCTTCGCGCTGTTCGTCAACGCGCTGCTGCTCGGCCGCGATCTGGAGGCGATGGTGCTCGCGCGCCACCCCGACCGGCCGCGCTTCGATCGCAGCACGCGATGGGCGCTCGGCCTTCTGTCCGCCGTAAGCTTCGTGGTACCCGTCGCCAATCTGTTGGCCCCTATCGTCAGCGCGGCTATGGCCGTCCATCTGTTGCATTTGCGGGATGGGGTAAGGTCATGAAAATCAACGCGCTGCTGATGCTGGCGGCCTCCACCCTGTTGCTCGCGGGCTGCGCCGGCTCGGCCGTTCCGCGCCCCAGCCAGCCCGTCGCCACGCCGAAACCCCCGCCGACCCCGCCGCGTATCGTCCAGAACAACAGCCTGGTCGGCCAACACGCCGGCGCCGCATTGTCGCAGTTCGGCAAGCCGCGCCTCGACGTTGCGGAGGGCGTGGGCCGCAAGCTGCAATTCGCCGGCACCGCCTGCATCCTCGACATTTATTATTACGCGCCCCGCGCGGGGGCCGACCCGATCGCCACCCATGTCGATGCCCGCACGCCTGATGGCCGCGACGCCAATGTCGACAGTTGCGTCGCCGCGCTCCGGCGCTGACGTCACGACGCCAGTTCGGCGAGCGCCCAGCGCGCGGCGTCGGCCACCATCGGCGATTCGTCGCCGGTCAGCTCGGCCAGTCGCGCACGAAACCGCGCATCACCGCTATTTCCCGCCGCGATTGCGGCATTGCGGACCATCCGGTTGCGGCCGATCCGCTTGATCGGTGACCCCGCGAATACTTGGCGAAACCCAGCATCGTCGAGCGCGAGCAGATCGGCGAGCGACGGCGCCACCAGTTCGGCCCGCGGCAGAAAGGCGCGATGACGCGCGGCAGTATCGGCGAACTTGTTCCACGGACACACCGCCAGGCAATCGTCACAGCCATAGATGCGGTTGCCCAGCCCGCGGCGCAGGTCGACGGGGATCGGTCCGTCATGTTCGATCGTCAGATAGGAAATGCAGCGCCGCGCATCGAGCCGATAGGGTGCGGGAAAGGCCTGCGTCGGGCACGCATCCTGACAGGCGGTGCAACTGCCGCACGTATCGCGGCCCGGCGTCGACGGCACCAGGTCGAGCGTCGTATAGATCGCGCCCAGGAACAGCCAGCTGCCATGATCGCGGCTGACCAGATTGCTGTGCTTGCCCTGCCAGCCCAGACCTGCGGCGGCCGACAGCGGCTTTTCCATCACCGGCGCGGTGTCGACGAACACCTTGACCTCTGCGCCCTGTGCTTCGGCGACCAACCAGCGCGCCACCGCCTTCAGCGCCTTTTTCACGACGTCATGATAATCGGCGCCCTGCGCATAGACCGAGATGCGCCCCCGATCGGGCACGCCGGCCAGCGCGAGCGGATCGATCTGGGGCGCATAGCTCATCCCCAGCGCGATTACCGATTTCACCTCGGGCCACAGCCCGCGCGGCGATCCGCGCTGCGACGCGCGACTTTCCATCCAGATCATGTCGCCGTGGCGCCCCTCGGCCAGCCAGGCGTTCAGCCGTGCCGCGGTTTCGGGCGCCGCGTCGGCATGCGCGATGCCGAACGCGACGAAGCCATGGTCGCGCGCGACGTCGGCGAGTCTTTGCTCGAGTGAAGGCAAGGCTTCCGCAACCATTGGCGCTCTATACGGCAACGACATTGCCGTGCCATAGTCGCCGCGCGACATATTCACAGGACCAGGATTTGACCGATCTCAGCGTCGAGGCGACCAGCCTCACCAAATATTTCGACGCCTTCACCGCGGTCGACCATGTGACGCTCAAGGTGCCGACGGGCAGCATCTACGGGGTTCTCGGCCCCAATGGCGCCGGCAAGACGACCAGCCTGCGCATGACGCTCGGCATCATCGACCCCGACGAGGGTAGCAGCCGCCTGCTCGGCGGCCACAAGCCGCAATCTGTCCGCCACCGTATCGGCTATCTACCGGAAGAGCGCGGACTTTATCCCGGCATGAAAGCGCGCGAGGCGATCGCCTTCATGGGCGCGCTGCGCGGACTCGACTGGTCGGAGGGGCGCCGCCGTGCTGCGACCTTCATGACCGAGCTCGGGCTGGAGCGCGTCATCGACGAAAAGATCCGCAAGATGTCGAAGGGCATGGCGCAGATGGTCCAGCTCATCGGATCGATCGTCCACACGCCCGACCTGATCGTCCTCGACGAGCCTTTTTCGGGCCTCGATCCGGTCAATCAGGAACGGCTCGAGATGCTGGTGCGGCGCGAGCGCGAGCGCGGCGCGACGATCCTCTTCTCGACCCATGTCATGGCGCATGCCGAACGGCTTTGTGACCGGCTGGCGATCATCGCGCGGTCGCAGCGCCGCTTCGAGGGGACGGTCGACGAAGCGCGCGCGCTGCTGCCGATGCAGGTGCGCTACACGCCACGCGACGGCGGCGACGCCGTCGCGGCTCTCCTCCCCGCCGGCGCGGAACGCAAGGGAGAGGCCTGGCATTTCGCGATCGAAGAAGCCGACGTCGAACCGCTCCTCGCGCGCATCACCGCAAGCGGGCATGGCGTCGCCGGACTGTCGATCGCGCGCCCCGCGCTGCACGACGCCTTCGTCCATATCGTGCGCCAGGTCGATGCCGGCTTCGACGCCACGCCCGAAGCCGACGCGATCGAGGAGGCCGCGGCATGACCCCCTTCATCCGCAATATGCTCGTCATCGCGCGCCGCGATTTTCTTGCGATCGTCGCGACCCCGACCTTTCTCCTCTTCCTCCTCGCCCCGCTTTTCATGATTGGCATGGGCGCGGTCGGCGGGGTGGGCGCATCGCAGCTCGCCGATAGCGCGCGCGGCAAGGGCCGTATCGTCGCGATCGCCGGACCCGCCGATGTCGAGGCGCTACGCGCCGCTGACTCGCGGCTACGCGACGCGCTGGGACGCGAACGTCCCCCCGTACTCGAAGTCCGCCTCGCCGGGGCAGACGCCGCCGATCCGCTCGCCATCGCGCGCGAGAAGGGATCGGACACCTATGCGGTGCTCAGCGGGCCGCTGGAAAATCCCCGTATCGTCGAGCGCGAGGCGGGAAGCGGCGCGGGCCGCTACCTCGCGCTGCTCGCCAGCGACGTGCTGCGCGATCGCGCCGCCGGCCCGGTCGCGCCCGCCAAGCCGGCGTTCGAGGCGATCACCAACGGCGGCACCAGCATCGCGGCGCAGCAGTCGATGGGCTTCGGCGCCGTCTTCGTCATCTTCCTGATGACCCTGTTGCTCGCGGGGCAGACGGTCAGCTCGCTGGCCGAGGAAAAGGGCAACAAGGTCATCGAGATTCTTGCCGCCGCCGTCCCGCTCGAGAGCGTATTCCTCGGCAAGCTGCTCGGCATGCTCGGCGTCGCAATTCTTTTCATCGCCTTCTGGGGGCTCGTCGCGATCGGCGGGGGCATGGCTTTTGCGATGCAGGCCGATCCCGCCACCATCGCCGCCGCAGGCAAGCCCGCCGCGGCGCTGATGGTCGCGCCGGCGAGCGGCTGGCCCTTCTTCATCGGCGTGGGCGTCTGCTATTTCGTCATGGCCTTCCTCCTCCTCGGTGCGGTCTTCCTCGGCGTCGGCGCGCAGGCGAGCACCGTGCGCGAGATCCAGATGCTCAGCCTGCCGATCACCATTTTCCAGGTCGGCATGTTCAGCCTGTCGACCGCCGCGGCCAGCGCACCGGGCACCGGCCTGGCGCAGTTCGCGCAGATCTTTCCCTTCTCCTCGCCCTTCGCGATGGCCGCGCGCGCCGCGACCGACGACGCAAAGGCGGTGCATCTGCTCGCGCTCGGCTGGCAGGCGCTGTGGGTCGCGCTGATCATCTATCTGTCGGTCCGCCTGTTCCGCGCGGGCGTGTTGAGCGGCGGCGGCGGGTGGAAATTCTGGAAGCGCGCCCGCCCGGCAACCGCAGCGTCGACCGTTTCGGAGTCAACCTCGGCTCATTGACAAAGCTGTAAATAGTGGCATTCTGCAACTGAATACGGCCGCGCAATGACGGCCGATGGAGGATATGCCATGGCCACCCAGATTCGCTCCGTTCCCGAAATCCCTCACCCGCTCGACGTCAGCCGCGCCGATCTTTGGCGCGAGGACAAATGGCAGGAACCGATGCGCCAGCTGCGCGCCGAATCGCCGATCTATTATTGCGAGGATTCGAAGTTCGGCCCCTATTGGTCGGTGACAACCTACAAGCCGATCCAGCATATCGAGGCGCTGCCCAAGATCTTTTCCTCCTCGTGGGAGTATGGCGGCATCACCGTCGCCGGCGATGGGGTCGAACATCTGAAAGAGGGCGAAATCCCGATGCCGATGTTCATCGCGATGGACCCGCCGCAGCACACCGCGCAGCGCCGCACCGTCGCGCCCGCCTTCGGCCCGTCGGAGATCGAGCGGATGCGCGCCGACACCGTCGCACGCACCGCGGCACTCATCGACACGCTGCCCGTCGGCAAGCCGTTCGACTGGGTTGAAAAACTGTCGATCGAACTGACGACCGACATGCTCGCGATCCTGTTCGATTTCCCGTGGGAGGATCGCCACAACCTGACCCGCTGGTCCGACGCGCTCGGCGACATCGAATCGTTCAACACGACCGAGGAACGGCAGGCGCGCACCGCCACGGCGTTCGAGATGGGCGCCGCCTTCAAGCAGCTCTGGGATCGCAAGGCCCAGAATCCCGGCCCGCACGACCTGATCTCGATCATGCTTCAATCCGACGCGATGAAGCATATGAGCGAGCATGAGTTCATGGGGAATCTGATCCTGCTGATCGTCGGCGGCAACGACACGACGCGCAACTCGATGTCCGCCTATGCCTATGGCCTCCACTGTTTCCCGGAGGAGCGCGCAAAGCTGGAGGCGAATCACGATCCCGAACTCGCGGTCAACGCGATGCACGAGATCATCCGCTGGCAAACCCCGCTCGCGCACATGCGCCGCACGGCGTTGGAGGATACCGAGCTGTTCGGCCACCAGATCAAAAAGCGCGACAAGCTGGCGCTCTGGTATGCGTCGGCGAACCGCGACGAGGATGTCTTCCCCGACGGCGACCGGATCATCGTCGACCGCGAGAACGCGCGCCGCCACCTCGCTTTCGGCTATGGCATCCACCGCTGCGTCGGCGCGCGCGTCGCCGAGCTTCAGCTTACGACGCTGATCTCCGAAATGCAGAAGCGCCGCCTGCGCGTGAACGTCTTGTCGGAACCCGAACGCGTCAACGCCAGCTTCGTCCACGGCTATCGCCACATGCAGGTCGAGCTGGAGAGCTATTGACGGCGATCACAGCCGGGCCCATCTCCAGGGGGTAACAGGGGGCATGAGGAGCCCTTCGATGATCGAACGCCGTTACCTGCTATCCGGCCTGGCGCTCGGCGGCGCACTGATCGCCGCGCCACTGCTGTTCGCCAAGCCCGGCAACCGCCCGAAGGGTGAGGCCGGCTGGCAATTGACCGACGCTGAGTGGCGCAAGCGCCTGACCCCGCTGCAATTTCGCGTGCTGCGCGAAGCGGCGACCGAACGCGCCTTTACCAGCCCGCTCGACAAGGAAAAGCGCGCCGGCACCTTTTCGTGCGCGGGTTGCGCGCTGCCGCTCTATTCCAGCCGGACCAAGTTCGACAGTGGCACCGGCTGGCCCAGCTTCTATGCCCCACTGAAGGGCGCGATCGGAACCTCGACCGATTACGAGATCGGCTATGCGCGCACCGAAGTGCACTGCAAGCGCTGCGGCGGCCACCTGGGCCACGTCTTCGACGACGGACCGAAACCGACCGGAAAACGCTATTGCATGAACGGCGCGGCGCTCACCTTCCGCCCCGGCTGATCATCCACGCGCCTCAGCGCGGCACCTGCCACCGGACGCGGTTGATATAAAAGCTAGCGACAGCCTGCCCCTCGGCGTCGCGTGCGGGGTGAAAGGCGGCGCGAGTCAGCACCAGGCCGCATGTCTGCTTGTCGAGCGTCGAAAAGCCGGAGGTATCAACGATCCGGCAATGCGTCGCCTTGCCCGCGGCATCGACCGTCAGCAGAAAGGTGGTCGTCCCCTCATTCTTCTGGGCGAAATCGAGGTGGGGATAATCGTCGTTGGTGACCCACCGCCCGGCATAATTCGCCGGTTCCGCCTGCCTGGCGAGCGTACGGATCATCTTCGCATCGAATCCCCAGCCCGCGAACATGTCGTTCTCGCATGTTTCGAGCGCCTCGACCGCCGCCGCCAGATTCGTCAGCACCAGCGAGACATCCAGATTTTTCACGCTCGTTATGCGGACCGCATCCCCGTCACGCAGCCCCTTGAACAACAGGCCGTCCGAATCGTGCCAGGCAAATCGCCTCTCGCCCTCGGTGACAGCATAGGAATCGAATTTGAAGCGACGGGCGCCCTCGGACGGCCCCAGCGCGATCTCCACCGATTTCATCGAGGGGTGAAGCGGCAGCGCGGCGCCATAGAGCGCCCATTGATAACCGCCAAAGGTCCAATCCCGACTGATCGCCAGCCGATAGGCCTGCGACGCATCGCCGAAATGGCGGATAAGCTGGCATCTGAAGGCGCCATAATCGACACCCCATTGCGCGCGCGATACCGGCGCGGCCGCGCTCGCGGCGCCCGGCGCGGTCAGCGCCAGGCCTGCACAGGCAAGCAATGCGGCGGTGGAGATTCGATCGATAAGTCCCATGGGTCCGATGATATGCGCGCCCGGACCAGAAGCAACCCGGCACTGGCTGGGCCTTCATCCGGACCGCCCCTTCGACCAGGGACCGAGCCCGACCGGAAACCCTTATTGCGGTAATGGCGCGGCGCTGACCTTTGACGCCGCCTGATCGGTCGGGATTACCGAATAGACCTGCAGCGCGCCGCGCGACAAGGCCGCCTCGTGATGCAGCCAGCTAACCGGCTGACCGCGCGTCAGCGCGCCGGCCAGCCCGGCGGGCCGTCCTGCGGCAAAACCGCGCACCTCGGGCAGCCCGGGGCACAGAACCACGTAGGCGGCCTTGCTTGACCGGACGATCGGTTCGGCCGCGTCGGGTGCGCTCAGGAACGCCGTGATCACCCGGTTCATCGCGGCATGGTTGCGATGATGGCCCGTTGCCAGAACGCTGTGCGGCGTTCCTTCCAGCAGCTTGGGTCCGATATCGACCGGCGCGAAGAGCAGCGCGGGCGGCTGCTTCGAAAGGGGTGCCAGCGTCGACGCGGTGATGCACGATCCGATCGTCATCCGGTCGCTCGGCTGCGTTCCGCCCGCCAGCTCGGTCAGTTTCTGGGCTATAAGCACGTCGGTCGCCGGCAGCGCCACCAGTGCCAGCATCGCGCCGGCGATGCGTCCCGCCGCCGACGGACGCGATCGGCCATGGCGCCATAGCGCGGCGAGCATTGCGCCGAAGGCCGGAACCATGAAGGCGTGGGTCGTCGCGCCGGCCCGAAAGACCAGCAGCGACAACAGCGTGCTGCACAGCACGACGAACGCGACGCGGTCCCAGTTCGCCGCGAAAGCTCCGCCGCGCGACGCCCGCCACGCCCAGATCGTCGCGCCGAAACCGACCAGGGTCGGCGCGGCGAACAGCCACACGGTCGCGATCGGCACGCTCCACACCGGACGTCCTTCGGCAACATTCTCGTACCAATAGGTTCGCACCAGGGGCTCGAGCGTTCCGAACGGACCGCCCAGGCATTCGCGGCCGAGGATCAGAAAGGCGGCGGCCCCGGCCGCGCCGGCGATCGCCAGCCCGACGAGGCGAAGCGACCATGTCGCACGCAACCGTTCGGGGCCTCGCATCCATGCGAACAACAGCACGCCCGTGACGGTGACGGCGGCGAGATAGGGCCGGGTAAAAGCGTCGCAATGGACCAGCAGAAAAGCGGATGGCCCCCGGAACGCCAACAGCCAGAGCGCGGGAAACACCGCGAGCCCTGCCGCAAAGCCCTGAAGCCGGGGCGCATTGCGCGGATCACGCAGCCATTCGATCGCGAACAGCGTCCCGAAAATCGCCAGATAGACGATGCCTTCGAGCGAGATTTCGACATGGATCGTGATGACAAGTGCCGCCGCGAACCCGCGCCAGAAGCGCGGACTGCCCAGCGCCAGCGCCAGCATCGCGACCGACAGAAGAAGCTGCCAATTATGGTGATCGATGCGCAGCGGCACGAAATATTGCAGGATCGTCGCGCCCGTCGCCGCGATGATCATCCCGCCGATCACCGCGTCGCGCTCGCCCAGACGCGGCAATATGCGGCCGAAAAGCAGGAACAGCGGCAGAATCAGCAGCACCGGATACAGCGCCGCGGCCCATCGCTCCGCCGCCGCGCCAAGCAACGGCTGCAACAGCATCGTCAGCCCGGCAATTTGAAAGTCGATAAAGCGCGACCAGTGCATCAGGCCGCCGCCGCCATTCGGATTGACGCGATGTTGCGTCACGTCGAACCAGCTTTGCCCTGCCATAAGGTCGCGCACCTGAAGCAGGCGCATATAATCATCGGCGTCGGGCAGCGTGACCGTGGCGATCGAGTCACGCCGGAGGAAAAGCGCAAACGCCGCCACCGCTATCCACAGCAGGACGATCGCGCCCATGCCAAGGCGGCCAAAACGCGTCGTCGGATTCGTCGTCGCGATCACCGGCTTTCCGTTCAGCTATTCGCGAAGACGAGCGTCTTGCGCAGATAATAGGTCGCGATGAAGCTGGCGCCGATTGCCGCCAGTTTCGACAGGCGCGGATCGATGCCCACGCCCTGACCGGCGGCAACGATGCCGACGGTGATCGCCAGCCCGACCAGCGCCGATACGATGAACAGCGCCTTCTGCCGAACGCGCACCATCCCGATCGTCCGCGCACCCTCGACGAAGACGAGGCGTGAGCTGATGAGCCAGTGGATGCCGATACCGGCGGCATAGCTCGTCGCCGATGCGCCCGCGGGATGCCAGCTCATCGCTAGCAGGGCCATGAACAACCCCATGTCCGCGGCCAGCGCGACGACGCTGGCGACCGCATAGCGCAGGAACGTCACGCGCATGAGCTGCGGCAACAGCGAGGAAACGGGATGCGTCATCACGGCGTTACGCCGCCTTCGACACGCGGGTCGGCACGTCGCGAACCGATGCCAGCGCGGCCTGTTCGCCCTCGGTGCCGCTTTCATGATATTCGGCGTCTTCGTTTACGCCCCAGATATCATAGAGTTTTTCGCCCGCGACGATGTTACGCACCGTCAGCATTGCGGTCATCATCGCATGATCCTGATTGTTATAGCGGTGCATGCCATTCCGGCCGACCATATGCAGCGTCGGATAGCGGGCCTCCAACTCGCTGCGCATCGTCTCGACATGCGCGGCATAGTCATCATCATAGACGGGATAGGCCTTTTCCTGACGGACGACCGCGCCGCCGACGACATCCTTCGGATCGCACAGGCCCAGGGTCGCCATTTCCTTTTTCGCCAGTTCGATCAGATCGGCGTCGCTCGACGCCCACAATCCGTCGCCTTCGAAACAGAAATATTCCAGCCCGACGCACGCAAGCTCGGGATCGGGCACCATCTCGGGCGACCAGCTTCGGAAATTCTGGACACGGCCGACCTGGACCTTGCTGTCGTGGATATAGATCCAGTTGTCGGGGAACAGATCTTCCGACCGGATCTTGAGCGCGACGGTCAGGAAGTCGCGATATTTGAGGTTCGGCGCGGCGGTGAGCGCGCAAGCGGGCAACGGATGGAGGCGCACCGCCAGCTCGCGCATCGGCGCCGAACTGATGACATGCGCCGCGTCGATCACGATATCGCCGTCGCTTCCCGTTGCGGTCAGCCGCCAGCGGCCGCTGACCTGATCCTGCGTCAACTGCTTGAAGCTGTGCGCCATCAGCACGTGATTGCCGCCCGCGCGCACCTTGTCGCGCGCGGCCTCCCACATCATGCCGGGGCCGAGCCGCGGATAGCGGAAGGTTTCGAGCAGCGTCTTCGTTGCCATGCCATCGTTGGGCTTCTTGTTGAGCCCAAGGCTGCGCTTGAGCCCGTCGAGCACCGCGCCCCAGAGCGAAAGCCCCTTGATGCGCTGCGCCGCCCAGTCGGCCGACATTTCGTCGCACGGCATGCCCCAGACCTTTTCGGTATAGGTCTTGAAGAAGATCGAATAGAGTTTGCGCCCGAACTGATTGATCGTCCAATCCTCGAAGCTGCGGATATTCCGGTTCGGGAACAGTTTCGCCCACCCATAGCTGATCATGCACAGCGTCGAACGGACCACGCCGAGGTTCCACAGCGCCTCGAACGCGCGCAGCGGATAGGAATAGAATTTTCCTTCATAATAGATGCGGCTCATCCGCGGGCGCTGGATGAAATCGTCGGGCAGGATCTCGTTCCACAGGTCGACGACCTCCTGCGCCTTCGAAAAGAAGCGATGGCCGCCGATATCGAAACGAAAGCCCTCATGCTCGACCGTGCGGCTGATGCCGCCGACATAGACCGGATCCTTCTCGATTACCGTGACCTTATACCCCTCCTTGGTCAGGAGATAAGCTGCGGTCAGTCCTGCCGGCCCTGCGCCGATGATGGCGACGTCGGCGCTGGTAGGTCGGCTGGTCGGTCCCTGAAAGTCGGTCATGAATTGATCCCCACGTGCAAAATCTGCGCGTTTCCGCTCGCCGCCGATGTGCCCAAACATGGCTAAGAATTGATTAAGAGGGGCGTCGCTTGCCCGTTGCCGCGGTGGTTCCGCCGACAGCGCGCGCAGCTCTCGCCCTCGTTCGGCGATTACCGAAGCCCGCCCGTGGTCGGCGGCCCGCGCGCGCTATTGGCGCCATCTCCGCCGTCGTCCGTCGCCGTCGCCGCGCGCTGGAGCGGCTTCAGCTTCTGCGTGCCCAGCTTGATGCGCGGGGTCGCTTTCCCCGGCGCCGCGCTCAGAACCAGCGCGGGGTCAAGCCGCAGCGCGGCGGCCGACGCCTTGGCCATTCGCACCGTATAGCGGCCGTAAGCGACGCTTTCGAAAAGGAAATATCCGTCGAACTCGGTCAATGTCGTGGCACGAACGCGGCCTTCGGCGTCGACCAGCTCCAGGCTCAGCCCCTCGATCGGGTTGCCGCCGTCGCGCATGACGACGCCCTCGATCTCACCCGCCTGCGTCATCGGCAGCGCGACGCGCGTGACGACTCCCGGACGCGGAGTGACGACCACGCCGGGCAGCGCGGGCTGGACATAGGGGTCGGGCAGGCTCCCCGCGTCGATGCCGATCATCACCGGGCGAAAGGGCTCCAGCCCGTCGATCATCGCGTTGCCGGCCTTGTCGGTCGACGCCTCGACGAACGCATTGCCTGCGGTCAGCGGCGCGCCGGCGATCGCCGCCTCGCCGGGCTGGCGGATGCCGTCGCCATTGTCGTCCATGAAAACGTCGGCCATCACCTGGCCGCGACCGCCCAGCTTCTCGCTCGACATGCGCCATCCGCCGCCGCCCGACGCGCCAGCGGGCTTCCGGCCGAAGCTGAAGGCAAGCGACAGCGACGCCGCGACCGATCCGTCGGTCGCGACCTCGCCAAAGCCGCTAAGCTGCAACGTGTTGAAACGGCGCGTATAACCCAGGCCGGCGCGGCCCCGCGCCAGCCCCTTGTCATAACCGAGTTCGGCGCGCCATTCGGCGTCGCCCTTCCCCGCCCATTCGCCGATCACCGTCATCCGCGTGTCGGCGTTCGCGCCCGACAGCGCGAAACGCGCCTCGCCGCGCAGGCGCACGCGGCCGATCCGCGCATTGGCCAGCAGCGTCGCGGTCAGATTGTCGGGCGGATCGGGGCCGACCGGCACCTTCGTCCGCGCCCAGTCGATCTGGCCGGTAAAGGTCAGCGCGCGAAAGCTCAGCGAGGCGCGGCCCGATGCCTCGAGGCTCGAGATTCCCGATCGGCGATCGATCTTCGACAGGTCGAAATGCAGCGGCAGCACCGTCTGGCCCAGCTTCACCGACTGGTCGAGCGAGATCGAATACAGGCCGCTCATATTGTTGATGAACAGATCCGACACGAATCCGCCCCAGCCGCGCATCGCGTCGGCGCGCACATAGGTTTCGCCGAAGGCCGCCAGCCAGCTTGCGCGCAGCGCGCCGCCGCCATCGTCGGCTTGACTGCCCGCCACCTCCAGCAGCGACGGTCCGATCGATCGGCGCAGCGCGACTTCGGCATAGTTGCGGCGGATATTCTCGATCATCAGGCTGTGCAGATAGGCCGCGACCGATGTTCGCGTATCCAGCCCGCGCTCGATCCCCGCCGTCCCGCGCCATCCGCGCCGAAACGCGCCGCCGCGGCGGCGGAATTCGACCAGATCGGTATCCTCCTCCGCGATACCCGCCCAGTACCAGGTCTGTTGCGGCGGGATCGAATCGACGCCGACCTGCAGCTCCCTGATCTCGCGCCGGATCTGCCCCTGCGGCCCGTACATCACGATTTCAAAGCGGTTCGGGCCATATTGCAGCGGCACGTCCAGAAATTCGTAGCGGCCATCGCTGTTCGGCGCGGTGAAGGCCAGCAACTGTCCGTTGCGATAGAGTTCGGCGTCCCACCCCGTCGGCAGGTCGCCGCGAAAGCTGGTCTTGTCGAAGCTGTCGGGCCGCTCGATCGGCCGGTTGGTGACCACCGCACCGCGTCCCGGCGCCGACTGCGCGACCAGCCCTGTCGACAGCAGGCTGACGTCGCCCACCGCATAATGCGTCGCGCGCAGCGGGCCGAGCAGCCGCCCTTCGGGGTCGGTACGATACAGCCGCATGCGCAAACTGTCGGGCACGCCCTTGTCGTCGGACGACAGCCGCGCGTCAAAGCTTTGCCCGACGACCTCGCCCGCCGCGAAAATCTCGTAGCGCGCCTGGCTGTACGACCCGCTCTTCCGGTCCGATACCACGCCCGCGGAGGCGACGACGTCGATCGAGGGCGTCGCCCACATCTGGTACGGCCGCGTCGCCTGCGGCAAGCTCGCCAGGTCGAACGACGCCTGCGGACGGATCCCCGCCGCGCGCGCGCGCCGCTCGGCCGCGAGCTGGAACGGCAGCTTTTCCTTGGCATCGATCCGCAGTACCGCATTCGAAAGGTCGGCGGCGATCGGCACGCCCAGCCATGTGTTGAGCGCGTCGAGGTCCACGCACCACCCCGCGGGCACGTCGCGGATCGCGGTGGCGCCGATGCGAAAGCTCTGGCTGCCGACGCGCACCTCGCCCGCGTCGCGGTCGACCAGAAAGGTTCGGCGCTCGTCGAATATCCACCCGGTTGCGCGGCGCAACTTCTTGTCGACGCGTACCGCCAGGTCGAGCGCGAGCACCATGTCGCCCAAGTCGACGCATATCCCCTGCGGCGTTTGATAGCCCCGCACGCCGTCGCCCAGCCGATATTGCCCCGACCGCAGGTCGAACAGCCAGCGGTCGTCCTCGTTCGCGGTCCACGCGTCCGAGGGTAGAGAAACCGCCACCTTGTCAACGGCTTGAGCGCCGGACGGGGCGAGCCCGACCAGCGCCAGCGCGGCCGCCGCCAGCGCCTTCCATCGCGAAAGGGCCGTGCGAACCACGGTCCCGTCCGTCCTACCGCCCGCCTATCGCGTCACTTCACCACCCGGTCGGTCTGGTCGATCGTCGCGCCGCCGACCTCGCGGTCCTCGGTATAGCGGATGTGCACCGGCCCTTTCAGCTTCGCGGCCAGTTCGGGCGGGATGCGCAGCGACACCTTGCGCGCACCCACCTCGGGATAGACGGCGATGCCGCGCGCCATCAGCAGCGGCTCGGGCGCGCCCGGGCGCGTCACCTCGATATCGCCATAGACCGACCGATTGCCCGTCCGCGCAAGGTCGAATTCGAACGCCGGCCCGTCCCGCGTCTCGGTCACCCGAGCGTCGCCGATCGTCGCGGTCGCGCCCAGGTCGCCCACGCGCACGATGATCGGGATAGTGATGCCATAGATCGGCGTCAGCGCGATCGACACGCCCTCGCTCTTCGGTTTGGCCGGGTCGGCCGTCACCGCCGGCGCCGCGTCGGGCACCGCACGGAACAGCATGTGCGCGCGATATTCGCCGGGGGCGAGCCCCTCCGGAATGCGCACGCCGACGCGAATGACCTGCGGCTGGTTCGGCGGCAGCGTGACGCGCCGCGGGCTGAACGCGATCATGTCGAGCGCCGCGCGCTCGGCGGGCGTGACATTCGCCTCGTCGATCTCGTCGAGCCCGCCCTCGGCGGTCATCCGCTTGATTTCCAGACTGATGCGATAGGTCGCGGGCTCGCTGCCGATATTGTTGAGCACCACTTCGGTGCCGCGCGATCCGTCGAGAATGACGCGCGTCGGCGCGACGAGCAGGTCGCCCGCCGCGCGGGCGGGAACGGCGGCCGCACACAGCGCGGCCACGGAAAACAGGCCCAGGGCCTTCATAAAGCGCAACATCGATACGATCCCCACAATCGTTCGGGCTCGGTCCCCACCGCTCCCGTTGGTTGGTCGATCCCCTGTTGCGCGCACATGGTTGATATTTCGCTAACCATGCGTTCGGGATGCGGCCCGGCAGCGGCAAGCGCGCATGAAAAAGGGCCGCCGGAGCTGGTATCCGGCGACCCCTTTTTTGGCCGGCGAGCCCGAAGAATCGCCCTCCCCCCACCTGTGAAAGTCAGGATTTACTGATAGTTGGCGGTGACGTTGAACGTTCCCGAATAGTCACCCGCCGTCTGGTTGGCGCCGACGCTCAGCGTGCCGCCGACCTGAAAGCTGCCGCCCGTCGCGCCCAGCGTGACCGTCGTCGCCGAATAGGTCAGCGTCGATGCCATCGTGCCGCCGAGCGATCCGTTCAGCGTGACGTTCGCGTCGCCGCCGACAACGACCACCGCACCGCTGGTGCCGGCGACGTTGAAGTTGGCCGCCGTCGTCGTGCCGGTGCAGGTCAGGCCCGTGCCGCAAGTCGCGGCGCCGGCAGTCGACACCGTGACGGTCGAGGCGGTCGCGCCGCTGATGATCGTCGCATATTGCAGGTCGCTGGTGTTCGTGAGCGTGATCTGGCGCAGGATCTTGGCCTTCGCCGTGCCCGTGGCCGACGCCGCATGCGCCGCCGAGGCGTTCATGGCGAGGGCAGCAATCGCGGCGCCGATGAGGGCGCGCTTCATTCCAATGGTGCGCATATGATTTGGTCCCTTGAAGTCGTCGAAATTCGAATGGAAATCCCACCCCATTCGCCGACCCCTTTAGCGGGTGACCCGTTCAGGCTTTGCCCTACAACCATGGTTAACAGCCCATATAGATTTGGCCCGCGTTGCAGGGTGCAAGCGAGCGAAATCATGGCCTTGGGCCGCAGTTTGGCAAGTCGTGGGGACCGCCTATGCACGGGTAACGGCCCGCGCCGGGACAAATTAAGGGCGCCTGAAAAATAATTGCGCGCGGCGCCGCATCCGAATCGGAAGGGGCCCGATTCGCCCGCGCAGCGTCACACCCCTTGCCGCACGCCGAGCCCCGACGAATCCCGGACGCGGCCCTTCGCGGTCACCCCAGACTTAACTCGGGGTCCCGCTGTTTCATGGCACGAACAAGAAAAGCGGCCGCGCAGGCCGCCAAAGCGTCAGATCGCTTCGCCGCTCAGCCGCTGGCAGATCATGTCGAGCTGATCGAGCGACGCGAATTTCAGCGTCAGCGCGCCCTTCCCGCCACCCGCATATTGGATCGCGACGCCGATCCCCAGCAGTTCGGACAGATGGCGCTCGACCGCCATGATATCGGGATCGCGCCCGGCACCGCCCGCCGATTCCACAGGTGCGGCCTTGCGCCCGCCGCCCTTATCGGCGCGAACCAGCGCCTCGACGGCGCGGACCGACAGCCCTTCCTTCACGACCTTGCGCGCGATCGCCTCGGCGCCGTCGACGCCGATCAGCGCGCGCGCATGGCCCATCGACAGCGATCCGTCGCCCACCAGCCCCTGCACGCCTTGCGGCAGATCGAGTAGGCGCATCAGGTTCGCGACATGGCTGCGCGATTTGCCGACCAGCCGCGCCAATTCTTCCTGGCTATGTCCGAAATCGTCGATCAGCCGGCGATAGGCGCCCGCTTCTTCGATCGCATTGAGATCCTGGCGCTGGATATTTTCGACGAGCGCGATCTCATAGGTCGCGGCATCGTCCAGGTCGCGGACCAGCGCCGGAATCTGATGCAGGCCGGCACGCTGCGCCGCGCGCCAGCGCCGTTCGCCCGCGACGAGCTGATATCCCTGGCCGTCGGGCGCCTGGCGCACGATGATCGGCTGCAAAAGGCCGCGCGCGCTGATCGAATCGGCCAGTTCGGCGATCGCTGCTTCGTCGAAATGGCGACGCGGCTGGTTCGGCAGCGGACGAATCGACCCCACCGACACATGCTGCACCGCTTCGCCCGATACCGGCGATGTCTTTGCCGCCGCACCCGGAGTCGCCAGTACCGGCGCCTCGACGGCGACGTCGCCGAACAGCGCGTTCAGCCCGCGCCCCAGCCCCGACGGACGCTTGCGCGGCGCCGAAGACGGATTTTCTTTATCACTATCAGACATTTATGCGGCCTTGCGGATGTCGGGAAGGCGATCGATCAGTTCGCGCGCAAGCGCAATATAAGCGGCCGACCCGGCACAGCGATGGTCATAGATCAGCGCGGGCAGGCCGTGGCTCGGCGCCTCGGACAGGCGGACATTGCGCGGGATGACCGTCTGGAACACCACCGGCCCCAACACCTCGCGCACATCGTCCGACACCTGATCGGTCAGCCGGTTGCGGCGATCGAACATCGTCAGCGCGACGCCCAGGATCGACAATTTCTGGTTGAAGCGGCCGCGCACGCGCTCGACCGTCGTCAGCAACTGGCTGAGGCCCTCAAGCGCGAAAAACTCGCACTGCAGCGGCACGATCAGCGATTCGGCCGCGATCAGCGCGTTAAGCGTCAGCATCCCCAGCGACGGCGGGCAATCGATCAGGCAAATATCCCATTGCCCGGCCTCGGCGCCGGTCAGCGCCTGTTCCAGGCGATGCAGGCGGTCGGCGAATTCGATCAGTTCGATCTCGGCGCCCGACAGGTCGACCGTCGCGGGAACGATGTCGAGCCGCGGCACCGCGGTATGCACCGCACATTCGGCGAGCTGCGCATCGCCGCGCAACAGTTCATAGCTCGAAAATTCGCGCTGCGCCTGCGTGATACCCAGCCCCGTCGACGCATTGCCCTGCGGATCGAGGTCGATGATCAGCGTGCGCCAGCCGGTCGCCGCAAGCGCGGTCGCCAGATTGATCGCGGTCGTCGTCTTGCCGACCCCACCCTTCTGGTTCGCCACGGCGATACGGATCATCGCTTTCCTCGCTGTTTTGCGCCGATTGTCCCCTCGCCGACCAATATCTGGCTTTCGGCGTCGGTGCGGCTCTGTTCCACGTGAAACATTCTCTGCCACGCCTCCGGCAGCAACGCCAGTTCCTTAACTGCGTTTCTGCCCTTTGGCAGCAGCCAACGCGTCGATTCGGTGGAAAAACGGGTGGATAAGCCGATCAGCTTGTCGAGCGGGGCAAAGGCGCGGGCGCTTATGGTTGACGCGGGGCGCGTCGCGACGCGCTCGAGCGTCGCTTCGGCAACCTCGACATGCGCCAGACCGAGGTCACTCGCGACCGCGCGCAAAAAATCGCAGCGCCGCTTGCGCGATTCGACCAGCAGCATCGGGCGGTCGCTCAGGATCGCGACGACCAGTCCCGGCAATCCCGGCCCGCTGCCCAGGTCGATCCAGAGCCCGGCGCTATCGCTGTCGAGCGCCAGCAGCTGCGCGCTGTCGGCGATGTGGCGCACCCACAGCGTCGGAATGGTCGACGCGGCGATCAGATTCTGCTGCTCATTTTCAGCCGCCAGCATCGCCGCGAACCGATCGAGCCGATCCAGCTGCCGGGTCGTCGGTGCAAAGCTATCCGCGATCCAGGCGCGGGCGGCCTCCTCGGTCTCGATAAGATGGCGACCATGATCACCCGACATATGTCGTCCCCATCGCCGCCATCATCGCCGCAACGCGCGCGATCTGTTCCACGTGAAACATCGTCATGCCGCCCGCCGACGGCTATGCACCATGATCGCGGTCAACGCCGCCGGGGTCACGCCGTCGATCCGTCCTGCCTGCCCCAATGTTTCGGGGCGTGCCTTGGTCAGACGTTCGACCATCTCGCGCGACAATCCACCGATCGCGCCATAATCCAGTCCCGGATCGAGCATGATCGCCTCGTTCGCCGCCAGCGAGCGAAGCTCGGCCTCCTGCCGCGCGATATAGGGCGCATAATGTGCATCCTCGGCCAATTCGGACAGGACGGTATCGTCGATCGACGCGAGATCGGGCGCCAGCACCTTCAGCATCGCCATGTCCACATCCGGGAAACGCAGCAATTCGATGCGCTTGCGCAGCACGCCATCGCCAGGAACCGCCAGGCCGATCGCGGCGTAATCGGCGGTCGCGACGGGAGCGTCGAGCAAAGCCTCGGCCTGTTTCCGCGCCGCCTGTCGTTCCTCGAACAGCGCCGCCGTTGCGGGACGCACCAGCCCCAGCGCGATCCCCTTCGGCGTCAGCCGCGTCGCGGCATTGTCGGCGCGCAGACGCAGCCGATATTCGGCGCGCGCGGTCAGCATGCGATAAGGCTCGGTCACCCCCTGCAGCACCAGGTCGTCGACCATTACCCCGATATAGGAAATCGATCGATCGAGGATCAGCGGCTCGCGCGCTTGCACCGCCAGCGCGGCATTCGCGCCCGCGACAAGTCCCTGCGCGGCGGCTTCCTCGTAACCGGTCGTGCCGTTGATCTGGCCAGCGCAATAGAGGCCGGCGATCGCGCGGACCTGCAACGTCCGGTCCAGCGCGCGCGGGTCGATATGATCATATTCGACGGCATAGCCCGGCACGGTCATTTCGACCGCCTCCAGGCCCTCCATCGTGCGCAGCATCGCAAGTTGGACGTCGGCGGGCAACGACGTCGAAATGCCGTTCGGATAGACGAGGGGCGAATCCAGCCCCTCGGGCTCCAGGAACACCTGATGGCTGTCGCGGTCGGCGAAGCGGTGAATCTTGTCCTCGATCGACGGGCAATAGCGCGGCCCGGCGGCGCCGATCGCGCCGGTGAACAGCGGCGATCGGTCCAGGTTCGCGGCGATGATCGCATGCGATTCGGCGTTGGTCCGCGTGATCGCGCAGAATATCTGCGGGACGGTCCGCGCGCTGTTCCACGTGGAACAAGTCCAGTCGCCGCCATCCGAAGGCTGCTCTTCCAATCGCGCCCAGTCGATCGTCCGGGCGTCGAGGCGCGGCGGCGTGCCCGTCTTGAGCCGTGCCATCGGCAGCTTCGCGGCGCGCAATTGTTCGGCCAACCGGTGTGCGCCCGCTTCGCCGATCCGGCCGCCCTCCATTCGCTCCTCGCCGCGGAACAGCCGTCCGCCCAAGAAGGTTCCCGTCGCCAGCACCACCGCGCTTGCCGTCAGCAGCCGGCCGTCGGCGAGTTCGAGCCCTTCGACGCGCGCGCCGTCGGGGGACAGCGTCAGCGCCGCGGCTTCGCCTTCCACGACGAGAATATCGGTCTCGCTGGCGAGCAGCGATTGGATCGCGTCACGGTACAGCGTACGGTCGGCCTGGATGCGCGGTCCCTGCACTGCCGCGCCCTTCGACGCGTTGAGCATGCGATAATGGATGGCCGCGCTGTCGGCCGCGCGCGCCATCCAGCCGTCGAGCGCATCGACCTCGCGCATCAGATGGCCCTTGCCCAGCCCGCCGATCGCCGGGTTGCATGACATGGTTCCGATCAGCGCGGGGTCGAAACTGACCAGCGCGACGCGTGAGCCAAGCCGCGCGGCGGCGGCGGCCGCCTCGGTTCCGGCATGCCCACCGCCGACGACGATGACATCGAAAATTGCTTCATTCTGCATGATTGCCGCGCCTTTAGCGCAATGTCGGCAATGAATCCACCGCGCTGCGACCGGTGCGATGTTTCACGTGGAACATCATTTCCCGATGCAGAAACGTCCGAACAGCGCGTCGAGCATGTCCTCGACCCCCGCGCGTCCCGTTATACGGTCGAGCGCCCCCGCCGCCAGGCGAAGCCGCTCGGCGAGCAGGATCATATCCTCGGTCTCGCGCGATCCCGGTTCGATCTCAAGCCATTGTTTTGCTTCGGCAAGTGCGGCGCGCTGGCGCTGGCGCAACGCTGCCTCACCTTCGCGCGGCAACAGGGTGCGTGCCATCTCGACGATATGCGCGTGGAGCTTGTCCATCCCCTCGCCCGTCGCCGCCGACAGGGTCAGGTCGCACCGGGCTGCATCGGCCTCTGCCGCCGCATCGCCGCGCCAGCGGTCGGCTTGCGCCGCGATCAGGATCGCGCGCGGGTGCGCCGGCACCTCGCGCGGGCCGCCCAGCCACAGCAGGATGTCGGCGGCTTCGACTGCTGCCTTCGCACGGTCGATCCCGATCGCCTCGACATCGTCGGCACTTTCGGCGCGAATGCCGGCAGTATCCGAAAAGCGCATCGCGATCCCGTCGAGCGCCAGCGGCGTCTCGATCACGTCGCGCGTCGTTCCCGCGACCGGCGACACGATCGCCAGCTCGCGCTGTGCCAAGGCATTGATCAGGGTAGATTTTCCGGCATTTGGTGGCCCCGCGATGACGACCGACAATCCCTCCGCGATCACCTCCGCCGCCGGCCGCGCCAACCACGCGCCCAGCTCGCCCGCCACAGCTGCCATCCCCCCAATCAAACGCTGCGCGGCACCTTCGTAAACTTCCACATCATCTTCGTCGCCAAAGTTCAGCTCGGCCTCCACCCCTGCCATCAACCCCAACAACCGGTCCTGCCATCGCGCCACCGCCCGCGATACATGCCCGCTCGCCATTCCCAGCGCCTGCACGCGCTGGCTTTCGGTCTCTGCCGCCAACAGGTCGGCTAGCCCTTCGGCTTCGGCCAGATCGATCCGGCCGTTCAGGAACGCGCGCCGCGTGAACTCGCCCGGCTCGGCCCGCCGCAACTCGGTCATCGCGCCCAGCGCCGCCTCGACCGCCGCAACGACCGCGCGGCCGCCGTGCAGATGCAGTTCGGCCAGGTCCTCGCCCGTCGCTGTCGCCGGCCCCGGAAACCATAGCATCAGGGCGCGATCGAGCGGCGCGCCTTCGTGATCCGTCAGATCGGCCAGCGAGGCGTACCGCGGCTTGGGCAATCGCCCCGCCAAGCGGGTCAGCGCCTCGCCGGCGTGCGATCCGCTGATGCGCACGACCGCGATCGCTGCCGGCGGCATCCCGCTCGACAACGCGAAAATCGTGTCACTTGCATCGTCGTGGTTCAGCTCTTGCGCCCCTTGGGGCTCTTGTCGTCGTCGCTCTTGTCATCGCCCGATTTCGACGCGCCGCCCATCAGCCCGCCGCCGAACTGACCCAGCAGCGACTGGACGAGACCCAGTCCGCTTTCGCCCATCGGAACCCAGGTTTTGACCATCTGTTGCACCAGGTCGGGCGTGATCCCCTTCGCCATCAACTCCTTGACGCGCGACAGATAGATGTCGTGCAGCGGTTCGAGGTCGGGAAGCCCGACGAGCCGCCGCGCTTCCTCGGGGGTGCAATCGATCTCGATATTGAATTTCATTGCCAGCCTTTCGCCCCTTTCGGCGCTTGAGCCGCGCCTGAACGACGGCTAGCTTCGCGCTTTAACCACCAAGAAGCAAGAGACAGGAGAGCTCCCCCTATGTCCGCGACGAACACCACCATCCCCGCGTTCGACCATGAAGGCGAAATTCCCGCCTATGTCGCTCGCCCCGACGCCGATTCGTCGCGTGCGATCATCGTCATTCCCGAAATTTTCGGGGTCAACGCCGGTATCCGCAAGAAATGCGACGACTGGGCGGCGCAAGGCTATCTCGCCATCGCCCCCGACATCTTCTGGCGCTTCGCGCCCGGCGTCGAACTCAATCCGGATGTCGAGGCGGAGCTTCAGGAAGCCTTTGGCTATTTCGGCCAATATGACGCCGATGACGGCGTGAAGGATATCGAGGCCGCGATCCGCTGGCTGCGCGGCCAAGGCGCCGAAAAGGTCGGTGCGGTCGGCTTCTGCCTCGGCGGACGGCTCGCCTATATGGCCGCCGCGCGCACCGACATCGATGCGTCGGTCGGCTATTATGGCGTGATGATCGACCAGATGCTCGGCGAAAGCCATGCGATCGCACATCCTTTGATGCTCCACATTCCGACCGAAGATCATCTCGTCGATCATGCCGCGCAAAAGGTGATCCACGATGGGCTCGACCCGCATCCCAAGGTCACGCTCCACGATTATCAGGGGCTCGACCACGGATTCGCCGCGACCATGGGCAACCGCCGCAACGAAGAGGGCGCCCAACTCGCCGACGGGCGCACCCGCGCCTTCTTTGCCGAGAATCTCGCATGACCGGCCATCCCGGCCTCGCCGCCTGGCACAGCTATATGACGGAGGGCGGCGATCCGCAGGCCCTCCGCGCGCTGCTCGCCGAGGATGCGGTGTTCCACTCGCCCGTCGTCCACACGCCGCAGGAGGGCCGCGACAAGGTTTTCGCCTATCTTCACGCCGCAAGCCATGCTCTCGGCGGCGAGAATTTCCGTTACCTGCGGGAAATCGTCGATGGTGATCAGGCGATGCTCGAATTCCAGACCGAACTCGACGGCATCCAGATCAACGGCGTCGACATCATCCGCTGGGGCGATGATGGAAAGATAAAGGATTTCAAAGTCATGGTTCGCCCGCTCAAGGCGATCAACAAGGTGTGGGAAAAGATGGCGGCGATGCTCGCCGCACAGGCAGGCTGAGGTCGCAGGGCGCTTCGCGATGCACCGCTGGATCGCCTTTCCCACCCTTCTCATCGCCATCGCTCTAGCGGCGTGGTGGCCGCCGGCGCGCTGGACGCTCATTTTATGGATCCCACTGATCGTCATCGCGGTTTACGATGCGATCCAGCCCCGCCACAGCCTCCGCCGCAACTTCCCGCTGATCGCACGCATCCGCTGGCTGTTTGAGGGGGGGCGGCCTTATTTTTATGCATATATTGTCGAAGGACCTCTCGATGGGCGGCCGTTTGCGCGGACCGAGCGCGATATTGTGTACGCGCGCGCGAAGGGCGAACTCGACAGCCATCCGTTCGGTACCGAACTCGACGTCTATTCGGACGAATATGAGTGGATGAACCACAGCATCGCGCCGGTCGCCGCGCCCGACCGGACGCAGCGCGTGCATATCGGCACCGCGCAATGCGCGCGCCCCTATGACGCCGCGCTGCTCAACATTTCGGCCATGAGCTTCGGCTCGCTGGGCGCCAACGCGATCGAGGCGCTCAACCTGGGCGCCAAGCTGGGCAATTTCTATCACGACACGGGCGAAGGCGGCTTCAGCCCCTATCACCGCGTCCACGGCGGCGACATCGTCTGGGAGCTGGGCAGCGGCTATTTCGGGTGCCGCGACGACGCCGGCCACTTCGACCCCGACCGCTTTCGCGACCGCGCGGCCGAGGATCAGGTCAAGATGATCGAGATCAAATTGAGCCAGGGCGCCAAGCCCGGCCACGGCGGCGTGCTGCCCGGTGCGAAGGTCAGCGCCGAAATCGCGGCGACGCGCGGCGTGCGCGAAGGCGAGGATTGCATCTCGCCCGCGGCGCACTCAGCCTTTTCGACGCCGATCGAGATGATCGAATGGGCCGCGAAGCTGCGCGAGCTGTCGGGCGGCAAACCCGTCGGCATCAAGCTGTGCGTCGGCCAGCCGCACGAGATTTATGCCGTCATGAAGGCGATGATCGCGACGGGCATTCGCCTGGACTATATCGTCGTCGACGGCGCCGAGGGCGGCACCGGCGCCGCGCCGATCGAATTTTCGAACCGCGTCGGCATGCCGCTGCGCGAAGGGCTGATCTTCGTGCGCAACGCACTCGTCGGCTGCGGGCTCAAGGAAGAAATCCGCCTCGGCGCGGCGGGCAAGGTTCATTCGGGCGCCGGGCTGGCGGTCAATTGCGCGCTGGGCGCCGACTGGTCGAACGCCGCGCGCGCCTTCATGTTCTCGCTGGGCTGCGTGCAGTCGCTGCGCTGTCACACCGACCTCTGCCCGACCGGAATCGCGACGCAGGACCCCGGCCGCCAGCGCGGCCTGGTCGTCGAGGACAAGGCCGAGCGCGTGCGCCGCTTCCAGGCCGCGACCGTTTCGGCGCTGTGGGACATAAGCTGCGCGATGGGGCTGGAAAATCCATGGCAGATCCAGCCGCATCACCTGCACGAACGGCTGAACTCGGCACGGTCGGACTCGATCGACCGCATCTATAAATTCTATGAGCGCGGCGTGCTGCTCGACGACCCGGATTCGGTCGCGGGCGCCCGCTATTGGGCCATGGCGCGCGCCGAAAGCTTTCGCGCCGCCTGTTAGATCAGGCTGAGTTCGGCCAGTTCGCGGTAGAGTTCGGGGGGCAGGTCGCCGATGCCGTCGCTATCGTCGACGCCCTTCGGCGCATCGTCGGCGGTCAGATAGCGCCAACCCTGATGCGCGCGCTTGGGCTGCGGATGGACGCGCTCGAGCAGGGCGACGCAGACGATGTCGATCCGCCCGTCCTCGCGATCGTCGAAGCGCACTATCTCGACACGCCCGACGAGCGTGTGTTTCACGATGAAATGCAGCTTGCCGCCGATCAGCTCGTCGGCGCGCTTCGGCTTGAACCGCGTCGTGAAGCGAACCTCGCCCCCCTCCGCGCGCGCGGCGATCCGCGCGGCGAGCGCGGGATAGTCGGGGCAACCGACGGCAACACGGGTCATGTGAAGCTGGGACATGATCTGAAAATGGGCGCTCGGCCGCCAGGTTCAACCCGGTTCGGCGCTGAGATAATATTCGCTGCGCCCCTGAACATTTGCGGGCAACTGGAGAAGCATCAGCGGGGTATACAGAAAGACCATCAGCGCCTTCAGCCCCCACATGAACGCATAGGGCGATATAAGCAGACCAAGCGCACCGCCCGTCGCCAATGTGAAGCGTCCGACAGCCCGGACGGTATAGCTGTTGGGCACGGGCGCCGGCTCGGCGAGCATTTCCGCCAGTAGCCGCGACGCATCCTCATATTGCCATGCCGGAACGGTCAGCCGCAGCCCGCCGACCGCGATATAATCGGGCGATACGCTGGTATAATATTCGCTGCCGACGTGAACGATGATCCCCGCGGCGGAGAGCATCGCGGCAACCGTCAGCGCCTCGCCCCGCCCCAATATCCGTGCAATCGGCACCATCGCATCGTCGGTCATGCACCGAGGATGCGATGGCGTTCCGAATTTGTCTAGCCGAACCCGATTGTCTAGCCGAACAGGGTCCCGATGCCGACGCTGGGGTCGATCCAGCCTTCGTGGATCATCTTCACCGCGACATAGAGGATCACGGCAAGACCGATGTAGGCGATCCAGCGATAGCGCTCGATATATTTGGCGATGATGTTCGCCGCGATGCCCATCAGGGCGACCGCAAAGATCAGGCCGACGATCAGGATCCCGGGATGCTCGCGCGCCGCACCGGCGACCGCGAGGACATTGTCGAGGCTCATGCTGACATCGGCGACCGCAACCGCCCAGGCGGCGGCGGCGAAGCTCTTGGCGGGCTTGAGGCCCGAATGCTCGTCACCCTCGACTTCGGGCGAACCGGCCGAATGCGCGCCTTCGCGCAGCTCGCGCCACATCTTCCACGCCACCCAGATCAGCAGGATGCCGCCGACGAAGATCAGGCCGACGATCTGCATGAGCTGCGTCACGACGAGCGCGAAGGCGATGCGCAGCACCAGCGCCGCGAGCACGCCGATCAGGATGACCTTCTTGCGCTGATCCGCCGGAAGCCCCGCGGCGAGCGCGCCGACGACGATCGCATTGTCGCCGGCCAGCACGATGTCGATCATCAACACCTGCAAAAAGGCCGAGAAGGCCGCGGGCGAGGTGATGTTCGAGAAATCCTTGACGATCGCGGCCCAGATGTCGCCGGGGCCGCCAAAGCCGCCCGCCGCCGCGCTTGCATGCGTCAAAATTTCCAGGATCACAGTGGGTCTCCGAAATAGCTGACCACAGGCATAGGGTCATAGAAGGGATGCAGCAACGCCCGCCATTGTTGATAGCGATCCGATTGCCGGAAACCGTCGCGATGGTCAGCGATCGATTCCCATTCCGCCAACAGCAGATAAGGCTGTCCTGAACCTGTCGGCCGCCGGATTTCGATCGAAAGAAATCCCGGCGACGCTTCGATCAGGCATCGCGCCGTAGCGAAAGCCGCCTCGAACGCCGCTTCGCTTCCCGCTCGCACGGGAAGCAGCGCATGTTCGACCACGGCCATCGCCGATGCTTATTGATTCATCGAATCGAAGAAATCTTCGTTCGTCTTGGAATCCTTGATCTTGTCGAGCAGGAATTCCATCGCGTCGACGGTGCCCATCTGCATGAGGATGCGGCGAAGCACCCACATTTTCGACAGCTTGTCCTTTTCGACCAGCAATTCTTCCTTGCGGGTACCCGACTTGCCGACGTCGAGGCTGGGGAAGATGCGCTTGTCGGCGACCTTGCGATCGAGCACGATTTCCGAGTTACCGGTGCCCTTGAATTCTTCGAAGATGACTTCGTCCATGCGGCTGCCGGTATCGATCAGCGCGGTCGCGATGATCGACAGCGAGCCACCCTCCTCGATGTTGCGCGCGGCGCCGAAGAAACGCTTCGGGCGCTGGAGCGCGTTGGCGTCGACACCGCCGGTCAGCACCTTGCCCGACGACGGGACGACGGTGTTGTAGGCGCGGCCGAGGCGCGTGATCGAGTCGAGCAGGATGACGACATCCTTCTTGTGCTCGACGAGGCGCTTTGCCTTTTCGATCACCATTTCGGCGACCTGGACGTGGCGCGTCGCGGGTTCGTCGAAGGTCGAGGAGACGACTTCGCCGTTCACGCTGCGCTGCATGTCGGTGACTTCCTCGGGACGTTCGTCGACGAGGAGGACGATCAGATAGACCTCGGGGTGATTGTCGGTGATCGCCTTCGCGATATTCTGAAGCAGCACGGTCTTACCGGTGCGCGGCGGCGCGACGATCAGCGCGCGCTGGCCCTTGCCCTGCGGGCTGACGAGGTCGATCACGCGCGCCGACTTGTCCTTCACCGTCGGATCGACCGTGTCGAGCGACAGCTTCTGGTTCGGATAGAGCGGGGTCAGGTTGTCGAAATTGACGCGATGACGCACCGCTTCGGGATCGTCGAAATTGACCTTGATCAGCTTGGTCAGCGCGAAATAGCGTTCGCCGTCCTTCGGCGCGCGGATTTCACCCTCGACCGTGTCGCCGGTGCGCAGGCCATATTTGCGGACCTGGTTCGGCGAGACATAGATGTCGTCGGGACCCGCCAGATAATTGGCGTCCGACGAGCGGAGAAAGCCGAAGCTGTCGGGAAGAACCTCGATCGTGCCCGATCCGATGATTTCCTCGCCCTCTTCGGCGAGTTCCTTCAGGATCGAGAACATGAGGTCCTGCTTGCGCAGCGTCGACGCGCCCTCGACGCCCAGTTCCTCGGCCATTTCGACGAGTTGGGCAGGTGCTTTGGTTTTGAGTTCTTTGAGATGCATTGGATGGATTCCAGGTAGAGAATTCGGGAGAAAATTGAGACTAATTCGTCGCACCGGCTGGTGCCTATCCGGCCGTGGGACGACCGTTACAGATAGTATCGACGCGAGACGCGCCGCCCGCGGAACGCGGGGTTGATCGGCCCCTATAACCCGCCGTCGGCCAAGTCAATCGCGGCTGCGACAAGCCGGCCCCATGCCGGGACGCGGCCTTGCCACCGCCAGATCCCCGCGCAGCTTTGCGACCGGGCTTTGCGCTCGATCCTTTCGGCGGGGATCGGGGGGTTAAAAAAGGCTGGGCCTTGCGGCGATTCCGATCAGGGCCGCACGATCACCAATATGACGATGATCGCCGCAGCGATGCCGGGAACCTCGTTGATCAGGCGAAGCTGCTTTTCGGTCAGCGGGCGCTGCCCCTTGGCCAGCTTTTTCGCATAGCCGATCATCCAGCCATGATAGCCCGAAAGCGCGATCACGAGCAGGAATTTGGCGATGAACCAGCCTTCGCGCCAATAGTCGCCATTGAAGACGAGCATCAGGCCGAAGACCCAGACGAAGATGATCGCGGGGGCCAGGATGATCTTGCGCAGCCGGTCCTCGCGCTCGACCCACTTCCTGTCCTCGTCGGATCCGACGGGGCATTGGTGGTGATAGACGAAGAAGCGCGGCATCATGAAGAGCCCGGCCATGAAGAAGATCACGAAGATGACGTGCGCCGCCTTAACCCACAGCATCGTCACCCCCAGAAATCCCACCATAAGTCCCGCCTAGCCACGGACGCGCCGGATCAGATGTTCGACATGGGCGATGGGCGTGTCGGGCACGATACCATGGCCGAGATTGAAGATATGGGGACGCGAAGGGAAAGCCGCAAGGATGCGATCGATCGCCGTATCGAGCGCCTCGCCCCCCGCGACGAGCGCGAGCGGATCGAGATTGCCCTGCACCGGCAGATGCGCGGGCAACGCCGCGTCGGCCCAGACGGGATCGACCGTTTCGTCGAGGCCGATCGCATCGACCCCGGTCTCGTCGGCATAGGCGGGCAGCTTGCCGCCGGCGCCCTTCGGAAAGCCGATGATCGGCGTTTCCGGATGCAGCGCCTTCAGCCGGCGGACGATCTGTGCATTGGGCGCGATCACCCAGCGTTCGAACTGCGCGGGGCTGAGGCTTCCCGCCCAGCTGTCGAAAAGCTGGACCGCCTCGACCCCCTGTTCGATCTGCCCCGAAAGATAGGTGACCGACAGATCGACGATCGCGTCGATGATCGCGCCGAACGCCTGCGGATCGCCGAACGCCAGGCGGCGCGCGGCGGCCTGATCCTTCGACCCCTGTCCGGCCACCATATAGGTCGCGACGGTCCAGGGGCTTCCGGCAAAGCCCAGAAAGGTCGTCTCGGCCGGCAGCGACGCCGCGACGCGGGCGACGGTCCCGTAAACCGGATCGAGCCGCTGGGGCATCGCCTCAAGCGCCGCGAGCGCGCTGTCGACGAGCGGGGGCGCGAGCCGCGGCCCCTCGCCCGCCTCGAACCACAGATGCTGGCCGAGCGCGTGGGGTACGACGAGAATGTCGGAAAAGAGGATCGCGCCGTCGAAGCCGAAGCGCCGGATCGGCTGCAAGGTCACCTCGGCCGCCGCCTCGCTGTCATAGCAGAGCTCGAGGAAACCGCCCTTGGTCTCCCGCAATGCGCGATACTCGGGGAGATAGCGCCCGGCCTGGCGCATAAGCCACATCGCGGGCTTTTCCTGCCGCGCCCCGCGCAGCGTTGCCAGCAAGCTCTTCGGTGACGCCTTCACGCGGCCCCTCTTTCTCTCTTCATATATATTTAAATATATTTGTGGTGGTTTGTTGGTCGGCGGACAGCGCGGCTTTAGGCGGCAGCGTCCTTTTTGCCAACATATTGACTCTGCGCGTCGCGCGTTACGTCACGGAGTCGCCCGCGCCTGTCCACCTAATTCACAGCCTGTGGATAAGATTCATCCCTTGTGGACAAGTGGCGGAGCGGAATCGGCAGCGCGGGGGATGAATCCACAGTGCCGATCTTGTCCCTGGGGTTATGCGGAAAACTATCCACAGGGGGTATTTTACCCCCAATGGCCAGCCTGCGGCATGGCGGGGGCGCAGCAGCGACGGGATCGCGGCGGGCGAACCATGCTTGCCTTTTTCGGCGCGCTTCCGCCATGGTGGCGCGATGGGCCGCCTTCACCTGCACCTCATATCCGATTCCACGGGCGAGACGCTCGAAAATATCGCCAAGGCCGCGATCGCGCAGTTCGACGATGTCGAGGTCGTGCGCCATTTCTGGCCGATGGTGCGGTCGGAATCGCATCTCGACCGGATCATCGCCGAAGTGCAGGCAAGTCCGGGCATGATCCTGTTCACGCTGGTCAACGGCGAGCTTCGCGCCAGCGGCGCGCCGAAGCGTTGAACCTGCCCCTCGTCCCCGCGCTCGACGCGGTGACCGATGCGCTGTCGCGGATGCTGGGCCAGGAGGCGAAGGCGCGTCCCGGCCGCCAGCACCAGCTCGACGCCGCCTATTTCGCGCGCGTCGAGGCGATCCAGTTCACCGTCGCGCACGACGACGGGATCGGCTGGGAAAATTGGGAACAGGCCGACATCGTGCTGGCGGGCGTGTCGCGCACGTCGAAGACGCCGACGAGCATCTATCTGGCGAACCGCGGTTACAAGACCGCGAATATTCCGATCGTTCCCGAATCGCCGCCGCCCGACGCGCTCTATAATCTGAAGCGGCCGATGGTGGTCGGGCTGACGACCGGGCTCGACCGGCTCGTCCAGGTTCGCCGCAACCGCCTGCTCTCGCTGAACCAGGCGCCCGAGACCGCCTATGTCGACGACGAGCGCGTGAAGGCCGAGCTGGCTTATGCGCGGCGCATGTTCGCCGACAATGGCTGGCCGGTGATCGACGTGACGCGCCGGTCGATCGAGGAGACGGCGGCCGCGGTGATCAAGCTGGTCGAGGATCGCGGCGCGGCATGACGCTGCTTCTTGCCTCGCAAAGCAGCGGGCGCGCCGCGATGCTCCGCGCTGCCGGGCTGACGTTCGAGACGAGCGCGGCGCATGTCGACGAGGAGGCGCTGACGGCGTCGCTGCTGGCGGCGGGGCAGACGCCGCGCAACATCGCCGACGCGCTGGCCGAGGCGAAGGCGATCAAGATTTCGTCGCGGCTTCCGGGGGTTACGGTGATCGGCGCGGACTCGACGCTGGCGCTCGACGACGGGTCGATGCTGGCGAAGCCGGGGAGTATGGAGGAGGCCGCCGATCATCTGCGGCGGATGGCCGGGACGCGCCACCGCCTGTTCAGCGCGGCGGTCGCGGCGCGCGACGGCGCCCCGGTGTGGCGCGCGATCGGCGAGGCGAAGCTCTGGATGCGGCCCTTGTCGGACGCCTTCATCGCCGACTATGTGGCGCGGCACTGGGACAGCATCCGCTGGACCGTCGGCTGTTACGAGATCGAGGGAGCGGGCGTGCAATTATTCGACCGGGTCGAGGGCGACCCCTGGACCATCATCGGCATGCCGATGCTCCCGCTGCTCGCCTGGCTGCGCGCGACCGGGCTGGCGCCGCAATGAGCGGGGTTCCCTATGCCGAGGTGATCGGCGATCCGATCGCGCACAGCAAATCGCCGCTGATCCACGGCTTCTGGCTGGAGGCGCTGGGCCTCGCCGGGGACTATCGCCGCGCGCATGTGAAGCCCGAGGAGCTGGCAAGCTATATCGCCGAGCGCCGCGACGATCCCGACTGGCGCGGCTGCAACGTCACGATTCCGCACAAGGTCGCGGTGATGGACCTTGTGAGCGATCCGGGCGACATTCGCGGGACGATCGGCGCGATGAACACGATCGTCCGGCAGCCCGACGGCGGCCTGATCGGCACGAACACCGACGCCGCGGGCTTCTATGCGCCGCTCGCCGAGCTCGACCTGCAGGGTGCGGCGGTGGCGGTGGTCGGGGCCGGCGGCGCGGCGCGCGCGGTCCTGTTCGCGCTGGCGCGTGCGGGCGTCGGCCATGTGACGATCCTCAACCGCAGCCCGCTCAAGGCCATGGGGTTGCTCGCGACCTTTGGCCTGAAGGGCGAGGTCGTGGGGCTCGACGCCGCGCTTCCGCCCGCCGCGCTGCTCGTCAATTCGAGCAGCCTCGGGATGACGGGCCAGCCGCCGCTCGACCTCGACCTGTCGCCGCTGCCCGCCGATGCGATCGTATACGACCTGGTCTATGCGCCACTCCAGACCGGCCTGCTCAAGTCCGCGGAGGCGCGCGGCCTCGACACGGTCGACGGGCTGGACATGCTGATCGGCCAGGCGGCGCTGGCGTTCGAACTCTTCTTCGGCCAATCGCCGCCCGAAGGCCGCGACGAAGAATTGCGCGCGCTGCTGACGGCATGAGCGTTCGAAAACATCCCGGCGCGCGGCTTCGCCGTCCCTTCATCCTGGGGCTGACCGGCTCGATCGGCATGGGCAAGTCGACCGCCGCGCTGATGTTCGAGCGCGAGGGCGTGCCGGTTTTCGACGCCGATGCCGAGGTGCACCGGCTGCAGGGCCCGGGCGGCGCGCTGGTCGATGCGATCGAGGCCCGCTTTCCCGACACCACCGGCCCGAACGGCGTCGACCGGCAAAAGCTGGGGAGCCGCGTCCTCGGCAACACGCACGAACTCGCGGCGCTGGAGGCGATCGTCCATCCGGCGGTGGCCAAGGCGCAGCGCCGATTCCTGATGCGGCACCGCGCGCGCGACGTCGTGATCCTCGACATCCCGCTGCTCTTTGAAAAGGGCGGCTGGCGAAAGGTCGGCGCGATCGCGGTCGTCTCCGCCCCCGCCTGGATGCAGACGAAGCGCGTGATGCGCCGCCCCGGCATGACCCGCGCCAAGCTGAAGGCGATCCGCCGCCTGCAGGTTCCCGACCGCGTAAAGCGCGCGCGCGCGGATTTCATCATCGATACGGGGCGTCCCAAAAGCGCGACGCACCGTCAGATTCGCGCCATCGCCTCTTGTTTCCACGCGCGATAGGGTCCAGATTAAAGCTTCGATGCGTGAGATAATTTTCGATACCGAAACTACGGGGCTCGATCCCAAAACCGGGGACAGGCTGGTCGAAATCGGGTGTGTCGAACTGATCGACCGCCGTGAAACCGGGGTCACTTTTCACGCCTATTTCAATCCCGAGCGCGACATGCCCGCCGCCGCCGAGGCGGTGCACGGCCTTTCGATCCAGTTCCTGTCGGACAAACCGCTGTTCGCGACTCGCGTCGACGAGCTGATCGAATTTCTGGGCGACGCGCCGATGGTCGCGCACAACGCCGTCTTCGACTTCGGCTTCATCAACGCCGAGCTCGCCCGCGCCGGCCGGCCGGCGCTCGACATGAGCCGCATGTGCTGCACCGTGCAGATGGCGCGCAG